>NZ_JAAVUN010000001.1 GCF_012163155.1 Kocuria subflava
CATCATGCCGGGGCCGGCTGGTTACCTACGCCTTCATCCTCCCGGACACCGGCGTCATGAAAAAGGTAACGGGGGGTCAGAAGACCATGTCGAAAGCCCACGGGCCGAGGAGCACGGTGAACAAGGTGATCAGCACGATGCCGACCACGTTGAGCACCACACCACCCTTGACCATCTCGCTGATCTTCACGTGCCCGGAGGCAAACACGATGGCGTTGGGCGGGGTGCCCACCGGCAGCATGAACGCACAGGTGGCGGCAAGAGCTGCCGGGATCAGCAGCGTGATGGGATCAATACCCAGACCGATGGCCACACCACCCAGGATCGGGATGAAGGCAGCCGCCGTTGCCGTGTTGGAGGTGATCTCCGTGAGCAGCAGCACGATGGTCACCACAACGGCCAACAGCAGGATCAGTGGGAGGGCTCCAAGGCCACCCACCTGATCGCCGAACCAGGCGTCCAGGCCGGTTGCCGCAACTGCAGCTGCCAGGGACAGGCCGCCACCGAACAGCAGCAGCACGCCCCACGGCAGGCCGTTCTCGGCATCCTTCCACTTCAGGGTCATGTTGCCGCGCTTGTCGCCGGGGATCAGGAACAGGATGACGCCGGCTGCAATGGCGGTCACGGTGTCGTTGAAGCGATTCAGGAAGGCCCAGCCTTCACTTTCGCCAATGGCCGGGATGCCGGTGAGGATGCCGGGGGCGATCCAGAAGAAGGCGGCGACGACGAACACTGCCAGCACCACCCATTCGCCCTGGGACATGCGGCCGAGGTCGTCAATTTCCTTCTGGATCAGCTGCTTGCCACCCGGGATCTCTTTGAGGTTGAACCGGAAAACAACCATGGTGATCAGCAGCCAGGAGATGCCGATGAAGACGACGACGATCGGCACACCCAGCATCATCCACTGGGCAAAGCCAACGGTCTGGCCCAGTTCCTCGCTGATGTAACCGGCCACGATGGCGTTGGGCGGGCTGCCCAGCAGGGTGCCCAGGCCGCCGATGGTGGCAGCCCATGCGACGGAGAGCACCAGGGCAACACCGAACTTGCGGACCTCGGGGTCGTCGATGACCTCGCTCAAGGTTTCCGTGGCGGTCAGCTCAGTGGTGATGGCATCCGTGTCCACGTCCTGCGCGTTACCGTGCTTCTTGCTGTTCTCCACCACCAGGGTGAGCACGCTGAGGCCGATGGGCAGCATCATCAGGGTGGTGGCCGTGTTGGAGACCCACATGGAGAGAAACGCGGTGGCGATCATCAGGCCCAGGATGATCTGGCGCGGCTGCGTGCCGACTGCACGTAGGGTGAGCAGCGCGATGCGGCGGTGGAGGTTCCACTTCTGCATGGCGATGGCGATCAGGAAGCCACCCAGGAACAGGAAGACGATCGGGTTGGCGTATGGAGTGGTGGCCTCCGCGGGGGTGATTTCCGTGAGGATGGGGAAAAGGACGATCGGCATCAGGGAGGTGACGGGCAGAGGCATGGCCTCGGTCATCCACCAGATGGCCATGAGGGACCCGACGGCGCCCACGATGCGTGCGTCTGCGGAAAGGTCCGTGGTTCCCAGGAGGAACCAGACGATAAAAAAGGCCACCACACCCAGGATGCGGAAGAGCCAGAGTTTGCCGTTGTTGTTGGCGGGTTGTTGCTTGCCATCCGTGACAGCCACCTGATGGGCTGCCGTGGGCGGCGAGGAGTCGGTACTGGGCGAAGACATTGTGGTGCACCTCACTGTTTGGGACGGTGACCAAAAATTAACAGCGAATGCACAGGTTCACCAAGTCGAGTTGTCCACCTGAGTATGCGGTGATTGGTGACGAGCGGGCCCGCCCATCCGCCCCGGATCACGATTGCGTGACGCATCCACCAGGCGCTTTGTGACCGCCCTCACAATGGCCTACCGTTGTTGGACAATTGTCAGCCAGTGCCCTGTTTCCAAGGAGCCCCCTTGCGTGAGATCAGCCTGCCCCTGTTGGTGGAGACCCCATCCAGCACCAACATCACGGATCTGATGGTCCGCAACGCGCGGAAGTCCAGCGATCCCTCGTTGTTCGCCAAGAAGGTGGGTGCCGATCAGTGGGTGGACATCCCGGCCAGTGAGGTCACCGCAGATGTGGTCGCCTTGGCCAAGGGGCTGGTGGCAGCAGGTGTTGAGCCTGGTGACCGTGTGGCGTTGATGTCCAAGAATCGCCTGGAGTGGTCCCTGTTGGACTTTGCCATCTGGTTTGCCGGTGGTGTGGTGGTCCCGGTCTATGAGTCCTCCGCTGCCACTCAGTTGGCCTGGAACCTCTCTGATTCAGGGGCCGTGGGCCTGGTGGTGGAAACCCCGGAGCACAAGGCGGTATGGGAGCGCGCGGCTCACAACGAGGACCTCTCCACCGTCCACAGCGTCTGGTGCCTGGACGAGGGCGGGATGGGTCACTTGCGTGAGGGTGGCAAGGACGTCGCGGACGAGGAGATTGAACGACGCCGCCAGTTGGCCAACCTGGATGACCTGGCCACGATCATCTACACCTCCGGCACCACCGGCAGGCCCAAGGGTTGCGAACTGACGCACGGGAACTTTGTGGAGTTGGCGGACAACGCTGCTGCAGCCATGCCGGAGCCAGTCCACGAGGGCGCCCGCACGGTCATGTTCTTGCCGTTGGCTCACGTGTTCGCCCGGTTCATCGAGGTCATGGCCGTGGGTGCCGGTGTGACGGTGGCGCACACCGCGGACATCAAGGATCTGCTGGGGGACCTGAAGTCCTTCCAACCCACGTTCCTGCTGGTGGTCCCGCGGGTGTTCGAGAAGGTGTTCAACTCCGCCCAGCAGAAGGCTGAGGGGGAGGGCAAGGGCAAAATCTTCAACCGGGCAGCCAATGTGGCCATCGAATGGTCCCGTGCTGATGAGGCGGGCAAGGTCCCGTTGGCCTTGAAGCTGCAGCACAAGCTGTTTGACAAGCTGGTTTACGGAAAGCTGCGCTCCGCCATGGGTGGCCGGGTGGAGTACGCCGTTTCCGGTGGTGGGCCACTGGGTGAGCGTCTGGGGCATTTCTTCCACGGCATCGGCCTGCTGGTGCTGGAGGGCTACGGACTGACCGAAACCACCGCACCCATCACCGTGAACACCGTCAAGAAGATCAAGATCGGTTCCGTGGGCACCCCGCTGCCGGGCAACTCGGTCAAGATTTCCGACGACGGTGAAGTCCTTGCCAAAGGCATCTGCGTGATGAACGGGTACTGGCAGAACCCGGAGAAGACCCAGGAGACTTTTGACGAGGACGGTTGGTTCCGCACCGGGGACCTGGGCAGCCTGGATGAGGACGGCTACCTGCGCATCACCGGACGCATCAAGGAGCTGATTGTGACTGCCGGCGGCAAGAACGTCAGCCCGGTGGTTTTGGAGGACCAGGTCCGGGCTCACCCGCTGGTTTCCCAGTGCATTGCGGTGGGGGAGAAGCGTCCGTTCATTGCCGCTTTGATCACCTTGGACGAGGAAGCGCTGCCCGGGTGGTTGGAGGCCCACGAGCTGGACTCCAGCATGAACGTGGCCCAGGCCATGGAGCAGGAGAAGGTCAAGACCGCCATTCAGGAAGCCATCAATTCGGCCAATGACACCGTGTCCCGCGCCGAGCAGATCCGTGAGTTCCGGATCCTGGATCACGACTTCTCCGAGACAGATGGCACCCTGACGCCTTCCATGAAGTTGCGCCGCCGCCATGTTCTGACCAACAACCAGGACCTGATCGATCAGATTTACGGCGGTCCCCTGGACTGAGCACACCAGACGCGGTCAGACATTCCCACAGCTGAAAACCGGCCCGGGGCGCGCCCCTGGGCAAGAGGGCGTCTTGCCCCAGCCGGATTCGCTGACAGCAAGATCACAGGCTGCGTCGTCGTCGTGGGGAATCTAGCGGGCTGGTGAGTGGCTGTACCCGGCAGAAACCCGGCGGGGTACGTCTCCGTCACGCCACCGTGAAAGGTTTGCTGTCATGGCACTTCCGCTGTCCGTTCTTGATTTTGCCACTGTCCGCCCAGGTCATTCCGTGGGAGAGGCCTTCCAGGAGTCCGTGCAGTTGGCGCAGGTGGCTGAGCGGCTCGGGTACACGCGGGTTTGGTACACGGAGCACCACAACATGGGTGCCATTGCCTCAGCGGCACCGGCGGTGTTGATTGCGCACATTGCCGCCCAGACGGAATCCATCCGACTGGGCTCCGGTGGTGTGATGCTGCCCAACCACTCTCCGTTGACCATTGCAGAGCAGTTCGGCACCTTGGCGGAGCTGCACCCCAACCGGATCGACCTGGGGCTGGGGCGCGCCCCGGGTACGGATCAGGTGGCCGTGCGTGCCATGCGGCGTGACCCGCGTGCGGCCGAGGAGTTCCCCCAGGACGTGAAGGAACTGCGCGGATACCTGCAGGACAACTCGGTGATCCCGGGAATCCGTGCGGTTCCGGGTGCCGGGACCAACGTGCCGCTCTACATCCTGGGCTCCTCCCTGTTCGGTGCTCGCCTGGCCGCGGCCTACGGCCTGCCCTACGCATTCGCCTCTCACTTTGCCCCGGACGCCTTGGAGCAGGCCGCGGCCGTGTACCGCTCCGAGTTCGAGCCATCAGATCAGCTGGCTGAGCCCTACATGATGGCGGCCGTCAACGTGGTGGCCCACGATGACCCCAACGTCTCCGTGGCCGAGAACGAGTGGTACCGCCGCAACCGGGTCAAGCTCATGGCCGGCCGCGGTCGTGAGCTGACGGAGCAAGAACTGGACTTGGTCATGCACTCGGCTGCGGGGCAGCAGATTCTGCACATGCTCAAGTACACGGCTGTGGGTGATGGCCAGCAGGTGAAGTCATACCTGGAGGACTTTGCCAAGCGCTCGCAGGCCGATGAGTTGATTGTTGCCCCGGTGGGTTCCACCGCTGAGATGGCCGAGGATTCACTGGCGGTCCTGCGTGCTGTCTGGGGTCGCTGAATCAGTGCCGGATCGGCCATAATCAATGACCGTGCGTACCGTTCTGCCTCCGTTGACCTTGCCGGATCAAGTGGGACGGACGTGGTTGGTCACGGGCGCCACCAATGGTCTGGGCAGGGAGGTGGCAACGGCTGCCGCTGCCGCCGGGGCCCGGGTGATCGTTGCCGCTCGCCATACCGAACGGGGTCGCGACGCAGCAGCAGCCTTGAGCAATGCCCGTTTCCTGCAGGTGGACCTTGCTGATTTGTCCTCGGTGAGGGCTGCAGCTGAGGCGCTGGATGAGCCCGTGGACGTGCTGGTCAACAACGCCGGAACGGTTTCCGGTGCACGCCGGGAGACCGCAGACGGTTTTGAACTGATGCTCGGGACCAACACCCTGGGCCCCTTTGCCTTCACCAACCTGATCCTTCACCAGGTCACGGAGCGTGTGGTGATTGTGGGCTCCGGTGCCCACCGGTGGACTCACATGGACTTCACGGACCCCCACTTCCGGAACCGCAAGTTCTCCTTCCAGAACGGTTACGGCCAGTCCAAACTGGCGGGAATGCTGTGGGGCCTGGGTTTGTCCCGGCGCCTCTGTGCAGCTATTCACGACGACGCCGCTCGCCCCGCCGTTCAGCTGGCCCACCCCGGTTGGGCGCACACCAACATGCAGAACCAGACGCCCTGGAAGGTGATCAACGGGCTGGTGGGTTTCGCCTCCAACTTTGGTGGTCAGTCCGCCTCCGATGGTGCGCAGAACATCCTGGTGGCGGCCACGGCGGATCTGCCCGAGTGCAGTTACGTGGGACCCAGCGGGCGTGGCGAACTGAAGGGGCCGCCGTCGTTGGTGGGGAGATCAGCGTGGGCCTCCACCCCGGAGGTGGCGGATGCGTTATGGCAGTTTGCCGAGGCCGCAACCGGCACCAGGTTGCCCTACCCGGGATGACAGAATTGATCAGATGACTGATAAATCCTCTGAGGTTGCCACCCAACGTACGGCTCGACGCATGGCGGGGGCGCTGACGGTCACGGGTGTGATTCACCTGGTGCGCCCGCAGATCTACGATTCCTTGATTCCATCCGTCATGCCCGGACCGGCCCGGGCGTGGAGTGTGGGTTCCGGGTTTGTGGAGCTGGCGGTCGCGGGGTTGTTGACCGCACCAGCCACCAGGAAGGTGGGCGGTGTGGCGGCTGCCGGACTGTTTGTGGCGTTGTGGCCGAGCCATTTCAAGATGATCAAAGACTGGTCCCACAAGCCGATGCGCAAACAAGCCGTGGCCTGGGCCCGTCTGCCCCTGCAGATTCCCATGATTCGCTCCGCCCTCAGGGTGGCGCGAGGCTAGGCCCCCTTAGGAACCCCGCTGGCCTTGAGGAACGCAGCTGACGCTGTGTGGAATGCCGCCGCCCCGACTGGCAGAACGGCCGACCATTCATCATTGCCCACCACTGGCACGAATCATGCTTACGGCGCCCCGGCATCCTGCTTGGGGAGGACGCCACTGGTTACAGCGCACGCTTAATCTGAACGCATGAAATCAGCAGCTGTGAAGCCTGCACCGTGGCAAGAGCCCGCGGTGACCCCGGATCCTCAGGTGGACCCGCTCCCAGAGGATGCCCACCCGGGCCCTGACGTTGCCCACGTAGCGTCCGTGGGAATACCCGCGGCCGGCATGCCTGCCGGTGGCACCGGCAGGCGATGGTTGGTGACCGCTCTGACCGCGTTGGCCTTTGTACTGGGTCCCTTGGGCGCCCTGCTGGTCTACGGTGTGGCCAGTCTGGCGCTGCAAAGCGGTTCCGCAGACATGGCGGACTTCCCGTTCACGGACAGCCAGCTGCTGGTGATGACCATCGTTGACGTGGGTGTGGGCCTGGTGGCGGTGGCCCTGTTGCCGTTTGCGTTGCGCCGGGCCCCGGAGTCCCAGGTGTTGGAGGCCGGGCACGATCCCGGGACACCGCAGCTGAAGGAGCCTACCTCCGCCCTGGTGGTGGCGCTGGTGATCGGGCTGATGGTGGCCTTTTCCTCCGCGGCGTCCCTGGCCTGGTTCATTGCGGTGATCTCCATCAGCTCACGCGGGATCCGCAAATGGCTCTACTGGATTCCACCGGTTGCGTTGATCTCCGTGATGACCAGTTTTTTTGTGTTCCCGGTGCAGACGGACATCTGGCAGGCGCTGATGGTGGGGGCGCTGTCCATGGCTATGACGGCACTGCCCATGGTGATCGGCCTTCTGCGGTGGAGCAGACGCCGGCAGATCCGGGCGTTGCGATCGGAGGCAGCCACCGCCCACCGGGAAGCGCAGGCCGTGATCCGCGCCGAGCAAGCCCGGGCAGAGAAGACCCGTGCGGAGGAGCGGACCCGTATTGCCCGGGAAATGCACGACACCCTCTCCCACCGCCTTGCCCTGATCAGCACCTACGCGGGTGCCCTGGACTACCGGGATGACCTTGACCCCGAGACCGTGCGTTCCACGGCTCGTCTGGTGCAGCAGACCGCCTCCACTGCTTCGGCTGAACTGCGCACCGTCTTGGATGTGCTGCGGGAGGACCCCACGGACACTCGTCCGGAACCTGATCTGACCCAGGTGGACAGCCTCCTGGCACAGGTGCGGGCCACCGGTGTCCAGGTGACCAACACCGTGCAGCGGTCCGGGCTGGAGCAGCTCCCGGACACCACCTCCAGGACCTTGTACCGCATGGTGCAGGAGGCGCTGACCAATGCGGTCAAGCATGCTCCGGGTGCCCCCGTGGACATCAAGTGGGGTGGTACGGAAGATCAGGTGGAATTGACCGTGACCAACCCGCTGACGGCTCCCAAGGGCCGGGCCAAGGCCATGGGGCAGAGCTCTGGTTTCGGCTTGATCGGTTTGGATGAACGTGCCCGCGCCCTGGGCGGTAACGTCAGAACCACCACATCCCAGGATGCTTTCCGACTGGAGGCCACCGTCCCATGCCGCAACTGAACCACCCGGGCCAGAATCCCGAGCCCACCCACAACTCCGCCATGAACTCTCCGGAGGACTCCGCCGGACAGATTCGTGTGTTGCTGGTGGATGACGAGGTCCTCATGCGGGCCGGTCTGCGCCTGATCCTGGATGGTGCGGAGAACATCACCGTGGTGGGGGAGGCCGGCAACGGTCATGAGGCGCTCCAGCAGGTCCAGGCGTTGCAGCCGGATGTGGTGCTGATGGACATTCGTATGCCAGGGGCTGACGGTATTGAAGGCTGCCGGGGCGTGCGCGCCTTGGAACAGCCGCCGCAGGTGCTGATGCTCACCGCTTTTGACACGGATGCTTTCATCCTGGATGCCTTGGAGTCCGGGGCCGTGGGTTTCCTGTTGAAGGACACCCCTCCGCGTCAGCTGGTTCAGGCGGTGCAGGATGCGGCCGCGGGGACCTCGAGTGTTTCGCCGTCGGTGCTCTCCCGCCTGATCGCTGTGGCCACTGCACACGGCCGGCGCCCCGGTGTGGAAGCTCCCGGTGCAGGGGAACCGGGGTCAGCTGCCGCCCCATCCGCACTGGCCGCCTTGGCCACCCCGGAGAGCACGACGACTAACGCCCCTGCGGGACCCAACCCGCTGGATGTTCTCAGTGACCGTGAACGCGAGATTGCCGATGCCGTGGCGCGTGGGCTGACCAACACGGAGATTGCCGAGGAGATGTTCCTGTCCATCACCACGGTCAAAACGCACGTGGCCAGGATCTTCACCAAGTTGGATGTGACCAACCGGGTGCAGGTGGCCATCATCGTGCTGGAACACGGCTCCCGCTGATGCCCCTCACGTGAGGCCTGTCAGCTGGATTGTCTCAGCGCAGGATCACCGGAACAGTGCGGAAACCACCCATGGGTGGCTCCTCCCGGACGGATTCCCCAGCTGGTTCGGGAGTTCCCGCGGCCAGGACCGCACGCGTCAATTCGCGCAGTTCAAGGCGGGCCAGCGGACGTCCCGGGCAGACGTGCGGACCTATCCCGTAGACCAGATTGGCCTCAGCATTGCCGTGGGGGTCAAAGGCATCCGGGTCGGCAAAGACTCGGGCGTCACGGTTGGCATCCGCCCAGTTGATGACCACTCGTTGTCCGGCTTCCACCGGGCACCCGGCAATCTCAGTCTTGCGCGTGGCCACCCGCCGGTTGAAGACGAACGGGTCATCGATCCGCAGGAACTCCTCCAGGATGGCGTCCACCTCTGCATCTGATGCTCCCTGGGTGATGCGCTGACTGATCCGGGGGTTGCGGGCCAGGTGATGCAGGATCACTCCGGTGCACTGCGCAATGGAGGCCAGGTCACCACCCGTCCAGTTGCGCAGAATGGACACGATCTGTTCATCAGAGAGGTGACCTGCGGCGTCGTCGTGAATGAGCTGATCCGTGACGTCCGCGGTGCCGTCCGAATCCCGGCGGGGCTGGATCAAACCGTGGATGATGCGGTCAAAATCCTGTGCCACCGTCTTGGTGCGGGTGGGGTCCCCGGAGCGGGTGGCGGCCTGGTTCTCCCGGACCCACGCCACCAAGGTGTCAGCAAGGCCGGGCGGCCAGCCCAACCAGGCCGACTGGGCCTCCACGGCGAACCTCATGCCCAGCGCCTCCACCGCGTCCACGGATTCGCCCAGGGGCAATTCCGCGGCAATGCGCTGCGCGGTGGCCCTGCACACCGGTTCGAACTCAGCCATGGCCTCCGGGGTGAAGTAGCGCTCGATCAAAGACCTGTAGCGCTGGTGCTCGGCACCGTCCAGACCGTTCGGGACCTGCAGGTGGCGGGAGACCGCATTGGAGAAAGTTTGTGGATCCTGCGCCACGTCAACGGCTGCGGCATGCCCGTGAACCGTCACGGTTCCGTGGAGGTCTGTGGTGGCTGAGGGGAGGTCGGAACGCTCGGCGGCTGTGGTCATACCTTGACCGTATGCCCGTCCGCGAGCCGTTGACCAGCAAGGTTGCCTCAGAAGACACACCATCTCCGTTCAACTGTGGTGCGCGTCATATTTGCACATGACATCTAGGGTGGGCCGAGGACGGCAGTCCAGAGCCGGTTCGTCATGCAGGGGTCAGGGGCCGCGGTGACACGAATCGGTGGAATCCCACGACGAAAGGTCGAGACCATGGAACGCAAAACCCTTCGACTCGCACCGATTGCCCTGGCGGCAGGCCTGGGTCTGGCTCTGGCCGGTTGCGGCGGCAACGACGACGCCAGCGGTGATGCCACAGCCACCGAAACCACAGCAACGGCAGAAGCCACCACCGGCGCCACCGATGGTGCGACGAACGGTGCGACCGGTGGCTCGGCAACTGATGGCGCCACGGGTAACGCAACTGACGGTGCAAGTGCTGAGATGACCAACGGCGCAACGGATGGAGCCACCGGTGGCGCGGGAGCTGACGGCTCTGGGACTGATGGCTCTGGCGCTGACGGTGCAGGTGCGGCAGGCACCGGTGCTGAGGGTTCCGGCGCTGACGGGTCAGCTGGATCGGACGGCTCCGCAGGTACCGGTTCTGAGGGCACAGGCACCACGGATGCTGCTGCCGGCGGTGACTCCAGCGGCGCAGGTGGCAGCAATGACGCTGCAGGTTCCAACGGTAGTGCAGGTTCCAACGGTGTGGGTGGCTCTGCCGGCGGGTCCATTCCTGCTGGTGACTACACTGTGCAGGCCGGGGACACCCTGGGGTCCATTGCGGAACGCTCCGGGGTTTCCGTGGATGAGATCGTCAACGCCAACTCCGATCTGTCCTCCCGGGACGTGATTGTGGCCGGAGAGTCCATCACCATTCCTCCGTACGGCGGCTGACGTCGGGTGGTGACCTCCGTGTCCTGACCGGTGGAGTTCGTTCTGGTCAGTAGACGGGCAGCTGTGCTCAGTACGCCAAGCGCAGGAGGTCATGCACACACGGTCATGCTCGGTAGGTCGTGCGCTGGCATAAACAACGGGGCCGGGGCGAACTTGATGTTCGTCCCGGCCCCGTTCACGTGCGAGGTGAATCAGTTGTTGGCTGCATCGCCTTCAGCGTCGTTGCCTGTGCCGGTGTCCTCCCCCACGCCGTCGCCGGTGCCACCAGCGCCGCCGTCAGTGCCCTCACCCTGTCCGGCCTCACGGCCGGGAACGCCACCTTCACCGGGGGCCGGCGTCTGACCCATCTGGTCGTCTTGAGTGCCCTCAGTACCTTCCTGGGTGCCCTGGGTGCCTTCCTGAGTGGTGCCCTCCTGGGTCTGCTCAGGGGACTGCTCGGCAGGTGCAGTGGTTTCGGTGTCGGTGGTGGTGTCTGTGCCGTTGTCGCAACCGGCCAGAGCCAGGCCGAGGCCTGCTGCCAGTGCGATCGGTGCCAAACGGAGCTGCTTCTTGTTCATCGTGTCGGCCTTTCGTCGTGCATGGACGGTGATTGGCCGGCAACGCTTGAGCTTTCCTGTGTCCCGGGGTCCAAGATGGTGGACCTTCAAGCGGGCGCACCATCAACAACCCGATAAACAGCCTACTGTCTATGCAGGTTCGAACGCCAGGGGGTTGTGTAATCGGGATCACCTGCGCCGCGGCTGCACACTGTCACGGCTGGCACCTGCGTGTATCTGCCCCATAGCCTGGTGGGACACCCCGAAGTCTTCGGGGCGTCGTCGTCGTGAATTGCCACCACACATGAGGAGCTCACCTGTGACTGCACCCGATGCAACGTCTGCCGCAGCCGAACAGGCTGGTCAGATCCAATCCGACCGTCCAGAGCAGTCCGACCACACTGAGCTGTCCGGCCAGACTGAGCAGCACGCCCGCGCTGAGCTGTTCAACAGCAAGGACTGGTGGCGTCAGGCGGTGGTGTACCAGATCTATCCCCGCAGCTTCCACGACGCCAACGGGGACGGGCTGGGTGACATCCAGGGCGTGACTGCCAAGGCGGACTACCTGGCAGAGCTCGGAGTGGACGCGGTGTGGCTGAGCCCCTTCTACCCGTCCCAGTTGGCGGACGGTGGCTACGACGTCGACGACTACCGCAACGTTGACCCCCGCCTGGGCACCCTCGAAGACTTTGATGCCATGGTGGCTGCCCTGCACGATCACCGGATCAAGGTGGTGGTGGACATCGTGCCCAACCACAGCTCCAACCTGCACCGGTGGTTCCAGGAAGCGCTGGCGGCAGGACCGGGCTCACCGGAACGTGAGCGATACATCTTCCGTGAGGGCAAGGGGGAGCACGGCCAGCTGCCGCCGTCCGATTGGCAGTCCTTGTTCGGTGGGCCTGCCTGGACGCGGGTGAGCGAACCCGATGGCACCCCTGGTCAGTGGTACATGCACATCTTTGCCAGTGAACAGCCCGACTGGAACTGGGACCACCCGGATGTCCATCAGGAGTTTCTGGCCACCATCCGGTTCTGGGCGGACCGGGGAGTGGACGGTTTCCGGATTGACGTCGCCCATGCCCTGGCCAAGGACCTGGGTGAGGAGCTGGTGGACACCCACGCGCTGCCCAACGAGTTCCAGGAGTTCGGCGCTCACCCCTTTTGGGACCGCGACGAGGTGCATGAGATCTACGCCGAGTGGCGGGCGGCATTTAACGAATACGATCCCCCACGCACCGCAGTGGCGGAGGCCTGGGTGCATCCGGACCGGTTGGCCCGTTACGCCAGCCCGGACGGGCTGGGGCAGGCCTTCAGCTTTGACCTGCTGGAGGTCCCATTCACCGCGGAGAACTTCCGAACGGCCGTCACCAAGAACCTGGACGAGGCCCGGCGCAGCGGGGCATCGAGCACATGGGTGCTGTCCAATCACGATGTCGTGCGTCACCCCACCCGCTACGGCCTGGACCTGGACGCGCTGTTGGAACGACTCGACGAACGTCCGTTGACGCCCTCCGGTGGCACCGACCTGAGCGTGGCCGCCAAGAAGTGGCTGCTGCTGGGCTCCCCGGAGGACCTGCTGGATCGCGCTCGCGGACTGCGCCGCGCACGGGCCGCTGAACTGCTGGTTTTGGCCCTGCCCGGATCTGCGTACATCTACCAGGGCTCCGAGCTGGGGTTGTACGAAGTCGTGGAGATCAACGATGACGAACGCCAGGACCCCTCGTTCTTCCGGAATCCCGGCAAGGATCAAGGCAGGGACGGGTGCCGGGTGCCGTTGCCGTGGGAGAAGTCGGCGGACGATTACGGCTTTGGTGGCCGAGCACATCTGCCGCAGCCGGGATGGTTTGCGGAGCACGCCGTGGATGTGGAGTCCGGGGACCAGGAGTCAACTCTGAACCTCTACCGGTCCGCGCTGGCTGCACGCCGTGAGCTCCAGTCAGCCGAGGAGCTGGAGTGGGGTGCGCTCAACGGCGGCGACGTGGTGCACCTGGTGCGCCCCGGTGGTTGGGAGTCGGTGACCAACTTTGGAACAGAGCCGGTGCAGCTGCCGGAGGGCGGCGACGTCGTGATCAGCAGTCAGCCCCTGGAAGGTCACGCCTTGCCGGGGGAGACCACGGTCTGGCTCCGGCGCTGAGCCGGCCTCCCCAGCCCGGTCCAATTGCTGCCGAGTGTCTGAGTTCGGCCGTTTTCAGGCCTGCCGAACGGTTGAACTCAGACACTCGGGAGTGAGGGGCGGTCGGTGGGCAGCGGGGGTAGCAGCGACTGCCGGTCAGAGGTGTTTGAGCTGTTGCTTCCACACGGAGCGCCAGCGCTCCACCTCGTCAGGGTTACTCAGGTTGACCTGGGACGCGGCCACCAGAACCTTGTCCGCGCCTTTGGGGCTGACGTCCACGTTGCCTCGGCTCCCGTCGGCCAGAGTCACGCCCCAGTGCAGGCGCTTGTCCGTGCCCGAGGTCCGCGGACCGTCCGTGACGGCGAGCCCGTCGAGCTCGGCCGGTTCCCCGACCAGCCGGCACCAGCGGTCGAAGACCTCCTCCATGCTCCCGGGGACGGTTCTGGTGGCCGAGACCTGGAACGTGCCGTCGTGCGCCTGGCCCGGCACGCGGCGCCCGATCCACTGCTCGTAGGCCACGGCCACGGACTGTGCCCACCACCCGGCGTTCTCCACCGACAACGGCATGGCTGCGTACGCGGTCTCGGCCAGTGTCTTGTGGGGCAGGTCCACCCCACCCGCCGAGTCCAGGACTTCTGCCCATTCGTCCCATGCGACGCCCGTGGCCTGGGCGATCGCAGCGGCCCGGCCGGGAGTGGCTCCGCGCCCGCTCATGCCGACTGCCCCAGGGCTGCGCCGTAGGAGGCATTCATGCCCTCCCAGCCGTAGGCGAAGGCGTCGTACCCCACCACCCGTTCGGCGTTCTCGCCGCGGGCCAGCACTTCCAGGACGGCAAGACACACGTGCCAGCCGGCGCCGCAGGCCGCCGCCATCTCATCGGAGATGCAGTGCATGACCGGGTCCAGCTGCGTGCCCTGATCCATAGGGGCCAGCCGCCAGTCAAGGTGCTCCGGCCCCCAGCGTTGGACCAACCGCGCGGGGGACTCTGCGACCTCGACGGTTCCGTCGACGGCGTCGTCCTCAGGGTTCTCCTTGAGCAGCGCCGGGCCGAGGGAGTCCAACGGGCGGTCCGGAACGCACGGGGACCAGGCAGCCAAACCCTCGGGTGTGGTCAACAGTTCCCAGGCACGTTCCGGGGTGCAGGCCAGCACACGGGAGAGCGCGACGACCGTCGACGGCTCGCCATCCAGGAGGCGGGTTTCGGGAAGCGCGTCATGGGCCTGCACAGCGGCCAGGACATGAGTCTGTGCGGGGGCCGGCTCGAGAGTCTGGTCTGCGTTCATGTGCGTCAGCATAGATGTGGTCCAGCATGGCGACTCGACTCTTCACTCTCCGTGAGTGCCCACCGTCCTGGGCAGGGCGAGCATCATCACTGCAGCCAAGACGTAGATGGCCATCTGCCACGGCATGACCTGTGCGAGCGCATGACCGAACAACTCACCCGGAGACGACTGCGAAGCGGTGGTGCCGGCGGGTGTGAGCGCGGCGAAAAAGACCGTTCCCAGCAGTGCGACGCCGACGGACCCACCGATCTGGTTGACCGTGGCCAGTGCTCCGCCGGCGGCACTGGCGTGTCTGCCCGGTACGCCGGCAAGGACCACGCTGACCAGGATGGGTGCCCCCAGACCCAGCCCGAGTCCACCGATGAACATGACACCGGCCAGTGCCCAGTACCCCGGCGTGCCGCCGTCGTGAAGAAGCCACCACAACAGACCCTGGGACACAGCCAGGATCAGGGAGCCGCTGATGATCAAGGTCCGCCCGGCCTTGCTCGCGAGGGGCACACCGGCTCCGGAGGTCACCATGGATCCGACGGCGTACGGGAGAATCACCAACCCGGTTTCCCAGGCCGAGCGACCGGTCCCGGCCTGCAGGTAGATCGACAGCATCAGGAAGAACGAGGCCAGCCCGCCGAAGAACAGCGATGCGGCAACAAGACCGGCAGCGAAGGGCCGGACCCTGAGCAAAGCCGGGTCCAGCACAGGTTGACCGCCGCTTCGGGCCACGGATCGTTCATAGGTCAAGAAGATTCCCAGGATGCCGATTCCGCCCGCGCACAGGGCCCAACCCCAGATCGGCCAACCCCAGTCCCGCCCTTGAACCAAGGGCAGGAGAACGAGCACCACTCCCAAGGCGGCCAGGACTGCCCCGGTCAGGTCCAGTTGCTCTCGGGTGGCTCCCTTGGACTCCGGAAGGACGCGTAACCCCACAAGGAGCGCGACCACGGCGACGGGGACGTTGATCCAGAAGATGGTGCGCCAGCCCAGCCCCCAGAGGTCCGCATCGACCAGGGCCCCACCGATGAGAGGACCGGCCACGGACGCCAGGCCCTGCACCGCTCCGTAGGCGCCGAAAGCCTTGGCCATCGCGGCGGGGTCGAACGAGGACCGGATGATGCCGAAGACCTGCGGAACCATGAAGCCGCCGGTGAGCCCCTGGATGGCACGTACCGCGATCAGGACACCGGCCGAGGGCGCGAGCGCACAGGCCGCCGAGGCCAGGGCGAATCCTGACAGCGACAGCAGGAACACCTTGCGGCGGCCGTAGTCGTCACCGACCCGGCCACCCGTGATGAGACCAGACCCGAGTGCAAGTGTGTAGGCCGCGAGCATCCACTGCAGCTGTGCCTGTGAGGCGCCGAGGTCAGTGGCGATCTCGGGTGCGGCGACGGTGACGATCGTGACGTCGAGGAGATCCATGAAGGAGGCGAACAGCACGACCACGAGCGCCAGCGCGGCCGCGCGGCCCGAAACGGTCTGTTGGTCGGATGGAACTGAATGGGGTGTTGTTGTTGTCATGGCCTCACGGTCACACCGGTGGCGGTCACGGACTGACCGCTTTGTCTGGCAGTCTTCGACCATGGCCGACACCTCTGCCCGCATCCTGCGTCTGCTGTCTCTGCTCGAAGCCCGCGTGGAGTGGCCCGGCGGCGAGCTCGCCGACCGGCTGGGGGTGTCATCCCGAACGTTGCGACGGGACATCGACACGCTGCGACAGCTCGGTTACCCCGTCAACGCCCTCAAGGGCCCCGGCGGCGGATACCGCCTCGGTCACGGTGCCAAGTTGCCCCCGCTTGTTCTCGACGACGACCAGGCGATTGCCATCGCTTTGGCGCTGCAGACGGCCCCTGCCACGGTCAGCGGGATCGATGACGCTGTCACCCGGGCGTTGTCGACCATGAGAAAGGTGATGCCGGCCCGTCTGCGTGCAGCGAGTGAAGCCTTTGAGGTCACGAGTCTTCGCAACTACTGGGAGTTCTCCGCCCCGCCACTGGACGTGGAGACTCTGCAGATCGTCGGTTCCGCGATCCGCCGGTCCAGAACTTTGCGGTTCACCTACGCGGATCCGCGGGAACCCGAGGATTCCAGGCGCGACGCCGGGCCCTCGCTCCCGGTGGAGGTCGAACCGCACCACCTGGTGGTGTGGGCCGGGCGCTGGTACTTGATCGCCCGGCAGCACAGGGACAACTCGTGGCACACCTACAGGGTTGACCGCCTCCGGTCGAAGTCGTCGATGGGGAGGCCATTCGCCCGGCATGCCCTGACGCAGGAGGATCTGACGCGGTTGGTGGTGCAGAACCCCGACCGTGGGGACACCGCCGGTCAGTGGCAGTGCGTCGGGTCCGCCACCGTCGACCTCCCGGCAGGTGTTGTGGCTCGGTGGGCGCCCGGAGGTTCCGTGGTGAGCCCCGTCGATGCCCAACAATGCCGATTGACCATTGGTGGTTGGTCCTGGGCCGGGGTCACCGGCCTGTTCATCACCTTCGACGCCGACCTCTCGGAGGTGTACCCCGACGAACTGGTCGAGGCGTTCGCCACTATCGGGCGACGCCTCGACCGGTCCGTCAGCGCTTGACGGTCAGGTCCCCAAGCACCAGTGCCTCGGTACGCGAGGTGTGCAGATTGTCGATGTCGTCGAGCGTGCGGTTCTTGGTCTCCGTGGCCGTGAGCGCGGCGACGCCGGCCAGCACGCAGGCGCAGGAGACCATGATGGCCACGGCCACCCAATTGGTGCCGTCTTCACCCGCGAAGTAGGAGGCCAGCGGAGGGGCGAAGCCGCCCGAAAGTGCGAAACCGATCTGGGTGCCGAGCGCCAACCCGGTGACGCGAACCCGGGTGGGGAACATCTCCGCGTAGAACGACGGCCAGACGCCGTTGGCCATCGAGTAGAAGAAGCCCGCCATCACCGCGCCCAGGACGAAGATCAGGGTCCAGTTGCCGGAGGACACGGCCCCCAGGTACGGGTAGGTCATGATTGCGGACCCGATCGCCCCGGCGATGAACACCGGACGGCGACCGATCCGGTCGGCCACCATCGCGGCCAGCGGGATCGCGCCGAGGGCCACGCCGTTGGCCAGTACGGCCACGAGCAGCATAGTGGAGCGGTCCATGCCCACCACGGAGGTTCCGTAGGACAGCGCCCAGACCTGGAACACGATCAGAACGGTGTTGATCATGGCCGCGCAGGCGATGCGGATGACGGCGGCCTTGTGGAAGCGGATCAGGTGCCCCAAAGGAGTGGCCTGGTCCTTGTGCTCCACGACTTCCTTGAACTGCGGCGGTTCCTCCAGGGTCCGGCGGATGATGTAGGCGGCCACCACCACCAGGGCGGACATCCAGAACGGGATACGCCAGCCCCAGGAGAACAGCTGCTCCTCCGTCAGGATCGAGGTGAAGGGGATGAACACCGCGGTGGCCAACAGGGTGCCGAACTGGGTGCCCTGCAGCGTCCAGCTGGTGGTCAGGGCGCGGTGCCGTTCCGTTGCGTGTTCAAGGGATACGGAGATCGCGGAGGCCTGTTCCCCGATGCGGACAGGCCTTGGATAACGCGGCACAGCACCAACAGGGCGGGTGCGAGCAGCCCCACCTGGTCGTAAGTCGGCAGGCAGCCCACCAGGAACGTTGCGCCGCCCATCATGAACAGGGTCAGCATCATCACGAATCGACGTCCGTATCGATCGCCCAGCGGACCCATGATCAGAGCCCCCAAGGGGCGTACGACGTAGGCGATGCCCACGGTCGACATGGACAGCAGGATGGCAACACCGGGTGAAGCGTCCTTGGGGAAGAAGAGGTGGTTGATCACCAGAGCGGCGGCGGTGCCGTAGACCGCGAAGTCGTAGTACTCGAGTGCCGATCCGACCCAGGCCGCCAGCGCTGCTTTGCGCGGGGTCTTTTGCGGGGTTCCAGCCTGGGGCGAGGCCGCTGTTGAGGACATGGAACTTCCTTTGCTTCCAAGACCTGACCGGGACGTGCGGACCGCGGGTGGGACTCGGCATCCGTGTGACAGGGATTGCTCTCCTGTGACGCATGATGACGAGCCGACTTGGGCAACTGTTGCCGGTCGATTGCCGGGTAAGCATGAATCTGGGGGGTGATCTGCGTCAAATATCGCGTTATGTGACGCGCGCGATACCAGCGATCACGCGAGGCGTCCCTGGTAGTTGCCTGACAATCAGCAGTGTGCTTCCAAAAAACTGCAACCAGGCTTACCTTTCGAGGTGACTTATGGCGTGGGTAACAGCTACGTTTACTGATGGATTGCACAGCAGTCTGAGTGTTTGCGGTCACCTCTTGGGTTTGTGGGGTGGCTCGCACACCTCACCCGCGCTCTGGGCTGAGTGCGGGTCCGAGCAACGAATCAGGAGTCATCATGGCCACCTTCAACATCGAAGAGCTCGAGAACGGAACCGTCTACGACCAGGACGGCAGCAAGGTTGGCGGCGTCGCACAGCTTTACCTGGACGACGCCTCGGGCGAGCCCAACTGGGTCACCGTCAACACCGGCCTGTTCGGCACCAACGAGACCTTTGTCCCCCTGGATCAGGCTCGCGTGAACAACGGAGAGATCCACGTTCCGTACACCAAGGACTTCATCAAGGACGCCCCGAACCTGAATGCCGATGCACACATCGACGAGCGCCAGGAAGACGAGCTCTACCGCTACTACGGCCTGAACGGCTCCGGCAACAACGACGCCGCCCGCACCGCAGGTGCCGCCGGTGGCGTGGCAGGCGCCCGCCAGGACCGCAACGTGGGCGATGACCGCGCACAGCGTCGCCACGACGACGCCAACCGCGGCCAGTACCCGGACGAGCGCGGCGAGTACACCCGTGAGGGCGACCAGGGCCAGTACGGCCTGGAAGGCTCCCCCCGTGACAACCGTGACGCCAACGTGGGCAACCGCGACGTCGATGGCCGCACCGATGTTGACGGCAACTCCGTGGTCCGCCACGAGGAGCAGGTCAACGTGGGCACCGAGCGCGTCCAGACCGGCCGCGCCCGTCTGCGCAAGCGCGTTGTGACCGAGCACGAGACCATCACCGTGCCGGTCGAGCGCGAAGAGGTCGAGATCGTCCGCGAGCCCATCGGCGAGGGCCAAGCTCACGACGGCGCTTCCCTGGGTGAAGAGGACGTTGAGGTCACCCTGACCGAAGAGCGCCCCGTGGTGGACAAGGAAGTTGTTGCCAAGGAGCGCGTGGGCCTGGACAAGAACGTTGTTCAGGACCAGGAGCGCGTCCAGACCGAGGTCGCCCGCGAAGAGGTTGAGGTCGTCAACGACGGCGACGCCGATGGCCGCAACGACTTGGACGGCCGCAACAACCGTCGCTGAGTCACCGCGTCGCAAACGCGTGGGCATCACTGAGGTGATGTCATAGAGGTGGATCTGTCAGCGCACCCGTCCGTGTCGCACTGACAGATCCAGCCGGGTCAGTCATTGACCCTGGTGTGGGGTGTTCGGAGGTGGATCCGAGCACCCCACAGTCATGTCTGACCTCAGTGCGGTATCAGCTTCTTCCCGAACACGCTTTTGGCCGCTTCCAGGCACGTGGAAGCGGCCAGAAGCGTGTTGTCAGTTCAGAGCGTGCGGCTCAGACGCGAGCCATGGGCAACATCTGTGCCCGGGCATCCGAGGAGGAGACCACCTGCTTGCCGAACGGGAAGCAGGTCACCGGGATGAGCTTGAGGTTTGCCCATGCCAGGGGCAGTCCAATGATGGTGATGGCTTGTGCCACGGCGGTCAGCACGTGACCGATGGCCAACCACAGGCCGGCCACCACAAACCAGATCACGTTGCCCACGGTGCTCAGCCCGCTGGGACGGCCGACTGCGATCACCTCACGGCCAAAGGGCCACAGAACGAATCCTGCGATCCGGAAGGATGCCAGCCCAAACGGAATGGTCACAATGAAGATGCAGGCCACGATTCCCGCCAGCACGTAGCCCAGGAACAGCAGCCACCCTGCCGTGACCAACCAGATGATGTTCAGAATCAAAGAGATCAGTGTGCGCATGGTTCAACAGTACGCAGGGTGAGCAAACGGCCGCCGTCGTGGGTGGGATGGTTGCCATGTGAGGCAACGGTCCCACGCACGACGACGGCCGCTGGGGTTGTGCGCGCCAGTCAGGGCGCCGGTGTGCTCGCCTGGGAATCGCGGGTGGTTTCCACCAGGGAGCTGCGGCCGCGGCGTCGGGAGATCAGTGCGCCGATGACCATGAGGACCACCACGAGGGCCGTGGTGGCCAGGATCTGGAATCGGACGTCCGCCACGGTCAGACCCAGGCCGATGATGGTTGCCACCACCACCAGTGCCAGCACGTTGGTCCAGGGGAACAGTCGTGCGGAGTAGGGCCAGGGTTCGCCGTTGCGGTGGGCGCGGCGTCGCAGGATTAAGTGTGAGACCAGGGTGGCCAACCAGGTGACAATCAGCGTGGAGCCCACAATGTTGAGCAGGATGCCCAGGATTTCCTCCGCCCACAGGTAGTTCAGACCCACGCCCAGGAAGCCGAAGGCCGTGGAGGCCATCACGGCTGCCACGGGCACACGACGGTTGTTGAGCCAGTGCAGGCCCCGGGGAGCCAGGCCGCGTTCGGACAGGGAGAACACCATGCGGGAGGCGCCGTAGAGGTTGGCGTTGAGGGAGGAGAGCAGGGCAATCACGATCACGATGCCCAACACGGCACCCAGGCCCGGCAGCCCTGCGGCATCCAAGGTGGCCACGAACGGGGAGGCCCCCAAAGAGTCAGAGTCCCAGGGCAGGGCGATCACCATGAGCGCCACGGAGCCCATGTAGAACAGCAGAATGCGCCACACGATGGTGCGGATGGCGCGGGAGACGTTGCGGGCGGGATCATCGGTTTCTGCGGCGGCCACGGCCACGATCTCAATGCCGCCGAAGGCGAAGGCGACCACCAGCAGGCCTGCAGCAACACCGGCCACCCCCATGGGGAAGAACCCTCCGTGCTCGGTCAAGTTGCTGAATCCCGGGGGATCGGCGGGGGTGCCGCCGAACAGGAACACGATGCCTACGATCAAGAAGGCCACCACGGCCCCCACCTTGAGCATGGAGAACCAGAACTCGAACTCGCCGAACTTGCCCACGCCCAGCAGGTTGATGGCGGTGAACACCACCATGAAGACCAGTGCCAGGACCCATTGCGGGAACACGGGCCACAGTCCGGAGAGCAGTTGTGCGGAGGCGGTGGCCTCCGCAGCAATCACCAGGCACAGCTGGATCCACCACAGCCAGCCCACGGTGAACCCGGCGGCCGGTCCCAGGGCACGTTCCGTGTAGACCGAGAAGGCGCCGGAGGCGGGGGCGGCAGCCACCATCTCGCCGAGCGCACGCATCATGATGATGACCACCAGCCCGGCAATGGCATAAGAGATCAGAACGGCAGGGCCGGCTGCGGCAATGCCGGCGCCTGAGCCAATGAACAGCCCGGCGCCGATGGCGGAGCCCAGGCTCATCATGACCAGGTGGCGGGCTTTCATGGAGGTGCCCAGGTGGCTGGTGACCTGTGGGGTTGCTGCGGAGGTGGCAGCTTCCGTGGAGGTGGCAGGCGTTGGCGCGGAGGTGTTGCGCGCACCGCGTGGGGAAGAACTCATGCCCGCGAACTTAGCACCGCTCAGGAGCCTGATGTTTCATCGGCTGGTCAATCCGCCGAGCAGTGGCTTGCGCCGCCGATCAGCCCTGATGGGCGGCACAACTCACTACTGGGCTGGAGTAACAGGCATGTGTGGTGCACAGCACATCCCTCACGTAGCTTGGGATGCATCAATAGACGTGCATTGTGCTCAATACGCATATGAATAAGGAGCGTTCACATGAACAGTCCGCAGATCACCATTGTGGGAGCGGGGATCGGCGGCCTGACGCTGGGCATCGAGCTGCGGCGTCGTGGATTTGACGTCCAGATCTGGGAGGCCACGCGCGAGCTGCGGGAGGTCGGTGCCGCGGTGGCCCTGTCCGCCAACGCCACACGGTTCTACCTGGAGCGCTTTGGCTTGGAGTCTGAGCTGGCGGCGGCCTGGGCCGAGGTGGATGGCCTGATTCATCGCGACGGCCGCACTGGCCGGATTGTTGGGCGCCACCACACCCGCAGCAGCTACCGGGAACAGTTCGGCGCGCCATACGTGGGCATTCACCGAGCCGATCTGCAGCGCATTCTGGCAGGCGCGTTCGGTGCGGAAGGCCTGCACCTGTCCAAGCGCGTGATCACCATTGACGACGACGGCCCGCGCGCCACCCTTCATTTCGAAGACGGCGATTCGGCGCAGGCTGACCTGGTGATCGGTGCTGACGGCGCGCGCTCCACGGTTCGCAAACTGATGCTGGGCTATGGCTTTGCCCTGTACTCGGGGGCATCGGCCTCCCGGGGGATTGTGACGCCGGAGGCATTGAGCGAACTCCCGGATCCGGAGGCCATTCAGTTCTGGATGGGCCCGGGGGCCCACCTGCTGCACTATCCCATCGGTTCCGGTGAGCAGAACTTCTTCCTGGTGCAGCGCTGCCCGGCGCCGTGGCCGCACAAGAGTTGGGTGGTTCCGGTGGAGGAAGGCTCACCCCTGGAGGGATTCCGTGACTGGCATCCGGCAGTGGTGCAGATGATCACCGCAGTTCCTGTGACAGAGAGGTGGGGACTATTTCATCGCCCACCGCTGTCCCGGTGGTCACGTGGGCGCATCACTTTGCTGGGCGATGCCGCGCACGCGCTGGTGCCCCACCACGGTCAGGGGACCAATCAGTCGATTGAGGACGCCATCGTCCTGGCGGATCCGGGCATGTTCGACCGCCACCTCAGCTGGATTCACGGCTTCCGCGCGGACACGGAGATTCCCGACGACGCCGCCGGTGGTACCTGGTTGTGAGCTGTTTGTCCTGCCACCTTCTGCCGAACAGTGAGTTGTGCCGCCCATCAGCACTGATCAGCGGCACAACTCACTGCTCGGCGGGGGGTGGGCTTGGGTGTAGGCGCCCGGTGTCCTCAGCGGGAGGTGGGTGGGTTTGGCTCAGGCCTTGCGCTTGACGTAGAGCTCCCGGCGGATGGTGACCACCACCTCGCCGTCGGCGTTGAGGACGTCAGAGTTGAACCACCGCAGCACGCGTTCACCGGTGTCTGCCTCCGCGCGGATCTCATCCAGCGTGGCCTGGTCGAGGTCAAAGGTGACGTGCAGGTGACCGTGACCGGGTCGGCGGAAGCGCCCTTCCACCTGGCGGTCCCACACGATGTAGTCGGAGCCCAGGTTCTTCATCAGGATCAACATCCAGAAGGGGTCCGTGCCGGAGAGCATGGTCCCGCCGAACACCGTTCCCACGTAGTTGGAGGTCCACGGTCGGGAGCGGATGCTCACGCGTACTCGGCGCCAATCCGGGGAGATCTCCTGCACGCGGATGCCAGCTCCCAGGAATGGTGGCCAGATGGACATGCCCAGAGCCAGCGCTTTGGGGCTGGAGAATGCGCGCTTGATGGGTCCCACCGACTGGTGGGTTGAACTGCTGCGGGCCATGCGACCTACCTCACGTCGTCGTGATGTTGCACAGTGTGCAAGTACTTGGCTAGATTTTATCCCGTGGATCTGACCCAAAGCACCCCTCCCAGCGACAAGCGTGAAGCGCTCAAGTGGCACAACCGCCGCGCCATCGTGGAAGCTGCGGCTCTTTTGGGTCGTGAACACGGGATCTCCGGGTTCACGGTCAACGACCTCGCCAAGGAGGCGGGGGTCTCACGCCGCACCATCTTCAATCACTTCACCGGGGTGGAGGAGGCAGTTCAGGCCTCCTTCCTGGATGCCATGAGCGGTCTCTACGGCCAGTTCCAGGACAGCATCGGTGAACAGCGCTTTGCGGACCTCCCCACGGCTTATGTGAGGTTTGCAGAGGTCGCTCTGGAGCTGGATGTGATCGGCACCGTGTGTGAGGCCTTGGTCCCGTTCCTGCCGTCACCGAGTCAACAGACGGGTACGTGCTCGGAGGTGGACAAGCCGTCGTCGGTGCCCAAACAAGGCAGCGCGGAACTCGAGTTGCTGGCCGTGCAGTCCACCGATGCCGCTGCGCTCAAGATCGTCGGGTTGTTGCACGAGCGCGTTGACACCAAGGACCCGTTCGAGGCCCATCTGCTGGCCGAACACCTCATCACCACCATCACCGTGTCAGCCGACCGTTGGTTCGGCCAAACCCACGGAGAACTCACCCAAGAGACCCGTGCCCTGTGGCAGGAACTGCTGCAACGGGGCATGAATGCACTGGGACGCGGATTCGCGGCGTAGCCGCAACCGTCGTCGTCAAGAAACCGGAACCGTCCGCGCACCCGCGGGCCGAACCCAAGAAAGGCCACACAACAATGGCTAAATTCCTCTACAGCCTGGGGCGCGGGGCCGCCAGGCGAGCTTGGGCCGTCATCGCGGCCTGGGCCGTGATTCTGGCCCTGTCCGTCGGGGCCTACCTGAGTTTCGGCGGGACTCTGACCAACCAGTTCGAGATCCCCGGCACGGAAACCCAACGCCTGGCCGATCAGCTGTCGGACGAACTCCCAGAGGCCAACGAAGGTGTGGGCACCATTGTGTTCAGCACCGAGGGGGGCTCCGAGTTCACCGAATCCCAGCGGGAGGCCATCGGCGCCGCCCTGGATGACGCCGGTGAGGTTGACGGAGTCGCTTCCGTAACCAACCCCTTCCAGGCTCAGGACGAACTGGACTCCCAAGAGCAGCAACTCTCCGACGGTGAGGAGCAGCTGGGGCAGTTGATCGAACTGCGGGATTCCGGACAGCTGGAAGGTGCGGTGGCCGCAGGCATGGTCCCGGAAGGTGTCACGGCTGAAACGGTGACCGAGCAGGAGGCCCAGCTGGAGGTCGGCCAGCGCTCCATGGACCTCATGGGTGACTACGGTTTTGTCTCCCCGGATGGCAACACTGCGATCGCCACCGTGAACTTCACCGCCGCTCAGCCGGAGATCGAGCCGGAGGAGAAGGAAGGGGTGATGAACGCGATCGACGACGCCCGGATCAGTGGTGTCCAGGTCGATTACTCCACCGAACTGGCCCAGACCCTGGGGATCTTTGGTGCGGCCGAGGTGATCGGGCTGATCGTGGCTGCGACTGTGCTGTTCATCATGCTGCGCACCGTCATCGGTGCCGCCGTGCCGGTGCTCACCGCCCTGGTGGGTGTGGGTGTGGCCGCGACTGCTGCACTGTCCCTGTCCGGTGTGGTGCAGATGGCCTCCGTGACCCCTGTGCTGGGTCTGATGTTGGGTCTTGCCGTGGGTATCGACTACTCCCTGTTTGTGCTCAACAAACACCGCCAGCAGTTGCGCCGCGGTGTGCCCCTGTACGAGTCCATCGGTCTGGCCACCGGGACCGCCGGCTCTGCCGTGGTGTTCGCAGGCTGCACCGTGATGATCGCCCTGGTGGCACTGGCTGTCTCCGGGATTCCGTTCCTGGCTTTGATGGGTGGTGTGGCTGCGTTCTCCGTGTTGGTGGCCGTGCTGATCACCATCACCCTGACCCCGGCACTTCTGGGCCTGGTGGGCCTCAAGCTGCTGCCACAGACCCAGCGTGACCAGGTGACCTCCGGGCACTTTGTGGAAGACGCCGCCCACGTGAAGACTCCGCGCTCCGTGCGGCACCCGCTGCTGACAGTGATCGGTGCCTCCACCGCCCTGATTCTCTTGGCCATTCCGGTGGCCAGCATGCGCCTGGGGTTGCCGGATGGTTCCTCCGAACCGGCCGACACCACCCAGTACCAGGCCTTCCGGATCGTGGATGAGACCTTTGGGGCAGGCCGTAACGGTCCCATGACCGTGGTGGTGGAACATCCCGAGGACCTGTCCCAAGCCGAGGTCAGCGAACTGCAGCTGAACGTGGGTGAGCGCATCCAGGAGTTGGACGACGTCAAGAACGTTGTCCCCGCACCGCCCGAGGACGGCACCAACCTGGCCATCCTCCAGGTGGTTCCCGAATCCGGGCCGGCTGATGAAGCCACAGAAACCCTGGTCAATGACATCCGCGGGTTGTCCACTGAGTTCCAGTCCTCTGATGACGCCTCGATCGGGGTTGCAGGTCAGACCGCGGCCAACATTGACATCTCCCAGGTCCTGGCTGACGCGCTGCCGCTCTACCTGGGTGTGGTCATCGCGATCTCCCTGGTTCTGTTGGTGATTGTGTTCCGCTCGTTGATCGTGCCGCTGATTGCTTCCCTGGGCTTCCTGCTGTCCCTGTTGGCAGGTCTGGGCGCCTTGGTGGCCGTGTACCAGTGGGGTTGGTTGGGCGGTCTGTTCGGGGTTTCCGATCCCGGACCGATCCTGAGCTTCCTGCCGACCCTGATGGTGGGCATCCTGTTCGGCCTGGCCATGGACTACCAGTTGTTCATCGCCACCGGCATGCGGGAGGCCTACGTCCACGGTCACCCGGCACGTGTCGCTGTGGTCCGTGGTCTGGTGGGCGGCCGGGCAGTGGTGACGGCCGCGGCCATCATCATGGCCTCCGTGTTCGCGGGCTTCATCTTCTCCCACCTGACCATGATCCGGCCCATGGGCTTCGGCCTGGCGGTTGGCGTGCTGCTGGACGCTTTTGTGGTACGCATGACCATCATGCCGGCGCTCATGACCCTGCTGGGGGACAAGGCCTGGTGGCTGCCCAAGTGGCTGGACAAGATCCTGCCCAACGTGGACGTTGAAGGTGATTCCCTCAACCAGCACCGCGAGCCCGTGGAGTCCCCCGCGGACAAGGATCAGCGCGTGGCTCAGGAGACGGTGGATGCGGAGATCGCATCCGCCCTGGGCCGGGGTTGCGCACATTCCACGACTCTCCGGTAGTGGCACGACAAGCTCAATCAGCCTGTGAGCGAACACCGTTTACATTGCTGAGCTGCTGTTTGAGGATGGATCGGTAGATCATCAGCAGTCCGTGAACGACGACGACGGTGGGTGACCACGGTCGTCGTCGTTCACCATTGAGGTCAAAGGAGGCCACCATGGCCGGCAAGAACACCAAGAAGAAGACCGCCGTTGCTCACTACACCGTTCCGGGGCTCACGGATCAGCAGGGGCTGGAACTGGCATCCGCGCTGCAGGACCGTCTGCACGCGCTGAACGATCTCCAGCTGGTGCTCAAGCACGCCCACTGGAACGTCACGGGCCGCGGGTTCATCAGCGTGCACGAGATGCTGGACCCGCAGGTTGAACTGGTCCGCGGATTCGTTGACGAGGTGGCCGAGCGCATTGCCACCCTGGGTTACGCCCCGAACGGGCTCTCCGGTGCGATTGTGGCCGAGCGTTCCTGGGACGACTACTCGATCGGGCGCGCTGGCGTCTACGAGCACCTGGCCGCACTGGACCTGGTTTACACCGGGCTGCTGGAGGACCACCGCAAGGCGCTGGCCAAGGCCGGTGAGATCGACCCCGTCACAGAGGACATGCTGATCGGGCAGGTCAAGGAACTGGAGCTCTTCCAGTGGTTCGTGCGTGCTCACCTGGAGAACAACGGCGGTGAACTGGAGACCGCCGGTGCCCGCACGGAGAAGGGCGCTGCAGCCAAGGCGCGCGGCAAGAAGCGCTGAGGAACTTCAGCGGCCTTAAGCCGCGCTGAGTGCCGAGGGGCCGGAACCCATGACGGGGGCCGGCCCCTCGTGCTGTCCCGGGAACCCCTGTGCTCTGGATGTCCGTTCCGTCACAAGTGGTTACGGGACACTTCACCCAAGTTGTACTGTGCAGTGCTCGGGATTTTCCCGGATTCTTGCGGCCACCGATTCTGCCCCAGTGGCCTGGTTGTTTGTTGAGGAGCACCACCCCATGTCCGTGACCCACACCGGATCACTTCCCCAGGTCCCAGCCCCGCAGTCCGACGGCGTGGCAGGTACCGGTTCCATCCCCACCGTGGACCTGGACCCCAAGCGCGTGCGGACCCTGTTGGGTGTGCTGATCGTTTCTGCTTTTGTGGTGATCCTCAACGAGACCGTGCTCTCCGTGGCACTGCCCGATCTGATGGAGGACCTTCAGATCCCGGCCACCACGGCTCAATGGTTGACGGCCGGTTTCATGCTGACCATGGCTGTGGTCATTCCCACCACGGGGTTCCTGCTGGAACGCCTGCCGCACCGTGTGGTGTTCATGACCGCGTTGTCCTTGTTCACCGCCGGTACTGCTCTGGCTGCGGCAGCCTCCAGCTTCCCGTTGTTGATGGCCGGGCGCGTGGTTCAGGCCTCCGGCACCGCCTTGTTGCTGCCGTTGTTGATGACCACCGTGCTGACCGTGGTCCCGGCGGAGCGCCGCGGTTCCGTGATGGGTCTGATTTCCGTGGTGATCTCCGTGGCACCGGCCATCGGCCCCACCATCTCCGGGATCATCCTGGGTGCCCTCAGCTGGCGCTGGTTGTTCCTGATCATGCTCCCGATTGCTGTTCTGGCCCTGGTGGTGGGTGCTCTGCTGATGCCGTCCATGGGCACCCCACGCAAGGTCAAGTTGGACCTGGTTTCCGTGGTGCTTTCCGTCCTGGGCTTTGGTGGACTGCTCATGGGCTTGAGCGGTTTCGGCAGCCACGGTGGTGAAACTGCTGACAGTGGTGGGGGCATTCCGCCGGTTCCTGCGCTGATTGTGGGCGTGATCGCCCTGGCGGTGTTCGTGTGGCGGCAGCTGCGGCTCCAGCGCGAGGACCGGGCCCTGTTGGACCTGCGTCCTTTCACCCAGCGGACCTTCACCATTTCCCTGGGCCTGATGATCGTCTCCTTCAGCACCCTGTTTGGTGTGGTGATCCTTCTGCCGCTCTACATGCAGAACGTGTTGGGTCACTCCACCCTGACCACGGGGCTGACCATGCTGCCGGGTGGATTGATCATGGGCTTCCTGGCCCCGTTTGTGGGGCGGCTCTATGACCGCCACGGCGCCAAGGTGTTGGTGATTCCCGGGACGATCGTGCTCAGCCTGGCCATGTGGACCTTCTCCACGGTGGGGGAGAACACCCCGCTGTGGTTGATCGTGGCAGCGCACGTGGTCATGAGCTCCGGCTTGGCCCTGTTGATCACGCCGCTGATGACCTCCGCTCTGGGCAGCCTCCCGCAGTCCTTGTACTCCCACGGTTCCGCGCTGCTCAACACGCTGCAGCAGGTCTCCGGTGCGGCCGGGTCCGCCCTGTTCATCACCCTGATGTCCCTGGGGGCCGCCAGTGCAGCATCGGGTGGAGCCACCGCCACGGCGGCTCAGGCCCAGGGCATCCACATTGCGTTCCTGGTGGCTGCCGGGATCTCCGTGGTGGCCATTGTGGTGTCCTTCCTGGTGCCCAAGCGGGCTGAGGGAAGTTCTGCTCGGCGCCCGGTGCACTGATCCCGGGGCTCGCCTGGTTCTCGAGTGGTCAGAATCCTGGCTCGTTGTATTGGGTGGTCAGTTTCCTGGTCGATCAGCGCTGATCGACCAGGAAACTGACCACTGAACACCAGCAGTGGGCCCAGTGACTACTCAGCATCCCCATCAGGGTGGTGCCGCAACGCACCCACTGACCATCTGGATCTAGCGCGTGGCCTGCTCCAGGTGTTGGAGGATGTGCCGGTAGGTGTGCCCGGTTGCCTGCGTCATCCCCAGTTCGCACGTGCGATTCAGGGACGCATAGGCATCAAAGTCCCGCTCATTGACCTCCGTGCTCTCCCGCGCCGTGGCGGATGCGGTCAGCTCAGGGTGCAACATCCCGCGGTCCCCGGCGTAGCCGCAGCAGTTCCAGGCCACCGGGGTCACCACCTCATCCGCCACGGCATCAGCCAGCACCCCGAGCGCCCCGTTGACCCCCAACTGCGTGGACGAGCACGTGGGGTGAAGGACCATTGATCCCACCCTCTGCTTGACCTGCAGTTGCGGGAGCACGTGGTCGGCCACGAATTCCACCGCATCCACAAACCGCAACGCTGCGTACTTTGAATCGGCTGCTCCGGCCTTCATGGCCTCCAGCCCCTCCGTGCAGGACGAAGCATCACACACCACCGGCAGTCGCCCCTGCTCCGAGGCCTCCCACAGCGCAGGCAGGGTCACCTCACGCATGCGCTGGTGACCGGCAGTCATGCCCTTGGACTTCCACGGGGTGCCGCAGCACGTGGCGTCCACGTTCTCAGGCACCGTGACCGCCACCCCGGCCCGCTCGCACAGAGCAAGCAACGCCTCGGCCGAGGACAACGACGACGCCGTCCCCTCCTCCCGCTGTCCCTTCACCGATGGCTCGTCCCCGAACATGGCGGTGACACACGCCGGGAAGAACACCGCCGACGCATGGGGATCCTGAGGGCCGGTCGGGCGTCGTCGTCCTCCGGCGGGAAGTGAGCTCAGGTACTCGGGGACGCGGTCCCGGCCCAGGAGCCGACGCCCCACGGCGGTGGCACTGCGCGGCAGGAAGGACGGCACGGCCTTGGCCACGCTCAGTGCGGTCGATGCCCCGCGGACCGTCTGCCCCCAGTTGGCTGCTGCGGTGTCCCAGAGTTTGGCCTCTGCGCGGGAGGTGCCGTCCGCTCGCAGCCGCCGCACCAGGTCCCCGGTGTCAATGAACACCGGGCAGGCGGTGGAACACATGCCGTCAACGGCACATGTCTGTTGGCCGTGGTATTCGTACTCGCGGATCAAGGTCTGGGCGCTCTGGTGGTCCCCACGGGCTTGGGCAGCCACGATTTCGCGGCGCCCCACAATGCGCTGGCGAGGTGTCAGCGTGAGGTCCTTGGACGGGCACACGGGTTCGCAGTAACCGCACTCCACGCAGCGGTCCGCATCCTCCTCAGCAGCCCCGGTCAGGGAGGGCGCGATCTTGAGGTCCTGGAGATAGCACAGGGGGTCGGCATTGAGGATCACGCCCGGGTTGAACACGCCCCGAGGATCCACCAGGCGTTTGAGCTCCTCCATGACGTCGTAGAGCTCGTCCCCGTACTGCCGCCGGACGAACGGGGCCATGATCCGCCCCGTTCCGTGTTCGGCCTTGAGGGATCCGCCGTTGTCCAGGATCAGATCCACCATCTCATCAGTGAAGTCCTGGTACCTCTGCAGGCATTCGGGATCGGAGAAGTCCTCGTTGAGCAGGAAGTGGACGTTGCCGTCCTTGGCATGCCCAAAGATCACGGACTGCTGGTAACCGTGGGCGTCGAACATCTCCGTCAGGGATTCACAGGTGGCGCCCAAGGTGGAAACCGGAACAACCACGTCCTCCAACAGTGCGTTGGTGCCGGACGGGCGGTGGCCTGCCACGGCGGCGTAAAGGCCTTTGCGCACGGTCCACAGCGCAGCTCGGGCGGTGGGGTCCAGCGTGAGGTCGGGCTTGCTGACAAGGGGGAGATGATCGAACAGATCTGCCGCCCCGTCAGTGCGCTCGCGCAACAGCTCCGCGGTGTCCCCCTGGTACTCCACCAACAAGGCCGCGTGGTTCTGAACCTGAACTCCGGCTATGGGGCCAGGTGCCTGGCCGGAGGCCTGTGCCACCTTCAGGGAGGTGGCATCCATCAACTCCACCGTGGCCGAATGGGCCGCCACCAGGTCCGGAACGGCATCCGCTGCGGCATACAAATCCGGGAACACCAACAGGCCCGTGGCCATGTGGGGATACACGGGCACGGTGCGGAACACGGCCTCCGCCACAAAACCCAGGGTGCCCTCCGCCCCGATCATCAGCCGTTCCAGGATTTTGACCGGCACACTCTGGTCCAGGAACGCGTTGAGGCTGTAGCCCATAGTGTTCTTCATGGCGAACAACCGCTGGATGGTGGCCACCGACTCCGCGTTCTCCACAACGCGCCGCCGCAACCGCAGCAGGCCCTCATGGAGGTCTGGTTCGGCTTCATGCAGGTGGCGGTCGGCATCCGGATCCGAGGTGTCCAGCACCGTGCCGGAGGGCGTCACCAACACCATGGATTCCAAGGTCTGGTAGGTGTTGAACTCCGTCCCGCAGTGCATTCCGGAGGAGTTGTTGGCGATGACCCCACCCAGGGTGCAGGCCGATTCGGACGCCGGATCGGGGCCGAGCTTTCGACCGTGTCGGCCCAGCGCGGTGTTGACCTCCCGCACGGTGGTTCCGGGTCGGATGGTGACCCGGGCGGCGTCGTCGTGAATGTGGAAGCCACGGAAGTGGCGGCGGACGTCCACCAGCACTTGATCGGTGACTGCTTGGCCGGACAGGGAGGTGCCGCCGGAGCGCAGGGTCAGGCCGGCGCCGTGGCGCTCCAAGATCCGCAGGAGTGAGCCGACCTGCGCGGCGCTGTGCGGGCGGACCAGGGCGCGAGGATGCAGGAGGTAGTGGGAGGCGTCGTGTGCGGCCGTGACCCGCTCCAGCTCGGAGGCGACGGTCTCCCCGGGCCAGGCGCGCAACTGCTCCAGCAGGGGGTCCTGAGCCTGGCGGGCAACGCTGTGGGGCCGGATCTGGGTCTGGGTGGGCGTGGAACGGCGGTTGTGCGAGGGCACAGTCATGCGGGGCCTCCTTGATCCGCGGGTCCCACAAGTATCGCAGCTTTCCGCGTGCTACTCCTTCCCCTACCCGCCGAGTAGGCCGTTTGATCGCTGCTGAGTGTGTCAGGGGCGATCAAACGGCCTACTCGGCGGAGGGGAGGGAGCAATTCGGCGGAGGGGGAGGGGGTGCCTGGGCGGAGGGGGCGACAGCCTAACCGCCCGAACGTGACGAAAATCCTGACCCCATCCACGGTCAACTTTTGCCGTGACTGACCGCCACGGGCGACCATAGTTCAATGCACTCCACACCTTCCGGACGTCTGTCCTCCACGTCCGCTCAGTCTGAGCCTGAGCAGCCAACGGACCTCAACAACACGATTGCCGTGGTGGAGGCCGCCAAGGTGGGGGCACTGGAGCATCTTGAGGCTCTGGTGGCCGCCGGGACGGTGGAAGAAGCTGAGGCATTGAGCTTCATCCAGCGCTTTGACATCCACTACCCCGCGCTGATTGACCTGGTGCGCCGCACCTACGGTTCCGGCGAGCACGTGACCTCCGTGATGGTGGCGTTGGGCAAGTCTCTGGCAACGTCCTGGGGTACCCGGGCTGCTGACCTGCGGGAGCTGGATGAGTGCCGCAGTTCCGATCCTGACTGGTTCCTGTCCCGCCACCAGCTGGGCGGGGTCTGCTACGTGGACCGCTGGGCCGGGGACCTGGCCGGCTTGCGGGACCGCATCCCCTACATGGAGGAGCTTGGGCTCACCTACCTGCACCTCATGCCGGCCTTTGCCGTGCCTGAGGGCAACAACGACGGCGGCTACGCGGTCTCCTCCTACCGGGAGATCGATCCGCGGCTGGGAACCATGCAGGAGCTGGCCGGAATCTCCCGTGACCTGCGTGAACGTGGCATCAGCCTGGTGGTGGATTTTGTGCTCAACCACACCGCCAATGACCATGAATGGGCCAAGGCGGCTCGCGCCGGGGATCCCAAGTTCCAGCAGTACTACTGGATCTACCCGGACCGCACCATGCCGGATGCCTTTGAGCAGACCACTCGGGAGATCTTCCCGGATGACCACGCCGGCTCCTTCACCCCGGTGGCACCGGGGGACCCCCGCTGGGTGTGGACCACGTTCCACGATTTCCAGTGGGATCTGAACTGGACCAACCCTGAGGTCCTGGCCGCCATGGCGGGGGAGATGCTGTTCCTGGCCAACCAGGGTGCTGAAGTGCTGCGCTTTGATGCCGTGGCCTTCTTGTGGAAGGAACTCGGAACCTCCTGTGAGTCCTTGCCGCAGGCCCACTGGATTGTTCAGATGCTCAACCGGGTGTGCCGCATTGCCGCACCGGCCACGATCTTCAAGTCCGAGGCGATTGTGCACCCGGACGAGGTGGTCCAGTACATCCACCCGGACGAGTGCCAGATCTCCTACAACCCGTTGCAGATGGCTCTGACCTGGGAGACCCTGGCCACGCGCAACGGTGTGCTGCTCAATGACGCCATCAGCGAGCGCCACGGTCTGCCGGCCGGCACCGCGTGGGTGAACTACGTGCGCAGTCACGATGACATCGGCTGGACCTTCTCCGATGAGGACGCCTCACGCCGCGGGATCGACGGGTACCACCACCGCCGGTTCCTCAACGACTTTTACACGGGCCGGTTCCCGGACTCGTTCGCCGACGGCGTGGCCTTCCAGTACAACCCCAAGACCGGGGATGCGCGGGTGTGTGGCACCACCGCTTCCTTGGCGGGCACCACCACGGATCATCCCGACGACGGCGTCAACCGTGTTCTGCTGGCTCATGCCATCGCCATGTCCACGGGTGGGTTGCCTCTGCTGTATCTGGGCGATGAGCTGGCGCAGACCAACGACCCCGACTGGCACTTGGACCCGGCCAACGGCAATGACTCCCGGTGGGCCCACCGCCCGCGATTCCCGGAACGGGGTTTCCGGGACCGGGAGGACACCTCCACCGTGGCGGGCCGGGTGTTCCAGGGGCTCAAGCACATGCTGGCCGTGCGTCACCAGACCACGGAGTTCGACGGCGCTGATCTGATCGGCTTTGAGCCCAACAACCAGCACCTGGTGGCCTACCAGCGCCCGGGGCTGGACCCGGAGGGTTGGCCCAGCACTGTGCTGTGCCTGGCCAACGTGGATGACCACCCGCACCGGGTGGAGGCCTCCACACTCTCCGGTTTTGAACGGGATGCCACCTCCCTGCTGGATGACCGCATTGTGGATCTGGCGCTGGGGGTTGTCCTGCAGCCGCACTCGACGGTGTGGCTGCGCGTCTACAGCAAGTGAAGCTCAGCAGAGCCTGGGTTCGGACTCCCAGGCGTGGGTGATCAGCTCAACCAGTACGTGACCGTCGACGTCGTGAAGTTGGTTGACGTAGATGCAGCTGACTGCTGTGCGGTGCTTGCCCAGGCGCTCCAGAAGCTCGGCTGAGCGTGGGTGGTTCTGCAGCCCGTAGAGGCTGATGGAGGCCTTGCGGGGGCTGAAACCGATGCGAAACGTGTCCCCTTCCCGGCCTGTGGCGTAGCGGTAGTGGACCTGCCCGTAACCGATCATGGAGGGCCCCCACATGGTGGGTTGCTCGCCCGTGGCCTCAGTGAACAGTTCCAGCAGCTCCAGGCCTTGTTCCACGCGACGGGGCCAGGGCAGGGAACGGAGGAAGTCGGCGGGTTCCACGGAGGTGGGGTGGGTTTTCAGATCCGCCGCTCCCGTACCGGTGTGCCCGTCAGTGACTTTGGCTGAATGGTCAGTGACGACGGCGCAGCGGCCGTTGGCTCCCGGTGCATCCGCCATGGACAACCCGCGCTCCGCCAGGGCTGCCTGCAGGCGCTCCAGGCCGCGGGCCCCCACCCCGTGCAGGGCCAAGAGCTCCCCGTACGGCACGCCGTCGAGGTCCTCCAGGCTGGTGTGACCTGCTTGCCTCAGTGCGCGACGCGCTGGAATGCCCACTCCGGGGACGTCCTCAAGAGATGTGCTCATGGTGGGCAGCTTACGGCGGCAAGCCGTGGCACCCGTGAGGTGCGCAAAGGGCACTCGCGCAAAGATGGGGACGGTCCACGCCAGTGCATACCGGTCACCTGGGTGGACACCGGTCAGTCATCAGGAGGTTGTACTTGTCCACCAGCAGCGGCTGCGGGTGCTCCCGCGCCACCCCGGATGCTTCCGGCAACCTGGCCCTGGATTTGGAGGCGCGGTTCAACTGCGTGAGCAAGGTTCCGCTGTTCCGGGACCTGCCGATCCAGGAGCGGCGCAGCATAGCCTCCCGGATCACGGCACGCGTGGTGTCCCGGGGTGAGGTGGTCCAGGCCCAAGGTGCCATGCCCGCTCTGCAGATTGTTCATGCGGGGCAGGTCAAGCAGGTGCGTCTGGCACCAGACGGTTCGCAGCGGCTGCTGCGGATCCTGGGCCCCGGGGAATTCATGGGGGAGCACTCGGTGCTCACCGGTTCTCCCGCCCCACGTATGGCCACGGCTCTCACGGACGTGCAGGTGTGCGTGCTCTCCCGGTTGGACGTTCAGCAGTGGTTGGACCAACGTCCGCAGATGGCCGTGAACATGCTGCAGGCGGTCACCCGGCGACTGGAGGAAACGGAAGCCCAGCTGGCTTCACTGGCGGATCGCACCGTGACCCAGCGCCTTGGCGACTACCTTCTGAGCGCCTCGGACGGGTTGGTGGGGTACCCGTTCGAGCTGCCTGTCAGCAAGAAGGACTTGGCCAGTCTGATCGGCACCACCCCTGAAACTCTGTCTCGCCGCCTGCGCAGCCTCTCCGACCGGGGAGCCCTGGCACTGGGCAGCGGCCGACACATCACCATCCTGGACCAAGAGCTCCTGGCCGCCGACTGAGCCAGGGCATCCCGGCGGAAGCGGGCCTTCCCCTGGCCGTGTCTGCGTTGTGCGGCTGGCTCGCGCTAGCTCCGTGAGCCTGACTCGTGCTGCCCTGTGAGCTTGGATCATCGACTGCTTCAGGTGACGTGTCTGCGCCCGCGCCCCTCACATCCCCAAGAACTCCTTCCAGCGGGGCAGTTCCCGCTGGGCCTGGAGGTAACCGGCGGCGTAAGCGGCTTGCAGCCGAGCCACCCGCCGTTCCCCGTTGGAGACCGGCATGTTCTCCGGGGTGAACACCATGGCCTGCCCGGAGTCCTGGAGGTCGTACAGCTCTTCCCGGGTCCGGTTGTAGTTGGCCGGGCGGGCGTCCAGGGCCTCCACCACCGCCGGGTGGTCACGGAACTGCCGCCGGTAGATGGATGCAAAGCGCTCGGGCTGTTTGATGTAGCTGCGTTCACGAGTCAGGATGACCAGGAACTTGGTGTACCCATCCGCGCGTGCGGCGTCGATGGCAATGCCACCCGTTGGCCCCAGTGCACCGTCCACCCACACCGACCCCCGGTAGTTCACCGGCGGCATCAGCACGGGCATGGACGACGACGCCCGGACCTGCACCATCAGGTCCTGCTGTGAACCCAGGTCCTGGCGGGAGAAGTACACGTGTTCACCGGTGGAGGCGTTGAAGGCCCCGATCTTGTAGCGGGCGGGGTTGCGCGTGAATTGGCTGTAGTTGAAGGGCAGAGAGGCATCCGGAAGCCCGGACTTCTCGTAGATGTACTCCGCGTTGAACAACCCCTGGCCCCGGGCAAAAGTCCGTAAGTTGCCGAACTGGGGGTCCTGGGCGAACTCCACGAACGTTCGCCTGGCCCGTGGGGCATCCCGGGCGATGTAATTACAGGTGTGACTGGACCCGGCGGAGATACCGCCCACCCAGTCGAAATGGATCCCGGCTCCCAGCAACGTGGTCACAGCACCTGCCGTGTAACTGCCACGCATGCCGCCGCCCTCAAAGATCAGGGCCGTGTCCGTGACGTTGCTTGTCAACGCAGTCGTCTCTGCTGCGTCATCAGTGGAGTTTGTGCCGGGTGCACCGGGGTAACCCAGGTTGGCGCCGTCGTCGTCGGTGGCGGAGAACTGGTCCGGACCATCAGCCATGGGTGGTAGCTCCTCTGTCGCGCGCAGGTCTGTGTGGGGGATTCGAGCCTATCCGTCAGGCCAGAACTTCCATGTGCAGCTGGTAACGATCCGCCCGATACACGGAGATCGAGTACTCCACGGCCCGTTCCGCCAGCGCCGGATCGGTGTCCGGCATGGTGCCCGTGGTGAAGGAACGCCGGTGGAAGACCAGAACGGGGGTGCCGGGGTCTATGCCCAGCAGCGCGGCGTCCTGGGGTGTGGCCGCCTGGGCCTGCACGGTTTGTTCGGCGCGGGTCACGGGGGCTCCGGCGCGGGCGAGCATTCCGTAGAGGGAGCTTTCCCAGTCCGCGTCCAGGGGCAAGAGATCCAGTGGAACCCAGCTGTCGTCCACGCTGACCGGAACACCGTCCCCCAGGCGCAGGCGGCGGATCCGCAAGGCCTGGGACCGGCCAAGATGTTGGGCCGCCGCATCCGGCGCGGGCTGCCCGCCCACCGTGTCCACGGCTGTGGTGGGCCTGAGCCCGGCTGCCTGCATGTCCTCGTGAAAGGACGCCAGGTGCAGGCGCGAGCGAGCCATGCCGTGGGTCACAAAGGTGCCCCGCCCGTGTTCCCGGACCAACAAACCGTCTGCCACCAACTGCGCGATGGCGTGGCGAACCGTGATCCGGGAGACGCCGAACTGCTCCACCAGGCGGCGCTCGCCGGGAAGCCGGTCACCGACTTTCAGGTCATCCCGGATCATCTGTGCCAGGGCATCACGCAGTTGGGCGTGCTTGGACCCGATCTGGGAACTCACCCGGATCCTTCACCCGATGATCTGGAACAAGGCATCTGCGGAGGCCACCAGTCCGTGGACGGGCTGGGTGATCTGAGTGGCATCGCCATCCATGAGCACCACGGGGCTGATCAGGTCATAGCCCTGCTCGCGCACGAATCCTGCATTCACCCGCAACAGTTCCTGGCCGGCGATGACCGTTTGCTTCTTTTCCACCAGGACCTCAAAGCCTTCACCCTTGAGCTGGACGGTGTCGATCCCCACGTGGACCAACACCCCCTGCCCGGATTCACTCACCAGGGCGACTGCGTGCGGCATGGCCTTCATGATCGTCCCGGCAACGGGTGCGACGACCACCAGTTGCCCCGCCGCGTCGTCGGGAATCACGGCGATCCCGGGACCCAGCATGCCCTGGGCAAACACCGGATCCGGGACTTCGCTCAACGGCACGGCCGCCCCGGCGAACGGGGCAAGAACGGGCGTGGTCACAAGAGGTCCTGGATGTCTTCGGCCAGGTTCTCTGCCTCCGGGCCCACCACCACCTGGACCACGGTGCCCGCCACCATCACGCCGTGTGCACCGAGTGCTTTGAGGGCCGCCTGATCCACCAGCGAGCTGTCTGCCACTTCAGTGCGCAGCCGCGTGATGCATCCTTCAATGTCTTCCACGTTCTGTGCCCCACCCAGGGCGGCCAGGATCTCTTCAGGCTTGGACATGGCTCCTCCTTGCATCCTCAGCCGGGGGTTTCTTGAGTTGTTTCCCAGGCTATTGACAGCTTCTCATGTGGTCAGTCAAAGTGACCACCAACACTGGTTATGACCAGTAATCATCACTGTACTAGAGAGCGAGAGGGCGGGTCCATGCCACTGCTAGGGATCCTGGGCGCCAGCGCCCACCAGAAGGCCGAGGGCAAGGAGCCCTCCAAGGCACTACAGGTTCTGCAGCGGTTGGGGCGCAGCCTCATGCTGCCCATTGCCAGCCTGCCGGCGGCGGCTCTGCTGATGCGTTTGGGGCAGGACGATCTCCTGGGCCGCTTTGACGGTCTGCACACCGTGGCCGCAGTGATCGGTGCGGCCGGAAGCGCCTTGTTCGACAACCTGGGCCTGCTGTTTGCCGTGGGCATCGCTTTCGGCTTTGCCAGGAAGGGCGATGGCTCCACCGCGTTGGCGGCCGTGGTGGGTTACGTGGTGCTGTTGGCGGTCTTTGATGCCATGGCGCCCGTGGTGTTGCCCGAGGGCCCCGACGGCGAACCACCGGTGATCAACTACGGGGTGTTGGCCGGCATCATCATCGGTCTGGTGACCGCCAAGCTCTGGGAGCGGTTCCACCGGACCAAGCTGCCGGACTGGCTGGGCTTCTTTGGCGGGCGCCGCCTGGTGCCCATGATGGTGGCTGTTGTTGCGGTGATCCTGGGTGTGCTGATGGCTTTCCCCTACCCGCTGTTTGCCTCCGGACTGTTGTGGACCGGTGAAACCGTGGCGGACAACGCCGTGTTGGGTGGTGGCCTTTTCGGGTTCGTCAACCGTCTGTTGTTGCCCCTGGGTCTGCACCACCTGTGGAACTTCTTCCCGTGGTTCCAGTTGGGAACTTTTGAGGGCGCACACGGTGACATCGCCCGGTTCTTTGCCGGTGACCCAGCGGCGGGAATCTTCACCACGGGCTTCTTCCCCATCATGATGTTCGCCCTGCCCGCCGCAGCCCTGGCCATCACGCACGAGGCCCGCCCGGAGAACCGCAAGGCCGTGGGTGGTGTGATGTTCTCCGTGGCGCTGACCGCCTTTGTCACCGGCATCACCGAGCCCCTGGAGTTCGCCTTCATGTTCGTGGCCTGGCCGCTCTACCTGGTCCACGCCGTCCTCACCGGTACCTCCCTGGCACTGGTCAACGCCCTGGACATCCACATGGGATTCGGCTTCTCTGCCGGTGCCATCGACTACGTTCTGAACTTCGGTCTGGGGCAGCGGGCCTGGATGCTGATCCCGATCGGCCTGATGTACGCGGTGATCTACTACCTGATCTTCCGCGTGGTGATCCGGTTCTGGAACCTGCGCACCCCGGGCCGTGAGGCCGAGGGAGACACCTCCATGGCCACGGACTCCGAACTGCAGAAGGGCCAGGCCAAGCGCCAGGTCAGCACGTCGGATGCAGAGCATGACGGCGTATCCGGCAGTTCCCAGCAAGCGACAGCGGCAGAAGCAGCGGGTGTTGCAGGAGCCGGTGCTGGAGCCGCAGGTGTCACGGTAACCGATGTGACCACAGGTTCGGGTGACTCCTCCGGGGAGCCCCGCAGCCAGGATCCGGACCTCGGTACGGGTCTCAACGCTGAAGGGCAGTTGTGATCCGTGGAGATCGTGATTGTTGAAACCCAGCAGCAGGCCGGGGAGTTGGTGGCTGAGGCCGTCGTCGCCCTGGTGGAGCGCAAGGCGAACCCGGTGCTGGGTGTGGCCACCGGCTCCAGCCCCGGTGCGGTGTACCGGGAGCTGGGGCGGCGGGTGGCCCAGGGGCGGCTCAGTCTCAAGGACACGCAGGCGTTCATGCTCGACGAATACGTGGGGCTGCCCGCCGATCACCCGCAGCGGTACCGGACGGTGATCGACCGCGAGTTCGTGCAGCCCACGGACATTGATCCCGCCAATGTTCACGGGCCGGACGGTTCTGCGCAGGAGATCGAGCAGGCCTGCGCAGACTACGAGCGGGCGATCACCAACGCGGGTGGCATCGACCTGCAGATCTTGGGAATCGGCACGGACGGTCACATTGCCTTCAACGAACCCGGTTCCTCCCTGGGCTCCCGGACCCGCCTGAAAACACTGACCAGACAGACACGGGAGGACAACGCCCGGTTCTTTGACGACGACGTCGCCTCCGTCCCCAAGCACTGCCTCACTCAGGGCGTGGCCACCATCATGGAGGCCCGGCACGTGGTGTTGCTGGCCTTTGGGCAGTCCAAAGTAGAGGCGATTCACCACATGGTGGAGGGCTCTGTTTCTGCCATGTGGCCGGCCACGGCCTTGCAGTTCCACCCGCACGTGACCGTGGTGTTGGATGAATCGGCGGCTTCTCGGTTGCAGTTGGCCTCCTACGCCCGGCAGGCCTGGGAGGCCAAGCCGGACTGGCAGGGGTTGTGAGGGTGGGGGATGCGGCGGTGGTGGGTCTGATTCTGCAGGCCGATCAGGTGGTCTTTCCTGATGGCCCGGCCTGCCCGGGCTGGGTGCGGGTGAGCGGAGAGGCAATCGTTGATGCCGGCACCGGTCCGGTCCCGGATGATGCAGGCGCCGCCCAGATCCGGCACCTGGGAGAGGTGACGCTAGCACCGGGTTTTGTGGACATGCACGTGCACGGCGGTGGCGGGGCAGCCTTCACGGAGGGCACTGAGGCCGCCCGTGTTGCTCGCGCCGCCCATCTGGCGCATGGGACCACCACGATGGTGGCCTCCCTGGTGTCTGACACCATCGAACAGTTGGAACACCAGGTGGCGGAGCTTGCGGGACTTGCAGAGACCGGGGAGCTGGCGGGCATCCATCTGGAGGGGCCGTGGCTTTCGGAAGTGCGCTGCGGGGCCCATGACCCCGGGCTGCTCCGGGACCCTCTGTTGGCAGATGTGAACCGTCTGCTGGATGCCGGACGCGGCCACGTCCGCATGGTCACGCTGGCGCCTGAACGCGCCGGGGCGTTGGAGGCCATCCGGACGCTGTGTGACCGCGGGGTGCTGGCTGCCGTTGGCCACACGGATGCCACTGACTCGCAGACCCGGGCCGCACTGGATGCAGGCGCTCGCGTGGCCACTCACCTGTTCAACACCATGCCCTCGCTGCACCACCGAGAGCCAGGCCCCATCCCACAACTGCTGGCCGATCCCCACGTGACCGTGGAGCTCATTGCCGACGGCGTTCACGTCCGCCCGTCCGTGCTGCGCATGGCTGTCTGCGCAGCACGTGGTCGGTTCGCGCTGATCACCGACGCCATGGCTGCAGCCGGTCATCCGGACGGTTCCTACCGTCTGGGTCCGTTGGATGTGGACGTGGTGGACGGTGTGGCGCGGATCCGGGACACCGGCGCCATTGCGGGTTCCACCTTGACCCTGGACCAGGCCGTGCGCTTTGCGGTCACTCAGGCGCAGATTCCGCTGGAAGTGGCCGTGCGGGCGGCGTCGTCGACCCCGGCCAGGGCGCTGGGGCGAGCGGACATCGGAAGGATCGCGCGGGGGACGCGGGCAGATCTTGTGGTGCTGGATGAGAAGTTGTCCGTGCAAGCAGTGCTACACGGGGGCCGTTGGGTGGAATGATCGTGGGTATGTCTGACCTGCCTACATCCGCTGCACCTGCCCAGAACTCGCCGGTATCCGCCCAGGCCCCCTCCGCGGTCTCCTTTCCCGTGGCCGACCGCTACGCGGGTGTCACCACCACTGCGGTGCGCGACCTGCTGGACGTTCTGTCCCAGGGCAACATCATTTCCTTTGCGGGTGGAGCGCCGGCAGCAGAATTTTTTGCCGCGGATGACATCCGGGCCAGCTTTGACTGGGTGTTCGCCAACCGCCCGGCCAAGGCGCTGCAGTACTCCTCCACGCCCGGTGAGCCCGAGTTGCGTGAGCAGGCGGCCCGGCGTGTGTCACGGTTCATCCCCACCACCGCCGATCAGATCCAGGTGACTACGGGGTCCCAAGAGGCCATTTACCTGGTGGGCAACGCCATGATCAACCCGGGCGACGTCGTGCTGGTGGAGCGGCCCACGTACTTGGCGGCTGTCCAGGCCTTTGCCTCCTCCGGTGCCCGGATGATCGGCATCCCTTCTGACGACGACGGCGCCCGCCCCGACGCCCTGGAAGATCTCATTCGGGAGCACAACCCCAAGTTCGTCTATCTGATCCCCACGTTCCAGAACCCGTCCGGGGTGTGCATGCAGGCAGGGCGACGCAAGGAAATCGCGGAGGTGCTGCTGCGCACCGGCACGCCGTTGGTGGAGGACGACCCCTACGGTGAGCTGCGGTTCTCCGGTGAGTTCATCCCGCAGATCTCCGCCTTGCCGGGCATGGCGCACCAGAGCCTGCTGCTGAACTCGATTTCCAAGGTCATGGCACCGGGTATTCGAGTGGGGTGGATCCGCGGTGAGGGCCCCATCTTGAACACCATCTCCATTGCCAAGGAAGCAATCGGGCTGCATTCCTCCGTGGTGGATCAGCTGGCGGTGGCCCGGTACCTGGAGGCATACGACGTCGACGCCCACATCCGCACCGTGGTGGAGGTCTACAAGCAACGGCGTGACGGGATGCGCCGGGAGTTGCTGGAGATGGTGCCAGAAGGTGCCACGGTCACCTCACCGGATGGAGGCATGTTCCTGTGGGCGGCACTGGGTAACGGGATCGACACCACAGCACTGCTGCCGATTGCCGTGCAGGAAGGGGTGGCCTTTGTCCCCGGGGAGTCGTTCTTTGCCCACGATCCGGACCGCTCCACAATGCGCCTGTCCTACGTGACCAACCCGCCGGAGGTCATCAGCGAAGGCCTGCACAGGTTGGGCCGGGCACTGGAACGCTGGCACGGGTGAGCCTGGTGTCATGTTCATGATGCGAGACCTGGGGGTGCCGGGTGCCTGCCAGCTCAGCCGCGGCTGGCAGTTCGGCTCGAGCGACCGGTGCAGCCATGAGCGCTGACAAGCTGCTGCACCGGCACTGGGGCTTGATCCTGCTGGTCGGCCTGGGAGGCGCGGTGGGTGCCGGGGTGCGCCTGCTGGTTGTTGAAGGCTTGTCCTTCTGGGTAGGGGCAGGTGCTGTGGCCACCGTTCTAGTCAACATTGCGGGAGCCTTTGGACTCGGTTGGCTGCTGCAGGCCTTGGTCAAGGCAGGGCGCCATGCCGGGCACCAGGTAAGACTCCAAGAAGGGCGCCAGGCCGGACTTGCGACTGGATTGCGCGAAAGGCACCCAGCCGGGCCGGAGGCAGGATTCCACGGAGAGCGCCAAGCAGTGCTTCAGGCCGGGCCGGAGGGCACCAAACGACGTCTGTTGCGGCTGGGTCTGGGAACCGGTTTTTTTGGCGGGTTCACCACGTACTCGGGGTTCGCGCTGGACACGGTCACGCTGGCGGGACTCTCCCCTTCGCTGACCAGTGGTGCCACCGCCGGAACGGCTGCGGGTCTGGGATCTTTGGGGCCGGTCTTGTCGGTTGCGCTGTACCTGGCCGCCAGCCTGATTGGTGGTCTGGCGGCTGCACTCTTGGGCATGGCAGTGGGTGCGGCCGTGGGGCGTCGTGGTTCTGGAGACTCGCTCAAGTCTGCTGATGCCCGCCGTTCTGCGGGGCCAATGGAGTCTGTAGATCCGTTGGGCTCTGTTGACCCGTTGGGCTCCGGTGACCCGGCCAGGTCTGTTCATGCAGACAGGCCCGTTGATCCCCGCGTGGCTGTTGATCCGACCAGGGGGGATGCGTGATGGTCACCGCAGGTCAGGTGTTGCCGTGGATGCTGCTGGCTGCCGCCGCCGGTGGGTTGGGTGCTGCAGCCCGGTTCCTGATGGACGGCGAGATTCGACTCCGGTGGCGTGGTGCGCTGCCGTTGTCCACCCTGGTCATCAACGTGGCGGGCTCATTGCTGCTGGGTCTGACCTGCGGATTGGTGGGCACTTTACCCACGCCGTCCCTGGTGGCCCTGGTCTCCGAGACGACGACGCCGACCGCAGCCATCTCGAGTGACCCCTGGACGTTGGGGGTCGCGCTGGCCCTGGTGGGGTTCTGTGGAGGTTTCACCACGTTCTCCACGGCCATGTATGAAGTAACCCAGCTGCTGCTCAATCGCCGCACCTGGATGGCCGTGGGCTACTGGGTAGGGTCGGCAGGGGCCGCGGTGATCGCGGTGGTGCTGGGCATGATGTCGGGCGCGCAGCTTTAAGCCATCCAAGCTCTGTGTTTGGATGGCATCTGAAGCATTCGCCCATGTGAAAGGACTCTTGCGTCGTTCTCCGGGGATGCCAAGACATCATCGAGTTGCCCAGTGATCGCATGGTCCTGGGTTCTGAGTGCCGCTGCGGTCCTCATGGCGGTGATCTCGGCCGCAGGCATGATCACCACCCAGGCGGCAGCTACCGAATCCACCGTGACTGATGCCGCACAGGCAGGTCAGCTGGCTCCGTTCTTTGCTGTGGGCGCGTCATTCCTGGGCCTGGGATTGGTGGTGACCGGCATGATTGTCACCAGTGTGGCGGCCGGACGTGCTCAAAGTCGTGGGCGGAAGGGCTTGGTGAAGCGCTCGCTGATCATCATGGGCCTGGGACTGAGTGCCTCCTTCTGCGCCTGGGTGCTCACCCTGCTGGTGTGGGGATTCCTGCGGTGAGACCGTGGGGCGTTCGGTCACAGCCTCTTGTTGGCCAGCACCGGGATCGACTCCCTGATCTTGGCGACCCGCTCCACGTCCAGTTCCACGGTGCGCTGGCCGGGCGCGCCGTCCATTCGCAGCTCATCCACACCGTTGGGCCCCACCACCGCGCTGTGCCCCACCCCCAGTGGGGTCTTGGTGGCCTCGCCCTCTTTGTCCAAGTCCCGCACCGCTTGACCGCCGGCCACCACGTACGACGTCGAATCCAGCGCCCGGGCCCGCGTCAACAAGTCCCACTGCTCGGCCTTGCCGGGGCCGTCCCCCCATGACGCCACAACGACGACGACCTCCGCCCCCTCCTGCGCCAACCTTGTGAACAGCTCGGGGAACCGGACGTCATAACAGATGGCCAAACCAACGGTGGTGCCGCCGATCTCCACCGTGACCGGTCGATCCCCGGGTGCGATGCCTTTGGACTCCTTGAAACCGAAGGCGTCAAACAAGTGAATCTTGTTGTAGCTGACCGGCTGCTCGCCGGGGCGGAAAACCATCAAGGTGTTGGAGGTTCGGTGATCCTCCTGGTTGCGGGTGAATGACCCCACCATGACGGCCAGCCCATGATCCTCCGCCGCTGCCTGCACGGCGTCATGAAATTCTGCGGCGCTCTCGCGGGCGAACCTGGCAAAGTCGCCGTCGAACGAACATGCCGCCGCCTCCGGGAACACCACCAGGTCGGCACCATCAGCTGCAGCTGCCTGAACTGCGCTGAGAATGGCTCCCAGGTTTCGGTCCACATCCGGGACCGTGTTGATCTGGGCGATGGAGATCTTCATGAGGTCCTCTGTGTATCGATTGATCCTGTGTGCCCACGATGCCACGAAGTCCACTGGCCTTGCATCAGGTTCCCTGCTGGGTGCCTCCCGTAGTGGGTGGCTCTCCTGCCGCGTGACACTGCGCCGCCTGTTCTCCTCAGAACGGAGGTGGGGGATCCAAGTCGGGCAGGTCATCCTGAGGGCCCTGGTCCTCCACGTGATTCGGGTCTGCCGCATGGCCCAGGCCCTCCACATCATCCGCGCCAGCCACGTGAGCCGCACCAGCCACATGACCCGGGGCATTCATGTCATCTGCGCCTGTGTGTTGGTGCGCCCGCCCTCATTGCTGAGTCATTGCCGGACTCCACGTTTGGGTCACCGGCTGGCGTGTGCACGTCGCGACTTCCCACCAACCATCGCGTGGTGGCAGGTGTGGGTGCGCCGGGGACCGTGCGGCGGACCACTCCTGTGGGCGATGTCCATTCCAGAACACCGGGGCGCTGCTGGCCGCCAACCTGGGGGCCATCGGGTGGATCGGCTGCGGGTGGAGCTGTCCGGTCGTCGTGATCGGGATTGATGTGCCGCACCTTCCAGGAGCCCAGCGCGCCCACCTGGTGTTTGATGCTGTGGTGATGCCTGCACAGGTGGGCAGTGTTGTCCAAGCTGGTCACACCGCCACTGTCCCAGGCGATGGTGTGGTCGATGTCGCAACTCGAAGCCTGCCTACGGCATCCCGGGAACCTGCAGGTCTGGTCCCGTATCTCCAGCACTTTGCGCAGCCCTGCCGGCACCACGTAGGTGGATCTTCCGTGGTCAGTCACCACTCCGGTGTGTGGATCCGTGAGCAGGCGCCGCCAACTGGTGGCACCTGCAGCAATTTCCAGGGCCTGGGCGTCACTGATGGGACCGTAGCCCACCATGTGCAGGCGTGATTCGGCGTACGGGGCAGGACCAGGCGCGGTGTAGCGGTCAGATGCAGAAAATGGCATGCGGCCGCCCTCCACATCCTGACCGGCAGGAGTGGAAAGATCCGTCCGGGGGACGGCGGCCGAACGGTCACCCGCTGGCACCTGGGACGGTGACGGGGACTGAGGCTGGGGCTGAGACGGGGATTGAGGCTGAGACCGGGCCTGGAACTGTTCCCAGGACGGAGACTGGAACTGAGACCTAGGCTCGAACTTGGGCGACAGGTCAGGGTCCTGCCCGATCAGATTCGTTGCCGGTACTGTCACCGAAACCTGTCCACGGATTCCACGCGGTACTCCACGATCGGCAGGCAGCTCGCCGTCCAGCAACAGATCCGTCAGGACGTCTGCGCGCTTCTCGCCGGTCAGGCGTGTGGTGTCAGCCAAGGTCTGCGTCATGCGGTTGATGCGTGACTGGATGGCAGTGGCGGCGGGGGCATCCAGAATGGCCGTGAGGCAGGCCAAGCCGTTGTCCTCCGGGGTGATCCAAACGTCTCTGTGCTTGCGCGCCGCAGCGCAAGCACGCTGATTGGCGGCGGCGCCCATCCGTGTTCGACGCCGCCGTGAGAAGTCCCCCCCAACTGCCGCACCGTGCAATGTGGCGCCCGCACCGTCAGTTCCTGGGTGAGCTTGGTGGCCTCCCGGTAGATCTGCAGAGCCTCCTCCCGGGCGGGGCCGCCATCAGCGCTGCCATCCGCACTGTCTCCTTCGCCGACCGCCTCAGAGGTATCAGCAACAAGGGCATCAGCACCTGGTGCACCTGGCGGGTCTCCGCCGGGGCGTGGCGCTTGATCCGTGAGAGTGCGCCATTCGTCCAGGATGACCTTGGCCTTGGGCCACGTGATGGCACCAGCCTGCAACGCCTGCAAGACGTGGGGGAGGTCCCCGGTCAGGATCAGCGCCTGCTCCACCAGAACACGGGCGCTGCCAGCCGGCAGCATGAGTGCCACCCCCACCTCTGCAGCCACATCCCTCAACACCAAGTCAGGAGAGTCCTGCGCGAGCGCCGTGGATACAGCGTGGTCGTGTTCGACGACGGCCCGGGCCCCTGCGTTCTTGGCTGCCACCTTGTGAAGCGCCACCACCTGGCGCATCAGCCGCCCCCGCGCCGCAGACTCACAGGAGGCCGAGTCTTGAATGCCACGAACCAGTGACGCCGCGTCCAGCCCGTCCGAATACGCCAGTTCGGGGGCATCTGCACCACCCATGGGAGGCCCAGGAACGGGCCGTCCGTGTGAAATCTCCGGGGAGGGGTCCGACCCCCTCACTGCTTCCTCATCCATAACCCCACGATTCCACGGGGGTCAGATAACACGAGCCCTCTCAACACCCTCAAAAGCACTTGTCAGAAACATATTTCGAAAATCTTCCCATCAGTGATCAGACCCCAGTGGTCACAACTCCACAGACCCATCCAACCCACATGACGGCCAGCGACAATCCACAGGAATCAGACCCGAGCCTCCGGTTTCGCCCTGAGGCCCACCGCAATGAGGCCCCACCGCAATGAGGCCCCACCGCCCACAGGCCTCACAGCCCTAACTCACCGCCCCACTGACCGGAAGAACCACGTGTAAAACGCACCCCAGCCCACCAGGAACACCGCGCGTTCAGCTCTCTGAGGCGTGACCCCTGGGATCCGGGCCAACTCACGCCCCGGTGCCGAAACCCCCGCACGCCGTGCCACGGAAGCCAGCCCACCCACCATGCCGGTCACCAGTACAAATCGGGTCATCCGCGCCGGGACCGACCACGCCAGGAGCGCAACCAACGGCTTGCCCTGAACTCCCGCGGACCGCGCGTAGAGCTTGTACGGGGTCCCGGTGAACGGCCCGATCATCAATGCCGCCAGTCCGTGTCTCTCCAACTGCCGGTTAACCTTGGCCACCATCTCCTGATTGATGGCCGGCACCCGGGCAGCCAGATCGGCTGACCGAGAATCCGGAACCCGCGATGCCCATCGGTGCACCGCCGCACCACCCAGAAGTGCTCCGGCGGTGGCGGTGGCCGTCGTCGTGAATCCGCGGCGTGGCCTGCGCAAGGCCAGGTAAGAGGTCCAGAGGTCCGGGACCACAAAGAACACCGTGGCCTCCGCAACACCCCAGCCGAATGCCACCCCGTGGTCGCGTAACCGATGTGAACCCACAACATCCTCCATGATTTGCTTGTGTAAAGTTTAGAACACCAGCACCAATCGTCGGGAGAGGACGCACCGTGACTGAGTCACCAGGATCCCCGCAGCACCGCACCATGCGCCGCAATGTTCCCCAGCGCACCACGGGTTGGGCCCAGCGCACCGCAGCCCTCCTGCAGAGACTTCACCTGACCCCCAACATGATTTCCGTGGCCTCTGTGGTGATTGCCGCCATCGGCTGCACCTGCCTTGTCCTGGCCGGCATCCACGACGACGCACTGCCCCGCACCCTCCTGCTCCTCACCGCCGCCCTGTGCGCACCCCTGCGTTTGCTGGCCAACATGTTGGACGGGATGCTGGCCGTGGAGGGCGGCATGAGTTCACCGGTGGGCGATCTCTACAACGAACTCCCGGACCGCCTCTCCGACATCCTGTTCCTGGCCGGCGCCGGGTACGCCGCAACTCAGGTGTGCGGCGGGATCACGGTGGGTTGGGTAGCGGCATCGCTGGCCGTGCTGACTGCCTACGTCCGCTCCCTGGGTGCCGCGCAAGGGTTGTCCAACCACTTCAACGGGCCCATGTCCGAACCCCGGCGCATGTGGATCCTGGTCCTGGGGTGCCTGGCTGCACTGACCGAACCCCTGCTGCCGGTTCCGTTGGGTACCTCCTTGGTGGTGGCGCTGGTGGTCATCAGCCTGGGGTCCCTGGTCACCGTGGTGGTTCGTCTGCGCCGCATCGCCGCGGACCTGCGCGCCACCGCACCCCTTCACGACGACGGCGGGTCCTCCTCATGACGTGGCTGCACAACTTCTTGAACGGGTCCCATCCCGTTGGTTTGATCGGTGGTCAATCAGCGTGGTTGCTGGTGGGCTCCGTGGCTGTGTTGTTGGTGGCCACCGCGCTGGTGGAAACCATCAGTGCGGTGTGGCTCAAGGACAAGCCCAAGTTCAAGTCTGAGCTGCGCCAGCGCACCTGGGCGTGGTGGATCATGATCGGCGCCTTGGGCCTGACCCTGCTGCTGGGTGAGACCGCCGTGATTGTCCTGTTCGCCGTGCTCTCCCTGGTGGGTCTGCGGGAGATGGCAGCTCTGTTGCCCGAGCGCAGACGCGACCGGCACACCATCATTTGGTTGGCAGTGATCACCCCGCTGCACTACTGGTTCCTGTGGGAGCACTGGTACGGCATGTTCGCCGTGTTCATACCGGTCTACGCGTTCTTGTTCCTGCCAGCCGTGGCTGCTTTGCAAGGGCAGACCCGCACCTTCATGTACCGGGCGGCCAGTGTCCAGTGGGCCTTGATGGTCTGTGTTTTTGCGGTCTCCCACGTGCCTGCCCTGCTGCAACTCCCGGTGGGCATGGAACTCGGCCGTGCCGTTGCGGAAGGCTCAGACCCTGGCTCCGGCGGAACCCAGGGGGCGGCGCTGATGCTGTTCCTGGTGATCGTGGTTCAAGGCTCTGACGTGCTCCAATACGTGTGGGGCAAGACCCTTGGCAAGCACCCCGTGGCGCCCAGCGTGAGCCCCAACAAAACATGGGAAGGCCTGATCGGAGGGGTGCTCAGCGCAACCGCACTGGGTGCAGCGCTGTGGTGGGCCACTCCGTTCACCCCGTGGCAGGCAGCGGCATTGGCTTTCGTGTCCTGCGTGATGGGCTTCCTGGGTGGGTTGGTGATGAGCTCCATCAAGCGGGACCGCGGGGTCAAGGACTTCGGCTCCGCCATCCCCGGGCACGGCGGGATCATGGACCGCTTTGACTCCCTGGTGTTCGCAGCACCGGTGTTCTTCCACCTGGTGCGCTTCTTCTTCACCTGAGGCCTGGCGGCTCCGCACGCCCCGTAACCCAGATCCGGTCACCCCGGCCCCACATGCCGAACTTACGCATGGAAAAGTGCAGATCTGAGCCATGATCTGCACTTTTCCATGCTCAAATCGGGTGAGCGGGTGGGCGGCAACTTTCCACCCTCGTTGACTGTGACGCCGCGTCACAGCGCACCATGACAGCATGAAGATCAAAGATGCCGCGGAGCTCACGGGTACCACCGTGCGCACCATCCGCTGGTACCACCAGGAAGGCCTGGTGCCCGTCCCGGAGAACAGAGGTGGGCGGCGGGATTACCAGCTTCACCACGTGGCCAGGATCCTGCGGGTCCGGTGGCTGGCTCAAGCAGGTCTTCCGCTGAGCAACGTCCGCGATCTCCTGGACCGCGAAGACAACGCAGGCCGTGAAGAGAGCTCGGTCGGTGGGGACAGCACGGACCACGCAGGCAATAAGACCTCTGCAGACACCGCGGACCGTATGGACGCCACGGACCACGCAGACCACCAACTCCGCACAGTCCCGCCGACGGTCCATTCCGCCCAGCCGGTCCCTTCCGGAGCGGCCGTCGACGATCTTTACGCTGCCCTGTACCAGGTGGACACCTCCTTGGAGGAGCTTCACGCTCAACGCCAACGCATCCTCCACCTCATTGATGCCGCTGAATCCGGCCGTGGTCTGAGTTCCATTCCGCCCCAGATTGACCGCGTCTACAGCCGGCTGGAGCAAGCTGTTCCGCAGGATCCCCATATCCAACGGGTACTTCGTCGGGAGCGGAACATGGCAGAGATGCTGTGTCAGCGCGGTCTGATCCGCGCAGACGTGATCGATGCCTTGGACCTCCCGGACAACCAGATCGATCGCATGGTCGACTTCCTGGAGAGATTCGTTGCCATCAAGGATGTTCCGGGGCAGGAGTTGGAGGGCGCCGTCGTCGAGCTCTCCGGTGACATGCTCCAGTGGTGTCTGGAGCACCCGGAGCTGGTGCGGTTGTATCTGGCGGTCATGCCCGGGTGGAACGTCCCGGCAGTGCGCTCCGTGGTGATGGGTCTGCTCATGCTCGAGTACCGCGATCCCAACCAGCGGGCCCTGCTGCGCCACGCCCTGGACGGGCTCACGGAGCTGATATCCCAGGGTGCCTTTGATCCAGAATCCGCACCGGCCACCACTCAACTGTCAGCCACGCGCGCATCAGGAGACCCCTCATGAACCAGAGAAGCACACCCATCCAGGTCACGGGCCTGGTCAAGACTTTCGGGTCCTTCCGCGCCCTGGACGGTGTGGATCTCATGGTGGAGAAGGGCACCGTCCACGGGTTCCTGGGGCCCAACGGTGCCGGGAAGTCCACGGCCGTTCGAGTGCTGCTGGGGTTGTATCGCGCCACCTCCGGGCAGGTGAGCGTGCTGGGTCTGGACCCGGGCAAGCACCCCGCTGAGGTCACCCGCAACATCTCCTACATTCCCGGGGACACCACGCTGTGGCCGAATCTGACGGGCAAGCAGGTCCTGGATGTCCTGGCCGGTTTACGGGGTGCACGCAACAAGGTCCATGAGCAGGAGCTGATGGAGAGACTCTCCCTGGACCCCACCAAGAAGGTCCGCTCCTACTCCACAGGTAACCGCAAGAAGGTCATGTTGGTGGCGGCCTTTTCCGCTCCCACCGATCTGCTGATCCTGGACGAGCCCACCTCTGGCCTGGACCCCCTGATGGAGCAGATCTTCCAAGACTGTGTTGAGGAGGCGGCCCAGGCCGGGCGGACTGTGCTGCTGTCCTCCCACATTCTCAGCGAGGTCGAGCGCCTGTGCACTGACGTCACCATCATCAAGGACGGCCGGGTGGTGGAGTCCGGTTCCCTGGCCCACTTGCAGCATTTGGCGGCCGTGCAGGTCACCATTCACGACGACGCCCAGACCCTCACCACCCTGGCCCGTACGCTGCGTGGCCGTGGGATCGAATCCAGCTCTGAGCAGCATCACCAGGCGTCAACGGGTCTCCACTTGCAGGTCCATCGGGATCAGTTGCCCCAGGTGCTGGCTGATGTGGCTGTGGCTGGATGCACTGATGTGACGGTGGCTTCGGCTTCCTTGGAGGACCTGTTCCTGCGGCACTACCAGACGGATGCGCGATGACCACTCACACTGCAAAACACCGCGCGGGTGCACCAACCAACCGGGCCGCCGGGGGAGTCATGCCCGCGACCGTGCTGATGTTCCGCCGTCACAGGGTGGGGTTGATCGCTTGGAGCTTGCCTCTGTTGCTGATGGTGGCCATCACCGTGCCGTCCTACCAGAGCACTTACCCGGGCTTGGCGCAGCGTGCCCCGCTGGTGGCGCAGATGCAGAGCACGGATGGGATGCGCCTGCTCTACGGGATCCTGCATGATCCCGGAACCCTGGGCCAGCTGTTCACGTGGGAGGTCGGTTCCTACGTGATCATCCTGGCCTGCGTGATGGCCCTGCTGTTGGGGGTCTCCACCACCCGTGGGGAGGAGGAGACCGGCGGTTTGGAGTTGGTGCGCGCCTCCGGCGTTCAGCCCATGGCGCCGCTTGCAGCCGCCATGGTCCTGGTGTTCACCTCCTGCGTGTTGGTGGGTGCGGGTTCCGCTGGGATTCTGCTGATGCAGATGGGTTCCACTGATGAACTCACCGTGGAAGGTGCCGTGGGGTTCGGGGCGGTGACCACCGCGGCCAGCTTTGCTGTGGGTCTCACGGCCATGCTCTGTGCCCAACTGCGTGGTGAAGCCCGCGGCGCCAAGTCCTGGGCATTTGCCTTCTTGGGTGGGGCTTTTCTGATGCGGGTCCTGGCGGACCAGGCGATTTACGACGACTCCTGGCCCCAGTGGCTCACAACGCTCAACTGGTTCACCCCGTTTGGGTGGAAGGAAGTGGCTTCCCCGTACACGGACGACAATCTGTGGACCCTGGCCGTTTTCGCCCTGGTGTGTGGCGTGCTGTTGGCCGTGGTGACGGTGTTGTACCGCGCCCGCGAGTACTCCGCCTCCACCCTGCCGGACCGCTCGGTGTCCACCCGCGGGTTGACCGTACGCGGGGTGGAGACCTGGGGGTGGGTGTCCGGGCGCTCGCATGTTCTGGGGTGGTGGGTGGCCGTGCTGTTGGTCTCCGCCCTGTTCGGCTCCATGACTGCCGGGCTGGTGCAGACCCTGCGGGACAGTGAGCCCACCCGTGAGTTGTTGGAGCGCATGTCTGCTGCCCAGGGCCCAGGGGCTGTGGAGAGTTCGCAGGTTGCCGCAGCCGGTTCCCCCGCGGCCGCAGCCTTGGATCCCACCCACTTGCTGGCGCAGTTCTACGAGTTCCTGGGCCTGTACGTGGCCATCCTGGTGGCCGTTTTCGGCATCACCGCCCTGACTCGGTGGCGTTCCGAGGAAAAAGCGGGTCACCTGGACCTTGAACTCACCGCGGGCACCCGCCGCTGGCGTTCTTTGACGGCCCGCAGCACGGTGGCTGTGTTCAGCTCGGTGGCCCTGTTGGCAGCCTCAGCCGCCTTGATGGGGTGGTTGGGTGAGCTCCAAATGGCCGACGACGTCGGGGCTGGGGAAGCCTTCCGTCAATCCATGACCTCAACATTTGGGCAGGTACCTGCGGTACTGGCAGGCATCGGATTGGCTGCCCTCCTGATTGCGGTGGTGCCCCGGGCAACCGGTGCCATCTGGGCGGTGGTGGCCGGATCTGGATTCATCCAAGCCTTCGGGGGACTGGTGGATCTGCCGCAGTGGGCGCTGGATCTCAGCCTCTACGCCTGGGCGCCTGTGCGCGGGGAAGATTGGCCCTGGGCCCAGATGATTCTGCTCAGTGTGATCGGTGTGGCGGGAATCGTGGCTGCAGCGGCCCTGGTGGGGCGCCGGGACATCACCACTGGGTGACGCGCAGACAGGGCGAATCACAGGAGGGGCGATTCACCGGCGGAATGGGTGGGTCGGTACCACCAGGGGGACCGCCCGCAGCATGACCACCATCAGCACCAGCTCAACCATGGTCTGGGTCAGTACCACCAGGGGGACCAAGTCATAGCGTTCGGGCAAGGCAAGGGCCAGTGGGAGGACCACCAGGGAGTTGCGCGCCACGGCACTGAACACCAGGGCTCGGGCGGGCGTCGTCGTGGTGCGGGTGAGGCGAGCGGCGGCAACGGCGGCTGCGATCATCACCGCTGCAAAACCCACGAACACCGGCACGGCCCAGATGACCTCAATCCAGCGTGACCCCAGCCCGGCCATCTGAGAGGCGATCACCACCACCAGAACCACCATCAGAGACGGCACCATGACGGCCTGCCCACCGGTCTGAACGCGAGCGGCCACGGGGCAGCGCCGCGCCAGTGCCTGGAGGAGGCCCGCGGCAGCCAACGGCAGCAAGAGCAGCAGGACCAGGGCCGTGATGAACGGCCCCGGGGGCACATCGACCACCAGCTGCGGTCCACCGATCAGCACCATCAACGGGGCCAGAGCCACCATCTGAACCACCATCAGAACGGGTGCGGCGGCGGTCAACCGTGCTGAATCCCCGCCGGCCAATCCGGTGAACACAATGACCCAGTCAATGCAGGGGACCAGAAGCACCAGCAGGATCCCCACCAGCAGCGCCGGGTTCTGGACGAACGGCAGGGTGAGTGCCCACACCACCACCGGGGCCACCACAAAGTTCAGCGCCAGCAGCACACCCAAGAAGCGGACGTCCTTGAAGCCCTGGCCGATGTGGGTGACGGGGATGGCCAGGAACGTGCTGAACAACATCAAGGCAATGGCCGGATTGATCATCACCTCCAGGGTGGGGGCCGCCTGGGGTGCAGCCAGCCCCAACACCGCACCCAGCACCATGGCGCCCAGGTACAGGGCCACTTGATGGCGTTCCAAGAATTCCACGGTGCCCCTTCAATGGTGATCTTTGTGGTGAGAGTTGCTGTGATGAGCCCGGGCCATCGTGACATGCTGCAGGGAATAGGCGAGCACCACCTCTGTGTTGCGTGATACGTCACCAACATGATGGCAGCCCGTCACTTCAGCGAAAGGCCACACCGTGACCCAGATTCCGGACACCACATTCTCCCTGCGCCATGACTCTGCCGGCAGTGTGTTCGAACTGCTGGACGGTGACCAGGTGATCGGTGAGCTGAACTATCAGGAGGCCAACCTGGCCAGTGGGGCGCCCGCGTGGAATCTGATTCACACAGGAGTCAGGCCCGAGTACCGCAACCAGGGACTGGCCGCTGAGCTGGTGCGATTCACCATGGACGCTGCCGCTGAGGCGGGGTTCAAGGTCATCCCCACCTGCCCTTACATTCGGGTGTGGCTGCGCAAGAACAGCGACTACCAGCACCTGACCCGCTGATCACCAGCCCGCTCGTCCGTGCCCACCAGTCGGCCGCACCAGCCCGCCCTGCCCCGGAGGTTCCCGTGAGCAACACCGAGCCCGTCCCCCTGGAAACCGTGTGCACCACGGACACCGGTGCGGACATCCAGATCCTCCCACCCCGCATGGTCCCACTGGGTGGCCCACGCGGGTTGACCGTGCGCCGCACGCTGCCGCAGCGCAAACGGTCCCTGGTGGGGGCCTGGTGTTTCCTGGACAGCTACGGCCCGGATGACGTCATTGAATCCAACGGCATGAACGTGGCCCGTCACCCCCACACCGGCCTGGCCACCGTTTCCTGGCTCTACACGGGGCAGATCGACCACCTGGATTCCGCAGGCAACGCAGCCGTGGTTCGCCCCGGTGAGATGAATCTGATGCTGGCAGGGCGCGGCATCACCCACCAGGAATTCTCCACGCCGGAGACCACCGTGCTCCACGGCGCCCAGCTCTGGTATGCCCTGCCGGATGCCACACGGCACATGGAGCATGACTTCGTCCATTACGCCCCCGAGCCCGTGACTGGTTCCGGTTGGAGTTTGAGCGTGTTCCTGGGCTCCCTGGCCGGTTCCACCTCACCCGTGGACACCCATACGCCTCCGCTGTTGGGTGCAGAGCTCACCGTGGAGCCTGGTGTCAGCGTGGACCTGAGCCTGGACCCCACGTTTGAGCACGCCATTCTGGTGGACCGCGGCACCCCCACCGCCGATGGTGTTGAGATGCCCAAGGATCACCTGGCCTACTTTGCCCCCGGCCGCACCACACTCACCATCAACCATCTCAACGACGACGACGCCGCTCCCGCCCGACTCCTGATTCTGGGCGGTGAGCCGCTGGGGGAGGAGATCGTGATGTGGTGGAACTTCATCGGCCGCTCCCACGAGGAAGTGGTGGCCTACCGGGCCATCTACCAGCATGAAATCGGCGTGGACGATGCACCTGCGGAAGACGTCCTGGCTGCCGCCGGGCTGACCGGGCAGCAGGTGCCCCGATTCGGCCCGTATCCGGACGATCAACCGGCAGCGCTTCCGGCACCCGCTCTGCCCAATGCGCGATTGCGTTCCCGGGGATAAATTTATTCGCCAAGGAATCCATGAGCTAATCGAGCCACAATATGTGACTACTTTTAAATACGCTGGTCAGAGCCTCAAACGGAAATTAGGGAACATAGATCTTCCCGAAATCTTGTAAGGGTCTCCTTTGTTGTGCTAGCTCTTTGTGGCCCATAGCCTTGAAGGACGCTCACCATTGCGAACAGCTTTCAAGGAGATCCACATCATGGCTACCGTCACCGACGTCAAGACCTGCACCGTCACCGCCTGCGCCTACAACAACCAGGGTTGCACCGCTGAGGCCGTGACCATCACCGATTCCGGTTGCGCCACCTTCATTGAGCTGGATGCTCGCGGTGGCCTGCCGTCCGCCAGCGCTCACGTGGGTGCTTGCCAGCGGGCCGATTGTAAGTTCAACCAGGACCTGCTGTGCACTGCATCCGCCATCACCGTGGGGGATTCGGAAGCTTGCCTGTCCTACCAGGCTCGCTGACGCGAAACCTCTGATCATGACTGTGGCCTGGTGCCCACCCGGAGGTGGTGGGCACCAGGCCACAGTCATGCCATCAGGCGTACCGGGCCACCACGGAATCCAGGCGGTGCAGCAATGCCTCCGCGGAATCCACGGTCTGACCCAGCGGCACCACAATGGTCTCCCGCTGGGCGCCTTCTGCCATCAGGAATGCGACCTCACGGTCGGTGACCGCTACCGGGTAGGCGCGCCCCGTGGCGCAGTGCGCGTCACCCGGTGCGTCGGGGAAGGACGCAGTCACGGTGGCTGCAGCCCGGAGGTGAGGCACGATCTCCGTCAGGTACGTACCCCACGTGCATCGCATGGCCTCCACGACTTCATCTTCCTGTGCCGGGGTGGGCCATGCGGGGCGTGGTTTGAGAGCTTCATGGTCCAATGCGTGCGAACCGTGGACGTGGTGGGCAGTCATCCGCAAGGGCTCGACGTGCCACAGCTGTGCACCCGGCCAGCAGGCAAGGGTCCGGGCAACATCCGAGGGCAGCGGGCCTTCTGCCAGAACGTCCAATTCCTCGGACTCTGAGCAGCGGGTCAACATGACATGGCCGGTGAGCTCTGCTGTGTTCATGCGGATTTCCGCAATGGGGGCATCCGACTTGATGGTCATGGCCACGCGCAGTGGGCGGCCGACCTCCATGGCGGGCCAGGCGTCGTCGTCGGGAGCGGCCACCAGGTAGCGGCGACCGTCCGCGCCGGATCCGTGGAACATCGTGTCCAGGGTGTAACCCCGTTGGCCGTCGTGGCAGACCACGGTGGCCTGTCCGGCACCGTTGAGCAGACGAGCGGCCACGTGAGTTGCTGCCTGATCCAGGTGGCACGGCTGAGCGTTGGCGGTCAGGGCGCCTGCGGGGTGGCTTTGGGTGGACGCGCGTTCCTGGGGCGTGCTCATGGGGGACTCCGGATCCTGGGTGGTGGCACCTGAGGGGCTCTGGTGCCGTCATCACCATCAATGACTAAGGGGAACCTAACCTGTCGAGCTGTGGGTGAGTCAAGGCACAAAGCAGGATTAGAGCATATAGACATGCCCTAATTGCACGGTGCACTTTTCCGGCTCATGTGACCATGGACGTATGGAACTTCCCGCTTCTCCCGCCTGGACCTGGGTGGACACGCCCCTGGGTGAGGCGTTGATCGTGACCTCACGGGCCGGTGTGTGCCGAACGGTGTTTGCCCCGCCGCAGGAGGCGTGGGAAGGCTCTCCCAACCAGGTTCTGCCCGCGGATTTTGCCCGGGCGCTGGATGAAGTCACCGGGCTTTTCGGTGAACCGCCCATCCGTGATGACGTGGCCCTGAAACCTGTGCGGGACCAGGTGGAACAGTGGTTCAGTGGGCAGCGGCAAGAGTTCGACGTCGCCGTGGATCTCACCGGTGTTCGCGGCTTCCGCCGGGATCTCTACCGGGTGATCCAAGAAATCCCCTACGGGGAGACTGCCAGCTATGGCGAGGTGGCGGCCCTGGCCGGCTCACCCCTGGCCGCGCGTGCTGCCGGCACCGCCTGCCGCGATGTGCCCGTGTCCCTGTTTCTCCCCGTCCACCGGGTCACCCGGGCGAACGGTTCCACCGGTGAATCACCGAACTCACCGTGTCATCGCAGAAACCTGTTGCAGCATGAAGCTGCCGTTCTGGGACGTGGCGCGTCACCCTGGAACTGAACCGACCTCAGAACTGTACGGTGCCGTGGACCAGGACCTGAGTGTCCCCGCCCACCCAGATGTCCTGACCGTCATGGCGGACACGAACCCGTCCCTCACGCCCCAGTACGGTGCCTTGGGCGGCCACGTACTCCTCCGGTGCCAGGCCGGCGGGGATCAGCCAGGAGGCAAAACCGGCGTTCAGGCTGCCCGTCACGGGATCCTCCCGCACGGTCCCGCCCATGGCGATCAGAGCCCGAACCTCTACGTCGGCATCATGGCCTGTCCGTCCAGCCTGATCTCCCGGCCCAGTCCGACCATTCGGTCCATACGCACCCAGCAAACCCACCCGCAGATCATGTTCGGCAAAGGCCGCAGCATCCGGCGTGCACCTGAGCACGGTTTGAGCGTCAGTCAGCACCAGACCCACCCAGCCCGGCCCGTTGTCCACCCAGTTGGCGGCCTGAATCTGCCCGGGCTTCAGACCCAAGGCCTGGCGAGCCACAGCAAGGGTTGCTGAATCCACATCGCCTGAGCGGACAAGAGGTGGGGCGCCAAAGGAGAGGCCGTCGTCGTCGTCCATGACCACCGTGATCAGGCCGGCTGGGCACTCCTGAACCACCTGACCCGGGGTGCGGGGAATGCCGCCGGCTTCCAGCCACGCCCTTGCTGAGCCCAAGGTGGGGTGGCCGGCAAACGGTAGTTCCTGATCGGGGGTGAAAATTCGCAGGCGGTAGTCCGCGGATTCCTGCGTGGGGCTGAGCAGCAAGGTGGTTTCGGACAGATTGGTCCAGTGGGCAAACCGTGCCATCTGATCGTCCGTCAGGGCATCGGCGCCGTGGACCACGGCCACCGGATTGCCACGGTGCGGGGCACTGGAGAAGACGTCCACCTGGGAGAACTTGAACTCAGTCACGCGGTCATCCTTCCAGCCTCACGCCGCGGTGCGTAAGAATCGCCCCGAAAGCACCGGCAGGCCCTTGCTGAGTCATGGGTGTGGTTGGCTTGGATGCACAGTCATTCGGGGGCGACGGACCTGCCGGGAGGGGAGACGTGGGAGACACACAGACCACCAAGATCTCCCACGCGCCCGATCCCATTGCAGTGTTGCTGTTCTGTGTGTGCGTCAGTGGTGTGGTGTTGCAGGCCGCTCAGGAAATGACGCCGGACAAGCTGTTCTTCTTGCGCTACTTCACATGCTTGTCTGCTGTGATCTGCGCATTGGGTTGCCTGGGCGCGCAGCGCTCCGCACTGGGGGCCTACCTGTATCTGACCGGGATCGTGGGGGTTCTCACCTGTGGCGCCGGGTGGTGGGTCATGATGCTGGTGGACTTCACCATGGTGCCGCGCACCGTTCTGGAACAGGCCAGCATGTACTCACTGCACGTGCTGGTGCCGTGCGGGGCCTTGGCTCACGTGCTCTTTGGTGTGGTTGCCCGCAAGATCCCGGGGGCGGCTGCCCTGGCCACCATGGGTTTCCCCGTTGCCTACGGTCTGGCCACCATCCTGGCGCAGATCTACTACTCCGCCCGCGCCCCCTACGGATTCATGGACGTCCGCCGCATGGACCTTGCTGGTGGCCTGGAGCTTGCGGTCATGTTCTGCTTGTTCTGGCTTCTGCTCACCATTGCCGTGGTCCGGGTCCAGATGGCGCGGCGCCGCTGGGAGGACCTGGGGATCGACGACGTCGTGGTCCCCACCGCGTGATGAACCCACCCGTGGTGTGGGGGAGGCCGGCACCTCCGGGGTTCCCGGGGCCATGGCCAGCACCACCAGGGCCAGTCCAACAACGCCCAGGCCCACCCATCCGGTCCCGGAGAGGCGTTCACCCACCACGGCAACAGCCAACAGGGCGGCCACGGCGGGTTCACTCAGCGTGATGGTGGTGGCGGTGCTGGGGCGAACGCGCGTCAGACCCACGCCAAAGAGCACGTAGCCCAAGAACATGGGCACCAGGGCCATGTAGGCCCCAACGGCAAAGTTGGTGGTCGACTCCAGCAGCGGCGCGCCCGTCAGCAGCAGCACCGGCATCAGCGCCAACCCACCCAGACCGAACACCGAACCCATGGCGGCCGCGCGTGGCGCACCGTGCCCCAGAAAACGATGCACCACCCAGGAGTACAGCGCGTAGCTCAGCCCTGCCACCAGGCCGAGCGCAATTCCGGCTGCGGTATGTGCTGCGGAGGCCTCCGGTTGTGCCGCTTTGGCCAAGCACAGGAGCGTGCTGCCTCCTGTTCCCAGAACGGCAGCAGTCATCCACCAGGGCCCCAGGCGACGCCGGTCCAGCACCAACTCCAACACGCCTGAGGCCAATGGGGCGCTGGCAAGGGAGATCACGGTGCCAATGGCCACCCCCGCCAGGTGCCTGGAGCCGTAGAAGGCCAGCGGGTAGACCACCACGGCGGCACCCCCCAGGGCCACCAGGCCACGGTTGGCCAGCAGGGTGGATGTGTTGCGGCGCAGTGAGGGCACGGCAATGCCGGCCTGCTCATGGTTCCGTGACCTCAGTTGACGCGATGCTGATGCCCTCACCCGCTCAGGCCTTCCATCAGCTGCACGGCCAGTGCTCGGGCGTGGACGATCCGCTCAGGGCTGCGTTCCAACCCGGCCAGGGACATGGAACCCTCCAGCAGAAAGGCCATGTGCTCCGTCAGCCCCTCCGCCGTGTCAGGATCCGTGAGGTCGCACAGTGCGCTGCGCAGGATGCTCTGGACCTCCGCCTTGTGTTTTGTCACCGCGGCACGCGCGGGATCATCCGCAGCAAGCTCCCCTGCCGCGTTCAACAATCCGCACCCCCTGAACCCGTTGCGGTAGGCCCCCTGTGCATGGTCCAGATAGGCATCAAAACAGCCAGAACCCGATCCGTGGGAGTGTTGGCCTGCGCCGCGCGGAGTCGGTGAAGCTCCATCCACTCCCGGTGCCTGGCCTCAATGTAGGCCTCCACCAGGGCGGACTTGTTGGCAAAGTTGTTGTAGAGACTGGCTTTGGCCACGCCGGCGTCTGCGATCACGGCATCGATTCCGGTAGCGGCAATACCGTCCGCGTAGAAGCGCCCTGCAGCGGCTGTCAGGATGCGCTCGCGGGCTGGTGCGCGGGGTGGCATGGTGGCTCTCCTGGGAGTTTGACGACGAATGCCACCGTTCAATCCGCACTAGACAGATCTGTCTAGTGCGGATCTGTCGGGTTACTCAGTCCCGGGGATCGTCCGGGAACTTCACGCCCAGAATCTGCCGCGTCCGATCCAGGATCGCCAAGGTGTCCAGGGATGCCTGTTGGTGGACGCGCAGGGCGTCGTCGTCGCGGTTGGCAGCAGGAGCCGCGGCCAGTCGGGTGAACTCCGCCAGTTCGTAGCTCATGTTCCCCGGCGCGCTGGAGCCACCCCCCAGGCCGTCCACGGTGATCTCCTCCGTGGATCCGTCCGTGCCGATCACGGTCAGGCGGCGGGGCGTGGTGATGGAGTCGATCTCCAGCGTGGCGTGCTCGCCCTCAATGGTGCTGGGGGTTCTGGATGAGGTGATCTTGGAATAGTTCAGGCTCACGGAGAAACCGGCGGGGGAGTCGTAACCGCACAGCACCGTCCCGGCACCGTCCGCACCGGTGCGCAGGATCGTGGCTTCGGCGTGGAGGCGTGCGGGCTCACCCCACAGGGCTGCCGCCGGGTGGGCGCAGTAGGTGCCGATGTCCAGCAAGGCGCCCGCGGACAGCTCGGGATCAAAGATGGCAGGAGTTTCCCCGTCCAGGAATCGCTGGTAGCGGCTGGAGTACTGGCACAACCGGAACTCGGCGCGGCGCAGGGGGCCCAGAGTAGGGAGTAGTTCGCGAATGCGCGCAAAACCGGGGTCATGGACCGAGCGCATGGCCTCCATCAGCACCACCCCGGATTCCCTGGCGGTTTCCAGGAGGTCCTGGAACTGCGCACGGTTGGAGGTGGCGGATTTCTCCACCAGGACATGCTTTCCGGCTGCCAACAGTTCCCGTGCCTGATGGTGGTGAATGGCATTGGGGCTGGCCACATACACGGCGTCGATGTCCTGTGCTGCAGCCAGCTCGGTGAGGTCTGTGACCACCCGGGGTGTCTGCCCTTTGATTGCCTGCGCCTTGTTCGCAAATTCGGCGCCACGGGCGCTGCTGCGCGAAAACACCGCAGTGTGCACCACCTCCGGCACCTGGCGGCTGGCGGTCAAAAGGCTCAAAGTGATGGAGCTGGTCCCAATGGTTGCAAGGCGCATGGTGACCAGCCTACGGCTGCGGTGTGTCCCAAATCTCCAAAGTTGCAGTTGTGCAAAAAGTGCCTGAGTGCAAATATTGCACGCATGCAAGAAATGAGTCTGCGGGAGCGGAAGAAGGCCGAAACCTGGGAGGCCATCCACCAAGAGGCCGCACGTGCCGTGTTGGACCGCGGTCTGGAGGCGGTCAAGGTAGAGGAGATTGCCCAGGCAGTGGGAATCTCACCGCGCACCTTCTTCAACTACTTCCCGTCCAAGGACCACGCGGTCCTGGGACTGAAAGACCCGGTGGTGCCGCAGGGTGCTGCTGACCGTCTGACACCGGGGCCGGATCTGCTGCTCAAGGCCGTTGAGCTTCTGGACCACGTGGTGCGCTCGGCTCGGCCGACCACTGAACATTCCTTGCGCCACCGGCTGTTGGCCGAACATCCACAACTGATGGGTCTGCACAAGCAGTCCCTTCACCGCACCGAGGACCTGGTGCGCACCGCACTGCTGGAGCGGCTTGCGGAGACCGGCTCGACGCAACTTCAGGACAACGACGACGTCCCCATCACCGAGCGCGTTCGCATGCTCGTGTTGGTGGCAGGCAGCATTCTGCGCTTCGCCTGGACCGGTCCTGGCCATGTGCCAGGTCAGGACCCCACGGCCCAAGATCTCCAACGGGCCGTGGACACCTATCACTTTTTGAACAGAACGGATTTGTCATGACCACAACACAAGACACTGAGCGTGACCCCTTCCCGGAAACCGCCCCCACCACCGTGGTGGGGGCTTCCACCGGGTCCATCGGCGTGGTCGGTTGGGAGCCGGGCAAGCGCCCGGCCGAGGAGAAGAACACGCAACGCCTGCTGCCCATCTTCCTGGGCCTGATGGTGGCCATGCTGCTGGCTGCATTGGATCAGACCATCTTTTCCACGGCCCTGCCCACCATCGTGGGAGACCTGGACGGTGTGCACCAGATGCAGTGGGTGATCACCGGTTACATCCTTGCCTCCACGGTGATGATGCCCGTGTACGGAAAGATCGGTGACCAGGTGGGCCGCAAGCCGGTGCTGCTGGTGGCCATTGCCCTGTTCATGCTGGGCTCCGCCATCAGCGGCATGGCCACCGACATCGACTGGATGATCGGTGGCCGTGTGGTCCAGGGTCTGGGCGGTGGTGGCCTGATGATCCTTTCCCAGACGGTGATCGCAGACATTGTTCCTCCGCGTGACCGCGGCCGATACATGGGGCTGATCGGTGGCGTTTTCGCCCTGGCCTCCGTGGCAGGTCCGCTGCTGGGCGGTTGGTTGACTACAGGTCCCGGATGGCGTTGGGCGTTCTGGATCAACATTCCGCTGGGCCTGATCGCCTTTGGCCTGTTCGCCTTCCTGCTCAAGCTGCCGCGTCCGCAGAACCAAGTGAAGGTCGATTTCGCCGGCATGATCACCCTGGGTGCAGCAACGGTTGCTCTGATCCTGGCTGCCACGTGGGGTGGCAGCGACTATGCGTGGGACTCTTGGCAGATCCTGTCCCTGTTCGCCGCCGTCGTGGTGCTCTCCGTGGTGTTCGTGCTGATTGAGCGCAAGGCAGCCCAGCCCGTGCTGCCGCTGAGCCTGTTCCGCAGCCGCAGTTTTGTGTTGACCATGTCCGCAGGCCTGTTCATGGGAATCGCCATGTTCGGGGCGCTCGGCTACATGCCCACCTACCTGCAGATGGTGCACGGAGCCACCGCAACGGAGTCTGGTCTGCTGATGATCCCCATGATGGGTTCCATGCTGATCACCTCGATCGTGACCGGGCAGATCGTCTCCCGCACGGGCCGGTACAAGATCTTCCCGCTGGTGGGCATGGTGATCATCGGGGTGGCTCTGGTGTTGTTGAGCCAGCTCTCCGTGGACCTGCCCGTGTGGCGTGTCTGCTTGGCGCTGGGTGTCCTGGGCCTCGGATTGGGCATGACCATGCAGATCTTGGTGCTCATTGTGCAGAACGTGTTCTCCCCGGCCATGGTGGGCACGGCCACTGCGGGCAACAACTTCTTCCGCCAGGTGGGTGCCACCCTTGGTTCGGCCGTGGTGGGCAGCTTGTTCGCCTCCCGCCTGATGGATCTCTTGGAGCAGCGCATGCCGGCCGGGACCATGTCCGGTGCCGGTGGTTCGGATGCCTCCGCGGGCTTCACCCCGGAGCTGGTGCACACCTTGCCGGGCCAGATCCAGAGCATTGTGGTGGACGCCTACAACGACGCCTTGATTCCCATCTACCTGTGGCTGGTGCCGTTTGTGGCGGTGGGTGCAATCCTGATGTTCTTTGTCCCGGAGACCACATTGCGCACCTCCAACCGGATCACCCCGGAGGACACTGCTTCAGCGGAGAAGGAGCCCGCCCCGCAGCGCTGAGCGTGACCCCCTCCCAGCCGGTCGAGACCTGCATCACATACCATGCAGGTCTCGACCGGTTTCTTGTATCCACAACCGGCCCATCCCCGCGCCGTGTGCGCGGTGACCCGAGCGCAAAGGAGCGACCGTGGGACTTCTGGACACTCCTGTTTTTGAGCACAAGGTTTTCACCGGCCAGTGGAGCGAGGGCGGCGGGGACCCCTTGACCGTCCGCAACCCCGCCAACGACGACGTCCTGACCACCATTGGGACGGTGACTCCCGATGAGGTGCACCGCGCTGCTGCTGAGGCCGCTGCCGCCCAGGTTGAGTGGGCGCAGACCCCGGCTTCTGAGCGGGCAGCCATCATGCGCCGCGCCGGTCAGATCTTGGAGGACAACGCGGAGGAGATCTCCGACTGGATTGTGCGTGAAACCGGTGGCATCCCACCCAAGGCTGGTTTGGAGATCCACAACGGTGCCGCCGAATGTTTTGAGGCAGCGGCTCTGCCCATGCACCCGCAGGGCCAGTGGTTGTCCTCGGATTCCCCCCACTGGTCCCTGAGCCGGCGCCGGCCGGCCGGTGTGGTCACCGTGATCTCCCCGTTCAACTTTCCGTTGATTCTCTCCATCCGCTCTGTGGCACCGGCATTGGCGCTGGGCAACGCGGTTCTGCTCAAGCCGGACCCCCGCACCACCATCACGGGTGGTTTTCTGATCGCTCGCGCTTTCGAGGAAGCCGGTTTGCCCGTCGGGGTGCTGCAGGTGTTGCCCGGTGATGGCGACGTCGGGGCGGCCACGGTGGCAGCTGATCCCGTTCGCATCATCTCTTTCACCGGCTCCACGGCTGCCGGACGGATGGTGGGGGCTGAAGGCGCCAAGTTGCTCAAGCGCACACACCTGGAGCTGGGCGGGAACAACGCCGTCGTGGTGTTGCCGGGTGCGGATCTGGACCTGGCGGCATCAGCCGGGGCCATGGGGTCCTTCTTCCACCAGGGCCAGATCTGCATGACCACGGGCCGCCATGTGGTCCACCAGGACGTCTACGACGACTACCTGACCAAGCTGACCGAACGCGCTGAGAACCTGGTGGTGGGGGACCCCTCTGCCGGGCCCGTGCACCTGGGGCCGATCATTGACGAGAAGCAGCTGAAGAACGTTGACTCGACTGTCCAAGAGACCGTGATCGCAGGCGGCACGGTGCGCCCCGGTGCCACCCATGACGGCTTGTTCTACCGGCCCACGGTGCTCTCCGACCTGACTGCGGAGATGCCCGCGTGGAAGGACGAGATCTTTGGGCCCGTGGCGCCTGTGCTCTCCGTGGGGTCAGTGGATGAGGCCGTGGAGATGGTCAACGCCTCCGAGTACGGGTTGTCCGTCTCCATCATCGGGCCCGTGGGGGAGGCCATGAAAGTGGCCGATCGTGTCCATTCGGGCAAGGTCCACATCAATGAGATGACCGTGGCGGATCAAGCTCAGGCGCCGTTCGGTGGCGTGGGTGCCTCCGGAACGGGGTCACGGTTCGGTGGGGCGGAAGCCAACATCGAGGCGTTCACGGAAACCCAGTGGGTCACCGTTTCCCCGGAGATTGCGCAGTACCCGTTCTGATCGGCACCTGTTCTGATCAGGCGGTGACGCTCACTTGTCCCTGAACCCGTGAGGTGACCGGTCCACCCACCCAGATCTCTGATCCTCGGGTGTGGACGTGGACCTTGGCCGAGCGTCCCAGGCTGGTGCCTTGGGAGACCGTGTAGGAGGAGGGGGCGATCTCCTGCGGCACCAGCCAGGTGGCAAAGCTGGCGCTCAAAGCTGCTGCCGCAGGATATTCGTCCACTCCCAGGGATGGGGCAAAGGAACGCATCTCGTAATCCGCCGGCCCGCCGTCGCCGTAAGCGCCCATGACGCCCACGCACAGCTGACCGAGTTCGTGGATGTTGGGATCCATGCCGATCACGGTTTCGGCGTCGTTGATCAGAAGGCCCAGAAATCCCGGGCCGTTGTCCAGCCACGTGGTGGCCTTGATGTCCTGCGGGTCCAGGCCCAGGACCTCACGGGCCATCTCCACCGTGAGCTCATCGGGTCCGCCGCGATCGTAAAGCGGAGGTGCCGTGAACTGGAGGTGGTTGTTCTCCTCCACCGCAACGTGCACCGTTCCCGCGGCGCACTCTTGAATGAGCTGCCCGGGGGAGCGGGGTTCGTGCCCCTGATCCAGCCAGGCACGGGCAGCAGCCAACGTGGAGAGCCCGGCAAACCGGACCTCCGTGGTGGGGCTGAAGAATCGCACCTGGTAATCGGCCACGGAGTCAGTGGCTGACAGGACAAAGGCCACCTCCGTGGAGGAGGACCACCGGGCAATGTTGGTCATCTCCTCCGTGCTCAGGCTGTCCGCATCCAGGACCACTGCAATGGGACTGCCCTGGAAGGGTGCGGGGGTGAAAACGTCCACCACCACGTGCGGCAGAACGGTGGTGCGGGCAAGCGTGGCGACGTTGGGGAGAGCGGTCATGACCCGTAGGTTAGGGCCAACGTCCGCTGCAGCTGTCATCCAGACAGGCTCAGCGCCAGGATCCCCCTGCAAAAGCGGACGGGTCCATGCGGACACGACGACTCTGAGGGCTCCACCCACACCACTGGGTGCTTCACATGCGCTGTTCGGAAACCCGGAGACGCTCCAGCATCTGCCGGAAGGACTCGGGCAGGTCCGTCAAGCTCGCCCGTTCGACTGCTGCGCCAAGCGCCGCGGGGTCCTTGGCCGACAGATCTGCGTCCTGCTCCCGCAAGGCGGCCAGGAATGTGGGCCAGGTCTGCAGTTCGGTTTCCAGATTCTCCTGCCACGCCGCCCAGTGGGGTCCCACAACGCCTGGATCCCCGCACCCCCAACTCGCCTGCTCACTGGGACACGGCAGGGTGGCGGTCAGAGCGGCCGTCTGCACCTGACGGGTTCGGAGCACTCGGTGAGCCTTGGCCGCATGGGGTGGGAGAGCGCCGCCGTCGCCGTCGAAAATCACGTACGTGCGTACCCCAAGCTGCTCGGCCAGGGCACGCAGCGCAGCCAACCGCACCTTGCTGTGCGCTGTGACCACGGTGCAGTGCCCAAGACCCCAGCGGCGCAACAGCACCGAGAAAACGGTGCGGTCCGTGGGGCCTTCCACCAGGACGGCGTGCTGCGCTCGCAAGAGTTGGGCAAGATCAGCCGGGTCCGTGCCCCACAATTCCCGCAGCACCTGGTTGCGGGGCCGGTTCAGCGCGGTGGCCAGGGCCGCCATGTCCGGGCGCAGAACCCCAACCGGGGTCACCCGTGCCAGATGCACAATCCACTCCCCGGGAAGGGGGTCCGCAGGGTCCGGCAGCAGCAGTGCGTTCCTGTGACCGCACGCCGTGGCCATGTGCTTGGCCTGACCGGCGGCTCGACGCAGCTCCCGCAGGCGATTCGCCCGAGCGTGGCTTCCCGACGACGCCGCCCCCGTCAGACCCGAAGTGGATTGCGCTGGGGGCAATCTCAGGTCCACAACGGTCTGATCAGTCAACCCGGCGGCATCCAAGGCGGCCCATGGATGTGCCACGGTGCCAAATCCAGCGCACACGGCCACCGTCAGTCGGGCCGGAGACCCCTGAACGGGCGACGCCGACCGGACCTGCCTGCCGCTGAAGTGTGAACGTGCCACCTGGTCAGCTTAAGTGCGCTGCTATCACGGGGCGGGGCCTCATCCATAAGTTGGAGTACGGGTCCACGAAACATTGTGACAAGTCCGGTGGTTCATTCTCTCGGTGGATGTTTCAAGCCAGCAGGTCAGCGACCATGGACATGTTCGCTCGTGTGAGCGGGCACCACCGCACCCAAATGCAGCAGGAGGCGACGGCGATGGAACCGCCGGTCCTTGAGACCGAAAACCTGGTCAAAGTCTACGGACGTGGAGCCAACCGATTCGATGCCCTCAAGGGACTCACCTTGGAGATCAAGCGCGGGGAATCCGTGGCCGTGATCGGGAAGTCCGGATCAGGCAAGTCCACGCTCATGCACCTGATGGCGCTGTTGGACCGTCCCTCCCAGGGAGTGGTGGCGCTCAACGGGCGGCCCGTTTCCGAACTGAAGAACAAGGAAATCCACAAGGTCCGTAATGAGAGCTTTGGATTCGTGTTCCAGCAGTTCTTCCTGAACCCGAATCAGACTGTTCTGGAAAACGTGGTTCTGCCCCTCAAGATTGCGGGTCTGTCCAAGCGGGAACGCAATCAGCGCGGCATGGAGGCTTTGGAGCGCCTGGAAATGGCGGACAAGGCCAAGAACAAGGCAACGGATCTCTCCGGTGGTCAGAAACAGCGCGCCTGCATCGCCCGCGCTCTGGTGACCAACCCGTCCGTGATTTTTGCTGACGAACCCACCGGCAACCTGGACTCCAACACCTCCGAGGTGGTGGAGGAGATTCTCTTTGGCCTCCAGCGCGAATGCGGCATCACCCTGGTGGTTGTCACCCACGACGACGACCTCGCCGCCAAGTGCGACCGCCGCATCCACCTCAAGGACGGGGAGATCGTCTCCGTGGAGGAGGGGCGGTTGGATGCCACCCACGGTGAGCCGAACCAGCAGTCGGCGTCGTCTGCCGGTGACGCCGTGCCGGCACCGAACTACAGGGCCACGGAGCCCTGGGCCGCAACCGGCGGCAGCACCAGCAGCGCTTCAGAGGACGGCCCCAAGCACCGTGAGGAGGGAACTCGATGAAATCCACCGACGTAGTCACCACAGCCCTGGGCAACACCATGCGCTCCAAGGCGCGCACCATCCTGACCGTGATCGCCATCTTCATCGGTGCCTTCACGCTGACCCTGACCTCCGGTCTGGGCGTGGGCATCAACACCTACATCGATCGACTGGTGCAAGGTTTTGGGGATCAACAGCAGCTGTACGTCCAAAAGCCCTCGCAGCAGTCCAACCAGCCAGCAGATGCTGGCCCGCAGGAATACGACCCCGAGGAAGCAGCAGGCGCCCGGGAAGGCAACTTCGGTCTGCAGATGCTCAGCACCCCGGAGATCGACAAGATTCGTGACATCGACGGTGTCGAGTCCGTGGAACCCCTTGTAGCGGTGTCCCCGACCTACCTGGCCGATGAATCCGGTGACCAGTACATCGTGTCCCTGGGGCTCCCCAGTGACGCCAGTAGCTTGGAGTACGCGGCAGGCGAGGCTCCCCAGCGGGACGCCGATGAGATCACCATCCCCACCACCTGGGTGGAGTCACTGGGTTACGACAACGCAGAGGATGCCGTCGGCGGGACCGTCAACATCGGCATGACCAACGCGACCGGTGAAAGCCAGGAGTTCGAAGCCACCATTTCCGGTGTCACGGAGATCATGCTGTCGAACCAGGGTTCTCAGCCCACGCCGTCGACGTCCTTCACCGACCGACTGTACGAGTACCAGAATGAGGGACTGCCTGAGCAGGCGGTTGAAAGCCAGGGTTACGCCATGGCAGTGGCTGACGTCCCCAACGTTGATCAACAGGACTCGGTCAAGGCCGCCTTGCGTGAAGAAGGCATGGTGGGCATGACTGTGGAGGACCAAATCGGCTTGCTCCGCGGCATCATCAACACGGTGACCTGGGTCTTGAACGGTTTTGCCCTGATCGCCCTGCTGGCAGCGGCCTTTGGCATTGTGAACACCCTGCTGATGTCCGTTCAGGAACGTACCCGTGAAATCGGTTTGATGAAGTCCCTGGGCATGTCTCCAGGCAAGATCTTCGGCCTGTTCTCATCTGAGGCTGTGCTGATCGGTCTGATCGGTTCCTTGATCGGTGTGGGTGCCGGCGTCGTGGTGGGCACCCTGGCCAATGGGTGGCTCACGGGCGAAGGCGGCCCGCTGGCAACGGTGGCGGGCCTGACCCTCTACGGCATCGCACCCCTGCAGCTGTTGGGCATCATCTTGCTGATCATGTTCATCGCGTTCATTGCAGGAACCCTGCCGGCCGCCCGAGCCGCTCGGAAGGATCCGATCGAAGCTCTGCGCTACGAGTGATCGTGCGCACCGGGCCGGTGCGGTTCGGCAGATGTCAGACCGCACCGGCCCCAACCACCAACGAGCTCTACGTCAACCCACGAGCTCAGCATCAACCGATTGGTTCACCATCAACAAGGAGGAGATTTCGTTGACGAACGCACCACAAGACCCTCAGTACCCCCAGCAGCCGCAGTACCCCCAGCAGCCGCAGTACCCCCAGCAGCCGCAGAATGCCCCGTACGCCCAGGGCGGCAACAAGTACGGCACTGCCGGCTACGACCCCAATCAGAACTTTGAAATGACCCAGCCCCCGCGGATCAACCGCTGGTTCCAGGTCACTGTGGCTTCCCTGGTGCTGTTCCTGGTTTACAGCGCGCTGGGTGTGGCCATGCTGTTCCACTCTGACTATGCGCAGCTTTTCCGTGATCAGTTTGCGGAGTCAGGGCAGACCCTTCCGCAGGGCATGAACATGGATGACATGGTTGCAGCCAGCCAGATTGGCGGCGCTGTATTCCTGATCATCTTTGCCCTCCTGGGCCTGGTGATCTACGCACTGGTTCTGCTGGGCATCAAGAAGCGATGGAATTGGGCCCGCATCCTGGGCATCGTCGTGGCCATCCTGACCACCCTGTACTTCGCCTGGAACCTCATCAGCTCGCTCACCATGGCAAGCGCAGGCGGGATGCTGGCGATTGTGTCCATCGTCGTTTTGTTGATTCTGGTGCTGGTCAACGTCTACTGGCTGATCCTGGCGTTCAACCGCAGCATCGCCCTGTGGATGAGCCGCCGCGCTTGAGTCACAGCATCAGTGTCTGAGCACATGGCACCTGCGCCCGGGCCGCGGGAATCACGCGGTCCGGGCGGTGCCGTGCCCAAGAACCGGCAGGGCGCTGTACGCCCGCGGACCGTGAACCTCCTGGTGGGGTTGACGGTCCTCTCACTCTTCCTGCACGTGGCCGGCTCAATCGCCAGCATCACGGCACTGCGCAGCGCCCCCATGCTGGAGTCCCTGCGCCGGCAGTACTCCCTGCAAGGTGTGCCTGCGGACCTCATTCACAACGACGCCCTGCGCAACTCCCTTCTGGCATCCACCATGGGCAACATGGTGCTTGGCCTGATGATCACCAGCCTGTTCGTCGTCGTGCTGTTCGGGATCATGGCGGGAAGCGACTGGGGCCGCTGGGGCGGACTGGTGCTGACCGCAGCCTTCCTGATCTGGAACGCCGTACAGGTGGCCCCGTGGATCCCCACTGACAAGGCACCAGGCCTCTACGGCCAGGTTTCTGCCGGCATTTCCATCGCATTCCTGGTGGTCAGCCTGTTGTGGCTTGCCGTCGCTTTCACAGCCCCGGTCAAACAATGGTTCCGCCGGGCACCCCAACCTTCCTGACCTGAGAGGTCGGCCACCACGTCTTAGAACGTCCCCCCGTACGTCACTGGGCGCAGCACAACTTTTGACGGAACACGCCTCAGTAAACTGCTTCTGGTTTCCGCGGGTGCTTACCTGCTTGTCCATGTCCTGCACCTGATCGGGAGGTCCACACAGACCTATCACGACAATCTGATGTCGGCCGCGGACAGAGTCTTCGGGGACGGGTCCACCACTGTGGAGATCAACCCTGGTGTGGGTCTATGGAGCATCGTGGGCCCCCTGGCGGTGCTGGCGGTCTATGCATTGATCTACTCCTACCTGCGTAAGGGCAAGAACTGGGCCCGCGTGACCGGGATCGTGTTGGCCTGCCTCGGATCAGCTTTCTCATTGGTGGGGTTCTTTGACGCATTCTTCTACGGCCTGTACGGAATCGTGGTTGCGCTGGCCATCGTGGCCTTTGTGGCCGTCAACGTGGTGTGGATTGTTGCGGCCATTCGCGGCCGCTGACGGAGTCGAAAGAGGCTCGAACATGACCAACGCACCGGATGGGCACAACCACCAGCAACCGTCTGTTCCCCCTCAAGGTTCCCCGGGGCCACAACCGGGCCCCCGTACGGCCAACCGCCCGGACCGTATCCGCCTCATCCGGGTTCCTATCCCGGTCAGTAGCAGTATTGACAGTGGTACAACCCTTATGCCGGGCCACAGCCTGCCCGGCGCATCAACAAAGCAGACCTGGTGCGCAAACCGGTGTACTTGCTGCTGTTGATCTCTGCGGCGCTGTACGTGGGCGAGCAGGTGGTGGGCGTCTTGGAACTGGTGATCAGGAGTCAGCTGCTCAGCTCGGCAAACACCGGAGCCATGATCGGCTCCAGTGTGATGGGTGTGGCATTCAGTGTGTGCACCATCGGTGCCCTCTACATGGTGGTCCTGATCCCCATGATGCTGGGCCACAACTGGGGCCGCGTGGTGGGTTATGTGTTTGCGTCCTTGGGCACCCTGGGGGCGATCCTCAACCTGGTGTACCTGATTGGTCTCCCGGGCCCGCTCTGGATTCTGAACGTGGGCGTGGAACTGCTGTTCATTGGAGTGAACATCGCCTGGATCGTGGTGGCCGCCAAGACCTGGGAGAAGCCCGCGGCTGCCCCCTATCCCTGCCCGCCGTTGCACTAGGCTGAGCTCATGTCGGCATCGGAAACTTCACCCCTGCGCCAGTTCATTCGCAAAGCCGTTGTGCGCACCGCAGTGGGCCTGGTGGGCGCTCAAGCAGCCACCATCGGTGGCCTGGTGGGCTACGACGCCCTGACCAAGAAGCAGCGCAAGACCCGCTCCGGGTTCCCCAAGCCGGGGCATTACGGCACGGACGTTGCCAACTCTGACGTTGACGTCTTCACCTTTGGTGCGGATCTGTACGACGACATGCTCACGCAGATCGCCAACGCCACCCACAACGTCTTCCTGGAGTCCTTCATCTGGAAGGACGACGAATACGGGCAGAAGTTCCTGGACGCCATCAACCGCGCCTCCGAACGCGGCGTGGATGTCCGTGTGGTTTATGACGGCTTCGGCAACCTGGTGGTGCCCAACAAGTTCTACCGATTCCACCATGACGTCCACGTCTACCGGTTCCCCGTCTTCCGCCCGCGGTTGTTCATCACCCCGCTGCGTGCTTCCGGTCTGACCCACCGCAAGTTGTTGATCGTGGATGACAACGTGGCCTACATCGGCGGGTACAACCTGGGTTCCACGTACGCCACCGAATGGCGGGACACCCACCTGAAAGTCACCGGCCCGGATTCCTGGGTGCTGCGTCAGTCCTTTGTGACCGTGTGGAACACCGTGGCTGCCAGGGAGGACCAGATTCCGCGCATGGATCCCCCGGAGTGGGATTCCCGTGTGCGCTGCTGGTCCAATCTGCCCATGCGCCGGGTGTACCCCATCCGCGGCATGTACTTGCAGGCCATTGACCGCGCCAAGGACCACATCTACATCTCCACCCCGTACTTCATCCCGGATCACCAGATTCTGGATGCCTTGATTCGCGCCCAGGGGCGTGGTGTGGATGTCCGCATCATGGTTCCCATGGACTCCAACCACGTCCTGGCGGACTGGGGCTCACGCGGGTTCTACGTGACTATGCTCAAGGCCGGTGTGACTCTGTTGCTCTACAAGGGCGCCATGATCCACGCCAAGACCGCCACCATTGACGGTGTGTGGTCCACGGTGGGCACCGCCAACATCGACCGCCTCTCCCTGTCCTTCAACTACGAGGTCAACCTGGAGATCATCGACAACGACCTCGCAGCCGTCATGGAACGGGTCTTTGAGGTGGACAGCTCCAACTCCCACCGCTTGACCCTGGACGAGTGGCAGGCCCGCCACCCGCTGGCCTGGGTGGGGGAGACAGCCCTGGCGCCCTTGCGCCCACTGCTCTGAGCGTTCTCAATCAACGACGACGGCCGGTGGAAACCTTGACTTCAAGGTTTCCACCGTCCGTCGTCGTGAGAGGCGTGGAGCTCAGCCAGTCGTTGCAGGCGGAGCTCAGTGGTTACGGGCGGAGCTCAGCCAGTAGTGGCGGTGCGAAGTTCAGTCGTTGCGGTGCGCTGCCCACGCTGCCAGAAGGACAAGTGCCACAACGGCGCCTGCCACCACCAGGCCGACTCGGTCGTCCGCGTACCAGGCGTTGGCCTCCTGACCGTACTGGGGCGGCTTGAAGCCCTCCGGGCGGACCCAGGAGTTGCCCTTGACGGGAGCCCCACCGTCGGCGTCGCGGGAGGTCTGCGAAACTTCAGCGGCCCCTGCGTAGCTGGCTCCGCGGTCCTTGGCGTGGCCCTCGTTGTGGCTCACGTGGCGATCCTGCCCGGCGTTGTCCACGGCGTTCACACCCGGGGAATCCGGGTTGGAGCCGGGCTCATGTCCCTTGTGGACGGTGTTCTGCAGCCCGCTGTTCGGGTTGGCCTGCTCGTGCTGGTCATGTCCGGGGATCGGGTTGTGCGGCATCGTCGCCTCCTGTGCCCGCGGGGGCATCGCTCGGTTTCAGGTCAAGGGAAGTCTGTCAGGGCCGCCACGGTGGTGGCTGCCACGTTCTCCAAGATACGGCCATCAGTCACCTGATGGCACGCCACGGTGTTCAGCTGACAGCAATCTGGCCCGGCACCTGGGTGAGGTGCCGGGCCAGATCGGGAAGTCTGGAACTTCAGTCAGTCAATGACGGTGATGTTCGCGGCCTGGAGACCCTTGGGGCCTTCCTGAACCTCGAACTCAACGCGCTGGTTCTCTTCCAGAGAACGGTAGCCATTGCCGTTGATGGCGGAGAAGTGCGCGAAAACGTCCTGCTGAGAGTCATCGGGGCTGATGAAGCCGAAGCCCTTGTCAGCGTTGAACCACTTGACAGTGCCGGTCTGCATTATTGCTGGTCGATCCTTCCGGAACGGTAACGGGCGCCGACCTTCGGCGACCGATTGCCGTCGTTGTGCTCCTCACGACTTGGTCCCGGTGGACAGTCGGCCGCGAACGGCGGGGCGCCCGCGACTGCGAGCTCATTTACAACAACTCCCCATGACGGTACACGAGGGAAGGCCCTGCGGTCGCTTCCGAGCCACAATTTGGGGTTCAGGTGCGGGAAGTTGCCACCTGGTCCATGCAAGTGCACTGAAAAACACCCAATTTTCAGGTGATGCGGCACGTTCAGGAAACGTTGAGGCGCTCTGGGGGTAAATACCAAGTCCATTTCAGGCTCATGTCAGGCGGGGGCGGTTAAGTGGTAATCACCTCGAGAAGAGGACGGCAGCTCCGACTGGAGGGTTCGGATCTGCTGAGCTTCCTGTGGCAACGATGACGGTGGTGGTGCGTCGTCATCAAGAGCCTTGCTGCAGGAGGGGGACAGAAGAGAGCCGCTTGCCACTTGACCCCTGAGTGGTAGGCGGCTCTCTCTATGCGTTGAGGCATCCATTTCAATAAGTGAAGTGTGTTTCCATGCGTTTGCAGGTATTGTCCGGCTTCAAGGAGAGAATCAGCTCACCTGATTCCCGCATCAGGTGAGCGTCGGGGTAGTGGGGATCGGGGGGTGATCCTGCATGAACTCATCGGCAGGGCAACCGGTGAAGTTTCCAGACGTGGGCAGCGTCAGTGCTTGGCGTGCCCGCATCCAGTTCCGTGATGCGCACGGAGATCTTGTGGCCATGGCAGACGGCCCCCTTCAGCGTTCTCTACACGGCGTACGTGAGGTCTTTCAGCACTGCCTGGTTTATGCCATGGCAACCATGGAGTCTTCCCAGGACGCCGGTGGCAATGACCTGGCGGTGGGGTACATGGCCATCACCACGGGGGACTACGCCTTGTGGTTCGACATCTTTGACCGGCGCCGGCGGTTCAAACGGTGGTTGACCACCAAGGAAAGCTGGGATGCAGCGGTGGATGCCGTCTTGCGGGCCGCCTCCTCCGAGCTGATGGCGCTGCTGCGAGGGATGTCCATGGCCATGATCTCAGACACGGAGGGACTGATGATCCGCCCGGTCTCAGGGCCAGAAGGTGTGCAGTCCAGGGTTGAGCTCTCCGTCCCGGGTCAGCAGCCGGCCAGGCTCTCCTCCGCCCTGTGGGAGTGGTGCAGCGATCCCCTTGGCTCCAACGCAGTGCGGGACATGTTCGCCGTTCTCCTGGCGCAGGACGTGGCTTCCGTGGATGTCCTTCTCTACCCGGGCACTGAACATGAACTGCGGGTTCGTCTGGACGCCTCGCCGTCGTTCGTGGAGTTTGTGCGCGGGGAGAACCCAACCTCAGGCGCCCGACCGTAGGATGTTCCCGGTCCCTGGAAGTGTTGACCCGTCATGCAGGAAGAGGAGCGCCCGGTGAAAGCCACTGTGTACATGCGCCGCACGGCAGCTGTGGTGGCAGCAGCATCACTGCTGGTCCTGGCTGGGTGCCGTACCGGTGAGGAGTCCACGGACGTCACCGGACGCATGAACTCGACCGCTCCCGCCAGCCTGCAGATCCAAGTGGCCCAGACATCCGGACACGATCTGACCATGGCCGCCGGTGGTGTGGGAGCCTCACAGCTCGGCACGCCCTCACCTGAAGCTGATGATCCCGCATCTGCGTATCTTGCGGAAGTGGATGACCAGGAAAGCGCCCAGACTCGGGAGAGCGCCGAATCCCTGGTGGATGATCTGGGCCCCGGCCGGCACGTGGTGATCGTGGACAGTGCGGATGCCACCCCGGTGGCCACGGGGCGGTTGGACTCCGGTGTTGCCACCCACCCCGCATTGGACGACGGCACCTACACAGTGGCCCTGTTGGATGTGAACGGCAACGGCTGGGTCTCCGGAATAGGCGTGGTGGAGATGACGGTCTCCGGCGGCGTCATGACCGCAGCGGTGCCTGAGACGCTCACGCGCACGTTGCCGGTGGTGCTGGAGCAGGCCACGGCCGGTGAACTCATGATCAATGCCTCCCCCTCCGCCCAGGAAGCGGCCCAGGAAATTTCCTGGCGTCTGGAGGGGTCGAACGGCCAATCTTCTGAGGGCTCCGATCCCAACCGCACCACGGTGGAGCTGGGTGCTGATGGTGACTACACGCTGGAGATCCGTGCCGCACGCGAAGGTGCGCCAGAAGTCATCCTGCAAAGCGTCCGCTACACGTTTTCCGTCACGGACGGCCAGGTCAGCTCCTGACACAGTTGTGGGGCCCGCACCGGATCGGTGCGGGCCCCACAACTGTGTCAGGTGACCTCAGCTCTTCAACGACGACGACGCGCCGTCCCAAAAATCGACCGAGTGATCTCCCGGCCAAGCGCCGTTCCGGCTGAACGCATCATGGAACGCACGGCGGGGTTGTCCAAGAACCCGCCGGTCTTGCGAGGCTCGGCCTCCCGGGAGGACTCAGTGTTCCTGCGTTCCCGGGGCTGCTCAGGTGCTGATTCCGGTGCCTGAGCCTGTGCAGTCTGCTGATCGGCCTTCTCCAGGCGGGCCTTGAGAATCTCGTAGGCCGACTCGCGGTCAATCGCCTCCGCGTACTTGGGCGTCAGAGGGGAAGCCGCAATCACGGTGTCGAACGTGGAATCCGGTGCCACGTCCATGAGGGACTGCGGGGCCCGCATCCGGGTCCAGGCAACGGGGGTGGGCGCGCCGGTCTCGGACAGCACGGTGACCACGGCCTCACCGGTGCCCAGCTGGGTCAGCAACTGCTCAAGGTCGTACTCGGAGGACGGGTACGTCCGGGCGGTGGCCTTCAAGGCCTTGGCGTCATCAGGGGTGAAGGCACGCAACGCGTGCTGGACGCGGTTGCCCAACTGCCCCAGCACCTCTGCAGGCACGTCCTTGGGGGTCTGTGTGATGAAAAAGACGCCCACACCCTTGGAGCGGATCAACCGGACGGTCTGCTCGATCGAGGACAGGAACTCCTTGGTGGCGCCCTTGAACAGCAAGTGGGCCTCGTCAAAGAAGAACACCAGCTTGGGCTTGTCCACATCCCCCACCTCAGGGAGGTCCTGGAACAAGTCAGCCAGCAGCCACATCAAGAACGTGGAGAACAACTCAGGGCGGGAGGCCACGCCGGGCAGCTGGAGATTGGAGATGACCCCGCGGCCGTCGTCGTGAATCCGCAGCAGATCAGCGGTGTCGAACTCAGGTTCGCCAAAGAACACGTCAGCGCCGTTGTTGGCAAAAGTGGTCAGTTCGCGCAGGATCACGCCCGCGGTCTGCGGGGAGACACCGCCAATGTTCTTGAGTTCGTCCTTGCCCTGGTCCGAGGTCAGGAACATGATCACTTCCCGCAGATCCTTGAGATCCAACAGGGCCAGGCCGGCTTGGTCCGCGTAGTGGAAGATCAAACCCAACGCCGATTCCTGGGTCTGGTTCAGCCCCAGGACCTTGGCAAAAAGTACCGGGCCGAAATCGGTGACCGTGGTGCGGATGGGCGCACCCTTGCCCTGCCCGCCCAGGGTCAGGAAATCCATGGGGGCGGACTTGGGCTGCCAATCCTGCCCAATGGCCTGCGTGCGCTCCTCCAGCTTGGGGTTGCTCTGGCCCTCCACGGCGATCCCGGACAGATCCCCCTTCATGTCTGCCAGGAACACCGGCACACCGGCCTCAGAGAGTTGCTCCGCCATCATCTGCAAAGTTTTGGTCTTGCCCGTGCCGGTGGCTCCGGCAATCAGGCCGTGACGGTTCATGGTGGCCAACGGCAGGCCGACCTGAACATCAGCCACGGGCTCCCCGTCCGCCACGGCAGCGCCCAGATTCAGGGTGGGGCCGTCAAAGACGTAACCGGTGCGGATGGCTTCCAGCTGTGCATAACTGCGCGTGTTTTCGCTCACGGCGCTGAGTGTACCGCCAGGCCTTGAGTTCCGCCTGACTACTGGCGACCCTCGATGCGCTGAACCAACCTGCTGCCCGTGGCCACCAGGTAACGCTCCGTGACGGTGTTCAACAAGCCGGGGAATCGACTCCATCGCCGCGCAGGGCGACCGGCCACACTCAGCGTGATGCGGGTTTGTGTGGGATTTCCCGGGACGGGCTCCCAGGCAATCGTGGTGCGAGCGTCCACGGGACCCCGGGTGGAGCGCAGCACGATCTTCTCGTTGCGCTTGAACTGGGAGACCACCGCAATCCACGACGGCGTGAACGGACCCAAGGCGAGGGGGTATTCCAGGACGGTTCCCGGGGCGATCACCTCAGTGGACGACGACGTCCGGCCGCCCGGGGAGGCCCAAAACCCCAAGAACGCCTGCGCATCCTCCATGAAATGACCTGTTGCCTCGACGGACCAGGGGATGTCCACCGAGTGGGAACAGGAGTACGGCTTGGGGGGACGCATGGAGCTCCACAGGGACGAATGTGATTTCGATGCTAAAGAATAAACCCTGCGATTGTTTTGCGGGTCCCCGGGCCCAGAAGTGACGACATGTGTCTCACATGCGGCTCTGGGTGAACACCCCTGGCCGAGCTCCCCGCCCGGATGTCAGCGTGTTCCACATGACGTTGCGTTGGGGTCGCCTTCAAGGGGCGGCCACGAGGCTTGAGACAACGCGGAAGGAAGAACCATGACAAACGTTGTTCTGATCGGTGGACACGGCAAGGTGGCACTGCTGGCAGCCCCGCTGCTGGTGGAGGCCGGAGAAGAAGTCAGCTCCTGGATCCGCAACTCGCAGCATGCAGCTGAAGTGGAGCAGACCGGCGCTGAAGCGGTGGTTCTGGACGTTCAGCACGCCTCCACGGATGAGTTGGAGCGCGCCTTCGAGGGCATCGACGTCGTCGTCTGGACCGCAGGCGCCGGTGGCGGAGACCCCGAACGCACCTGGGCCGTAGACCGCGACGCCGCAGTCCGCACGGTCGATGCCGCCGAGAACGCCGGAGTGGGCCGTTATGTGATGGTCTCCTACCTGGGCGCCGGGTTCGATCACGGTGTGCCGGAGGATGATTCCTTCTACGCCTACGCACAGTCCAAGGCCGAGGCGGACGAACACCTGCGCAAGTCCTCCCTGCGCTGGACCATCTTGGGCCCGGGCAACCTGACCCTGGAGGAACCCACCGGAACCATTCGCGTGGTGAACGACGGTGAAGACGTGGAGGAGGCTTCCACCTCACGCGCCAACGTGGCCCGCACCATCGTGGCCGCAGTGAACAACGACGCCTCCGTGGGCCGCATGGTCCAGTACACCGACGGCGACCAGCCGATTGAGGAAGCATTCGCAGGCCAGTGACTCAGAACCACATGGTGAGCCCCCACGTTGTGACGTGGGGGCTCACCATGTCTATGAAGGGGGCGCTGCAAAGCACGCAATCGCGGCATCCAGCCATTCACCGGTGAGTGCCTTCCGTGCGGCTGCGGCATGACTACTATCGGATTCGCGGATCCGGTGTCCGCTTGCCGTAGACGAAGGAGTCATTGTGAGCGGTACTGCCCCCGAGGCCAGCAAGGTCCCCTTACCCCCACTGACCCAAGGGCCACACAGCCGCCGACTGGGCGTGGTGGCCATGGTGGCCACCCTGGGTGGGTTGCTGTTCGGCTACGACACAGGCGTGATCAATGGTGCCCTGGAGCCCATGGCAGCGGAACTCGGCCTGGAAACCACCGCGCAGGGTGTGGTGACCTCAACCCTGCTGTTCGGGGCGGCCGTGGGTGCGTTGAGCATAGGGCGACTCTCTGACGCCTGGGGCAGACGCAGCACCATCCTGTTGCTGGCCGTCATGTTCTTTGTGGGTGCCATCCTGTGTTTTGCTGCACCCAATCTGATCGTTCTGCTGGTTGGCCGCGCCATGTTGGGCCTTGCCGTGGGTGGCGCCTCAGCGGTGGTCCCGGTTTTCCTGGCGGAATTGGCTCCGTACGAGATCCGGGGATCGCTGTCCGGGCGCAACGAGCTGATGATCGTGGTCGGTCAGCTGGTGGCCTTTGTGATCAATGCAGTCTTGGGCAACGTGCTGGGGCATCTGGACGGCGTCTGGCGCATCATGCTGGTCATGGCCGCAATCCCTGCGGTGTTCTTGTTTGTCGGGATGCTTCGGATGCCGGAATCTCCGCGCTGGCTCATGGTCAAGGGCCGACAGGAGCAGGCCTTGGCGGTGCTGCAAACCATTCGTTCCCGTGAGCGTGCTGAAGCCGAAGTGGCAGAGATCCAGGCGCTGATCAACCAGGAGCATGCCGAGCGCGTCACTGGATTGCGCAGTGTTCTGCAGAACAAGTACCTGCTGCGCATCCTGCTGGTGGGCATTGCCATTGCGGTCTTCCAGCAGCTCACCGGCATCAACTCGATCATGTACTACGGCACGATCGTGCTGGGTGAAGCCGGTTTCGACCGTAGCGCCGCTCTGGTGGCCAACATCGCCCCCGGCGTGATTGCCGTGATCGGCGCCTTCATTGCGCTGTGGATGATGGAGAAGATCAACCGGCGCACCACCATGATCACCGGTTACACCCTCACCGCCACGTTTCACGTCCTGATCGGTGGTGCCTCCCTCCTGATCCCCGACGACGCCGCAGCCCGTCCCTACGTGCTCCTGGTGCTGATTGTGGGATTTGTGGGCTCCATGCAGACGTTCTTGAACGTGGCCACCTGGGTGTTGCTCAGTGAAATCTTCCCCCTGCACATGCGTGCCGTGGGCATGGGTGTGTCCGTGTTCTGCATGTGGATCATGAACGGCACGTTGGCGTTGTTGTTCCTGCCTCTGGTCCGTGGCCTGGGTCTGACGCCCACGTTCTTCGGCTTTGCGGTGATCAACGTGGTGGCGGTCGTGGTCTTTTGGAAGTTCCTCCCGGAAACCCGGGGGATTTCCCTGGAGAAAGTGGAAGAGGGCGTCACGGCCGGTCAGATCTTCAAGGGGCGCGGCCGCGCCTGATGCTCGGCGGCACGGATACGATCATCTGATGACCAACAAACGTGGCCCTTCCCTGGCTCTGGTGGCAGTGGCCATCCTGGCCGCCGCCATCACCTTGCGGCCCGGGGCCACCTCCGTTGGGCCAGTCTTGGCAGAGATCACCCAGGGCTTGGGGCTCTCCAGCGCATCGGCTGGGGTGCTCACGGCGCTGCCGGGATTCATGTTTGCAGCAGCCGGTTTGATGGCCGTTCCGCTGTCACGCAAACTCGGCATCGGGTGGTCCATCGGTGTGGGACTGGCCTTGGCCGCAGTGTGCCTGTTGATGCGGCCCTACCTGGGCTCGGGTGTGGTCTTCATTCTGTTGAGTGCGCTGGCCCTGTCCGGCATGGCCATTGGCAATGTGCTGGTGCCCGCAGTCATCCGGACCTTCGTCCGGGACCGGCCGGCGTTCCTGGCTGGGGTCTACTCAACGGGCCTGGCCGTGGGTGGTGCGGCTCCACTGCTGATTGCGGGTCTGCTCCTGGCAGCCGCAGGCGGTTGGCAGCCCGCGTTGGCTTTTTGGGGTTGGCTCTCCGTGGGTGCCGCCGCACTGTGGGGCGTGCTCCTGGCACGTTCCAGGGGCATGCTGTCCAAGCCCGGTCGCCGGCCCAGAACCGTTCAACGGCCCGTAGCAGAGGAGCCTCCCCTCACCTCGGCTGAGCTGGAAGTGGTTGCCCAGGTGGAACATCCCAGCGCCCATGTCAGCATCTGGAAGTCTCCAACAGCTGTGGCGCTGGCATTCTTCTTTGGTCTGCAGTCCACCAATGCCTACGTCCAGTTCGGATGGATGTCCCAGATTTACCGTGATGCAGGACTGAGTCTGGGCTACGCCTCAGCGCTGGTGGGCGTGATTGCCGTCCTGGGTGTGCCGGGTGGCTTTGCCATGTCCTGGTTGGTCTCCAACTCGCCGCGCTTGTCCTTCTGGATCACGGGGATGGGAATGTGCATGGTGGCCGGTTACAACGGTCTGCTGTTCCTGCCCACCACTGTTCCCTATGTCTGGGCCATCCTCCTGGGGTTGGGTTCCTTGGCCTTCCCCACTGCTCTGGCCTTGATCACGGAGCGTTCACGTGACCCTCGGGTCACGGCTCGGGTCTCCGGTTTCATCCAGCCGGTGGGCTACCTGATGGCTGGTTTCGGACCGCTGTTGATCGGCCTGATTCACGGATGGACCGGTAGCTGGACCATCCCATTGGTTCTGATGCTGGCGTCGTCGGTCCCCATGGCCCTCTTCGGCCGCAAAGTGGCTCGGGGGCGCCATGTGGACGACGAACTGGCCGCCGCCGCCTAACCGTTGCGGCCGTCGTGCCGGGTGGGCGGGGCCGCCATGCAGGCCTCGGCGATCAGATCCACAAGCCATGCCGTGCCCGCATTTGCCGGGATCCGCGGCTGCCAGTAGATCGAAACTTCGAACCGCGGCACGTCAATGGGTAGTTCCCGGATCTCCAACTGTCCATCTGCGGCGAACTCTCTGGCTATGCGCAGCGGGAGGACCACCAGGAACTCACCCTGGACCAGGAGGCGGGGCAACGTGGCGTAGTGGGGAATGCGTAGCGTTGGGCGACGACGCAGTGCGCTGCTCTGGATGGCCCGTTCCACGCGGTCGTGACCGGCGGTTTCTTCCACCACCATGTGGCGTGCCCGGATGAAATCCTCCACGCTGATCACGGAACCGTTCTCCGCCGTCGTCCGAGGTTGGAGGCACACGTAACGGTCTCCGGTCACCAGCGTGCGGCACTTCAGCCCGGCGATGTGGCTGCTGGCCACGGCGGCATCCATTTGTCCCCGGCGTATCCGGTCGGCCACGGTGTCGATGTCCATCGGTTCCACTTCCAACCCAACTGTGGGTGCACGTTGGGCTAGGAGAGCCCCAATGGCCGGGAGGAATGTGAGCTCCCCGAGGTCCGAGAGGGACAGACGGAAGATCCGTTCCGAGGACTGGGGGTCATAGGTGGGATCGGCCACGGCATCGATCTGGCTCACGGCGCGACTGAACACGGTGTAGAGCTCATCGGCGCGCATGGTGGGCTCCATGCCGTGCGGGGTGCGGGCGAACAGAGGGTTTCCGAGCTGTTTGCGGAGGCGGGCCAAGGCGTAGCTGACGGAAGGTTGTGTGACGCGCAGGAGCACACTGGCCTCGGTCACGCTGCGAGTCTCGTAAATGGCATTGAAGGTGCGCACCAGTGCCAGGTCAATGTGAGCCATGTGCGCCAATAGATCCTGTATATAACCCCCCATGTCAAAGTTCTATTGGATTCCCGTGATTCAGCCCACATAGTCTTTCGCGGAGCATTGCGAGCAACCGTATTCCGACCCGGTTGTGACTGCCACGGCTACGGAGGGATCCACCCATGGCCACTCAAACCGCGAGTGAAGGCCAGGACGTCAAGACCCTGGCGCGCACGTTCATCGGTGACCTGCCGGGCGGGGTGTTCGTGGACGGGCAGTGGCGTGACGGCACCTCCGAACGCACCGTTGCCATGACGGCAGCCGTTGACGGCACCATGTTGCGTGAACTTCAGGGTTCTGCTGTGGCAGACGTGGATGAGGCTTACCAGGCCGCACGGAGGGCCCAGCGGGAATGGGTCGAGCGCCTGCCCCAGGAGCGAGCCGAGGTCCTGGCCCGTGCCGCGCAGATCATGGAGTCCCGCCGAGAAGAACTGACCGCAGTGCTGCGGGTGGAGGCAGGTGCCTCTGCGCTCAAGGCCAACATTGAGCTCTCGGCTGCGATTGCCATCACCCGGGAATCTGCCACGTTCCCCATGCGTGTGCCCGGCACCATCCACCCGTCTGTGTTCCCGGGCAAGGAGAACCGTGTCTACCGCCAGCCGCGCGGGGTGGTGGGAGTCATTTCCCCTTGGAACTTCCCGCTGCACCTGTCCATGCGTTCGGTCTCCCCGGCTTTGGCCCTGGGCAACGCGGTGGTGCTGAAGCCCGCCTCTGACACGCCTGTGACGGGCGGCTTGGTCATGGCCACGATCTTTGAGGAGGCAGGCCTGCCCAAGGGCCTGCTCTCCGTGGTCCCGGGTGCCGGTTCAGAGATCGGTGACCACTTTGTGCAGCACCGCATTCCGTCCATGATCTCCTTCACCGGCTCCACTCCTGTGGGCCAGCGGGTTGGGGCCTTGGCCATGCAGGGCACGATGAAGCACGTGGCATTGGAGCTGGGTGGCAACGCACCCCTGGTGGTCCTGGACGATGCCGACCTGGACTCTGCTGTCCGGGGTGCCATGATGAGCAAGTTCCTCAACCAGGGGCAGATCTGCATGGCTGCCAACCGCATTATTGTGGATTCCTCCGTGTACCAGGAGTTCGTGGATCGATTCGCCGCCGCGGCCTCCCAGTTGCGGGCCGGTGACACCGTGGATCCAGAGGTGATTGTGGGCCCCATCATCAACGACGACCAGGCGCAGGCTGTCACCCGCCTCATCGAGTCGGCGCGTGAGCAGGGTGCCCGTGAGGTTGTGGGCGGCCAGCTGGAGGGCCGGGTGATCGGGCCGCACGTGTTCGCGGATGTCACCGAGGACATGGACCTGGCCCGCGAGGAGATTTTCGGACCGGCTGTGGGAATCCTCAAGGCTGACGATGAGGAAGAGGCCCTGCGCATGGCCTACAACACCGAGTACGGGCTTTCCTCGGCTGTGTTCACCCGCGACGTCGAACGGGGTGTCTGTTTCGCCCAGCGGCTGGAGGCCGGAATGTCTCATGTCAACGACGCCACCGTGAACGATGAACCGCATGTGATGTTCGGTGGGGAGAAGAACTCCGGCATCGGCCGTTTCAACGGCGAACAGGCCATCGAGGACTTCACGGTGCTGCACTGGGTGGGTGTCCGCTCCGAGATGGGGCCGATTCCGTTCGGCTGATCGGGTGTTGTGTGCAGAGGGCCCCGGCGGATGCCGGGGCCCTCTGCGTGTCCTGTCCGAATGCGGTGTCAGTCGCAGTCGCGGCAGAGTTGTCCACCGGGTGCGCTGGGCTCGATGCACAGGAACCGCGGGCGTGGCATCCCCGCGGAGACGACTGCGCGGTCGATGGCGCTGACCACGTGGTCCACCTGGTCCATGGGCAGCAGCGTCAGGACGGAACCGCCGAATCCGCCGCCGATCAGACGGGCACCGGCCGCACCGGCCTGGTTGGCCGTGGCCACGATCAGGTCAGCAGTGGGGAAGGAGGCCTGGGCGTCGTCGCGCATGGAGACGTGACCCTCTGTGAGGATCCGCCCGAGTTCCCCTGCGGACCCGCCCGCCATCTCAGCCGTGGCGCCGTGGCGCAGCAGGGCGTCAATGCGCTCGGAGCGCAGCATTTCAGTCAGGGCGTGGGTGAGGCGTCGTCGGGCATCGGCAGGGTCGCGGCCCTCCAGCTCCGACGACGACGGCGCAGCTGCATCCCATCGCTCCAACACGGCATCCACGTCGGTGCGCGTGGGGGTTTCCGGCAGAAGATCACGCAGGCGGTCAGCACCCAGGAACCGGGCGGCGGCCTCCGCGTCCTGGCGGCGGGAACTGAACTCGTGGCCACCCAGCCAATGGGGGGTGCTGGTGTCAACGCCCACCAGACGGTGCCCGTCCAACAGATCTGCTGCGGGGTGGTGCTTGATGGTGAAGTCACGGCAGTCCAGGGACAGGATGTGCCCGGGTTTGGAGCGCAGGCTTGCGGTCTGGTCCAGGCCGCCGGTGGCTGCACCCACCACTTCAACCTCCGCCATCATGCAGGCCCGTGCCAGCACGGCGCGGGTGGTGTCATCCAGGTCAGTGCGTCCGGTGGCCAGGGCAAGAAAGGCCAGGATGGCGGCGCATTCCAAGGCGGCAGAGGAGGAGAGCCCACCACCCACCGGCAGTGTGGAGCGCACCAGCAGGTCTGCGCCGAATCCTTCCGGGACGCTGAGGTCCGGGTGTTCCTGGGCGGCGATCTTCAGCGCCCACAGGGCACCTGCGACGTAACCGCTCCACCCCTCAGGGCTGCCCGGGCCAATGCTGTCCACGGGGACTTCCACGATCCCGGTGTCCAAACTGGGCTCCAGCGTGCGCATGCGCAAAAGGCCGTCCGTGCGTGGGGCTGCCGCCACCAAGGTGCCGTAGGGCAGGGCCATGGGCAGGCATCGCCCACCCAGGAAATCAATGTGTTCACCGTTGAGGTTGGCCCGTCCGGGGGCCATCCAGATTCCATGCGGTTCGCGGCCGAACACGGCCCGGAATCGCGCAAAGCCGCGGCGGCCCATGGCCTCCAGGTCAGGATGTTCCACCCAGATCGGCTTGAGACCCTCCGGTCCGCCACCCGGCACGGGTTGGTCTGAACCGGCAGACATGCTGCGGTGTTCGCTCACAAAGGCCTCCTGGAAACGGACAGTGGCTAAGAGCCTAATGTGTCCGCAGCCTGGCACCGCCGTGCGATCTCACTTGATCCGGGAGAACTTCACCGGCCGGGGCAGGGTCAGGGGAGGCAGTGCCAGCTGCCGGGTGCGCCGCGGCTTGGGCGGAGGGTTGCTGGCGCCGTGAGTGTTCACGGTTTGCAGGATGCGTTCCAGGTCCGTGCTCACGGACACCAGCCACCAGTGGTCCCAGGTGTTGCGGATCTCCAGGGTTTCCAATTGCTGGGAGAGATCTGCAATGCGGGCTCGTGCCCGGCGGGCCAGGATGGCGACTTCGTCCTTTTCGTCGTCGTTGAGGTCCACCGGGACCACGGTGAGGGCGGTGGTGAGCGCTTGCAAGGATTCACCGTCCACGCGCCATGCCACGCGCAGCACCTCCGCCACTGCGCGCAGGGCCCGTTCCAACTCCTTGGACACCTCTGCGGGAACCACCATGTGGGACCCGTCCGTGGCAAACAGCCGGCGCAGAACGTCCGTGAGGTTACGCATGTAGAACGCCACGTACTCCACCTGGATCAGGCGGGCCAGGCCAGGCTCCTGGTTCTTGTAGTTGGGCAGCAGCATGCGTGGGTTGCCCTTCATGGCGGTGGCGGACTCCTGCACCACACCGCGAACCTCGGAGGTCATCTGTGCCAACTGTTGGTTGACCTCAACCCAGTCCCTGCGAGAGGTGGAACCGGGAACTCGGACTTCACCAGCCACGTCACGCAGATACCGTGCCAGCAGTTTCTCTGCGCGGCCCAACTCCAGGGAAGCGGAACGGATGTCCACGGGAGGGGCAATCAGCAGGTGCACGATCAACCCGATCACAGCCCCCGTGGTCATCTGCACCAGGTATCCCACCGAGTAGGAATCAGCGTTCGGGCCGCCGATCACCAACACGAACAGTGCAGTCATGGGGATGTAATCCGCACCCACCCCCAGTTTGCGTACGCCCGCCAGGATGGTGCCCAGAACAATCACGATGAACAACGTGATGACGGTGTTCAAATCCGTCAGCAGAACAATCAGCGCCAGGGCCATGCCCAGGGCCAGACCCAGAATGGTCTGCATGCCCGTGCGCAGAGAACCCAACAACGTGGGATACATGACGGAGAGCGCACCCAGCGGCGCATAGAACGGGTACTGCGCCACAACGCCGGGCATGTGCGGAGCAACAATCCACGCAATGGTGCAGGCCGTGGCGGCTTTCAACGCCAGCAGCATGCGGGCAGGGGTCATTGCACCCTGGTGCCAGGGGCGGACCAGGGAATCGTCGTCGTCGGTGGGGGCCTGCGCCGACGAACGGCTGAGAATACGCACGGAACTCCTTGCCTCGCAGCGATGTGCGTGGGTCAGCGTATTAGGTGCGCTCGGTGCGCGTCGATGGGTCCGTAGGCCCCAATTTTTGCCCCCATTGGTGATCTTGGTCTCACCACCTCCGGGGATGACGACGCCGCTAGGCTGGGAGGAAATCACCACCTGCGGAAAGGGAAGAACATGAGCCAGATCGGCAAGAACCTGCTGGGAGAACCCGACCCCACCCTGTTGGAGGGGAACCAGGAAATGGCCGGCCGAATCGAGGCTGGTGACGAGGCCGAGGACCTGGCGCGTTCCTTCCCCAAGGAGCAGCTGCCGTGGGCAGTCCTGGCGGAAGAAGCTCTGGCTGACGGGCGGACCCTGGAGGGTTACGCCTACGCCCGGGTGGGTTACCACCGTGGGCTGGATGCCCTGCGTGGCCACGGATGGAAGGGCCACGGCCCGGTTCCGTTCTCCCACGAACCGAACCGTGGCTTCCTCCGTGCTCTCTCAGCGCTGGGTCAGGCGGCCGCCGCCATCGGTGAGTTGGACGAGGCCGAACGCATCCAGAAGTTCCTCAACGACTCTGACCCTGAGGCAGCCCAGGAACTCCAGCGCTGAGGTGCTCCTGGTGGCCGGCCTCCGCCGCAATCCGTTCCCGGACGCGGCCGGTGGCCTCCACCAGGTTGGCCAAGGACTGCTTGGTCTGTGCGTAGTTGCGGGTTTTCAGCCCGCAGTCCGGGTTGACCCACAGGTGATCGGCGTCCACATGGTCCAGGGCGCTGGTCAGCAGGGTTTCGATCTCGTTCGTGGACGGCACCCTGGGTGAGTGGATGTCCCACACTCCCGGGCCGAGCCCGCGGGAGAAACCCACGGATCGAACATCGGCCAGAACCTCCATGCGGGACCGTGCAGCCTCAATGCTGGTGACGTCAGCGTTCAACGCGTTCACGCCCTGGATCACCTCCCCGAACTCCGAGTAGCACAGGTGCGTGTGGATCTGAGTCCCCTCCCTCACCGCAGAGGTGGCCCGCCGGAAAGCGTTCACAGCCCAATCCAGGTAGCCCGGCCGATCAGCACCACGCAGTGGAAGCAGTTCCCGCAGTGCCGGTTCATCCACCTGGATGATCCCGATCCCGGCGGCTTCCAGATCCAACACCTCATCCCGAAGGGCCAGTGCCACTTGATCCGCGGTTTGGGCCAAAGGCTGGTCCTCCCGGACAAAGGACCAGGCCAGGATGGTGACCGGACCGGTGAGCATGCCCTTGACGGGGCGGTCGGTCAGAGACTGCGCATAGGAAATCCACGGCACGGTGAAGGCCTCCCCCCGCACGCCGGGGCCGGTGCGGGAGACGTCCCCCCAGAGGATCGACGGACGGGTGGCACGTGACCCGTAGGACTGCACCCACCCGTTGCGGGTGACCGCAAAGCCGTCAAAGTTCTCCGCAAAGTACTGAACCATGTCATTGCGCTCGGCTTCCCCGTGCACCAGCACGTCCAGGCCCAACTCTTCCTGCAGTGAGATCACCTGGGCGATCTCATCCTGCAAGAACTGGTGATAGCGCTCGCGGTTGATGGTGCCCGCCCGGAACGCCTCCCGAGCCTTGCGAACCGCAGCCGTTTGCGGAAAAGACCCGATGGTGGTGGTGGGCAACAGCGGCAGGCCCCCTTCACCGAACAGCGTCCGAGCCTGAGCTTCCCGCCGGATCTGGGCATCGGCCCGCACGGTGTCTGCGGGTTTCTGGGCGCGCAGCCGCTCACGCACTGCTGCATCATGCACACCAGGAGCTTCTTGGCGTGTGGCCAGAGCCCGTGCTGAGATCTGCAATTCCTGGGTGATGGCTTCACGGCCCTGGGCCAGTCCGAGTGCAAGCGTTGCCACCTCATGGGTCTTCTCATCCGCGAATGCCAACCAAGACCGCAGCGTGGGATCCAGATGGTCTTCACCGTCCAGGGTGTGTGGCACGTGGATCAGGGAGGTGGAGGTTGCCACGGACACTCGGGCACCGGCCTGGCGCAGGGCTTCCAATTGTGAGAGGGCTGCTTCCAGGTCCGTGCGCCACACATTGCGTCCGTTGACCACTCCGGCCACCAGCACGGGGGAACCCGGTTGCGTGAACAGATCGAGTTGCTGGTCCTTGAGCTCCCCACGCACCAGGTCCACGTGAACGGCCTCAACCCCGGAATGCGCAATCGGTGAGAGCAGCGGGCCCGCATCCCCGTACGGGGTGGTCACCAGAATCTTGGGGCGCTCGGTCAACCCCGCCAGGTAGGTGGTGGCCCGAGTGATGGCCACCTGCAGGTCTTGTTGGGTCAGGTGCGCAAAATCTGCGACGACGGCCGGTTCCTCGATCTGGACCCACTGCGCCCCCGCGTTCTTGAGCTGGACCAAGATCTGGGCGTAGACGGGCAGAAGGTCCTCCAGTCGATCCAAAGGCCTGCACGGGGTGGCGCTGATGCCGTCGTCCTTGGCCAAGGCAAGGAAGGTCACAGGGCCCACGATGCTGGGGCGCACGGTGGTGCCCTGCTCGGCCGCGAGTTGCACTGCGGACACCAGCTCGTGAGGAGCTGCGCTGAACGTGGTCTGCGGGCCGATCTCCGGGACCAGGTAGTGGTAGTTGGTGTCAAACCACTTGGTCATCTCCAGGGGCTGCCGTGCGTCGTCGCCGCGGGCAAGGATGAAGGAACCGCGGCGAGTCACTGAGCCCTTGGCAGGCCCCGCGTCTGAGCGGAGGTCGGAAAAGCGCTCAGGGACGGCCCCCACGGCCACCAACGTGTCCAGGACGTGATCGTAGAGGGCAAAACTGGCGGGAACCGCAGAGGGTTCGTCCACGCCCAACTCCTGGATGCGCGCCGCAGCGCTGGCGACCACACCCCGGGCTGCACCTTCCAGGGCCTGGTCTGAGAGCTTTTGCGCCCAGTAGGACTCCAGCGCGCGCTTGAGGTCACGATTGGGGCCCAGGCGGGGGTATCCCAGGACAGTGGCGGACGGGAAGGCGGCGGAATTGTTCTCCTGAGCGCTGTGCTGAGTGTTCACGGTGGTCTCCTGATGGGTGGTGAGGTGGATGGATTGGGTTCGAATTGAGGTGTGCTGCTGCTGAAACCTGCCGTTCGGCACGGGCAACGGGGCAGTCATGTCGTCAGCCGGTGGTGGCACCGGCCGGGGGAGATCCAAGCGCTCCAGAACATCCAGAGCTGCCTGGTGTTCGTTGAACGTGTAGAGGTGCAGACCGGGGGCGCCGGCATCCAAGGCTGCGCGGGCGGTGAGCACCGCGTTGTCCACGCCGATCCGGTGCCGCTGAGCATCCGAATCCGCTGTTTCCAGGGCATGGGCCAGAGCGGGGTCGGGCTCCAGGCCGGCCAGTTGGCACACCTTCAGATAGCGGCGCAGATTGGTCACGGGGAGGATGCCCGGCACCACGGGAAGCTCAACGCCGGCGCGGCGTGCCCCGTGGAGAAAGAGGGCGTAGTCATCCGGTTGCCGGTACACCTGCGTGATCGCAAAGTCCGCACCGGCCCGTTGCTTGGACAGCAGGACCTCCAGGTCCTGGTGAACGCTCACCGATTCGGGATGTTTGATCGGGTAGGCGGCAACACCCACGGAGACACGTCCGGCGCACAACACCGCCGCCCGGTCCGCCTCCACCTGGCGGACCAGATCCACCAGGTGCCGGGCGTAGGGAAGTTCGTCCTCGGCAGGCTCTGGGGTCTGCGCGGGGCGGTCGCCCCGCAGAGCCAGGATGCCGCGAACACCCACGTCCAGCAGTTCATGCAGCAGCTCGGTCAGCTGCGCCTCCGTGGATCCTGTGCTCAACACATGTGCCAGGGGCTTGAAGGGTGTGGCGTGGACCAGGTGATTCAGCAGGGACAGTGCCCGGCGTCGTCGTTGCCCGTCCGTGCCCGCGGTCACGGACACGTAATCGGGGGCTGTGGGTTCCAACTGCGCCAATGTGGCCAACAGTGATTCCCTGCTGGCTTCACTCCGGGGCGGAAACAATTCGTAGGACAGTGCGGGGGTGGACTGCGCCGCCGCTGCTGACGGTTGACCTACTGGCCGTGGGATGTGGTGGGGGTGTGGCACCGCGCGGGTCTCCTTCTAGTGAACCCCGACAGAGGGTGCACGGGACCTACGGCCCGCCTGTCGCGCCTTCAACGGCTAAGGACGACGGTCCGGGGACCACGGAACACGGTTCAGCTCCATCGGTCCTGGCGGGAGCACCGTTCCTGAAAACAGGATGGTTGCTGCGGCGTCGACGAGCCAGGTCTCTCAGCCGCTCTGGATAGATAGCCAAACCAGTATAAGCCGATCGCCAAGGTTTCCGCAAGGACTCTGCCGTGAGGTATTTCCTCTTGTGACGCGCACTGTCACGGTGGGCCGTGGGCTGGGTGGTTCGGAATGCTGTCCCAGAACTCACCACCCGGGTGTGGCAGTCGGCGCGCTAGACTCGGGCAGTACACGACCGCAGACCGGTGCCATCCGCGCCGAACTCAGGAGCGCATCAGATATGCCAGCGATCTCGATCGTCGGAGCCCAGTGGGGCGATGAAGGCAAGGGCAAGGCCACAGACATCTTGGGTGGCCGTGTTGATTTTGTGGTCAAACCCAATGGTGGCAACAACGCAGGTCACACGGTGGTTGTTGGCAGTGCGAAGTTCGAGCTCAAGCTCCTTCCCGCCGGTATCCTCTCCGAGCAGGCCACCCCTGTGATCGGCAACGGCGTGGTGGTCAACCCGCAGGCGTTGTTCGAGGAGATCGACGGCCTTGAAGCCCGCGGGGCGGACACCTCCAAGCTGCGCATCTCCGCCAACGCACACCTGGTGGCCCCGTACCACCAGACCATGGACCAGGTCACCGAACGGTTCCTGGGCAAGCGGGCCATTGGCACCACCGGGCGGGGCATCGGCCCGGCCTACATGGACAAGGTGGGCCGGCTGGGCATCCGGGTGCAGGACGTGCTGGATGAATCCATCCTGACCCAGAAGATCGAGGGCGCCCTGCGGCAGAAGAACGAGCTCCTGGTCAAGCTCTACAACCGCCGCGCGATCGACACCCAGGAAGTGGTGGACTACTTCATGGGCTACGCGGATCGCCTGGCCCCCATGATCGTGGACTCCACCCGGCTGCTCAACGACGGCCTGGATGCAGGCAAGACCGTTCTGCTGGAAGGCGGTCAGGCCACGTTCCTGGACGTGGACCACGGCACCTACCCCTTTGTGACCTCCTCCAACCCGTCCACCGGCGGGGCTTGTGTGGGGGCTGGCATCGGCCCCACCCGGATGACCCGCTCCATCGGCATCATCAAGGCCTACACCACCCGCGTGGGTGCCGGTCCGTTCCCCACCGAGTTGTTCGACGACTGGGGTGAGCGCCTGCGCACCGTGGGTGGCGAGTTCGGCGTGAACACCGGCCGTCCGCGGCGCACCGGGTGGTACGACGCCGTCATGGCCCGCCACGCCTCACGGATCAACGGCTTCACGGACTACTTCCTGACCAAGCTGGATGTTCTGACCGGCATTGAGTCCATCCCGGTGTGCGTGGCCTATGAGGTGGACGGTGTGCGCCATGACGAAATGCCCATGACCCAGACCGAGTTCCATCACGCCAAGCCGATCTTTGAGAACTTTGCGGGGTGGACCGAGGACATCTCCGGTGCCCGTTCCATCGAGGACCTTCCGGCCAACGCCCAGACCTATGTGCGCGAACTGGAAGCCATGTCCGGCACCCGGATCTCCGCAATCGGCGTCGGGCCGGACCGTGAGCACACCATTGAGGTGCGCGACCTCATCGACTGACAAGTCCGCCAACGTTTGACAGGCAAATGACCGTTTCGGGGCAACCGAGGCGGTCATTTGCCTGTCAAACGGAGTACGCTTCGGCTGAAATCCACGCACTTCCCTGACCGATAGGCGCGCCATGTCCGTGAACTCCTCTCCAGAACTGGAGACCCAACCTGAGGGTGAGGGACTGCGGCGCAGTCTGCACACCCGCCACATGACCATGATCGCCATGGGTGGCGCCATCGGCACCGGGTTGTTCGTTGCCTCCGGCAACTCCATCAACACGGCAGGCCCGGGTGGCGCGCTGGTGGCCTACATCGCCATCGGACTGATGGTGTACCTGCTGATGATGTCCTTGGGCGAGATGTCCGCCTGGCGGCCCACCGCAGGTTCCTTCGGAGATCACGCGGGACGCTACGTGTCGCCGTCGTTCGGGTTTGCGATCGGCTGGAACTACTGGTTCAACTGGGCCATCACCCTGGCCGCGGAGCTGGTGGCTGCAGCCCTGGTGATGCGCTACTGGTTCCCGGACGTCCCGGCGTGGATCTGGTCTGCGGGATTCCTGATCATCGTGTTCAGCCTCAACGCCCTGTCCACCCGCGCCTACGGTGAGGGTGAGTTCTGGTTGGCGGCCATCAAGGTGACGGCCGTGATCGTGTTCCTGGTCCTGGGCGTGCTGATGATCTTTGGCATCCTGGGCGGGGAAAGCCCCGGATTCGCCAACTGGACCACCGGGGATGCTCCCTTTGTGGGCGGTCCCATCACTATCCTGGCGATCTTCATGGTGGCCGGATTCTCCTTCCAGGGCACTGAGCTGGTGGGTGTTGCCGCAGGTGAGGCCAAGGACCCGGAAACCACCGTGCCCAAGGCCATCCGCACCGTGTTCTTCCGCATCCTGCTGTTCTACGTGGGTGCCATCACCGTGATCGGCTTCCTGCTGCCCTACACCCACCCCAACCTGTTGGCCTCCGGGGAGACGGAAGTGGCCATGTCCCCGTTCACCCTGGTGCTGCAGAACGCCGGTGTGGCTTTTGCCGCCTCCGTGATGAACGCCGTGATCCTGACCGCCATCCTCTCCGCCGGCAACTCCGGGCTCTACGCGTCCACCCGCATGATCTGGTCCCTGGCCATGGAGGGCAAGGCCCCCACGTTCCTGCGCAAGCTCAACAAGCGTGGTGTGCCGATCTACGCGTTGATCGCCACCTCATCCTTTGGCCTGTTGGCCTTCCTGACCACGTTCATCGGTGAAGGTGCCGCCTACACCTGGCTGATCAATGCCTCGGCTCTGGCCGGATTCATTGTGTGGGCCGGTATTGCCTGGACCCACTACAACTTCCGCAAGGCGTTCAAGGCTCAGGGGCGTTCCATCTCCGAACTGCCGTTCCGCGCCAAGTTCTTCCCGGTCGGGCCGATCATCGCCTTGGCCATGTGCCTGCTGGTGATCGTGGGCCAGAGCTACGAGGCCTTCATCAACGGCACCGTCACGCCCATGTCCTTGCTCTCCTCCTACATTGGGCTGCCGCTGTTCCTGGCCTTCTGGATCGGGCACAAGGTGATCACCAAGTCCCACCGTGTGGATCCCGCCCATGCTGATCTGTCCCGCAATCAGATGGATGTGACGCGCTGAGAGGTGCAGTGGGGTTCGTCGTCGTGAACCCGCTGCGGCTCACAGGCTGATGACCACCAGGCCCGCCGCGCCCAGGAGCACCACCGCTGCTCCCAGGGCGATGGCGGACCCCACTTTTGGGCTGCCCTGCGGCTGCCGCATGGCGCGTACGGACTGCCTGTAACGGTTGCGCTGGGTGGTCCAGATGGTCAGTGCCACGGCCAGTGCTACTGCAAAGAGCCCCACCACGACGACGCCCTGTTGGTTGCCCCACCGCAGGAAAAAGGCTGCCACGATCACAAACGCCATCAGCGTGCGGTTCCAGGCCAAGGTGGTGCGCTCGGGCTGGAGACCGGGATCATTCGGGTGGATGTGCGGGTGGCTCATGGCAGGAGAAGCACCGCCAGCATGACCCCTGTGGCAACGGCGGCACCAACTGCCAGGATCGGGGCGATCCAGGGGAGGGGCAGGGGCAGTGAATGGCGCATGGCCCGCTCCAGGCGGATCCATCGCAGCGTGGCGCCGGCGGCAATGACCATGCCGATCAGCAGCAGGGCCACCGCCAGGCCGGTGCGGACCACCACCGGAAAGACGTCCCCGGCAAAGGCTTCCAACGCCACACCACCGGCCAGAAACGCCAGGGCCGTGCGGATCCAGGCCAGAAAGGTGCGCTCGTTGGCCAGGGTGAAGCGTGGGTCCGGCTCAATGCCGCCGCCCAACACCCGCGCAGAGAGACCTGTGCGCTGGGCGAGGTGTTGCGGTGGGGTGCGTTCTGAGTGCTCAGGCTCGTGCGGAGAATCGGCCATGCTCTTGATGCTAGATCCCCTGGGCTGGAGACCTTGGGGGTGGGCACCTTGGTGTCGTCGGGTGGTCAATCTGCCGGCTCATGGAATTGGGCGGTCGACTTCCTGGCCCATCAGCGCTGACGGGCCAGGAAATCGACCACCCAAACGTAAGGACCGAGCGAATCGAGCTCTCAACAGGTTGAGTGAGCCATCACTGCCCGGAGATGTTCACGCTCCAGCGGATGCTGAACTTGTCCACCAGGTCTCCGTACTCATCGCCCCACATCTGCTCCTCCAGAGGTGTGGTCACCGTGCCACCCTCCGACAGGGCGGTGAAGTAGCCACGGAGGGCGGCGGCGTCGTTGCCGTGCAGGCACAGGGAAACCCCACCGTTGCCGCCGATGGGGGCCTCCATGACGGAAGGCACGTCAGCGGCCATGATGTGCATGCCGTTGGGGGCGTCCAACTGGCCGTGCATGACCCAATCGACCTCCGGGCCCTCGGTTCCCATGGCGCTGTGACGCATGATCTGGGGCTGCCCGCCGAACACGTTGGCGTAGAACTCCAGGGCCTCGGCGGCTTCACCGCGGAAGTTGAGATAAACGGTCAAGAACCGATCAGCCACGGGGGCCTCCTTGGGTCAGGCGCGCTGCTCTCACCGGTGTATGTCTCCGCAAGTGTAGGGGCCACGACGTCGCCAGGATGCAGGCGGCCTCCTGTGAACTGGCCCACAGGTGGGCGTAAAATTAGAGGTGCCCCGTCGAAGGATCCACCGGCCGGAAGTTGAACAAAGAGGTTCACGCCATGAAGGCTCTCGTTTATCACGGACCCGGCAACCGCGTGTGGGAAGAGGTGCCGGACCCCCAGATCCAGGACCCCACCGATGTGATCGTCAAGGTGGAGACCACCACCATCTGCGGTACTGACCTGCACATCCTCAAAGGGGACGTCCCGGCGGTGACTGACCGCCGCATCCTGGGCCACGAGGCCGTGGGAACCATCACGGAAGTCGGGGATGCTGTGACCGGCTTGTCCGTGGGGGACCGTGTGTTGGTACCTGCGGTGACCAACTGCGGCAAATGCTCCTACTGCAAGGCCAACCAGCCCTCCCACTGCCAGACCTTGGGCGGCATCGGCTGGGTGTTCGGTCACCTGATCGACGGCACCCAGGCCGAATACGTGCGTGTGCCGTTTGCGGAGACCTCGGTTGACCGCGCACCGGAAGGTCTGGATGACGAAGACCTGATCTTCCTGGCCGACTCCCTTCCCACGGGGTTCCAGATCGGCATCTTCAACGGCAACACCAAACCCGGTGACACCATGGCGATCGAGGGAGCCGGACCCGTGGGGCCGGGTGATCACCATTGACCTGGTCGAGAACCGCATGAACAAGGCCCTGGAGCTCGGTGCCACGGACTCCGTGAACGCCGGGGACCCGGACCTGGTGGAGAAGGTCAAGCCCATGGCGCCGGACGGCCTGGGTGTGGACGTTGCCATTGAAGCCGTGGGCATCCCACAGACCTTCAAGACCTGCCTGGAGATCGTGCGCCCCTACGGCACCGTGGCCAACGCCGGTGTGCACGGCAAGGCGGTGGAACTGCCCATTCAGGACATGTGGATCTCCAACGTGACTCTGCGCATGGGCCTGGTGGACTGCAACACCGTGGGCAAGCTGCTCAACATGGTGCGCGCCGGTCGCCTCAACGCCCGCGCCATGGCCACCCACCACTTCAAGCTGGATCAGATCGAGGAGGCCTACGACCTCTTTGCCAACGCCGCCGAACACCAGGCGGTCAAGGTGGTGCTGACGGCCTGAGCCAAGCTTGCGTCTGGGCGTTTGCCTGGGCTCTCACCTGAGCAGACTTTGGGCATGGATAGGGCGGATTCCGAGTCTGGAATCCGCCCTATCCATGCCCAAAGTTCTTGCGGCCCCTACCCCGGGGTCGGAGGCAGCGACGCCGCCGCCCGTTCACCCTGGGTGCATCACCTCACCAGATGCGCACGCGGTCCTCCGGGGCGAGCCACATGGTGTCCGTGTCGGTCACACCGAAGGCCTCGTGGAAGGCATCGATGTTGCGGGCGGTCTGGTTGGCCCGGAACTCGTTGGGGGAGTGCACGTCCACGGCCAGGCGCTGAGCTACCGTCTCGTCCCGGGCCTTCTGCTGCCACACGAAAGCCCAGGACAGGAAGAGCTTCTGCGCGGGGGTCAGCCCGGCGTCGTCGGTGTCGGAGAAGGCGGAAGGGTCAGCGGAGGCGGGGTCCGTGTCGGCCAGCTCCGAGGAGGCCGGCACCGGATCCGCCACCCCGCGGGAGTGTTCCCACGCCTTGTAGGTGATGGACAGCCCGCCCAGATCCCCGATGTTCTCGCCCAGGGTCATGCGCCCGTTCACGGACGGGGCATCCTCAGAACCGGCGAGCTGTTCGGGAACCAGGCCGTCGTACTGCTCCACCAGCTTGCCCGTGCGTTCCTCAAAGGCGGCGCGGTCGGAGTCGGTCCACCAGTTGCGCAGGCGGCCGTCGCCGTCGGCGGTCGAGCCCTTGTCGTCAAAGCCGTGACCGATTTCGTGGCCGATCACAGCCCCGATGGCCCCGTAGTTCACGGCGTCATCGGCCTCCTCGTCAAAGAACGGGGGCTGGAGGATGGCTGCCGGGAACACGATTTCGTTGCGCAGCGGGTGGTAGTAGGCGTTGACGGTCTGCGGGGTCATGAGCCATTCGTGCTTCTCCACGGGCTGCCCGGCCTTGCGGATCAGCTCGGCCAGTTCGAACTCGGAGGTCCGCACAATGTTGCCCACCAGGTCATCGGCCCGGATTTCCAGGGAGGAGTAGTCCTTCCACTTCTCCGGGTAGCCGATCTTGGGGGTGAAGGCGGAGAGCTTTTTCAGGGCCTCCGCGCGGGTGTCGTCGGTCATCCAGTCCAGCGTCTGGATGGAGGACCGGTAGGCGGCCAGCAGATTGGCCACCAGGTCATCCATGCGTGACTTGGCGGTGGGGGAGAAGTGCCGCTCCACGTAGAGCTTGCCCACGGCCTCACCCAGCACTCCGTTGACCAGCCCCACCCCGCGCTTCCACCGTTCCTTCAACTCGGGAGTTCCGGAGAGTGTGGTGCCGTAGAAGGCAAAGTCCTCGTTCACGAACGCGCTGGACAGATACGCTGCACGCCCCGTGATCACGCGCCACCGCGCCCAGGACTTCCACTGCTCCAGACGCGCCGGGGTCAGCAGCTCCTCCAGCCCGGTGAAGAACGACGGCTGGGCATTCACCACGGTTTCCATTGCCGATTCCGGAACCCCCAGACCCTCGACGACGACGCCCGACCAATCGAATGTTCCCGCCGACTCCGTCAGCTCGGACCAGCTGAACGGGTTGTACATCTTGGTCAGGTCCCGGACCTCCACCTTGTCCCAGTGATGGGTGGCAATGGCGGTTTCCAGTTCGAAGGCCCGCTGGGCCTGATCCCCGGCGTCGTTGAATCCGGCGTGGGCGAACATCCTCTGGATGTGCCCCAGGTACTGCTCCCGGATCTGGGCGTGGGCTTCCTCCCGGTAGTACTCCTCATCCGGTAGACCCAGCCCGGCCTGGCCCACGAACACCAGGTTGCGGGTGGGGTCCCCGGGGTCGGCATCCGTGTCCACACCCAGAACGGAGCCGATGCCGCGAGCCAGCAGCGTGCCGAACAGCTTCTGCAATCCCGCGACGTCGGTCACCGCGTCCACGGCATCCAAGTCAGGCTGCAAGGGGGCAGCACCCAAGGACTCGATGTGTTCCTGATCCATGAAAGAGGCGTACAGATCAGCCACCTTGGACTCCACCGAGCCCGGTTCCCCGGCTTCAACGCCGGTGATGATGCCGCGCACGGCTTCCTCGGCACGGTCGCGCAACACCATGAACGCGCCGGTCAGAGGCTTGTCATCAGGGATTTCCACCGAATCCAGCCACGGGCCGTTGACGTGGCGGAACAGATCGTCCTGCGCCCGGACCGAGGTGTCAAAGGTGGAGGGGGTGAGCACCGTCAGGGCGCCGTCGTCGTGGGTCTGATCATGGTGGGTCATGCGGCCAGACTAAACGGGAGGGTGTGGCGGCACCCAAGGTCATCGCCCACCGCGTAAACACGCGACCCCCGGTCTCCGCTGTGGGAGCCGGGGGTCGGCGGGGGTGAGAGGCTCAGGCCTGGTAGCGCTTGATGGAGGCCTCAACCTCTTCAATCAGGGAGTTCAGCACGCCGTTGATGTGGTCATTGGGCACCAGCTGGCCGTCCTCCATGTTGTTGGCCAGGTTGACCTCCACGGCGGAGCGGACCACGTGCTGGTGGAAGTTGGCCAGGATCTGGCGCCAGTGCTCCACGGCGCGCACGCCACCGCTGAACCCGTAGCCCACCAGGCCGGTGGACTTTGCAGCCCACTCCGGGCCCAAGGTGTCCACGGCCTCCTTGAAAGAACCCGGGATCGAGTGGTTGTACTCGGGGGTCACAAAAATGTAGCCGTCGCAGGAATCGATGGTCTGGGACCAGCGGGTGACCTCGGCGTCCTAGTACTCCTTGCCGGCCGCCATGGGAACGGTGGAGGCGGCCATGCGGGGAAGCTCAAAGGTCTTGAGGTCGATCAGCTCGAACTCGGCACCTCCCTTGGCCTCGGCAGTTTCCCTGACCCAGTTGGCCACCTGTTCGCCGTTGCGGCCGGCGCGGACGGATCCCAGGATGATCCCGATCTTCATGCTGACTCCTTGGTTCATGCAGGGTGGATGCACGTCCCTTACTTAGGTGACGTGACACGTTTTTGCCAGCCTAGCGTTTCTTCAGGCCGGTGGCGGATGATGTGAGTCACGTACAGCAACATCACCATTCAGGGGAGACCATGACGCACCAGGACCCGTCCGGCCAGCACATTCACGAAGACCCCACCGCCGCTGACTCCGACCGTTGGCTGCGGGAGGACCCGGCTCCGGCTGATTACCGCGCGCCCCGGCTGGCCGGAGCCATGCCCTCCGACGACGCCGCCGCAGCAGCACCCGCTTCCGCTTCCGCTTCTGATGGCGCTGGGCTGGAGAAGATCCGTGCCCTGGCTTCCGCAAAGGACCCCGTCCCGGTGCTCAACAGCCATCCCGGTCAGCTGGATGAACGGCTGGGGGTCACCTATCTGGAGGCATCCAAGGACCGAGTGGTGGCGCGCATGCCGGTGGAGGGCAACCGGCAACCCATGGGGCTGCTGCACGGTGGTTCCACCATTGCCCTGTGCGAGTCGGTGGCCTCCATTGGCGCCTTCCTGCACGGCGCCGAGTTGGGCAAGGCGGCCGTGGGGGTGGACGTGAACGCCACGCACCACAAGTCGGCCACATCAGGTTTTGTGACCGCAACGGCCACCCCCATCAGGATGGGAAAGACGGCCACGAGTCACGAGGTCGTCGTCGTCGATGATGCCGGTGAGCGCGTCTGCACGGCCCGCATCACCTGCTTCCTGAAGTGACCCCTCTGCCGAGACCGAGGTTTCTGCCCGATGCGTGCCGGTGAACCGGGCGGAAACCTCGGTCTCGGCGGTCAGAGGAGGGTGCGGAATCCTGTCAGCAGGGCTTCCAGGGCGAGTTCGAAAGCCTGGTCCGCACCTTCGGCCGGGTCAGCGGTCCGGACAGCGACGACGCCCGTGAAGGTGGGTGCCAACTCCGCCAACTTGCCGGGGTTGAACAATCCGCCGGGGGCCGTGGCGTCGTAGGCGGAGCCGAACAGCAGAGACTCCACGGCCACGATCATGTTGACCACCTGGCCCGGTGGGAATCCCGCAGTGACCAGAGCGGCTGCCACGGATTCATACATGCACAAGGTGTGCGGGGCATCGGCCACCGGCAACACCGCCATCACCGGGATCAGCTCCACATTGCGGGCGTAGACCTCTCGGTAGGACCGGGCCCACAGCGTGAGCGCCTGATCCCAAGGCAGCGTGCCAAAGCCGCTGCAATCAATCTCCGCATTCAACGCATCCTGGACACCCAGCAGCACGTGGTGTTTGGACGGGGTGTGGTTGTAGAGCGCGGAGACGGAGACCCCCAGGTCAGAGGCCAACGCGGACATGGTCAGTGCCTTGACCCCGCGGGTGTGGATGATCTTGGTGGCGGCCGAGGTGATGCGCTTGGGGCTCAGAACAGCGGAGGTGGGGCGGCCGCGTCGTCGTGCTGTTGCTGCCGGTTCCTGCTTCACGCGGTTGCTCCAGGTGGCTGTGGTGGTGCGTTGCTTGTGGGTAAAAAGTACCCGGCCGGGGGTTGACGCAATCGTCCTCCTACGCCTTAATGAATCACATTCATTTTAAGTGAAGGAGGCCACATGTCAGATCAGAGGACCCTGGGCAGCGTTGAGGCGATCGAGCGTGACGTGGTGGTGGTGGGTGCGGGACCGGCAGGGCTCATGGCCGCTCGCACCCTCCAGGCTGCAGGCAAGTCCGTGGCCGTTCTGGAGGCTCGTGACCGTGTGGGCGGCCGAACCTGGTCCCGGGTGATTGACGGCGCCTTCCTGGAAATCGGAGGCCAGTGGGTCTCTCCGGATCAGACCGAACTATTGGGGTTGATCCATGACCTGGGGCTGGAAACATTTGCCCGGCACCGTGACGGGGATTCGGTCTACATTGCCCCGGACGGCTCCAAACACACCTACACCGGGCCCACCTTCCCCGCCGGTGAACAGACCATTGCGGAGATGGAACGGCTGATCGGGATCCTGGATGACCTGGCCGCGGAACTGGGAGCCACTGAGCCCTGGGCACATCCCAAAGCCCGCGAGCTGGACACCGTTTCTTTCCACCACTGGCTGCGTGAGCTCTCCGAGGACGAGGCGGCGTGCAACAACATCGGCATCTATGTGGCCGGGGGCATGCTGACCAAGCCCTCCCATTCCTTCTCCACCCTGCAGGCCGTGCTCATGGCAGCCTCCGCAGGGTCCTTCTCCAACCTGGTGGACGAGGACTTCATCCTGGACCGCCGTGTGGTGGGTGGCATGCAGTCCGTCTCGGAAAAGATGGCCGAGCAGCTGGGGGAGGACGCCGTCTTCCTGGACACTCCCGTGCGCACCATCCAGTGGGGTGGTCCTGAGGACACGTACGCCGAGTACGTTCCCGGCGCGGGGGTCACCGTGTGGTCGGAGACGGTCACCGTGAAGGCCCAGCAGGTGATTGTGGCGGTTCCGCCGAACCTGTACTCCCGCATCTCCTTTGAACCCCCGCTGCCGCGCCTGCAGCACCAGATGCACCAGCACCAATCGCTGGGCATCGTGATCAAGGTCCATGCGGTTTACCCAACCCCGTTCTGGCGTGACAAGGGTCTGTGCGGAACTGGATTCGGAGCCGCCGAGGTGTCCCAGGAGGTGTATGACAACACCAACCACGGGGACACCCGCGGCACACTGGTGGGCTTTGTCTCTGATGAGAAGGCAGATGAGGTCTTCAAACTGCCTGCCGAGCAGCGCAAGCAGCGCATCCTGGAAAGCCTCTCCCACTATTTGGGGGAGGAGGCACTGACCCCGGAGGTCTACTACGAATCCGACTTCGGCTCGGAGGACCTCTTCCACGTGGAGGTCACGGCCCTGGTCCGACTTGCGCACCATGGAAACGGCGATCAGGGAGACCAAGCTGATGGCGGCCATGTAGATGCCGATCATCCACCCCTGGCCCGTCTGGTTCAGGATCAGCTGCGCAATCATGGGGGCAAAGGCGCCACCGATGATCGCCCCGAACGCGTAGCCGATGGACACTCCGGAGTAACGCACGCGGGCCGGGAACATCTCCGCGTACATGGCCGACTACGGTCCGTAGGAAGGGCCCAGGCCGATGGTCAGCAGGAAGATCGCGGCGGCGAACAGCGGCAGGGAGGCCGTGTCCAGCAGGAACCACATGGGGATGGACCACAGGATCAGGATGACGTAGCCGATCTGGAAGGTCAGGCGGCGTCCGATGCGGTCGGAGATGTAACCACCGAACATGGTGAAGATCAGCCAGCCCACACCGCCCACCAGGGAGGCGATCAAGGTGTCCGTGCGTTCCATGCCCAATGTCCTGGTGCCGTAGGAGGCGAAGAAGGCGATCACCATGTAGCCCAGGGCGTTGTTGCCGGCAAAGATGAATGCGGCCAGGCTGACCTCGCGCTTGTGGTTCTTCACAAGCTGCCCCAGGGGAGCGGATGATTCGGCCTTGCGCAGCTGCATCTCCTTGAACACGGGGGATTCATCCACGGTCATACGGATCAGATAGCCCACCACAATCAGCACCACGGAGGACAGGAACGGAACGCGCCAACCCCAGGCCTCAAACTGTTCGGGGGTGAGCATGGAGGTCATCAGGAACATGAAACCGGTGGCCAGCAGCAAGCCCAGGGGCACGCCCACCTGGGGGTAGGCGCCGGACAAGCCGCGCTTGTGCCGCGGTGCGTGTTCCACGGCCATCAGCGCGGCACCGCCCCATTCGCCACCCGCGGAGAAGCCCCGCAGGATGCGCAGAAACATCAAAAGGATGGGCGCCCACAAGCCGATGGTGGCGTAGGTGGGCAGCAGGCTGATCAATGTGGTGGCGCCACCCATGCCCACCAGGGTGATCACCAGAACCACCTTGCGTCCGAACTTGTCACCCACGTGCCCAGCCACAATGGCGCCCAGCGGGCGGAACAGGAAGCTGATGCCCAGAGATGCCCAGAGATGCCCATGAGACCACCTGGGCCATGGCTGCGTTTTCCTCGCCCAGCGGGTTGAAGAAGTGGGTGGCCAGGATGAAACCTGCAGCCTGCGCGTAAATGTAGAAGTCGTACCACTCGATGGTGGTACCCACCAGTGTGCCCGCAAGGACCCTCTTCTCCTCGCGAGTCATCTCATGGCCGTGTGTGGAGCCAGAGCTCGCCGTAGTGCTCATGGATCTCTTCCGTGAGGTGGGGGCGAGGCCGCCCCGATTTACTTACCGATTGATCGGTAATTAACGGCATACTAAGTGGCGCTGTGATGGCTGTCACCAGTATTCGGCACATCAGATACGATTTTCTTTGGTGGACGCGGAGGGGCGCTCCACGCCGTCGTCGTGACCTCACTAAAGCGCCGAGTAGGCCTTTTGATCGCTCCTCAGCGCTCAGGGGCGATCAAAAGGCCTACTCGGCGGGTGTGGCGGGTGTGGCCCGGTCGGCTGGGGCCCGAGTGGTGGGGAGGGGACCGGGGGATCAGAACAACCGCCAGGTTGCGATCCGCGCCCCCTCCACCAAGGTTTCCAACTTGGCGGCAGCAATCTGCGGGTGAATCCGGCCGCCCAGCCCGCAGTCGGTGGAGGCGATCACGCGCTCCGGGCCCACAGCAGAAGCAAAGCGCTCGATTCGGTCGGCCACGAGCTCCGGGTGCTCTACCACGTTGGTGGCGTGGGAGACCACACCGGGGATGATCACCTTGTCAGCGGGCAGTTCCAGGTCCTTCCAGATCTTCCACTCGTGTTCGTGGCGCACGTTGGCGGCTTCGAACGAGTAGGCCCCGGCGTTGATCTCCAGCATGAGTTCGGCGATGTGACGGAACTCGATGTCGGTGGTGTGCGGACCGTGCCAGGAGCCCCAGCACAGGTGGAACCGCACCAGCTCGGCAGGGATCCCTTCCAGGGCGGTGTTGATGGCATCCACTCGCTTCCGGGTGAAGGCAAGGTAGTCCTCCACGGTGGGTTCGGGGTTGATCTGATCCCAGTTCTCCGCGATGGAGGGGTCATCGATCTGCACGATCAGCCCAGCGTCCGTGATGGCCTTGTACTCCTCACGCATGGCTTGGGTGCAGGCGGCCAGGACGTCGTCCTCGTTGCCGTAGTGGTTGTCCTCAAGGCGCGCGCAGGATCCGGGGGAGAGCGCAGCCAGGTAGCCCTGCGTGGCCCCGGACTTGTCCATGGCGGCCTTCAGATTGGCGATGTCGCGCTGCACAGCCTCCTGGCCGACGTAGCGGATGGGCCCGTTGAACACCGGGAACGGTGCGGGTTTGCCGGTGAAGATTCCCGACGACGGGTCCTGGTACGCCTGCGCAAACTTCCCCCAGTCGCGGCGATCCCCAAAGCTGGTGAGTTTCACGTTTCCGGGTTCGGAACGGTGGACGGGCTGGTCGGCCAAGGTGCGGGTACCGGGGGCCAGCCCGTCCAGGCGGGCAAAGATGTAGTGCCACCAGGCGCCGTAGTCCACGTCTTCAGCCATGGCGTGGCCGTATTCGCCGTCGTTGACGACGTCGATCCCCACCTCCGTCTGGCGGGCCACCACCTGGTCCACTGCGGTGGCCAACAGGCGGTCGTAGTCCTGCCCGGCAACGCGGGCTTTTGCGGCGTCGATCAGGTCCCGGGTGCGGGGAAGGGAACCGGCGTGGGTGGTCAGGATGCGGTTGGTTGAGTGCTGCATGAAAGTCTCCAGGTGTGTGTCAATGCTGCCGAGTAGGCCGTTCGATCGCCGCTCAGCGCTCAGGGGCGATCAAACGGCCCACTCGGCGAAGAAGAAAGGGAGGGGGTGGATCAGAAGAGGCGCTCGGTGGCCAGGCGGGCGCCTGCCGTGAGGGACTCCAGCTTGGCGAATGCGATCTGCGGGTGCAGGCGTCCGCCCAGACCACAGTCGGTGGAGGCCACCACGCGCTCGCGGCCCACAGCGGAGGCGAAGTTCTCAATCCGGTCCGCCACCAGCTCCGGGTGTTCCACCACGTTGGTGGAATGGGAGACCACACCGGGGATGATCACCTTGTCATCGGGCAGATCGGCCTCAGCCCACAGCTTCCACTCGTGGGCGTGACGCACGTTGGCAGCCTCGAAGGAGTAGCCACCGGCGTTGATGGACAACAGCGGTTTGAGCAGGTGCTTGAGTTCCAGGTCCGTGGTGTGCGGGCCGTGCCAGGATCCCCAGCACAGGTGGAAGCGGATCTGGTCCTGGGGCAGCCCGCGCAGTGCGTGATTCAGGGCCTCGATCCGCAACTGGATGAACCCCAGGTAGTCCTCCACGGAGGGTTCGGGGTTGATCTGGTCCCAGGATTCGGCGATCGACGGGTCATCGATCTGCACGATCAGTCCCGCGTCCGTGATGGCCTTGTACTCCTCACGCATGGCATCGGCGCACGCGTAGACCAACTCCTCATCGGTCTTGTAGTACTCGTTGGTCACCCGCGCACAGGAGCCCGGGGACAGTGCCGCCACAAAACCCTGGGTGGCGCCGGTGTGCTCCAATGCGGACTTCAGATTGCGAATGTCCGCGGCCACCGCCTCCTGACCCGTGTAGGTCAGCGGACCGGTGATCTTGGGTTGCGTGACGGCCTTGCGCGCGGTCAGGATTCCCGACGACGGATCCTCGTATGCCTCCCTGAACCTCTCCCGGTCACGGCGGTCCGTGAAGGTGGTCAGCACAATGTTGCCCGGGGAGGATCGGCGTTTTTCCGTGGTGGCCCAGCGGTCCTCGTCGGAAGGGCTCAATCCGCCCAGACGGGAGAACGAGTAGTTCCACCACGCCCCGTAGTCCACGGAGGAGGACATGGTGTGCCCGTATTCGCCGTCGTTGACGACGTCGATCCCCAGCTGACGCTGCTTGGCCACGATGTCCACAACACCCTGCTGCATGGTGCTCACCAGCTGGTCCCAGGTGATGGACCCGTCCTGGTAGGCCTGATTGGCTTCCAACAGCTCCGGAGTACGGGGCAGGGAGCCCACGTGTGTGGTTTGGATGTGGTCAGAATTCAGCATGCGTGATTGCACGTCCTTTCCATCGGTCCCGGCGGGAGCACCTTGAGTGACCAGCGGGTCACATCATGGTTGCTGCGACATCAACGAGCCAGGTCTCTAAGTCGCTCTTGATGGGTACCGAGCTCATCCTGTCACGTAGAACACAGCAGATGCCAAACTGGACGTCACATGACTGTTGGTGAGTCTCCGGCACAGCACGGGTGAGGCCACCAACCCTGTACAGCACACCAGCTGTGAACGGCGCACCAGCCCTGAACAGCACACCAAGCACGATGACGTGCAGGAGGAGACCCATGACCCACCACCTGAACCACGGATCTGCCGGCGCCGGGGAGACCGACGGCACGGACGTTGTGATCCTGGGCGGAGCACGTACACCGCAAGGGAAGCTTTTGGGGCAGTTGGCCTCCCTGCAGGCCACTGACCTGGGGGCTCACGCCATCCAGCACGCCTTGGAGCGTTCAGGAGTGTCAGGGGCGCAGGTTGAGCACGTGATCATGGGGCACGTGGTGCAGGCCGGGTGCGGGCAGAACCCCGCCAAGCAGTCAGCGGTCAAGGCAGGTTTTCCCATGACAGTGCCGGCAGTGACCGTCAACAAGGTGTGCCTCTCCGGCTTGGTTGCGGTCACGGATGCCGCCCGCATGATCCGGGCGGGGGAGGCGCATGTGGTGGTGGCCGGCGGCCAGGAGTCCATGACCAACGCACCCCACCTTCTACCGGGGTCCCGCCAAGGAACCGCCTATGGCAACGTGACCATGATCGATGCCGTGGCCCACGACGGCCTAGTGGATGCAGCGGAGAACATTGCCATGGGCACCCTGACGGAGCGCGGCAACACGGAACGCGGCCTGACCCGCCAGTCCCAGGACCAGGTTGCCGCTCGCTCCCACCAGCTGGCCGGGACGGCGGCGGCGGACGGGGTGTTCGCCCAGGAGATCGCTGCCCTGCAGATTCCCCAGCGCAAAGGAGAGCCCGTGACCGTGGATGCGGACCAGGGGATCCGCCCGGATGCCACGGCAGAGTCCCTTGCCGGACTACGTCCGGCTTTTGGCGCTGATGGCACCATCACTGCCGGCAATTCTTCCCCACTGTCCGACGGCGCCTGCGCCCTGGTGCTGGCCTCCCGCAGCTGGGCGGAGGAAAAGGGTCTGTCCTGGTTGGCCGCGGTGGGTGCCTCCGGACAGGTGGCCGGCCCGGACAACTCCCTGCACTCCCAGCCGTCACAGGCCATCAAGAGCGCTGTGGACAAGGCCGGATGGGGCGTGGCCGACCTGGACTTCGTGGAGATCAACGAGGCCTTTGCCGCCGTGAGCCTGCAGTCTTTGGCTGACCTGGGTTACCCGCTGAAGCAGACCAACATTCACGGTGGCGCCATTGCACTGGGCCATCCCATTGGTGCCTCCGGGGCACGGTTGGCTCTCACTGCGGCCTTGGAACTGTCACGTCGTGGCCACGGAAAAGCAGCTGTGAGCTTGTGCGGCGGGGGTGGACAGGGCGAGGCCCTGCTGTTGTACCGCTGAGTAAACGGAATGCCGCGAATCGGGGCAGTTCCAGCGGATCGGGGAAGTGTCCAGCGGGTCCGGGCATTGAAGCGGTGCCGGTGAACAAGCCGTCAAACAAGCCAGGCCGTCCGAAAGCCTGGCTCAGGCCTTGGCCGCAGCCGCCCTCACAAGATGCTCCAGACCCCAGGTGAACTCGCGTTCAAATCGGTCAGCCACAGCGGTGGCGGAGGGCTGATTCCGGGTGTCCGCTGCCGCAAGGGCCTGGGCGGTCTGCTGCGTCAGGACCGAGCCCAGGACCCACCGCACCAAGTTCTGGGCCGCGGCAGCCGAGTCACTGACCCCCAAGCTTTCCAACTGTGCCGCCAACTCAGGGGCTGGTGGCAGGTACAGGGGTTGGTCGGCGTGGGCCACCGCCACGATCTCGGCACCGTCACGCACGGCCATCAGCCGCCGCCGGAACTCGGCCAGGACCCGGGCGGGTTCTGACGGCCAGGTGGGGGCGCCGTCGTTCGGGTTCAGGATGCGTTGAGCCACGGCAATCAACAGTTCTTGTTTGTTGGCCACGTGCCAGTAGAGCGCACCTGCCTGAACGCCCAGTTCCGTGGCCACGCGACGCATGGACAGATCTCCCAAGCCGTAGTCACCGGCCACTGTCAAAGCGGCATCCACCACCTGGTCGCGAGTCAATGGCACAGCGGAAACCTTGCCCTCACGCAGACACCAACTGGGTGTAGGCCTCCTGGTAACGCTGGGCTAGGTCCTCCCAGTGGCGGCAGTGCTTGCTCTTGGGCTTGAAGGTCTGGCTGCGCGGTGCTTCCACCGGCTCAGTGTCCGGGGAGAGCACTTCTTGGGCCATGATGGCGGTCCCGCGCAGCGTGGAACGTTTGAACGTGGCCTGGATGGTTTCCCTGCCCAGTTGATCCGCCAGAAGTTGCTGGATCCCGGGCACGTTCTGTGACACACCGCCGGTGGTGACCAGACGTTCGACGTCGCCGGCGGCCTCCTTCAATTGTTCGGCCACACGGCCCAGGGACACCACAATCCCCTCCATCACGCCGCGGACCATGTCCTGCGGTTCCGTGGACGCGGTGATGCCCACGGCATGTGCTTGTGCGCCACCCACCCAGCCGGTGGAGCGCTCGCCGCTGAGGTAGGGCAGGAACACGGGCACGTCCTGGGAGTAGGCCTGGGTGGCCACGTCTGCCACTTCGGTTCCCTCCGGGAGCCTGAAGGTGCGTTCGGCCCAGTCCACCGCACGTCCGACGTCGTTGATGGCCCCACCCAACAGGTAGCGGTGGTCATCCACCCGGTAGCACCACAGGCCCGCGGGGATCTCCTCCGGAGCGCTGTGCAGCATGACCCGCATGGCACCGGAGGTGGACATGGAGGTCACCACGGTGGAGGAGTCCCGGCCTCCGGCTCCCACGTTCTGGGCCAGACCGTCTGCAATGGGGGCAAACCACTTGGCGTCCTTGAGGGCCGGCCAGCGCTGGGTGATACCTGCCGGCACCTCCAGGATGGGTTGTGTGGGCCGGGCGATCAGGGACAGGTGGGAGAGGTCGATCTGGGCCAGCTCCAGCATGCGCTCGGACCAGTTGCCCGTGTGCCGGTCCTGCAGGCCGCTCCACGCGGCAATGGCGGTGCCTGCCCGGGCCTTGCCCAGCAGGCGGATGTGGAAGTACTCACCCAGGGAGACCCACCGCTTGGCCTGCGCAAAGATCTCCGGTTCGTGCTCCCGCAACCACCGGAATCGTGGGGCCAGGTAAGAGGTGTGAAGTCGTGCGCCGGTCAGCTGCTGAAGTTCGTGTTCATCCACCTCGGAGCGCAGTTGTGCCAGCTGAGGTGTACTGCGGGAATCGGCGTAGGTGTAGCAGGGGCTGGTGGCGCGGCGGTTGGCGTCCACTCCCACCACGGAGGAGGCGAAGGTGTCAATGGCCACGCCCTTGACCCGGCCGATCAGCTCCTTCCGGGAACCGATCACCACGTCAATGATGGTGCCGAGTTCCTCCACCACCTGATCGGGGTCGATCACACTCTTGCCGCCGCTTCCGGTGGTGAAGGCGTGCGGAATCTTGTGCCGGTAGCCGCGAACCGGAACACCCTCAGCGTCATGCAGACTCCCGCGGCTGGCCGTTGAACCAACATCCAATGCCAGCACCAGCGGGTCCACGGCTTTGGCCAGGGGAACCGCAAAGTCGATGTCGTCGTCGGTCTTGGGAGGGTTGGCGGACTTGGCCACGGCAGCGGTCCTTCGGGCGTCGGCGGTGTGGGTCAACGCAGGGGGCCGGGCCGACTCTTGCGGTCGACCCGGCCCCCGGTCGTGACGTCCATGCTATCCAGACGGCACCGTCACCGGCGCCATCCGCATCTGAGGCGGCACAAAATTGCCACGGTAAGTGGCGCTGATCAGGCCAAACCTGCAGCACGACGACGACGCGATGCCGTCACCCGGTTGACGATGATCAACACGATGCCCACCAGGAAGAGCAGGCCACCCAGCAGGATGCCGCCCAAGATGCCCACGGCACCTCCCACCAGGCCGCTGATATTGGCCTTGGCCACGTAGAGGTCGCTGCTGGCAAGCCCCGAGCAATAGATGTCGTACTCGCCTGCATCCGCGGAGGTGAAGGTACCCAGCACGGTGACGCTCTGGCCATCATCGCTGGATGCGCTGGTGGAGGTCTCGGTTGCCTCGAACTCGATGGAATTGGTCTGGGGGTCGTAGATGGAACAGGAGCCGGCCGAGCCGGACGAGACGGTGGGGTCGGCGGACATGACCCAATAGCTCTGCTCCGCTTCCAGGGTGTGAGTGCTTCCCGATTCCGCGTTGGCCATGTCCTGAGCGGTCCCGGCCATGGACACCACCGAGATGACCAGCAGGAGGATTCCCAACAACGGCCCGGCAACAGCCAGGGTGATGCCCAACCACAGTGGCGGTGTTCCCTTGATCTTCTGGCCCGAGCCCTGGGGTTGCTGACCGGAGGGGGACTGGCCGTAGTGAGGCTGTTGCCCTTGTGTGGCGTAGGGGTTCTGGTTGGTCTGCGCGTTGTATTGGGGCAGATCGGAGCCATGGGGTCCAGAAGTTCCATGGGGCCCAGGAGTTCCGGTGGGCTCCGGAGTTCCGTTGGTGGGAGTGCTCATGACGGTACCTTTCCTTGGAGAATCCAGATGATGCGAGTTCGGATGAGATCAAGTTCGGAGATGTATCGACGGTGCCGGAAATAACCGTAGATGCGAATCAGACCCGCAACGGCAGGTAGTGCGGCAAGCACGAGTGCTCCCACCTGCAGGGCTGGTAGGACGCTCAGCAGCTGGGTCTCAATCACCACGGGCTGCAGGCCGTCCTCCTGGACAACTCGGGGCCGCTCAGAGGTCCTGCACTCAAACGTGATGTCGCCACTGTGTTCAGGGCTCATGTCCCCGACCTGGCTGAACCACTGGTCACCCACGTGCAGGAGGGGATCGGGGGCAAAGGACCCACGCATGTGACCGTCCGAGCTGCTGCACTGGGTGCTGGCAGCAGAAGGGTCGTGCGCCAGAAAAACCAGGTACTCGTTGCCTTCCTCCACGGTGACGGTGGACGAGGCCTGCGTTTGTTGAATCCTCTGTGCCAGGTAGAGGTTGCCCAACGGGGTGATGCCCAACAGCAAAGCCGCAGCCAGAGGCCCGCTGAGGCAGACCAGAAGTGTGGCAACCCAGGGCCATCGGGGTGGTGGGGTACGCGCAAGTTCCGCGTCCACCTCGTAGAGCTGATGTTGCAGATCCACGCGCGCCGCCGCTTGATCCTCACGGCTGAGGTGAGCCAAGTGGTTCACCTCAGCGTTGCCGTATGCCATCGAGGCCTGCTCAGTACGGCCCGTAGGGAGTGGTTGCGCGCCGTGCGCGGGCCGCTGTGATGCGGTTGGCCACAATTAACACAATGCCCAAGGTCCCCAGGCCCAGCGCGGCCAGGACGGCCACCACACCACCCAAGCCCATGGTCACAAAGCCGTCCCCTGCAATTGCCACGGTGTCAAAGGAACCGTCGCACAGGATACGGTAGGTGCCTTCTTGATCCGTGGTGAACTCACCGGTCTCCCGGTACACCACTCCGTCAGGATCGGTCTGGGTGGTGGCGGAACTTGGAATCAGGGTCACTTGGTCAAAGTCCGGATTCACCACGGTGCACCCAGAGGCCAGGACGGCGTCGTCCTCCGGGGTGTAGAGGGTGTAGAGGGTGCCTGCGCGCAGCTCGTGCGTGATTCCGGGGTCGGCGTCGGCGATTTCCTGATCCAGCTGCTGCTGACCGATCACAAATGCCAGGATCAGGCCCACAACGGCCAGCACAGGTGCCAGGCAGGTGACCACAATTCCCAACCACAGAGGTGGTTTGCCCTTGGCAGGTGCTGGGGGCGGTGCATACGGGGAGGGCTGTTGGCCACCAGTGCCCTGCATGTACTGCGGAGCTTGGTATGGCTGCCCCTGGTACTGCGGCTGCTGGTACTGGGGCTGCTGCGGGGCGGGCCGCTGGTACTGGGGCGGACCGCTGTACTGAGGTGCACCCTGGTACTCGGGGTTGCGCGGAGGGGGGAACTGGTTGCTCACGTGGTGCCTCTCGGAGCGGATTTTCATTAGCAAATGTTGATGTTCAGATTAGCGGGCCGCTCGGCTTCGTGCCAATGTTGTGGTGGGCGTGTGGGGTTGAAGGCGCCAACATGACGGAACAAGGCGTTCGTCGACGTGGTTGGCGTGGAGTATCGGTGGTGGCCGTGCCCCAACACCGGGCCACCGCCCGCACGTCGAATGAGCTTGGATCTTGAGGAGTCACCGTGCCGCAGCTGCGTTCTGCCACATCAACCACCGGCCGCAACATGGCAGGGGCTCGCGCACTGTGGCGTGCCACGGGCATGGGCAGCGAGGACTTTGGCAAGCCCATCGTGGCCATTGCCAACTCCTTCACCCAGTTCGTCCCGGGTCACGTGCACCTCAAGGACATGGGTCAGTTGGTGGCGTCAGCGGTTCAGGAAGCCGGCGGTGTGGCCAAGGAGTTCAACACCATTGCCGTGGATGACGGAATCGCCATGGGCCACGACGGCATGCTCTACTCCCTGCCCAGCCGCGACATCATTGCGGATTCTGTGGAGTACATGATCAATGCGCACTGCGCGGACGCCCTGGTGTGCATCTCCAACTGCGACAAAATCACTCCCGGCATGCTCATGGCTGCCATGCGGCTGAACATTCCCACCATCTTTGTCTCCGGTGGTCCCATGGAATCCGGTGAGGGCGTTGAGGGCGTGGTGGAGCACCGCGTGGATCTGGTGGATGCCATGGTCATGGCCGTGGACGAATCCGTCACCGATGCCCAGCTGGCTCTGATCGAGGAGAGTGCTTGCCCCACCTGCGGCTCCTGCTCCGGGATGTTCACCGCCAACTCCATGAACTGTCTGACCGAGGCCCTGGGCCTGTCCCTGCCGGGCAATGGCACCGCACTGGCCACCCACGCCAACCGCAAGCGGCTGTTCCTGGAGGCCGGGCGCCGCATTGTGGAATCGGCCAAGAAGTACTACCACGACGACGACGAATCCGTACTGCCCCGCTCCATCGCCAACAAGACGGCGTTCAACAACGCCATGGCGCTGGACATTGCCATGGGCGGTTCCACCAACACGGTGCTGCACATCCTGGCCGCGGCTCAGGAAGCCGGTGTGGATTTCTCCATGTCAGACATTGACGCGCTGTCCCGGCGGGTGCCGTGCCTGGCCAAGGTGGCTCCGAACTCCACCAAGTACCACATCGAACACGTGCACCGGGCCGGTGGCATCCCCGCCATCCTGGGGGAGTTGCGCCGTGCCGGGCTGTTCGACGACTCCGTCTCTGCGGTGCACTCGCCCACCATGGGTGAGGCCCTGGATGAGTGGGACATCCGCTCCGGGAAGGCTTCTGAGGAGGCCAAGCAGTTCTTCCTGGCTGCACCCGGTGGTGTGCGCACCACGCAGGCCTTCTCCCAGGCCAACGAATACGAATCCCATGACGTTGATGCCGCTGAAGGCTGCATCCGGGACCTGGAGCACGCTTACACCGCAGAAGGTGGCCTGTGCGTGCTGTTCGGCAACATTGCCGAGGACGGGGCCATCATCAAGACAGCGGGCATTGACCCGGAGCTCTTCCACTTCGAGGGCAAGGCGTTTGTGGTGGAGTCCCAGGACGAGGCCGTGTTCGAGATCCTCTCCAAGAACGTGCAGGAGGGGGACATTGTGGTGATCCGCTACGAAGGCCCCAAGGGCGGTCCCGGCATGCAGGAAATGCTGTACCCCACCTCCTACCTCAAGGGCCTGGGCCTGGGGAAGAAGTGCGCGTTGATCACGGACGGCCGGTTCTCCGGAGGCACCTCCGGGCTGTCCATCGGCCACATGTCCCCGGAGGCCGCCGCCGGTGGCGCCATCGCGTTGATTGAAACCGGGGATCCCATTGTGATCGACGTGAAGAACCGCGTGCTCAAGGTGGACGTGGACGACGCCGAGTTGGCGCGTCGTCGTGAAGCCAAGGGTGCCCTGCCCTGGAAGCCGGCCAAGGAACGCGAGCGCAAGGTCTCGGCTGCCCTGCGCGCTTACGCCTCCATGGTGACTTCTGCGGACAAGGGTGCCGTGCGGGTGATCCCGGAGTAGTTTCAACTGCCGCCACCCAAACTGCCATCGGCTTGATTTGTGTCCGGCGTTGTGGCTTCTCACCTGCGTGAAACAACCTGGACAAGCATGCTGATGTACAGTGCGCCGGTCGGGAGCAAGCGTCCATGGTCTGCCCCCGTTTTCTGTCCCTCTCACCATCGGAGGAACCGTGGAACAGCTCATTGACCTGGTCGGCGTCGTCGACACCTGGATCTGGTACTTCGTTTTCATCATCTTGGTCGGGTCCGGTGTTTTCCTGACCATCCGCACCCGCGCCGTGCAGTGGCGCTCCATCCCGGAGATGTTCCGTGTCTTGGGGGATCCTCCCGGGGAGGACCCGGACGGCAAGAAGGGCATATCTTCCTTCCGTGCCTTCACCGTCTCCGCGGCCTCTCGCGTGGGAACGGGCAACATTGCCGGTGTTGCCCTGGCCATCAGCCTGGGTGGCCCAGGCGCCGTGTTCTGGATGTGGTTCATCGCTGCCATCGGCGGTGCCAGTGCCTTTGTGGAGTCCCTGTTGGGTCAGCTCTACAAGCGCACCGGACATCACGGCTACTACGGCGGTCCGGCGTACTACATGACGCACGGGCTCAACAAGAAGTGGATGGGTGCACTGTTCGCGGTCATCATCACCGTGACTTATGCGTTTGTGTTCAACTCCGTGCAGTCCAACGCCATTGTGGATTCGCTGGCGGGCTCCTTCGACGTCGACACCACCTCCCCGGACAGCATGATGTTCAAGGTTCTTGTTGGACTCGCCATTGTGGTTCTCACGGCGCTGATCATCTTTGGCGGTATTCGTCGTATCTCGGCGTTCACCCAGGCGATCGTGCCAATCATGGCGATTCTGTATGTGATTCTGGGTTTGTTGGTGGTCGTTCTCAACATCACCGAGGTCCCCAACATGATCGCGGACATCGTCCTGGGTGCATTCGGCGTGCGGGAGTTCGCCGTCGGCAGCCTTTTCGGCGTGTTCATGCTGGGCATGCAGCGCGGGTTGTTTTCCAATGAGGCTGGCATGGGTTCGGCTCCCAATGCCGGTGCCACTGCCTCCATCTCCCACCCCGCCAAACAGGGCTACGTCCAGTCCTTGGGTGTCTACTTTGACACCTGGCTGATCTGCTCCATGACCGCGTTCATCGTGCTGCTCTCCAACCCAACCGTTGGGGAGAGCGCACAGGGTGCGGCCCTCACTCAGTCGGCGCTGGCAGCACAGTTGGGAGATTGGGCGATCCACTTCCTGACGATCTCAATCTTCCTGTTCGCCGTCTCCTCCGTGATCGGCAACTACTTCTACGGTGAAGCCAACATCATGTTCCTCACGGGCTCCCGCGGTGCCATGTTGGCCTTCCGCATCACGGTGCTCGTGTTCGTGATGATGGGCGCGGTGGCCGCGCTTGAGCTCGTGTGGGCGCTAGCCAATGTGTCTATGGCCTTGATGGTCACCATCAACTTGATTGCAGTTGTACTGCTCTCGGGCGTGGCGGCCAAGGTCCTCAAGAACTACGAGGCCCAGCGCCGCCGTGGCGAGGAGCCCGTGTTCACCGGTTCCGACGTCCCCGGTCTGACCGGCCTGGACGCCTGGGACGGTTCCGACCGCGTCACCACCAGCATGTTCTGGACCCAGCAGCTCAAGAAGGTCAAGCGCTGACCCCTTGACCTCGGGTTCCTGAAACCCCAGTACGACGACGCCGGCCGCTCACCTCATCATGTGAGCGGCCGGCGTCGTCGTACTGGGGAGCCCGGCTGCAGCGCCACGAATAGGTCGACCACAATGCCCAGAGGGCCCAGCGGTGGACGTGAACTACTTGATGCTCTGGTAGGCATCCAACGCCTCGGCTCGTGAGGACTTGAGGTCCACGATCGGCGCCGGGTAAAGCTCAAGAGTCTGCGCCGGGGACAGGTTCGTGTCTGCGGGAAGGGAAGCTGGGGCGTCGTAGAGCTTCATGATGGATCCGGCTGGAACCTCCGCCAGTTCTGGAACCCACCGGCGGACGTAGGCGGCGTCGTCGTCAAAACGCTCCGCCTGCCGCCGGGGGTTGAAGATCCGGAAGTAGGGTGCAGCATCCGCGCCGGTACCTGAGGCCCACTGCCAGTTGCCGGGGTTGGAGGCGGGGTCGGCATCCACCAAGGTGTCCCAGAACCACTGCTCGCCCACGCTCCAATGCACTCCAAGGTTCTTGGTCAGCACAGAGGCCACCACCATGCGCACGCGATTGTGCATCCACCCGGTCTCCCACAGTTCACGCATCCCGGCATCAACCAGCGGATGCCCGGTGTGCCCGGAGCGCCACAGGGCCACTTGATCGGCCACTGTGCCTTCTTGCGCAGACTTCCAGGGGAAGGCGTCAAAGCGGGCGTTGAGATTGCGCTGGTGCAGATCCGGGTAGTGGTAGAGCAAGTGGTGGTTGAACTCCCGCCACAACAGCTCGGTCTTGAAGGTCTCGGCAGACTCTGACGGCGCTGCCAGGGCGTGCTGCTGTGCCATCTCCCATGCTCTGCGGGGGCTGATCTCACCGTGGGCCAGATAGGGCGAGACCCCGGAGGTGCCGGGGCGTCCAGGAAGGTCCCGGGCCGTGGCGTAGTCCTCCACTGCACCATCCAGGAAGTCCTCCAGACGTTCGACGCCGGCGCGCTCCCCGGGCTCCCACGTGAACTTGGCGGCCCAGTGAGGTTCCTCAGCAGATTCCAGAGCGGTTCCACAGTCCAGATCCGTCACGGCATCAAAAAGCTCCGTATCGGTTTCCAGCGGCTCGGGTACATCCACGGGGGCGCCGTTGAAAGCCTCGTCGGAATCCCCAAAACGCTTGGAGAACGGCGTGAATACGCGATACGGGCCGCCTTGGCCCGTGGTCAGGGCCCAGGGGTCATGCAAAGTGTGAGCGGTGTGACCGTGAACCGTCACGCCACGTTCTTTGACGGCCTCCGACCACTGACGGTCAACCTCCAGCGCATTTTCCCCCCAGCGCCGGTTGGCATGGATCTGCGTGACCCCCAGTTGCTCCACCAGACGGGGGATCAGTTGGCCCAGATCAACGCTGACAGCCACCAGCGGGATGCCCAGGTCTTCAAGATCCTGGCGGAACACGGGCAGAGACTTGGCTGTCCACCACGCGAATGCGGCCCCAGGTGCGCGCAGATTGGTGTCCTGGCAGACCACAGCCACCACCCGGTCATCGGATTCGGCAGCTTGAACAGCCGCGTGGAACAGGGCCGGGTTGTCATCCACCCTCAGGTTCATGCCGATCACGGCCAAGATGGTCATGCAGAAACCCTATCGGTGGACAGGCAACCTCACGTGTGGCGGGTCTTGCCTTGATTGCGCAAATGTTCCCTGGCCACCGCGGAAAGATTCTCCAACGGCAGACCTGCCGGGCACACCTCCGTGCAGTCACCCAGGGTGGAACACGGGCCAAAGGTCTCATCCGCGGTGGAGATCACCTGTGCCGTGCGCTCGCGGCGTTCGTCGTCGTCCTTCATCAGCGGCGGGAGTTCGGTGAGCAGCGAGCCCACGAACAACTGGCCTGAACCGTTGGGACAGGCGGCTACGCAGGCCCCGCAACTGATGCACCCGGCATTGGTCAGTGCTTTCATGCCGGCCGGGCCGCGGGCGGCCTTGACCACGGTGCGCAGTGCCTTCTTCTTGTCCACGGTCAAATCGGCCAGAACGGGGAAGGATTGGGCCCGTAGCGGTTCCAGTTGCACGCGGTCACCGTTGCGGAAGGCGCGTACGTGCTGCTGGCAGCTGGCCTTGTTGTACTCGGGTCCGTGGGCCACACCGTCTACCATCACACCGCATTTGCCGCAGTTGCCCTCCCGGCAACCGTCGTCGAACTTGACGGGGGCCTCCCCCTCCGGCAGCTGGGCGTTGAGCAGGTCCAACAGTTCCAGAACAGTGGTCTCCGGACTCACCCCGGTGACGTCGTAGGTGACAAAGCGCCCCTGGGCCTGAGCGGCGGACTGCCGCCACACGTCCACGGTCAGGGTGTTGGTGATCTTCACGCTGAAATCTCCTGCTGATTGCATTCGGGGACGGTGCGGGCTCAGCGCACCAGACGCAGTTGAACGGCCACCGGGATGCTCGCATTGCCCAGTGCCACGCCCGTTCCGATCACCCGCCCTGCCAGTGCCAGTCTTTGGCGGGTACGGCGGTCAGCGGCCAGGCCGGTGTCATTGCCCACCTGGGTGATGCCCTGTGCGGTGTGCGCGGCCAGGGCCACCATGGCAGCCAGGTACAGGGCGGCCACCGGCGGACGCTGCAGGGAGGTCACCAGGTTCTGGTAGGCCGCCCCAGGCGTGTGTTCGGCAGCAGCGGGCCGTATGCCCAAGGTCAGATCCGCCAGGTGGTGGGCGGCAAAGAGCCCCAAGACCGTTCCCGTGGAACGCATGGAGCGCTTGGCCACCTCCCACACCCCACGACGACGCCCCCGTGGCCGGGTCCGCTTCTGCGCTCGCGGACGTGAAGCCGACTGCTGGGCGCGGACCGTCAAGGCGGCAGCACAGCTCAGATGCGCCACGGTGCTGGCCAGAAGACCCAGGCGGAAGAACCACAGAACGGTGCCGCGTGGCAGAACCGGCGAGCCCACGGTGCGCAGGAAGTGGGCGTAGTCATCGAACTTCTGCTGACCCATGTAAACCTGCAGGTTGCCCATCATGTGGGCCACCGTGAAAGCGGAGAAGATGGTGCCGCTGGAAGCCATGGCCAACTTGAGCTCCGGGGTGGCGGGCATCCGGCTCACGGCCTGCTCGGCCAGGCGCAGCACCGCGCTCAGCGAGTCACCTGCAATATCCGATGAGGTCATGCACCGAAGCCTAAGCGTTGGAGTGGGAAGTTCAGGCACCGGGCGTAACAGGCTCGGCCTCACCGGCCTGATCCTGGGTCCCGGGCTCCTGGGGCGTCGGGCCGGCAGCATCCGGCTCCTGCGCATTCGGGATGGTGTCCGGGCACTCGAAGGTGGTCACCCGGAACCGTGAATCCCAGTTGTCATCCTCCAGGGTGCACTGGTTCTCCAGCAAATTGCCCTCCACCAGGGGGAAGTTGGCGTCGTCGTGGTAAGAGACCACGGCAACGCTGCCCGTGTCCTCCAGTTCCCAGGCAAGCTCATAGGGCTGGTTGATGCCCCACAGGGTTTCCGAATCCGCAGCGTCCACGACCAGCATGGGGTCTGCCACCTCATGCTCCGGCGGGTAGGCAATGAAGATCCCGCGGTGCTGTTCATTCATGAAGATCACGGTGTCCGCCTGTTCGGCCTCCTGGGCGGCAGTCCCGTAGGCGTCGTCCTTGGCGAACTCTCCGTTCTGCCCCAACAGGGACGGGAAGGAGAGACCGGCAAACACCACGGCCAGGACAGCCCCGGCCACACGCCACGGAATGGCCGCCAGGCCCAGGGCCAGCAGCACCACAACGGCGGGAGAGGTGAAGGCCAGGTAGCGCTCCTGGAAATACTGCCCACCGGTCAGCTGTGCGACCACCACCACGGCGAACGGGAAGAAGATCAGCGCCAACAGCCAGAGCATGATTCCGCGTGCCCTGCTCAAGATCAGACCGGCCACCGTGATCAGCACTGCAAAGAGCGCCAGGAACGGGGCAATGGCCATGATCTGGTCGGAGAAGTCCCCCCGGTAGTTGCGTGGGCTGATGAAGAACACGTGGTAGGCCATGTAGTACAGGACCTCCCGCAGCGTGTAGTGGATCCAGGAGACCTGGGCACTCTGCAGACTCCCGATGTAAGCCAGCGGGGCGCAGGCCACCACCACCAGCACACCGGCGATCGCGTAATTCAGGGCAGCCTTCCATCCCAGGGCCAGCACACGAATGAAGAACACCGGCAACAAGAAAATGCAGTACAGGGAGAAGCCTGTGGCAGCAGCCAGCGCAAGGCCAAAGCCCACCATGAGCAAACCGTTGCGGGTGACGATGAACCGTTCAAAGCACCACCACGCCAGGCTCACGCTCATGGCCGCCATGGCGTATCCACGCGCCTCCTGCCCGGTCCAGGTCAGTCCCGGCAGCACCGCGCCGATCACCGCGATCAGCAAACCCACGAACACCATGCGCTGTGGCATGTACCTCCGGGCGTAGGTCATCCCGATCCTGGTGATTACGGCAGCCGTGACCATCAACCCAAGCGCTGACGGGGTGCGCATGGCCAGTTCAGAGGTACCGAAAACCGCTGCCCAGGGATACATGACCAGGTAGTAGAGGCCATGGACGGCATCAATGGTGGAGAGCATGCCCACCATGGAGCTCAAAGGACGCTCGACGGCGGAGATGGTGGCCGTCTCGTCAAACCAGAACTGAGGCTGGGTCATCCCCCAGAAAGCCACAATGCCGGCCAGGACGGCAGCCACCAGCGACGGCCACCACGGGATGCGCGGCAGCGTGCTGGTGGCACCGGATGTGGTGCCACCGGTGACGGCAGGTGCCTTGTCCTGACTGGTCTCGGCCATCGCCCTGGGGGAACTGTTGTTCATTGCACTCCTAGAGAAGGTCGGAACATACAGTACGACGCCGCACCCCTCCCTGGGGGAACCGCTCAGGCTGCGCTGTGGTTCAGATCCACCCGTGCTCGCGCGCCTTGAGCGCCAACTGGAACCGGTTGCAGGCACCCAAGCAGTTGGACATCTCGCTGATCAGGCCGCGAAAAGTGTGCATGTCCAGGTTCAGCCGGTGCGCAATGATGTCGTCAGCGCACCCGCTGCTCAGCATCTCCAGGACTTCCCAGTGAGTTTCTGTGGGCAAGATCTCCTCGGCGTCATCCGCCTGACGGCCGTCAGAGGTTTCCAGAAACAGGGGTTCAGCGTTCTCATGACCCTCGGGTTGCACGGAGGGGTGGCGGCGAGCGTGGCCGGCCGTGTTGTAGGCGGCGAAGATGGGCACCACGACGTCGTCGAAGATCGACGGACCACGGTGGCCATTCGATGGGTGCAGATCCCTCGACAAAGGTGTCATAGGTTTCATCATGGACTGCCGCGGCTCAGTTCGCCACACGGCCAGACACCTGTCAGCCCAATGTTGCGTCCGCACCGCGAAGCACTCCATGAGGGTTGGGGTGCGGCTGACGGTCACGATGTGGCGTTGTGTGGGGATTTGCGGCAAGCGGATGAAGCCTGAAAACAACGCGAGTAGCGTGAGCTGTGCGCCGTGGTCAGGCCACAAAGATGACCGTGACGGCGCTGGCACTCCGACAGAAACAGAGAGCACACGTCATGACACCCTCGGCACCACCGACCAATCCCGAGGCACCGGCCCAACCAACAGCAAACCCACTCGATCGCAACATGATCATCAAGGTGGCCGTCATCCTGGCCACTGTGCTGGTCATCTGGCTCATTCCTCCGCCAGAAGGCGTGGACCCGCGCGGAATGCACATGGCCGCCATCTTTGTGGGCACCATTCTTGGCCTGGTGCTTCAACCCCTGCCAACGGCGGCGGTGTCCATCATCGGTCTGGCGGCGGCCATGATCACGGGCACCATGAACGTCGGCGACGACGAAGCCCTGACGGGTTTTGCATCAAGCGCCGTGTGGCTGATTGTTGCTGCCTTCTTCATTGCAGACGGCTTCCTGTTGACCGGGCTGGGGCGCCGGATCGCCCTGTGGTTTGTGACCAAGCTGGGCCGTTCATCCCTGGGCCTTGCCTACGGCATGGCGGCAACGGATCTGCTCATGGCCCCGGCGACTCCGTCCAACACGGCTCGCGCCGGCGGCGTGGTGTTCCCCATTGTGAAGTCCTTGGCCGTGGTGCAGGGCTCCACCCCGGAGACGGATGAATCACGACGCCGTTTGGGTGCCTTCCTGTCCATGTCCACGGTGCAGGTCAACACCATCACCTCGGCCATGTTCCTGACCGCCATGGCCGGTAACCCCCTGGTCCAACAGTTCGCCGCCGAACAAGGTGTGGAGATCACCTGGGGCAACTGGGCTCTGGCTGCCGTGGTACCGGGCCTGGCCGCTTTGATCGTGGCACCGTGGGCGCTGTCCAAGATCTATGCACCCACGCTGAAGAAGACCCCGGAAGCTCCGGGGCAGGCCAAGGAAGAACTGGCCAAGCTGGGCAAGCTCACCCGGCCGGAACTCATCATGGCCCTGACCTTTGTGCTGTTGCTGATCATGTGGTCCGTGGGTGGCTCCTTTGGCATCAACGCCACGGCAACCGCCTTTGTGGGCATCGCCATCCTGCTGTGCACCAAGGTTCTGACCTGGAAGATCATGGCGGCCAACAGTGGTGCCTGGTCCACGCTGATCTTCTTCGGTGTGCTGGTGGGCATGGCCGGTCACCTCAACACCCTGGGCGTGATCACCTGGATCGGTGACTCCGTTTCAGCCTCCGTGGGCCACCTGCCGTGGGGTCTGGCCTTTGTGGTGCTGTGCCTGGTCTACTTCTACGTCCACTACTTCTTTGCCTCCAACACCGCACAGATCGTGGCCATGTACGCCGTGTTCCTGGCTGCAGCCATTGCGGTGGGCACACCCCCTCTGCTGGCGGCTTTGATGCTGGGCTTTATCGGCAACCTGTTCGGTGGTCTGACCCACTACTCCTCCGGTCCCTGCGGCGTGATCTTCGGCTCCGGCTACGTCAAGACTCCGGAGTGGTTCCGCGTGGGCTTCATGATGTCCGTGGTGACCCTGGTGGTCTTCGGTCTGGTGGGCTTTGGCTGGATGAGCCTGATCGGGATGCTCTGAAACAACCGTCCAAAAGTGAGTTGTCCCGCCCATCAGCTCTGATGGGCGGGACAACTCACTTCCGGGCCACGAATGCTGAACCGTGGCGGCCAGGGACTCAATCGTCCTTGGTGCGCCTGATCGCTGTGCGAGCAGCCTCGCGGTTCACGGCGCTGATCGCGGAGATGGGGATGCCCGCGGGGCAGACCTCCACGCATTCGGCGTAGACCGAGCACGGGCCGAACTCCTCCTCCGTGGTGGCCACCACGGAACGAGCCCGCTTGGCGCGCTCCGGTTTGCCCTGCGGCAGCGTGGACATGTGGGACAGCAACGCACCGGAGAACAGGTGGGCCGCACCGTTGGGACAGGCCGCAATGCAGGCACCGCAGCCGATGCACCCGGAGAAGTCCAACGCGGTTTCTGCCACCTTGAACGGGATCTGCCGGGTGTCCGCATCCGGGGCGGTTCCGGCATCCACGGACACATAGCCACCGGAGGCAATCACCTTGTCCAGAGCCGTGCGATCCACCACCAGGTCCCGAACCACCGGGAACGACGCCGCACGGAAGGGTTCGAGCTTCAGGTGGTCGCCGTCGTCGTAGCTGCGCAGGTGTTGACGGCAGGTGGGGGTGTTGGGGACCTTGCCGTGGGGGACGTCGTTGACCGTGATCCCGCAGGTGCCGCAGATGCCTTCCCGGCAGTCCGTGTCAAAGGCGATCGGCTCGTCCCCGGCTTCCACCAGTTGATCGTTGAGTCGGTCCAGGAGCTCCGGCAGGGACATCTCAGGGGTGGCGTCATCCACCTGGTAGGTCACAAACCGCCCTTCAGCTTCCGCGTTCTCCTGCCGCCAGACTTCGATGGTCAGTTGCATGTGTCTCTCCTCAATTCACAAGTCGTGGCCGGTCAGGCGTAATTTCTGGTCTGCAGGGGAACGGCGCGGAACTCCAGGGGTTCTGCGTGGCGCACCGGTTGGCCCGGGTGCAGCCCGTCCCCGTCGGTGTGTTCCCAGGCGGAGACAAAGCACCACTGGTCGTCGTCACGCATGGCCTCACCGTCAGGTGTCTGGTGTTCCTCCCGGAAGTGGGCTCCGCAGGATTCGTCCCGGTCCAGGGCGTCCAGGCACATCAGCTCAGCCATCTCCAGGTAGTCGGCAATGCGCCCGGCGCGCTCCAACTCCTGGTTCAGTTGCCGACCGGTGCCCGGGATCCGCAGATCCGTCCAGAAGGCCTCCCTCAGGGCCCGAATCTCCTTGAGCGCGTTCTTCAAGCCGGATTCGGTGCGGGCAACGCCGCAGTCCGAATACAGGATGTCCCCCAGCGCCCGGTGGAAATGATCTGCACCCTTGGTCCCGCCGATGGACAGCAGCTTTTCCGTGCGGGCACGGACGTCCTCAACGGTGCGTTGAACGGCCGGTGCATCCAAGTCCAAGGGGGCCTCACCCAGGTGGTTGGCCAGGAAGTTGGGGATGGAGTACGGCAAGGTGAACCAGCCGTCCACGCAGGCCGAGAGCAGGGAGTTGGCTCCCAACCGGTTGGCCCCGTGGTAACCCCATCCGGCCTCACCTCCCACGAACAGGCCGTCCACGGAGGTCATCATGTCGTAATCACTCCACAGGCCACCCATGGCGAAGTGGGCGCCCGGAGCAATGCGCATGGGCTCGGTGTACGGGTCCTCGCCGGTGGCATCAAAGTACATCTCGAACAGGTTGCCGTAGCGTTCCTCGATGGTTTTCTTGCCCAGCCGGTCAATGGCGTCGCGGAAGTCCAGGTACACGCTGTTGCGCAGCGGCCCCACACCATGCCCGGCCTCGATCTGCTCGCGGGCGGCCCGGGAGGAGATGTCACGCGGGGACAGGTTGCCGTAGGAGGGGTACTTGCGCTCCAGGTAGTAGTCGCGCTCATCCTCCGGGATCTGGTTGGCCGGGCGGTCATCGCCAGGATTCTTGGGCACCCAGATCCGGCCGTCGTTGCGCAGCGACTCACTCATCAAGGTGGTCTTGGACTGCCAGTGCGAACTCACCGGCAAGGCCGTGGGGTGGAACTGGATGCAGGACGGCGAGGCAAAGTACGCTCCCCGCCGGTGAGCCCTCCATGCCGCCGTCACGTTGGAGTTGTGGGCCAACGTGGAGCGGAAGTACACGTTGCCGTACCCACCCGTGCACAGCACCACGGCGTGAGCCGTCTCGGCCTCGATCTCACCCGAGTACAGGTCACGGACCACCACACCCTTGGCGCGGCCGTCGTCCACAATCAGGTCCAGAACCTCACGGTGGGTGCGCAGATCCACGGTGCCCAGGCCCACTTGGCGCTGCAAGGCGCGGGCCGCGGCCACCTGAAGCTGCTGACCGGTCTGACCGCGCGTGTAATACGTGCGGGAGACCTGCACGCCGCCGAAGGAACGGGTCCGCAGCTCGCCACCGTACTCGCGGGCAAACGGTGCGCCGATCGCGTCCATGTGGTCGATTACCCGCACCGATTCCTCACCCAGCCGGAAGCAGTCCGCCTCCCGGGCACGGAAGTCACCACCCTTGACGGTGTCCTTGACAAAGCGTTCCAGGGAATCGTTGTCCACCTTCTTGGCCCGGGCCGAGTTGATGCCACCCTGGGCTGCCACCGAGTGGGCGCGGCGGGCGGCGTCGTGAAAGGTGTAGGAGACCACGTTGTACCCGAGCTCGCCCAGTGCCGCCGCACATCCAGCGCCGGCCAGGCCGGTGCCCACCACAATCACCTTGAACTTGCGCCGGTTCAGCGGGCTGACCAGCTTGTAGTCCAGTTTGCGGCGGGACCACGCGGTGAGGGGGTCCCCGTCAGGCACATTGCCGTTCAGGGGCTCGGAGCTGTAGGTGACAAATCCCTTGGTGCTGGCGGGCCTCTGCTTGCGCACGGATTCCGCACGGGACTTGGCACCGGTGTCCTGACCGGATGCCTCCACAGACGGCCGCTCCTGCGGGGCCTGCAGATCGGGGGAGTCCTGCTGCGGTTTGGCCACGGCATCATTCGGGGCGTTGTTGCCGGGGGAGGCCGAACCGAAGGTGGAACGACGTTTGGAACCGAAATCACGGAAAGAGTTCACTGGAGCACTCCTGTCAGGACAGCCACGGGAATGGTGATGTTGCCGATTGCCACCGCCAGGCCGAACAGCAGCCCCAGCCCGGCCAACGCGGAGAACACCCGCGGGCGCACACCCACTCCGAAGTCGACGACGGCGCTGACCACACCGTGCGCCAGGTGCAAGGCCAGGCAGAGCATGGCGATGATGTAGAAGGCGGCCACCGGCCAGCGGCTGAAGGAAGCCACCAGATTGGAGTAGGCGTAGGAGGTCTCATGGGTTGCGTGCTCAAAGGCCTCCGGGCCGGCCGGGGGGACACCCAGGGTCAGATCCAGGATGTGGAAAATGATGAACAACAGCAGCACAACACCGGAGACCATCATGGTGCGGGCTGCAAACACGTCCAGCCCCAAGCCCCGGCGCTTCCAGCGGCCCCGGGCAGTGGCACCACGACGCCGTAGCAACAGTGCGCAGTAGACGTGGGCGATCAGGCACGCCAACAGAACCACGCGCATGATCCACAACAGACCCTCATAGGGCAGCACCGGGTAAAAGGCCACACGCAGCCAATGCGCGTAACTGTTGAAAGCCTCAGCACCTTGGTAGATCTTCAGATTGCCGATCATGTGCACCAGCACAAAAATGGCAAAAGTGGCACCGGTGGCGGCCATGATCAACTTGGCGTAAACCGACGGCAAACCGCCGCTGCGCCCGGCTCTGGGCGTGGTGGACTGAGGTGACCGAGAAGTCAGTGACGTGGACATGGCGGCTCCTGGCAGCATCTGCAGGCGCCGGTTCCAGCCGGGCGGTCCGGTAATCCCGGCACCTGATTCCACCCTATGGACCCGGTTTCACAGGGCGAAGCCAGTTGCCCAGTTGCCAGCACGCCCCAGCCAGGTGAGGCAACGGATGTGCGTCACCGGTCATCCGCTGTACCGGATCAGCGGTTGATCCGGTACTCGGCCTCCGGCCCCACACTGTCCACCTTGGAGAAGCCCGCCTTCTCCAACAGCTCTTCAATGTGCTCGTTGTCCTCCGGAACCGAGGCCCGGATGGTGGAAACCTCCGGGTCCTCAAAAGCCAGAGTGGTCAGGGCAGCCAGGCCTTCCGCGCCGTAACCGTGGCGGCGGCTGGCCGGGGCCAGGAAGCCCACCACCTCCAGTGCGCCGTCAATGGGCGCGGCGGCAAAGCCCGTGGAGCCGATGACCTGACCAGAGGCCAACTCAACACACGCCAGCGGGGAGTACATGGTTTCTGTGAAAAAGAAACCTCCCGCCTGGGCGATGTCCTTGAGCTGATCCACGGATTCAGGGATGGGGAAACCGGTGGCAAAGTGATCCAGGCTCACGCCGTCGATCACCGCCTCGATCTCCTCTTCCGTGAACGGTCGCATGAGAAGCCGCGTGGTGCGCACCTCTTGGGCATCTGGGGCCCCCGGATGGATCTCCTGGTTCACGATGCTCTACCACCTTCCGAGGCATTCACCGGGCCGGTCCTGCGGACTCAACCGAAGTACTGAGGGAGCGTGGATTCGTGGGCCTGCTTCAGCTCCGGCAACGGAATGGAAGCAGTGCCCATCAGATCGAGGGCGTCATTGACCGCGTCAACCACGCCGATACGCGCAAACGGATAATTGCGCATGGTGCACATGTCCTTGAACCGGACCTCCTCCGAGCGCGGCACGGAAACCACCGCCCGGCCCTGGGATTCGGAGAACAGCATGGTGAATTCATCCACGCCGTCACGCTCAGCCACTTCACCCAGCCCGATCCTGGCACCGGTTCCGAACCGCAAGCACATCTCCGCCAGGGTGGCAGCCAGCCCGCCTTCAGAGACGTCGTGAGCGGCATCGATCATGCCGTCCCGGGACATGTTGATCAGCAACTCGCCCAGCAACTTCTCCTGAGTCAGGTCCACCTGGGGCGGCAATCCGCCCAGGTGCCCGCGCAGCCGCGCCCATTCGGACCCGTCCAGCTCATCCGCGGTGGTGCCCAGCAGGTAGACCGCCTGGCCATCGGCAGTGGCGTCCCAGCCGGAAGGGGTACGACGACGAACATCGTCCAGCACGCCCATCAAAGCCACCACCGGGGTGGGATGAATGGCCTCAGTACCCGTCTGGTTGTAGAGGGAGACGTTGCCGCCGGTGACCGGCACACCGATTTCCAGGCAGCCGTCTGCCAGGCCACGGACGGCCTCGGCGAATTGCCACATGACCTCCGGGTCCTCCGGGGAACCGAAGTTCAGGCAGTCGGAGACGGCCGCAGGCCGTGCCCCTGCGGTGGCCACGTTGCGGTAGGCCTCGGCCAGAGCCAGCTTGGCGCCGTTGTACGGGTCCAGATAGGCGTAACGGCCGTTGCAGTCGGTGGAGAGGGCAACCCCCAGTCCTGTTCGCTCATCCACGCGGATCACACCGGCGTCGTCGGGCATGGCCATGGCCGTGTTGCCCTGGACGTAACAGTCGTACTGGTTGGTCACCCAGTCCTTGGAACACAGGTTGGGGGAGGCCATCAACTCCAGGACGGCGTCCTTGACGGCAGCCCCTGACGGGCGGTCAGCATCAGCGGCGGACCCGGTGAAGTGGTCGGCCTGGATTGCGTCCTGACGTTCGGGCCGGTGATAGGGGCGTTCGTACACGGGTCCGTCGTGGGCCACGGTGCGCGGATCCACGTCCACGATCACCTCACCCTGCCAGTCGATGATCAACCGGCCGGTGTCCGTGACCTCACCGATCCACGAGTACTCGACTTCCCACTTGTCCAGGACGGCCTCAAAGTCCTGGACCTTCTCCGGGGTGACCACAGCCATCATGCGTTCCTGGGATTCGGACATCAGGATCTCGCCAGGCGTCAGGGAAGGATCACGCAGCAACACGGAGGAGAGGTCCACGTGCATGCCGCCGTCACCGTTGGAGGCCAACTCGGAGGTGGCGCAGGAGATACCGGCCGCTCCCAGGTCCTGGATGCCTTCCACCAGGCCGGCCTGGAAAAGCTCCAAACAGCACTCGATCAGCACCTTCTCCGCAAACGGATCCCCCACCTGGACGGCGGGGCGCTTGGAGGGCTTGGAATCGTCAAAGGACTCGGAGGCCAGCACGGAGGCACCGCCGATGCCGTCGCCGCCGGTGCGGGCGCCAAAGAGTACCACCTTGTTGCCGGTGCCAGAGGCGTTGGCCAGGCGGAGGTCCTCATGGCGCAGCACGCCCACCGCCAACGCGTTGACCAGCGGGTTGGCCTGGTAGCAGGGATCGAACTCGACTTCACCGCCGATGTTGGGCAGGCCCAGGCAGTTGCCGTAACCACCCACACCGGCCACGATCCCGTGGACCACGCGCTGGGTGTCCGGATGGTCGATGGCGCCAAAACGCAGGGGGTCCATGACCGCCACCGGGCGGGCACCCATGGAAATGATGTCCCGCACGATCCCACCCACGCCGGTGGCAGCACCCTGGTAGGGCTCCACGTAGGAGGGGTGGTTGTGGGACTCGATCTTGAAAGTCACGGCCCAGCCGTCCCCGATGTCTGTGACACCGGCGTTCTCGCCCATGCCCACCATCAGGTCCTTCTTCATCTCATCGGAGACCTTCTCCCCGAACTGACGCAGGTGGACCTTGGAGGACTTGTAGGAGCAGTGCTCGGACCACATGACCGAGTACATGGCCAGTTCCGCGGCAGTGGGGCGGCGGCCCAGGATCTCCACGACCTTCTGGTACTCGTCCTCCTTCAGGCCCAGCTCCGCCCAGGGCAACTCCGTGTCCGGGGTCTGCGCGGCGTGCTCCACGGTGTCCAGGTGGAACTGTTGCTCACCCTGTGCCTCCTGCGTGGCGGAGCCGGACTGCTGGGGGGAATCGGTCTGCTGGGATTCGTGCTGCTCGATCATGCGCGGGAGCCTCCGTTGATCAAGGTGTTCAGAACTGAGGTGAACAGGCCCAGCCCGTCCGTACCTTCTCCCATGGCAACCTGCCCCTGGGCGGTGGAATCAGGGCCGAAACCGGCTTCCACGGCGTGCTCCGGGTGGGGCATCAGACCCACCACGTTGCCGCGGGCATTGGTCACACCGGCAATGTCATTCAGCGACCCGTTGGGGTTGTGGCCTACGTAGCGGAAAGCCACGCGGCCCTCAAACTCCAGCATGTCAAGGGTGGTCTGATCGCAGACGTACTGGCCATCGTTGTTCTTCAGCGGAACCACGATCTCCTGGCCCGAGGTGAAATCAGCCGTCCAGGTGGTACCGGCGTTCTCCACCCGCAGCCGCTGATCCCGGCAGATGAACTTCAAGTGGTTGTTGCGGATCATGGAGCCCGGCAACAGATGGGACTCCGTCAAGATCTGGAACCCGTTGCAGATACCCAACACCGGCAGGGCGTCGTCGCTGTTCGCGGCGTCGATGATCCGACTCATCAAGGGGGCAAAACGGGAGATGGCACCGGCGCGCAGGTAGTCCCCGTAGGAGAATCCGCCGGGCAAGATCACGGCGTCCACGCCCTGCAGATCCGCATCCGCATGCCACAGTGGTACGGAGGTGCCACCGGCAATGTCCACGGCGCGTGCGGCGTCGCGGTCGTCCAGGGTGCCGGGGAAGGTCACGATGCCCACACGAACGTCCTTGAGGGCGGCATCCGGGGCGGGGGAGGAGAGGTCAGCCACCAAGGGGGCTTCAAAGGTGTTGGCACTCACGGGCTCAGGCCTCGGCAGAGTCGGAGTTGTCGATCACGCTGACGTTGACCACGTCCTCGATCACCGGGTTGGAGAGCATGGTCTCAGCGGCGTGGCGGGCTGTGGCCAGCACCTCCTCCGTGACCTCACCGTCAACTTCCAGTTCAAAGCGCTTGCCCTGGCGGACACCGGAGAAAGCGGTGATCCCCTGATGGGGGAAAGCTCGCACAATGGCCTTCCCCTGCGGATCCAGAATCTCCGGTTTGGGCATGACGTCAACAACAATGCGGGCCACGGGCGCTCCTGTGCAGGATGGTGCGGACGAGTCAGCAGCTGAGGTCAGGCCCGGATCACAGCGGGCTGGTGACACAGCAACGGACGGACAGGTTGAGTGTAGCCCCGTGGACGCCTGCCAGGCAGTCGGCGGTGCGCCGGGCCGTCATCGCATTGATGGCCTCATGGCGGCGATCACACGGCGGGCGCCAGTCATCGCGTGGTAGGCCATCGGCCACACCGGGAAATCCCACGCGCCGGAGTGTTCCACCACGTAGCCCCCAAATGAAGCCTTGAACTTGCTGAAGCCTGCCCACGGGTGCTCAGGGTCGTCGCTAGGCGCAATACCGTAAAGGTCAGCCACCAACAGCCCCCGTTCTTTGGCGTCCAGGATTGCAGTGACAATCAGCGACTGATGAGCGCGTAGTTTGCTGAAGTCGCGGTCAGAGGCCCCGTGGGCAAAGATGCGCATGTCACCACCGTCCACGGCCAAAACGGCGCTGACCACGTTGTTCTTGTGCTCAGCCAAGAACAACGTGGAGTCGCCCTGTGGAAGGGTCGCCTGAGCCAATGCGGCGAGTTCGGTGTGCGCGTGTGGCGTGAACCCTTGGCGGGCAGCGGTCCGGTCGATGAGCTCTGTCAGGTGGACCATATCTTTGGGATCGTGGCTGGTACGGATCTCCAATCCTCGTTCAGCGGTGCTGCGATACACCGTGCGATTCGTGCCAGTCATGTTTCCCAGAATCTCCTGGTCCGATGCCCTGAGGTCAATGCACCTGGTGCGCCGGGGCTGAAGGTCCGCCGGGGCGGAAACAAAGCCCCAGTGGTGGAGCAATGCCGCTTGGCGTGAGACCTCTACTTTCAGTGTCGAGCGGTACCAGGGGCCAGCTGTAGGCGGTTCAACTCTTAGAAACATTGCGCGTTGGTTGTGGGCAACCCCCCGGGCCCACCTGAGCGCTTGTTCCAGCGCTTCTGCATCCTGTGCCACCGGACCGTACGGCAAGTACAAGTATCGGCCGAACCGGCGGTGTTCCAAGATGGCCAAGGCGTGCCACCCGGTACCCACACCGCTGAACGTGGATTTCCCCCGGCCACGGCACACGGCCTCCCACGTGTCAGATTGCAGGGGAGAAAATGCCGATCTGGGAGATGTGGTCACCACACGCCGTCCTGAGTCTCTGATTCTTCGGTGGGCCCGGACGTCCGCCGGTCGCGTCGCCTGATATCAGGTCCGGTCATCAGAACCATAAGGCAACTCTTTAGAAAATTGAAGTACTTTGTCTCGTACGTTTCCCTTGCTGGAACGTCGACTCACGATCGCTGTCGGTGTGACAGGCCGAGGAAAATGCCCGCCGACATCGCAAAGAGATGCGCGCTGTGGCATGGAACCGGTGCCGAACCCTCACGGGACTCGCCCATCACGCCCTGATGGCCGAGTCCCGTGAGGGTTTGGCACAGAGCAAGGCGCCCGTCACGTGCAGTGGTGCGGTGTCGCGGACGTCTGCGACACCGCACCACTGTCGGCCATTCAGAGGGGATTCACGCTCACTCCGTAGCCACCGCAATCGCTTGAGCCCACCGGAAGAACTTGTTGGTTCCCAGATCCTTGACGGTCTTGATGTTGAAGGCCTCCTTCAAGTGCTGCGCATCCGATTCGGAGACTCCCTTGAGCGCATCCACCGGTGCTGCTGCCACCTCCTCCAACGACTTGTCCTGCCATGCCTTGTCCAACTTGCCGTTCAATGCGGTCATGATCAGCCCTTTCGTTCGGACCTCACCCGGAGCCCAACACGGGTGGTGAGGTGTTCCACCGCCCATGTTTGGCCTGGCCGGACGGGGGCACAAGGGCAACCACGAATCCCTGGGCTTACCCACGGTGTCCTCATGGCTGGCCCAAAGTTGTTCTGCGGTATCCACTGAGCAATCACCTGAGCAGCGTTCAGATGGCGGTCAGCTTGCGCGGATCCCGGCCGAATGGGCAAGCAGCGTTTCCGTCACGTCCAGCAGGCGCTCGCGGATGGGTTGCGCACGGCGTGCAAAGTCCTTTTGCCGCCTCACGTACTCGGCTTTGCCTTCCGGGGTTTCCACGGCAACGACGCCGTAACCCCACTCCGTGAGGTCATACGGGGAAGCTTCCATGTCCGTGGCGCGGACCTCCAGGGCCAGCTCGAAGGCATCAGCCATCAACTCGGAGGGGACGGCCGGGTACAGCTTGTACGCCCACTTGAACAGATCCATGTTGGCGTGCAGACACCCGGGCTGCTCCAGGTCGCGCTGGGTTTCTCGCGTTGGCTGAAGTTGATTCATGGGTGCGGCCTCCGGGGCGAAGAACCGGAAGGCGTCAATGTGCGTGCACTTGAGGTTGTTCGCCTCCACCACCGCATCCGTGCCATCCGCACCCAGCCGCAGCGGCAGTTGTTCATGGCGCACCCCGTTGACCGCTGAACGGTAGGCCATGGCCCATTCGTGTATCCCGAAGCACCCGAACAACCCCGGCCGTGCCGCGGTGCGGCGCACCAACATGTCCACGAACTCCACAGCACTGCCCCGAGCGGCCAGGAAGGCCTGCAGATCAACGGTGACAGCGCGGTCGTCGTCGTGAATCCCCACGGCAGCGGCTTCCGGGCCCTCCACGGCGCGCCAAAATTTCTGGCCCGCGAATTCCTGGGCAGCGCCCAACAGTACGACGCCGGACCCCGGGCTCCAGCGTTCGAACTTGCCAGGGGAGAAGGAGTAATAGGTGAACAGGAAGTCGTTGACCGGGTCTTTCAGGCCGCGGTGACGACGCAGGCGGAAAGGCTCGGTCCACTCGCGGACCCGCTGCACGTGAGCGGACTGCGCAGAACGCCACTGCCCCGGCTCCAAGACCAGGGCAGTGGCGTTCGTGCTGGGGGCAGAGTCGGTCACCGTGGGGCTCAGCGGCCCGTCCCCGCGTACACGGTGGCGTCCTGCTCCGAATCCAGGTTGAACGCGGTGTGCACGGCGCGCACGGCGTCATCCAGGCGGTCCGCTGCGGTGATCACGGAAATCCGGACCTCAGAAGTGGAGATCATGTCGATGTTGATGTTGTTGGCCGCCAGTGCGTCAAAGAACGTGAAGGAGACGCCCGGGTTGGACTTCATGCCGGCGCCCACCAGGGACAGCTTGCCCACCTTGTCGTCGAACTCCAGGCCTGCGTAGCCGATCTTCTCCTCGGCGGCACGCAACAGATTCATGGCCAGCTCGCCCTGGGACTCCGGCATGGTCACGGACAGGTCCGTGGTGGGGTCATCAGCCACGGAGACGTTTTGCACAATCATGTCCACGTTGACCTTGGCGTCAGCCAGCAGGCGGAAGATGGTGGAGGCAATGCCAGGGCGGTCCGGGACGCCCACCACAGTGACCTTGACCTGGCTGCGGTCATGAGCGATTCCGGCGATCAGGGGCTGTTCCAAGGGGATCTCCTTTGTGGAGGTGGAGAAAGTGGTGTCGTCTTCGCTGGGGATCACCCAGGTGCCTTCAGCGCGGGAGAAGGAGGAGCGGACGTGGAGTTTCACGCCAAAACGGCGCGCGTACTCCACGCAGCGCAGGTGCAGGATCTTGGCGCCGTTGGCAGCCATTTCCAGCATCTCTTCACTGGAGATCTCATCCAGCTTGTGGGCCTTGGGTGCAATGCGGGGATCAGCGGTGAACACGCCGTCCACGTCCGAGTAGATCTCACAGACATCGGCCTTCATGGCAGCAGCCAGCGCCACCGCGGTGGTGTCCGAACCGCCGCGGCCCAACGTGGTGATGTCCTTGGTCTTGCGGTGCACACCCTGGAAGCCCGCAATGATCGCGATGTTGCCCGCCTCCACTGATTCCTGAATGCGGAACGGGGTGACCTCCACCAGAGAGGCCGCACCGTGGTCCCCGTCCGTGATCATGCCCGCCTGAGACCCGGTGAAGGACTGCGCCGGTGCGCCCAAGTCATTGATGGCCATGGCCAGCAGGGACATGGAAATGCGCTCACCGGCGGTCAGCAGCATGTCCATTTCACGAGCCGGCGGGTGGGAGGAGACCTCGTTGGCCAGGTCAATCAGTTCGTCCGTGGTGTCACCCATGGCCGAAACCACCACGACGACGTCGTTTCCGGCCTCCTTGGTCTCCACGATCCGGCGTGCGACGCGGCGGATGCTGGCCGCATCCGCGACCGATGATCCACCGAACTTCTGCACGATCAAGCTCATCTGCTCTGGCTCCCCAGGTTTTGCGCTGTGTTCTGCTTCCCCGCTGCCGTGTTGCTGCGCAGGGCTCAAACCATGGTACCGGCGGAGGTTTGGTGGTTCTGACGGGGTTTGCCCCGCCGGTATCGGGGACTGGGCTCAGTTCACGGTGGTGCGGCCCTCGAACGCGCGTCCCAGGGTGACCTCGTCCGCGTATTCCAGGTCCCCACCCACCGGCAGCCCGGAGGCCAGGCGGGTGACCTTGATGCCCAGTGTTTTCAGCATGCGAGCCAGGTAGGTGGCGGTGGCTTCACCTTCCAGGTTGGGGTCCGTGGCCAACACAATTTCCTCGATCGACTCGTCCGAGAGTCGAGTCATCAGCTCACGGACCCGCAGCTGATCAGGCCCGATGCCCGCAATGGGGTTGATGGAGCCTCCCAGTACGTGGTAGAGGCCACGGAACGACTTGGTGCGTTCAATGGCCATGACGTCCCTGGACTCTTCCACCACACAGATCACGGTCTGATCCCGGCGGGCGTCCCGGCAGATGGCGCATTCGTCCTGCTCGGCCACATTGCCGCAGATCTGACAGTGCTTGACCCGTTCCTTGACCGCGCTCATGGCATCAGACAAACGCTGAACGTCTTGGCGGTCAGCGTCCAGCAGGAAAAAAGCAATGCGCTGAGCCGACTTGGGACCCACACCGGGCAGGCGACCGAGTTCATCGATCAGGTCTTGAACTGCACCTTCGTACACGTCACATACTCACTTCACGATTGATGGGCCCACACGCACGCTGACAGGTGGGGCGGCCTTGTTCACAGCAATGACTGGTGGGGGCGTTCTTCCACCAAGCGCCCGCCCAGGATCTTCTCGATCATGGCACGGCCTTGAAGCCCTGAGTTCTCCACTGCGACGTCGTCATCACTGGGCACAAAGTCTTCATCCGGGCTTGCCTCAGCCCCCCGGGCGGGTGGCTTGGTGGCCGAATCGGCACGGGCCGCTGCGATTTGAGCGGCGTGTCGTTCCCGGAAACTGGGCTTGCGTGGGGGAGCGGACGGTGCTGGTTTCGCAGCCGTGGCAGGTGCTGACCCGTTGCCGTTGCTTGACGACGACGGCCGCCACTGCTCCGGTGGCAGCTCATCCTCAGTGGCAGTGGCAGTGGCAGTGGGCTGGGCGGGGGCATCCGCCTCACTCGTGATGGTGGCCGTTGCATTGACTGAGGAAGGGGTGCCGGTTGACCGCGGCGTGCCGAGAGGTGGCGGGGCCGTGGGCAATTCGTGCCGGGTGGTTGGTGCTGAATGTGCGGCTGCCCGCGACGGGCGCCCCTGACCGTAGGTGTCCGCGAAGGGCGGTTCATCCTCTGGCGGAGGTTCATCAGGCCAGGGGATGTCGTCATACGGGCTGGCCGGCGGTTCCGGAGAGTCCGGAGGGGTGGAAGAATCCGTCCGCTCCCAGGTGGAGGTTGCGGACGGATGTCGTGGTGAGGACTGCCGGGGTTGGCCACGATCTGTGACTTCGTTGGCGGCCGTGGAGTCCGGGCCCGATGCGGTCGGCGCAGACGTTGATGCGGTGGGCTCAGATCCTGATGCTGTGGGGTCAGGGCGCGATGAGCCTGTGCCGACTCCCGAAGAGACAGGGCCACTGTTTGCTGAGTCGGTGTAGTTGCCTGATGTGTTGGCGTGGGTGCGTGTACGGGGGGCAGCGTCCGTGTGCTCCGACGGGGGAGTGGGCTGCTTCTCCACGGTCTGCGGGGATGATGCGGAGCCGTCAGCCCCAACCGAGGGCCCTGCGTTGGCGGGCGACTCCTCCGGTGCATCCCCCTGGTCCGGTGAGCTCGGGGCATCTTCCTGATGCTCGTCACCGGTTGGGATCTGGGCGACGGCCCAAGTGTTCACAGGGGCAGAATCCGTGTCCGCCGAGGGCGTTTGGTCACCCGCGTGGCTGCTTGTTCCGGTGCGCCTGGTGCGGTCGTTTGAGCTGGTGGGCTCCGCGCTGCCCTGGGGCGTGCCAGCAGTGCCAGGGTGTCCAGCAGCAGGCCCAGATCCAGAGCTGGCGGGTCCAGAGCCTCCAGCGGTAGGCCCGGGTACGCCGCCAGTAGGCCTGGATCCTCCGCCAGGCCCCGAGCTTCCAGTCGCAGGTCCGGATACTCCGCCGGCGGGTCCGGGGGCACCCCCAGCGGGCCGGTGACTGCCACCCTCTCCGGGGCCCACTGCCTCCACACGGCAGGAGACTCCCAGGACCTGTTGGATGGCTGCCACCAGGTTGGGCTCAAAGCGGGGGAAGTTCTTCCGATCTCCCGCAGCGTCAAAAACCACCTGCAGCACGGAGCCGTCAAAGGCCACGGGGGTGGCCCGCATGACGGTCATCCATGAGACCCGGTGGATGTCCGCCAGGGTGTTCACAATCTCCGTCCAGGAACCGCGAATCATGTCGATCCCGCCACCGCTGGATGGCCCCTGAGCGGTGGCTGGATCCGCATGGGGTGCTGGCGCTTCCTGCTGGGCCGCTTCGCCCCGGGGAGGCACCGATTCAGATACTGCATCAGGTGTGGGCGTGCTGCTGGCTGCCGACTCTTGGAGCTCAGGTTCCTCGGCACCAGACTGCGCGCCTGGGGAGGTTCCTGATTTGCGTTCTGCCGGCAGCGCGCGCTCCGTCGCCCTCAAATCGTTGGCGCTCTGTTCCTGCGCCGACCGGGAGGCCGCATCAGCCGTTGCGCTCGGGGACGGCGCGCTGGTCTGTGGTGAGTGTGCGCGCTCAGTGGCCGCGGGGGCGTCGTCGTTGGGGGAGGGCGAGGCTGTGTCAACGCCCACCAATGGCCCTGTGGGCGCGCCGGTTCGGCCCATGTTCAACCGGCGTTCCAAGCGGTCGATGCGGGCGCCCGCGCCCCGGGTGGAATTCTCTGCGGAAGGCAGCAAGAGGCGGGCGCACAGCAGTTCCAGATGCAGCTGCGGAGAGGTTGCCCCGGTCATTTCCGTGAGGGCCTCATTGGTGATGTCCGCGGCGCGGGAAAGTTCCGCAGCCCCCATCAGCTGAGCCTGATTGCGCAACCGGGCCACCTGGTCCTCCGGCATGCCGTGCAGGATGTTGGCGGCTGACTCCGGAACGGCGTCCACAATCACAAGATCACGGAATCGCTCCAGCAGATCCTCCACAAACCGCCGTGGGTCCTGACCGGTTTGGATCACGCGGTCCACGGCGCGGAACACGGTGGCCGAATCCCCAGAGGCAAATGCGTCAACGACGTCGTCAAGCAGCGCCCCGTGCGTGTACCCCAGCAGGGAAACGGCCAGGTTGTAGGTCACGGAATCCGTGTCCGTGCCGGCCATCAGTTGATCCAGGACGGAGAGCGAATCGCGAACCGATCCACCGCCGGCGCGCACCACCATGGCCATCACACCGGGTTCAACGCCCACGGACTCCTGGTCACTGAGCTGCTGCAGGTAGTCCATCAACGGTTCGGGCGGGACCAGGCGGAACGGGTAATGGTGGGTGCGGGAGCGAATGGTGGGCAGCACCTTGTTCGGCTCCGTGGTGGCAAAGATGAACTTGATGTGCTCCGGAGGCTCCTCCACGATCTTCAACAGGGCGTTGAAACCGTCCCGGGTGACCATGTGGGCCTCATCGATGATGAAGATCTTGTAGCGGTCCCGCACCGGGGCGAACGTGGCGCGTTCGCGCAGCTGGCGGGCATCATCCACGCCACCGTGGGAGGCCGCATCCATCTCAATGACATCCAGGGATCCCGCGCCGTCACGGGAGAGATCCACGCAGGATTCGCAGCGACCGCACGGGGTGGGGGTGGGGCCCTCCACACAGTTGAGGCAGCGCGCCAAGATGCGGGCGGACGTGGTCTTGCCGCAGCCACGCGGCCCGGAGAAGAGGTAGGCGTGGTTGACCTTGTTCTTGCGCAGCGCGGTCATCAGCGGATCAGTCACGTGAGACTGTCCGATCACGTCCTGGAAGGTTTCCGGCCGGTGGCGGCGATACAAGGCGGTGGTCACACAGACACCTTAATCAGGGAGGACGACATCACAGTGGGGTTCTTGGAACCTGTGGACCGGGGGAGGATGCGGTCACGTCTGGTGTGATGCACAGAAAGTGAAGACCCCTCGTGCACCCGCCAGAGCCCACGTACCCTTGCTGCCTTCCGGCCCTGGGGGAGTTCCGCAGGATGACGCCACACGAGGGGCTGGCCAATACCTTAGCCGACCCCGTGGCCGGGTGGAAAACTGACCGAGCGGGTCCTGCTCGCAGCGCTGCTTTCGGGGCCTTGGTTGGCGATGGACCCACGGTGTAGGGCGCCGGTTTTACCTCACCTGCGTTCTTGGTCTAGGCTGTCCTGTGCATGTCCACGCGGCGGTTCGCCCCGCAGTGTTCATGTGGCCTGGAGGATTCGCCTAGCGGCCTATGGCGCACGCCTGGAACGCGTGTTGGGTTCACGCCCTCGGGGGTTCAAATCCCCCATCCTCCGCAGATTGATCAAGAACGGCGCCCTCGCTCTTTGAGCGGGGGCGCCGTTCTTTGCTTTCTGTTCGCTTTCTTGTCCGGGGCCAACCCCCGAATCAGGGTGAGTGGCATGGGCTGGCCGGGTTCACGACGACGGTCGGCTCCCCCACTCGGTTGTTGACTGTCCAGCCAGCTGTGCAAACCCCACTCGGTTGTCGACTCCCCATCGCGTTTCCAGATCACCGCCCACAGCGTGGGCATCCGCAGGTTTTGTGGGGGACCAACCGTGCGGTGGGGACTCGGTACGGGTGGGGACGCTCGTCACCGTCAGGAGTCAATGTTCCCGGTGCCAGCTTCACCGGGTTCAGATGCTGCGATGCTCACAGCCCACTGATCAATGGCATCCCAGTCCCTCCAGTCGGCATCCAGGGGAGACTTGACCACCTTGAGGACAGCCTTCTCCGCCAGGTTGAGCTTGCTGGAGTCCACGGCTCCGCGGAAGTACTGGACCTGGTGAGCGGTGTACTGCTGCAGCTGCGCTCGCAGTTTGGCGTCCAGATGCGGCGATCCACCGGAGACAAAGATGAACACCTCTCTGGAATCCAGTTCATCTTGATGCTCGGCCAGAAAATCCACTCCTGAGGCCAGCAGTTTCTGCGTGTAAACAGGCAGGCCGATCACCACACAATCGGCAGAAGCCAGGTTGGCATCATCCAGGGCTCCAACAGTCACCTGAACGCCTTGTGTGGACAACGTCTCCGCAATTCGTGCGGCGATGTCCGTGGTGGAGCCGTGCTTGCTCGCGGAGAGGATCAAGGTGCTCACGGGATGCGTCTTTCCGGGGGAGATGACCTGCTGCTACACCAAGCCTATCCACGCCGATCCGGGCACCTTCCCTGCGCGCAGCAAGTTGCCGCGGGCAGGGTGCGAGGTTGTAGATGGGTGGCCGCGCGTGACAGCGGGTCGCATGGCCCGTGCCGCGTGACAGGCGCAAATACATGTGGAGTCGTATGCCTGCGCACACAAGTGTGGACGGTTCCGTTTATCGACAGTTTTCCGGTGACGGTGCAGGACAACTTGAGTAGGGTCCTCCGAGGTAACGATCCGACAACGATCGTTCCGCCTTCATTTCCAAGAGAACGGGGACCCTCCTATGAAGCCCTCCACACGGATGGCCCGTCTGACCGGAACCGCTGTGCTCACCAGTTCTGCCCTGGTTGCATGCGCGGTTCCCATGGGGCCACTCGGCGTGGTGTCCGGGGAAGCTCAGCCTTCCTCCAACGACTCCACCGCCAGCCCTCAGCCCACCACCCCGCCGGAAGCAACCACGGCGCCCGCAGCAGCTGCGGAGGTGAACACCTCTGGTGAGCGCGTGGATCGACGCGCCCTGGCGCGCAATCTGCGTGCCGCTTTGGAGCGCCCTCGCGTGGACTGGACCAGCACGTCAGCCCACCACGTGACCCGTGACCGGTGGCAGATCAACCGAGGGACGGTTGATCCAACTCCACCCCCGGCTCCGGCACCTTCTCCAGCCCCGGTGACACCGACGACGACCGGTGAGGCACCTGCCACCGAGACTGCGCCGGAGGTTGTTGACACTCCGGTTCCGGCAGAGGAGCCCCCGGCGGTTGAGGCACCGATCGTGGACTCGCCATCAGTTTCGACCCCACCCGTGGAAACGCCAGTGGTGGAGGCGCCCGCCGAGCCGGCACCAGAGGCCCCGACACCTGTGGTGGACGTTCCGGCGGCCCAACAACCGGAGATTCAACCGGAAACTGCCGTGGATCCCGTGCCCGCTGAACAACCGGAAAGCCCCGTGCGGGAGAGTCCTGCGGCTGAAGCCCCGGCTGAGGTTCCGACTCCTGAAGCACCGAACACTGACGGGCAGGCACCTGAGGCTCCCGTCACCGAGTCCCCTGTGACTGAAACCCCCACCGTCGCGGATCCACTTGATACGGCGCCGATTGACGCAGCACCCACTGAGTCGGAGCCCAGTGTTGTGGAGCCGAGTGTTGGGGAGCAGCCCACTGATGCTGTACCGACGGATGGGGCACCCGTCTCAGAGGTCCCGACGGTCGACGAACCGGCGGGGGAAACAGCACCGCCGGCGCCGACACCGGAACCCCAGGTGCCCGTGGCACAGCCAGAGACTGACCCGATTCAGGAACCGGTCACCGCGCCGGAGGCCCAGCCCGCTCCTGTGGCACAGCCTGAACCCACGGTGCAGCCCGAGCCTGAAGTTCAGCCCACACCGGCTCCGGAATCACAGCCTGTGGTCTCCCCGGCGCCGGAAGTTGATCCCACGCCAGCACCTCAGCCCACACCGACGTCGCAGCCCGCACAGCCGACTGGGACCACTTCCGGAACGAACACCAATGCCGGATCCGGGACCACCGTGCCCCAAACGCAGACCCCCGTTGTGCCGGTGAGCAACACGGACACCACCCCGGTGTCGACCCCGGAGACCCCGGCACCTGCACAGACCCCGGAAACCGCCACTCCGGTGCAGGGACCTGAAACGGTGGCACCGGAACCGGCAGTCCCCGAGGCGACAAAGGCCCCGGCACCCACTGAGTCGCCCGTACCCACGGGGGCACCCGCTCCCACGGAGTCGACCACTACGAACACCACGAACACGGGCAGCAACACCCCTGCCGGACGCGTGGCCTATCTGCACGGTTACCAGCAGGCCCAGGCCATGTGCCCGGGCGGTTCCATGGTGGGCCTGGTGGACACGGCGATTGTGGCTCCACTGGTGGCATCAGGTGTGCTGGCTGACGGTGACTGCACGTTGGCGGACATGAAGGCCGCCAACCCGGGCACCGAGTTCCTGGCGTACTTGAACATTGGTGGCATGCAGGCCATCTCCGGATGGGACAAGGCACCGTTCTACCCCAGTTGCGTGGATCCCGCCTACGGCGATCAGTACGCCGTGACCCCCAACAACGGCAACGTGGCCACCAACTCCAAGGGCTATGCCGTGTACCCGGCCTTTGACTTCATCACCATCGCGGACCAGTCGGAGTCCTACGCAAGGGCTTGCGGTGAGCACGCCGTCGCCATGGTCACCACGGACTCCGTGGTGGGGACCACCGGGGCCGTTCCGGTGCGGTTCGACGGGATCTTCATGGATGACATGGCCATGTCCCCGGCCCACGGGCAGGACATGGCAGAGATCGGCACATGGGGCCCGTGGGGCTCCGACGACGCCTACGGCCGCGCCATCCTGCGCACCGTGGACATCATTGCGGATGCCATGGAGGCAGCCGGTCCGGACAAGGTGTTGGCAGGGAACCTGGGCATCTATTCGGACAAGCAGAACCAGGTGGCACTGGCCCAGGAGCTTGCTGACAGCGGCAACCTGGACTGGATGATGCGGGAGTTCGTGATCGGCAGCCCCACGGGAAGCCAGTTCGGTGCCTTCTACGCGGTGGAGCAGAACGCGGACGTGCTGGCACAGCTGTCCCGTTCCACCCCCGTGGTCATGCACCAGTTCGCGGTGGATGCCACCACCTCCCCCAGCCTGACCGGCTCGATCGGTGGGCAGTGCCTGGTGGATTCCACGCCGAATACCGCCAGCCTCATGTGGCAGGTGGACCAGCGCCGCGTCCAGGACATGACCTTGAGCCTGGCCACCGTGCTGACGGGCAAGGAGACCGGCACCAACCTGGACATGGCCATCATGCAGGCACAGCCTGACTGCCAGGAAACTGCTGCCAACGGATCTTCCGCCTACGAGTCAGTCACGGATGTGTCCTTGGATGAATCGGATCCGTCCGTGGCCGTTCTGCGTGATGCCCTGAGCAACCCTGACGTGGTGGCCGTGGGGGAGAAGGACACCTGGTACGAGTACTCGGTGTGGCGCCGTGACCTCTCTGACGGTCGTCAGGTCTGGGTGAACTACCGGCAGGAGGCTGTGGTGATCGACGGCGTGACCATCCCGGCTCAGACGGGCATCATCACCGGCTGAGCGTGACCGGAAAACACGACGGCGCCCGGCGCGCGGTGCCAGCATCAACCCAACAGTGGGAGCTGGCGCCATGCGCCGGGCGTCTGTTTCGCATCTGAGGGTCAGGCGTCCGGATGGGACGTCGTCATCGTGGTCGGGCTGAGTGCCAGGTGCCGTTGAGCACAAACCCGTGGCGTGGGGCACCGCGGCTGGTAACCTGACCTGCCGCAAAACCATGTGAATTCTCTCTGACGGGTATCTGTATTGACCGTGAACACCACCTCCTCGCCTGAGCAGCCCACGCAGGCCGAGCCGAGGATCACCAAACGTCGTCGCCGCGCCACCTGGCGCGGCGCAGTGCTGGGCACGTTGGTTCTGATTGCTGCCGCCATGTTCAGCGCCGTGTGGCTGCAGTACACGGTGAGCGCACCGGAGGACACTTTCAGCCAGGCCATGGAAGCTGCCAGGTACCTGGACATGTTGGTGCTCTTTGTGGTGCTGGCATTCGTGTGGGCTGTGCTCGGGCGCCTCTGGTGGACCGTGGGGATCGTGATCACCCTGGTGCTGATTGTGGGGGAGATCAACCGCAACAAGGTTGAGCTGCGCCGCGAACCGTTTTTCCCCAGTGACCTGGACTTTGTCACGGAGGCAGGTTTTGTGCTCTCCATGGTGGAAACCAGTGCCGTGGTCCTGCTGATTGTGGCCGTGGTGGCGGGGGTTGCAGTGATCGTGGGACTGGGGTCACTGGCTGACCGCTGGTTCCCGCGTCCCCGGTTGCGTCGCGAAGGCGGTGGTATCAACAAGGGGTTCCTGGCCACCCGCATCGGCATCCTGGTGGTGACCGGCGCGCTGCTGGTCCATGCCGTCAACTTCAACAATCCGCCCAACATGTGGCGTTCCATGTATGAGGCCAAGGGCCCGGGCTGGACCACCTCCAGCCAGCTGTGGAACTACCGAGCCAACGGGTTCATGGGCGGTTTCCTCTACAACATGCCGATTGACCCCATGCTGCAGCCCGATGGCTACAGTGCGCAGACCATGGATGACATCACCCAGCGGTATGAGCAGCGGGCAGATGAGATCAATGCGCAGCGTCCCAACACCATGGATGACGTCAACGTGGTGGTGGTGCTCTCCGAGTCCTTCACTGACCCTTCCTGGATGGAGGGCTTTGAGCTGGATACCAACCCGGTTCCCAACACCCAGCAGACCATGTCTGAAACCCTGGCGGGCACGGTGTACGCCAATTCCTTTGGTGGGGGAACTTCCACCATGGAGTTCGAGTCCCTGACGGGGCAGCCTGTGGGCTTGTTCCAACCGCAGGTGACCTCCCCGTTCCAGATGTTTGTCAGCGAGCACGACACCTACCCCTCCGCGGTGGGCGCCTTCAACGCAACGGGGCACCACACGGTGGCCGCGCACGCCTACAACCTGCACATGTACAAGCGTTCTGACGTCTACGAAACCTTGGGCTTTGACGAGGTGATTGACGACGCCGCGATGCAGGAGAACATGCGCATTCAGGGCAACCCGTACGTGAGTGACCAGTCGGCCTACAACGAGGTTCTGTACCAGATGGACAACACGGAAGAACCGTTGTTCATGAATGTGGTGACCATGCAGAACCACGGTCCATACGGCGACTTCTACACAAACCCCATTGCTTCAGACATCCAGGATCCGGACACCGCCGCTCAGTACGGGCAGTACGCCCGGGGGTTGTCCCACACTGACACTGCCACCCAGGAGTTCCTGCAGGAGCTGCGCAACCGCGAGGAAGAAACCGTGGTGGTCTTCTACGGCGATCACCACCCGGGTGTCTACAACGATGACATTCTGGGCCAGAACGTGCCTGAGGCGCAGGTCCGCACCCCGTTCTTCGTGTGGAACAACAAGACCAATGAGGCACAGAGGGCCCCTGCCGTCACCCCCGCCATGTTCCTGCCCATGATCTATGAGGTGGCGGATGCCAAGGTGCCGCCCTACATCGCCCTGCTGGACGATGTCCGGCACACCGTTCCGGTGCCGCAGCACGTGCGGACCCTGAACTTCCGGGGTGAGTCCATTGACAGGGAAAACCTGGATGAGGCATCCATGCGGGCCTTGGATGACTTGACCATGGTGCAGTACGACTTCTCCACGGGGCAGCGGTATTCGGTGGACACCATGTGGCCAGGTGCTGACGACTGAGTCTGATGGCTGCGCCATGTGCAACAAGGCCCGCACCGGATTCCGGTGCGGGCCTTGTTGCACTTCACGTCCAGGGTAGCGCGATTCCTCAGACCGCCACGCTCAGTGCGGGGTGGGGAACCTCCAGGCGAACGGGCGAACCCTGGGCGTCGAACTGTGCGCCCAGGCCGCGTAGCGCGAACAGCACGGTGGCCTGGACATGCCGCTCATGGGCTGCCCGAGCTTCCTCTGACTGCGCCTCACGGTCTGCGGTGGCGGTGAGGGAGCTGTGCACCAGACGACCCATCTCCTGCAGGTCACCGTTGGGCAACCATCCGTCCTCGACGGCCTCCTGGAGGATGGCGGTCAGCATGCCGCGCAGCGCACCCACGTGTTCGCCCAGCTTCTGGAAGTCATCCGGGGAAAGGACCGTGCGCATGGCCGGCCCCGGGGGTAGATGACGCCGGGAGAGGTCATCGATCTGCGCCCGGACGTAGATTCCCAGCTTGTCCACCGGGTTCTCCACGCCTTCCAGATCACCTTGGAGGTCGGTCATGAACCGTTCGGTTTCATCCAGGGTGTAAGCCACCAGCAGCTCACCCATGTCCGCAAAGTAGTTGTAGACCGCGGTGCGACCCACCCCGGCCGTTTTGGCCACGTGGGTCATGGTCAGCCCGGTCAGGCCCTGCGAGTACAGAAGCTGCCCAAAGGCTTCGAGGATCGATCGCTTGGTGTGCTCGCGCTGTTCGGCATTGCTTGCCGCCTGGATTTTTGGCATGACGACATCTTAGACGGAGTTGTCACCAAAAACCCTGGGAGTGGGGTGAACGTCACCCGATAGCGCGTTCAGCCGCCAGCCCGCCCTGCCACAGAGCATCGAACGGGGCGTTGGAGGTGATGCGCTGACGGATCCCGGCGGAGACGAACTCCTTGGCCGCCCGTGCAGCTTCAAGGGGGCTCAAGCCCTTGGCCAGTTCTGCCGTGACGGCAGCAGCCATGGTGCATCCGGCACCGGCCACGGCCACATCTTCCACCTTGGGTGCGGAGAGGATTTCCGTGGTTTCGCCGTCGTGGTAAACGTCCACGGCCTCCGGGCCGTCCAAGCGGACGCCGCCCTTGGCCAGCACCACGGCACCGGAGCGTTCGTGGATGCGCTTGGCGGCCTCCTCCAGGTCCTCCACAGTGGTGATCGAATCCATCCCGGACAGGGAGAGGGACTCGAAGTGGTTGGGGGTCACAAACGTGGCCAACGGCAGGATCTTGGACTTCAGGGCTTCATCCGTGTCCAGGGCCGCGCCGGGTTCCTGACCCTTGCAGATCAGCACGGGGTCCAGCACCAGGTGCTTGGGCTTGAGCTCCTCCATGGCCTTGGCCACGACGTCGATGGTGGCCGGGGTGCCCAACATGCCCAACTTCACGGCGTCCAGGTTGTAGGCAGACGTGGTGGCTTCCAGCTGGTCAGCAATGACCTGGGGGTCAACGGGGACAAAGCGGTGACCCCAGTCGTTGTTGGGGTCAAAGGACACGATGCAGGTCAGAGCCAGGGACCCGAACACTCCCAGTTCTTGGAAGGTCTTGAGATCAGCCTGGGCGCCGGCTCCACCGGTCGCCTCGTTTCCGGCAACGGTCAGAGCAAACGGCGGGTTCGTAGAAGTAGTCATGGGCCTTATTGTGCTCTGCGGGTGTTTTTCTGACCAAGACCAGTCGACCAGTTTCGTCACCAGCTGTACGAACCCGTCCCCGGCGCTCTTGCAGGCACCGTCACCGACCCCTCACTGAAGAAAGCGGAACCACGATGTCCCAAGTTCCTTCCGAATCCGTGTCCGAGCCTGCCTCTGGGCACGCGGGCGCTGTTGCGGCACCCGCGCACACCTCCAGCAACACCGCAGCTGCCCGGTTCGCCCCGCGCACCCGAACCGCCTTTGATCTGTTTGTGGCTGCCTATGCCGTGGTGCTGATTCTGTCCAACATCGGCGCCACCAAGGGCATTGAGATCGGTCCGATCGTGACCGACGGCGGCTTTTTCCTTTTCCCCATCGCCTACGTCCTGGGCGATGTTGTTTCCGAGGTCTGGGGCTTCCGCGCGGCACGCCGCGCGATCATCACCTCCTTTGCCGCAGCACTGTTTGCCAGCATCTGTTTCTGGATCATCATTGCCTTGCCCTCCGCCTCCTTCTACGAAGGCCAGGAGGCGTTTGTCCAGGTGCTGGGCCCCGTCCCGCTGATTGTGGCCGGCTCCCTCCTGGGCTTCTTGGTGGGCCAGCTGCTCAACGCCTGGGTCCTGGTCAAGGTCAAGGAGAAGACCCGTGAAAAGCACCTGTGGGCACGCTTGATCTCCTCCACCCTGGTTGGCCAGTTCGTGGACACCCTGATCTTCTGTGCCGTGGCCGCACCCATCATCGGCATTCAGACCTTTGGCCAGTTCCTGAACTACGTGATTGTTGGCTACGTGTGGAAATGCTTGGTGGAGGTTCTGGTGATCCCGGTGACCTACGCCGTCGTGGCCCGGTTGAAGAAAACCGAGCCCTACTGGGACGGCGAGCGGCCTGAAGTCACTGCCTGATCAGTGGATTCGACCACTTGCTGACAGCGGGGGATCCGGGTGCGGCTAGTATCAGCACCATGGACGCCCTGACCGGCCTTGGCCTTGCATCTTCTGCCGGCCTCAACGCCTGGATCCCCCTTCTGGTCCTGGGACTTCTGGACCGCTACACCCAGTTTGTTGACCTTGGCCCCAATTTTGCGTGGCTCTCCAACGGGTGGGTGCTCATCATTTTTGCCGTGCTGTTGGCCCTGGAAGTGGTTGCGGACAAGGTCCCGGCCATCGATTCCGTCAACGACGTCATCCAGACCGTTGTCCGCCCCACCTCCGGTGGCATTGTGTTCGGGTCCTCCATGACCTCGGACATCGCCGGGCTCACGCTGGGTGGACAGACCGCAACGGTCACGGACCCGGAACAGTTCGTGAGCTCCGGAACCTGGGTGCCGATTGTGATCGGTGTTCTGCTTGCCCTGCTGGTCCACGGCGTCAAAGCCCTGACCCGGCCTGTGGCCAACACGGTCTCCGCCGGCACCGCCGCTCCGGTCCTCTCCACGGCGGAGGACGGTGCGGCCGTGCTCCTGTCAGTGGTTGCTGTTTTCCTGCCGGTCCTGGTGCTGCTGGGGTTGGTGGGCTTGGCCATCGGCGCCTGGTGGCTCTTACGACGACGACGCCGCACGGGCCCGCCGGTTTATTCGGTGTGAAGACGTGGCATGCACTGAAATGCTATTAGTGTTACACATCATGGATGTAGTTCTGCTGAATCGAATCGTGGATGTATTATCGGACGTTCTCTCATGGCCCGGGTGGGTGGCTATGTCAGCACTTGGGACGCTGGCAGCAGCCTCAGTTGCTGCATGGGTCGCAGTTCGAGACATTCGGCGCCATCGAGCATCTATGACGAAAGAAGAAAGGCGTGCGGCGAATCTGGTGTCCGCGTGGGTGGAAGTTGACTACTTGCGAAATGTCGAGAAGGGTCGATTTATCCGAAAGATCACCCTGTTTGTGAGCAACGAAGGTGATCAGCCCGTTTATGATGTTGTGATTAGAGTCGGGGTTGCCCAAGGGCAAATTAATCTTGGGCCACTAGGGGCACCGGATCCAATCTCCGTCCTGGCGCCGAGGACGCGCCGTTCATGGGACGTGTCGCTTGGGATACTCGCCCACGAATCTAAGCACGACTACCTTCCCACTGAACCTGTAACAAGGTTGTCGTTCACAGATAGTGGTGATACTCGCTGGGTTCGTGAGTTCAACTCACCCCTGAAGCGACAGGGGGACTCTCGGTTGGGTAGGTCAACTGCTTCCAGGCCCACGGAAATTCCTGATGAGCAAGTAGATTCCCAGCTAGGTGATTCTAATAGTATTTTCAATCCCTGGATGGTTGCGTCTACGTTCTTAAATGTAATTCGATCCGGCTCGGAAGATGAGTTCCAAAGAATCATTCCTAAATTGGTCTCCCAGGATGCAGAAAACTGGTCGAATTTTAGTTGGGAAGATGTTCTAGAGATTCGCGAAAATATCTCTGAGTATGTGGTGGGTACTTACATATCGTATAGGGCTGACAATATTGCATATTTGCAACTCTGGCATCCAGATGACTTGGCGGCGAAGTCCGATAAGCAAGGTTACGTGAGCGTTGAAAAGCTTCAGTATATGACATTGGTGTTTTATGCTGGTCGTGGCTGGAAAGTGTTTAGCTTCGGCCATGCGGTTAGCGCGCCCCACAGGATTAATTTTCCACCAGGGACACTGGCGGAAGATCCTTTCGAGTCTGGCTAATTCTAGTCATCTAAGTTCGATTCTCAAGTGCAGTGTCCAGATACTCCAGCTGGGCCTCGATGGAGCGCACTGCCGCGCGGCGCGCACCCTCTGGGACATCCGGGTAGATGCGGTCCGTGAGCAGTTCCGCATCCGGTCCCAGCTGGTCTGCTGCTGCCCGGACTTCTTCAAGACGCGCAACGCGATGTTCCTGCAGGGCAGCGCAGCTACCTGCCAGATCTCGCAGGACCTCGCCGTGACCCGGCAATCCCAACACCTCTGCGGGGCCGGAGGCCAGTGCCTCCAACCGGCCCAGCGTGGCCAGGTAGTCGGCCAGTGTGCCGTCCGGGTGATCAATCATGGTGGTGCCGCGGCCAAGGACAGTGTCACCGGTGAACACATGGGTTAGCGGGGTGCCGTCCTCGGAAATTTGTGTAACTACAAAACTCAACGAGTCCGAGGTGTGCCCCGGGGTGTGCATCACCTGAACCTGCAGACCCCCGGCGTGCAAGATCTCCCCGCCGGTCAGTGGCTCGGCATCCCGGCAGTGTTCGGCCAGGGCGGCCCGCACAGGGGCGCCGGTGCGCTGATGCAAGGAGTCGATGGCGCCAGTGTGGTCCCGGTGCCGGTGCGTCACCAGCACCAGCTCAATGCCGCCCACGGACACCAGACGGTCCACGTGCTCGGCCAGATCGGGTCCCGGATCCACCACGACGGCGCCACCGGCCCCGGAGTCACCGGGGGCCTGCAGAATCCACGTGTTGGTGCCCTCCAGCGTCATGGGACTGGGGTTCTCCGCCAGAATCACGGAAACGGTGTCCGTGACAAAACGCCTGCTCACGGTTGCTCCGCCAGGTGTGCGGCCAGACGGTCCAAGGTGCTGGCCCATGCCTGACGAGCGTGTTCGTGCACCTCGGCGGGTAACGGCCCCTGGGTGAGGGTCAAACGGGTGGTGTGGGGGGCGTCGTCGTCGGAGGTGGAAGCCACTGGGTCCAACTGGCAGCGCAGCACCACCACGTGCTGACTGGGCTGGCCCAAGTGATCCGGAATGAACTCGTGAATCTCCAGCAGGCGATCTGCAACCACAGCGCCATGCCGTCCGTGAATGGGCGCGCGCTGAGCGGGGTCCTGGTCCAGGACCATGTGGAAGGAGCGGGTGCCACCTTCGGTGGGGTCCAGGTCAACGGAGGCGGGATCCACCGTCCAACCCTCCGGCCCGTACCAGCGCGGCAGGGCATCCGGATCCGTTAGGGCAGCGAAGACCTGCTGTGCTGAGTGCGGCAGCTCCCGGGTCAGGGTCCAGGTCTGGTTGGCAGGTACGGGATCAAGTCCGGACATGGATCGAGCTTACGGGGTGGTGCCTCAGGGGTGGTTGCCGCCGTAGTACCGGCCCAAGGTCTGGTCCCGGTAGTCCACATAGGTTCCGTTGTTCATGGCCTCCCGGGCGCGGTCCACCAGGCGAACGGTGAAGCGTTCATTGTGGATGGAGGCCAGCGTGGCGGCCAGGCGTTCCTTGGCCTTGAACAAGTGGTGGATGTAGGCGCGGGTGTAATGGGCGCACGTGTAGCAGTCGCAGTCCGCGTCCACGGGGGTGAAGTCCCGTTTGAACCGGGCGCCCGTGATGTTGAACCGACCTTCAGGGTGATACACGGCCCCGGTGCGGGCAACCCGGGTGGGGGAGACGCAGTCAAAGGTGTCAGCACCGGCTTCAAGGGCCACAAAAATGTCATTGGGCTCGGAGATCCCCAGCAGGTGACGGGGCTTGTTCTCCGGCAGTTCCTCCGCACACCACCCCACAATGGTGCCCAGGTTCTCCTTTTCCAGGGCCCCGCCGATGCCGAAGCCGTCGAAGTCCATGGCACCCAGATCCTGGCAGGCCTTACGCCGCAGGTCTTGGTACTGGGCCCCCTGAATCACGCCGAACAACGCTTGGTAGGGGCGGTGGGAGCGAGCTTCCGTGAGCACCTTGTGCTCGGCGATGCAGCGCATGGCCCACAGGCGCGTGCGTTCCAGGGCTTCTTCCTGGTAGCCGCGCGAGTTGCGCAAGGTGGTCAGCTCGTCAAAAGCGAACATGACGTCCGCACCGATCCCGTGCTGCACCTTCATGGAGATCTCTGGGGTGAACCGGTGCTTGTCCCCGTTGAGATGGGAGATGAACGTGACGCCGTCGTTGTCCACGGCGGCCAGGCGTTCTTTGCCGGCGGCGACGTCGTCGTCCCCCACCGTCCCCGCTGCCGCAGCGGTGGACATGTTGATGACCTTCTTGAACCCGGAACCCAGGCTCATGACTTGAAAGCCCCCGGAATCCGTGAAGGTGGGGCCGTCCCAATTCATGAACTGCCCCAGGCCACCGGCCTCATCCAGGAGGTCATGACCGGGACGCAGGTACAGGTGGTAGGCATTGGCCAACAGGGCTTGCGCGCCCAGCTCCTTCATGGACTCCGGGAGCACGGCCTTGACCGTGGCGGCCGTGGCCACGGGGATGAATGCCGGGGTCCGGATCTCACCGTGTGGCGTGGCGATGGTGCCGGTGCGGCCCAACCAGGGGCCGTTACGACCGTCCGGGCGCGGTGTGGTCTCCTCCAGGCGGTTCTGGATGGCGAACCCGAACGTGGAGCGTGCGATCTCCCAGCTCATCGGCCCCATCCCACGTGGGCCAGAGCCTGCTCGATCAACCGGCCACGACCCCCTGCAAACTCAGCCTGAACATCCGTGCTGAGCGCCTCCTCCGGGGTCAGCCAGGACAGCTGCAGGGCGTCCGCGCGCGGGGAGCACTCACCGCGCAGGGCCACCACGTAGTTCAGGGCCACGGCGTGCTGCCGCTCATCCGTGAAACCAGTCTCCGAAGGATGCGGAAAGTACTCCGTGACGGAGAACGGCACGGTGGAAGGCGGAAGCTGCGGCATGGCCAACGGCCCCAGGTCCTTTTCCAGGTGACGCAGCAGCGCTGCCCGGATGGTCTCCCGGTACAACACCCGCCCGGAGACCAACGCCCGCTCCAACTCACCGGTGGCGTTTGGCTGCAGCAACAACCCCACGTCCGTCACACACCCCAGCGGGTCCAGCTGCACGGGCACGGCCTGGACGTAGACCATGGGCAGACGACGCCGCGCCTCACGGAGGTCATCCTGGTTGAGCCAGCCTGGGTTGGGGTCCGGGGTGCGTACGGAACTCATGGTTGTTTTCTACCTCATCCATCCGGGGCGTCAACAGCACTCCCGGGCCGTTCAGCGATCAGCGCACGACGACGCCGCCCACCTCGGCTTCCCAAGGAATCTTCCCGTGGACAACCGCGCTGGCCGTTTCACACCGTGGCCTCCAGGCGCGCTGCTGCTTCCAGGGCGGTCCATGCTTGGACCTGGGTGCCCAGTTCCACGGTGCGGCCCACCGGCTGGGCGGTGTCCGCGTGTTCCAGCGGGTTGGGGGAGAAGATGGCCACCACCCGGGCGGGATCCGGTTGAGCCTGGGGATCGTTGAAGTCCAGGTCCGGATCAAACTCCCGGCGTCCGGCCCAAAAGGCATCCGCGGTGTCCAGAACCAGGCGGCGGGCCGTGGCGCGAGCCTCCGGGTCCAAGGCCTTGGACTCAGCGGCTTCTGCCAGGTAGCGCACCAGGATGCCGGTGAACAGCCCGGCGTCCCCGGAGCCATGGGTCTTGAGCACCCGGCGATTGCCCATGTCCCGACCGAACTCTTTGTCAGCGCCTGCAATGATCTGTGCCGCAAATGTGGCCCACCGCTTGGTCTCAGCCCCCGTGGAGGTCTGTGCCAGCTCAACGGCTGCCGCCAGGGCCGGACCGGAGTTGTAGGTGTAGACGGCTTCTTCCAGCTTGGTCCCGGTGGAGCCGTCGTCGTGGGTGACGATGTTGATGCCGTCCTTGAACACACCCTTGGAGGCATCCCACAGGTGGCTTTCCAGCCAGCTCAGCAGGCTGGCGCACTCCTGGGCGGCGTGGGTGCGCACCGCAATCAGCGCGGCGGGACCCGTGGTGGCGGTGTTCTTGTAGGTGCGCTCGCGGGTCCAGAACACGCCGCCGTTCAAGTCACCCGTGTGGGCATCGCGGATGGCCTTGAGCAGGTCGGATCCGGCCTTGGTCAGGTGGCGGGTCTTGCCGCCGGCGTCCTCCTCCAGGTGGCGGAAACGGCCCAGGGCCAGCATGAGCCAGGACATGTCGTCGTAGTAGTTGTTGAACACCACCTGGCCGCCGCTGCGCAGGGCGATGGAGCGCAGCAGACGGTGGGCACGTTCACGTGTGGGTCCAGCGTCCTGGCCTGATGTGGCCTCCCGTTGGGCGGCATCCACCAGGGCGTCCAACAGGTGTGCCTGCCACCAGTAGTGCCACTTGGTGGAGAACTGCGTGGGGTGCGGGAACTCCACCGCACCGATCCACGTCCCCGGAATCCCGAACAGACGTTCGCCAAACAGGGACTGCACGGACCGTGCGGCCAGGCCTGCACGTTCGCGGCGGTCTTCGTTGGCGCCGGTGATCAGGGAATGGGCGGGGTCGTGACTCATGGGGCTCCTCGGGCGGATCAACGCCGGTCAAGCGTTGGACGGCAGTGGGTGTGGATCAAGCGTAGCCAGCGTGCGGTTGCTGACGAAGGTCATCTCATCCCCGCTGACGGGGTGGCGGATGCTCAGGCTGCGCGCCAGCAGTTGCAGGGGCTGGGAAGTGTCCTGCCCCTCGGGGGCGATGATCTCCGGATAGAGGGGATCCCAGCGGATGGGGGTACCCGCTGCGTTGAGATGCACCCGCAGTTGGTGGGTCTGCCCGGTGGTGGGGTGAAGACTCAGGGCGGCCCAGGCGCCGTCGTGATCCGTCCAGGGCTGGGGGAGAAGCGGCTGCATCCGCGTGACCGCATTGGCCGGGCCGTCCACCTCGATCGCTTGCAGGCTACCGGCGGGCTTTTCGATCCTGCTCTCCCGAATGGCGGGCAGGCCCGCGAGGCCGCGGCCCGGGGGTAGATGGACCACGGCCTCGTAGCTCTTGCGGGTGTGGCGGTCCTGGAACTGACGCTGCATGCGACCGCGGATGGCCGGGTCCCGGGTGAACAGCAGGACGCCCGCGGTGAGTCGGTCCAAGCGGTGGGCCGGTGCCAGGTCGGGTTCCTGCCGGATGTGCCGCAGCAGGCTCAGGGCGGTGTTGCGCACGTAGGAGCCCCGCGGCGTGGTGGGCAGCCCGTGGGGTTTGTCCACCACCAGAAGATGGGCGTCCTCAAAGATGACGGGCAACTCCCGTGGCACACCAGGTTCCGGAAGGGCTGGGCGGTGATACCAGACGGCCCGACCGGCACAGGGGTCTGCTGCGCGGACGGGGACTCCTGAGTCATCCACCATGGCGTTCGTGGCAAACAGCCGTGCCAAGTCCTGTGCGGAGCGCGGGAACCTGGCCAGCAGGTGCGCGGCCACGGACTCGGTGGTGTCCGGCAGCAAGACCCGCACGGCATCCACTCCCGCACGCTGCGGCAGCGCGGAGGTGGGACGACGACGGCGGGACACGTAACGATCCTGCCACCAATCAGGTGGGTGCACGTATGTGGATTGTGTTACGCCTGGTGAGAGGGTCCTGGTGTACGTTTGGGCAGGTCAAAGGATGTCCAGCCCGACTGGGGCCGGGTGGGCCATGGAATGAAGTAGAGGTTTTGAACAGTGACCTGTAATTATGACGTGGTGCCGGGGGGCTGTAGCGCAGTCTTTACCACGGTCAATCGCGAAGCTGACTCGGCCGCAAGCGATGGAAAGTCTGCCGAGCGAAGTCTCGAGAGCATGAGGGACGCGGCCGTTCACTCAAAGCTTCGTGGAGTTCTCGATACGTTGATCGATGAAACGGTAGTTCCTAGTATGCAGGGAATCGTTGGGCGAATGTATTCAGCTGCCTACCATGGAAATGAGGCTCTCGGCCACATGGTCCATGGCGACGAGATTATGGCGGAGCAAGCAACTATCAGCTCGCGCGGGATCAACTACCCGGACATGCCTGGAAACGGGTGGTGACGTATGCCCTACATTGACAAGAGTGGCCTCACTCGATGGGAAAATCCAAATGATTTCAACTGGAATTCATTTGACTTCATGCGTTACGCGGAATCATTTGCAAGTCGAGTCAGTGAAGGATATGACGCCTGGCGACTCTTGCCAAATTTATACAAAGGTCCAGGCGAGGATTTGCTCTTCACCACTCTCGATACGTCATCTGATCGGGCGGAATCCATAGATCTCTATGCCCGTCAAGCTTATCGGGTCTTTGAGGATTTCGTGGGTGAATTGGATCGCCTGAAGCGCAAGCTCGACGACCTCAACAATGACATTCAATTTTTCGAAGCCCAACATGGCCACAAATCGATTTTGGAACTCGATCCAATTTCACACGCACGTTTCATTTTACTCAGTCTTAATGTTAAGGGTATCCAGAATGAGTACGAGGATGCCGTCGATGCGGTCGTCGAAAAGTTAAATAAGGCTGATGGCTACAACCTGGGTGAGGTCGCGAGTGGCGCTGGGTGGATGGCCTATGGAATTGGCGCGACGATTGGGGCTGGTGCCGCGGCAGTTGGCCTCGATGAAAAATTGGCGCCTGTGGCAGAAAGGGTATTGGGCCTAAATCCCCCGTCAAGTAAACAGGGTTCGGGAGGGGCGCAAGGCAGAACTGACATGCCATCCAGTGAAGCCCCCAACTACTTTCCGGGCGTTCCTGGCGGCAAACTGCTGACGGGTGCGGTCGACGGACTCACCCAGGAGAGTGGGTCGGCGGATCCCCAAAGCCGCGATGGTGATCGAGGGCGCGAAAAAATGAACGCCAGTAGTCACGCAAGTAAAAGCGCAGCGATTTATGATGGCGTGACCTGGCGAAACATGAGTGGAAGTGAATTCATTCATTACGGCAGCAAATTGTTAGGGAGCATCGGTGTAGTTGCATCCTTTCAGTCGTCCTACGAGGCCAAGTACGAAGAGCGGCGAGATTACTGGGCGCAGAGTGGCGCAGGTATGACGGCTAGAGAGGTGTCATCTGAGGCGCAGCACGATGCGGCGGCGTATGCTGTGGCGAATGCCGCGAGTAGTGCAGTTGTTGGTGCTTCTACTGGTTCAATAACTGGCACGGCAGTGGGTGGCGTTGCGGGTGGCGGTGCTGGTTTGGTGATCGGAGCCGTCGTGGGTGGCGTCGCGTCTTGGCAGTTCGAAGATAGGGCGGTCATTGCCGGAAATCCTGGCGGTGGTGATTCAACTTCCACGCCTGATTTGTTTGGGGATTTTGCTATGGAAACCTGGAGAAGTGTCAGGGAGGTGTCTTCGCCGTATACTCAAACGTATAATGAATTTTTGGCGCCTGTGGATTCAAATCCGCGTGTACCAGGAGGGCGTGATGGTTACATACAGCAAAACGGCAAGAAATCGAATTGGAAGTATAGCCGCTAGGTGATAGGTGCGGGGAATATGGCAGCCGGAATGGTAATGGGTGCATGGGTATTTGTGTCAACCATGGGGCTTTTTGTGTACCTCTGGTTCAAATCTGAAATCACAGGGTGGGACAAATTTGGGTGGGGGTGGCTTCCGCATGTGTTCATCGGCATAGCATCATGGGGGGTGGTTATGATGGCCATGTCTGTTTCTGCGTATTCGCCCCATCGTGTGACGTTTGACCAACCATGGTTGGCATGGGTGCCAGTCGTGGCTGACACTTTCCTGCCATGGGGTGGAGCATTCGTGGTCTTCGTGGTCTGGCCCGTCAGTTTTTGGCTGGGCTTCCTTCCTTCTCCCCAGTGGACCAAGCCCAAGCGGTTGCGATCGCTTCAAGCCAAGTAGCGTTCCGCGTTGATCAGTTTGCGGTCAGTAAGACGTGCCGAGGCGTCCTCGTGCCCACATGTTGCCGTCCCGGGGTGGCGCCAAGTACCTGGGGGCACCTTGAATCATTGGCGCTATGTCCCAACGGGGCCACTGGGTTCGCGCGCACTTGCATCGGTGGAACTCCTGCCGGCGTCGTCTTTGCCGGCTCAGTGGCAGGATTTGATGGCATTGGACATCGGTGCAGTACGTGCGGAACTCTCCTGCGCAAGTTTGTTGTATTCACGAAGGATCAAGAACGACTCAGGTGGGTCGCGTTGGTCTTTCCGGGTGGTCGGGTTCAACGGCGCCGACTGGCTTTATTACGACACCTGGTATTCACGCCGCGGGCCCGGTGTTCTGCGCGTCACGCAGGTCACCCATCAGGCGGACTTCCCCCAGGTCCCAAACTTTTGTGAACCGGTTCTGACTGGGTGGGAGGGGCAGGTTCGTGATGTTCAGCAGCCGCCCAAATTGATCACGGAGGTTGCCGGGGATTCCATGCATTGCACGGGACCGAAGGTCCTTCACTTTGGGGCCGGATCGTATTTGGCATGGTCGTGGGGGTCCACGGAGTTCAGGCCGTTGGACTTCACATGTGCGTTGGACACCTTGGATTTTGTGGGTCGATTCCAGCCGCAGGAAAACATTGGGTCTCTGACGGAAAGATTCAACATCTCTGCCGCCAAGGAGGCCCGCCAACTGGGCATGATCGAGGGCGAGTGCCTGTCACCCCTGGGGGAGTACTGCTCGGTCCTCTTTGGGTCATCGCCGGACTTTGTGCTGTACGGACTGAGGCGCAGAACCGACCTTCGCTGCCAGGTGTGGTTCCAGGACGATCGTGCGGTGCTGCGCACCAACTGGTGGGGGCCAGTTGTCTTGGACGCCAAGCGCGTGGGTGTGATCAATGTTGCCAGGCAAGACCTTGCGGGAGTCCTGGCTTGGATGACTGGACTTCACGACGGCGCATCGACGTTGTCCCTTGCGGCGCGGAACTTTGATGAAGCCCGCTACGAATTCGAGAACAATCCGGCGTCGGGTGGTGCGTTGAACCTCACCTGTGAACCCCAGGATGAACCCGATTTCGTGTGTGAACCGGCGTCGTGGATTTTGCACCGGCCCCATGACAACCACGCACGCGGTTGGATTCAATCCGCCCATTCAGGTGTGATTCGGGCCGAACAAGAACTCCCCGGTGTGCACGAGTACGCACCAGTCAGCGCTGACCAGCTGTACCAAGAGTTTGTGCACGCTTTCCGCAAGGAGGACGTGGCTGCCAAGCAGTAGCGGCTGCGCATGAACTCCGCACCCTCTAGGGTGAGGGGGCAGGCCCAACGGCAGACGTCACCGGGCAATGGAGGAACCGTGCCTACACCAGCCGAACCCGCAGCCGAGCAGGTGGTGCTGCTGGATCCCCACCACCAGCCCATCGGTACCGCGCCCAAAGCAAACGTCCACACCACTGACACCCCGTTGCACCTGGCCTTCTCCTGCTGGGTGGTCAACGACGACGGTCAAGTGCTGCTCACTCGCCGTGCCCTGAGCAAAAAGACCTGGCCGGGGGTCTGGACCAATTCGTTCTGTGGCCACCCCGGTCCCGGTGAGGACTTCCAAGATGCCATCACGCGGAGGGCTGCTCAGGAGTTGGGAATGGAGATCACCAACCTGCAGGAAGTGCTCCCAGACTTCGCCTACCGAGCCGTGGATGCCTCCGGTGTGGTGGAGAACGAGTTCTGCCCGGTCTGGGTGGCCCAAGCCGCCAGTCAGCCGCGTCCTCAAGCCTCTGAGATCGCCGAGTTCACATGGGTGGATCCCGCTGACCTGCTGGTGGCCTCCCGCGGTTTGGCGCGGGTGTTCAGTCCGTGGCTGGTGGAGGAGATCGCGGAACAGCCGCTTCAGGAATCCCTGGGCCTGGCCGCAGGGTCCTAGACTCCTCGGCGCAACCGCAGCCCCTTGGGCGTGGTGGAGAACCCGGCGTGCACCAACGCGTCCCGCACGGCGGTCTCCAAGCCCCCTGCACCCAGCACATGACGGCCGTTGATCTTTTCCACGGACAACTTCTCCGCAGCTCCGGCGTGCACCAGATCAACCACGGCGGGTGCACACAGCCGGATCAAGGCGGGATCGTCCTGGAACACCAGGACGGTCCTGCCGCCGCGCTCGAAATAGAGCACGGGGGTACCGTCCACGGAGACCACCACGGCACCAGCTTTACGGCCCGGTCGGTGGCGTGTGGCAGCGTCGTCGTCCGGGGAAGCCAAGACCTGCGGCCAGGGAAGCGTTGCGCCCCACGGGTTGGCGGGGTCGGTGGCGGCCAGAGCCAACACGGAGGGCTCGCGGGGTGTGGTGCGTGCTTGCTCGTCATCGGCAAAGGTGCGCAACCGATCCACCGTGGAGGACTGGGCGAACTGGGCGGCCCCCAGACCCTCGATGAAGTACCCACGCCGCGTCTGCCCGGCGTCCTCCAGTGCCGTGAGAACACGGTAGATCCCGGAGAACCCACCGGGCAGGTCCTCCGCTTCCACGGCACCGCGGGTCAGCACTCCGTAGCGGTCCAACAACAACTCAGCCCCGGCACTGGCCCGCACCGTGGGCTCCAGCGGCTCCGGCGCCACCAGAGACCACCGGCCCGATGACTGCAGCTCCGCCGCCGAACGCGGCCCACTGGCCCGAGCACCTTGCTGGCGAGGCCGCAACCGTGCGGCACCCCGGCGTCCGGCCGAGCGCGCCACGGGTGTGCGTGCCTTCTGTTTGTGTGCCCCGCCGCCACCGGCCACCAGGGAACGCACAGGGGCAAAGGTGTCATTGGTGATCAGCCCTGCCCACACCAACTCCCACAAGGCCGTGGTCAGGTGCGGCATGGTGACCTGATGCCCCCGGTCAGCAAGGGCCGGAACCAACTGGTGACTGAAACGCGCGGCACCATCGGCCAGAACCTCCAACACAGCGGCCTGGAGCACGTCCGTGATCCCCGCAGCGGTGGCTTTCAGCTCGGCCCGTGGCGGCAGCGTCAGCTCCTGGGACTCGGCCAGATGCAACGCCAGCCAACCGTCATCCCCGCTCAGGGAACCGGCACCGGACCACAGGATCTCCCCGGCCGCCAGTTGCTCATCCAGAAGATCGGGGGAGTAATCGCTGATCCTGGCGCGCAACACCAGAGGCTCCAGCGCGGAGGCAGGCAGGGCCAGCCCACCCAGCTGGTCCACCACGGTCAGCAGACCGTCCGCCCCACGCAACCGGGCATCGGAACCCACGTACTGCCAGGGCGGCAGGAATCGGGCGTAGACCTCCGGCGCCACGGGCTCCACCTGCTCCCGCAGTGCAGCCAGGGAACGACGCCGGATTCGGTGCAACACCTCTTTGTCACACCACTCCGTGTCCCGGGTGTGTGTTCCGGCCGGGAGCATCTCCAGCGGACGGAACTCGCCCTCCACCACACGGCGCTGGGCGGCCAGCTTCTCCAAGGTGGAATTGACCACTGCCACCCCCAGGCCCGTGGCCGCTGCTGCCTCCTGGGCCGTGAACGGTCCGTGGGTTCGGGCATGGCGACCCACAAGATCTCCCACAGGGTCTGCCACCGGTTCCAGGAACGTCACCGGGACGCCGTGCGGGATGGGGGCGCCCAGGGCATCACGTAACCGGGCGGCATCCTCCACCGCCGCCAGTTTCTCCACCCCGGCCAGCCTGACCGTGAACGCGCGGTTCTCCCGGGATAGTTCCTGGGCCCACTGCTGAACGTCCTCACGGGAGGCCGGGTGGGGGTCGTCGTCGTGGTGTTGGGGGTGGTTCAACCGCTCCGTTGCCTGTTCCACGGTCAACGGGCCCAGCAGGCGCAGCAGATCAGCCAGACCCTCAGCACCCTTCAACCGGCGGTTGGGGGCCGTGTACTGGAGTTCGGCCTCCGTGCGGGTGATGACGGCGGCATCCAACAGCTCCCGCAACTGGGCACGCCCCAGCAATTCAGCCAAGAGGTCCGTGTCCAGGGACAGGATGGCTGCCTTGCGCTCAGCCAGTGGGGAGTCGCCCTCATAGATGAACTGCCCCAGATAGCCGAACAGCAGGGTCTTGGCGAATGCCGACGGTGACTCCGTGGTGGTCTCCACCACCCGGATGGTGCGCCGGTTGATCTCCCTGTGGATCTCCTGCAGCGCGGGGAGGTCGTAGACGTCCTGCAGACATTCACGCACGGTTTCCAACACGATGGGAAACTGCGGGTAGCGGCGGGCCACGTCCAAGAGCTGCGCGGAACGCTGACGCTGCTGCCACAGGGGGGTACGTCTGCCGGGATCGCGGCGGGGCAACAACAGGGCGCGGGCGGCGCACTCCCTGAACCGAGAGGCGAACAACGCGGAGGAACCCACCTGCTCGGTGACGATCTGATCCAGTTCATCGGGGTCGAACAGAAAGATCTCTGCCCCCGGGGGATCCTCGTCCGTCAAGGGAATCCGCAGCACAATGCCGTCGTCGGAGGCCTGAGCGGCACCGTCCAGACCCCAGCGTTCCTCGATCCGGGCACCCACGGCCAGTGCCCACGGGGCATGAACCTGCAGTCCGTACGGGGAATGGAGGATCACCCGCCAGTCCCCGAGCTCATCCGGGAAGCGTTCGATCAGCAGCGTACGGTCCGAGGGCACGTGGCCCACGTTCTCCTTCATCTCTGCCACGTAAGCCTGAAGGTTCTCCCGGGCCCACTGATCCAGACCTGCTGCCGTGAGCCGGTCCGTGGAGGTGGACTCGGCGGCACCGGAGATCTCCCGCAGGAACGCCCCCTGGGCGCGTCCCAGCTCCACAGGCCGGCCCAATCCGTCACCGTGCCAGAAGGGGAGTTTTCCCGCCTGCCCCGGAGCAGGGGTCACGGTCACCCGGTCATGGGTGATCTCCTCGATCCGCCAGGAGGAGGCGCCCAGCGCGATCACATCCCCGGTGCGGGATTCGTAGACCATTTCCTCGTCCAGCTCACCCACCCGTTTGGGGGCTTTGTCCTCCGGGCTTCCGGCAATGTGGACCGGGAACAGGCCCCGGTCCGGGATGGTGCCACCGGAGGTCACTGCAAGACGTTGGGCCCCGGGCCGGGCCGTGAGCGTGCCCTCATCCCGGTCCCACACCACGCGCGGTTTGAGTTGGGCAAATTCATCCGAGGGGTAGCGCCCGGACACCAGGTCCAGCACGGCCTCGAACGCGCTGCGCGGCAAGCCCAGGAACGGTGCACTGCGGCGCACCGTGTCCCACCAGTCCTCCACGCCAATGCTCTCCAGCGCGCACGCCGCCACGGTCTGCTGCGCCAGTACGTCCAGGGGGTTGGCGGGAATGTGCAGGGACTCCACCCGCCCGGCCAACATTTGCTCCACGGTCACCGTGGCATCCAGCAGGTCCCCGCGATGCTTGGGGAACAGCCGCCCGATCGACACCTCACCCACCTGGTGACCGGCTCGCCCCACTCGCTGCAGCCCAGAGGCCGCTGAGGGCGGGGACTCGATCTGAACCACCAAATCCACCAGGCCCATGTCGATCCCCAACTCCAACGAGCTGGTGGCCACCACACACCGCAGCTGCCCGCTCTTGAGGTCCTCCTCGATCAGTGTGCGTTGGTCCTTGGACACGGAGCCGTGGTGGGCCCGGGCAAGCACCGGTGCGGCGCCGTCGTAGCGCCCGTGCTGGCGGGACGGTTCGGCAGCCCCTGGATCCTGCGAGTGTTCCACCCGGAAGGCGTGGATTTCATTGAGCCGGGCCGTGAGTTTCTCCGCCAGACCCCGGGAGTTGGCAAACACGATGGTGGATCGGTGGGCCTCCACCAGATCCACCACCCGCTCCTCCACGTGCGGCCAGATGGAGGCCACGTTGGCGGGTTCATCCTCCACCGCGGCGTCCCCGAACGGTGTTCCCCCCAACGACGACGACGCACTCGGTCCGCCCAACACCGTCATGTCCGGAACCGGGACGCTGACCGTGAGATCCCACTGCTTCTGGGACTGTGGGCGCACCACAGCCACGGGTTCACGCCCACCCAGGAACCGGGTGACGGTCTCCACCGGTTCCACGGTTGCGGACAACCCGATGCGTTGGGCCGGCTTTTCAAGCAGGTCATCCAGGCGCTCCAGGGACACCGCCAGGTGCGCGCCACGTTTGGTCCCGGCCACCGCGTGGATCTCGTCAATCACCACGGTCTCCACCTGCTCCAGGGCGGAGCGGGCCTTGGAAGTCAGCATCAGGTAGAGGGATTCCGGGGTGGTGATCAGGATGTCCGGCGGGGACGCCACCAGGGCGCGACGAATGGCCTGCGGGGTGTCACCGGAGCGCACCCCGGTGGAGACCTCCGGCGGTTCCAGGCCCATGCCACGCGCGGTCTGGGTGATGCCGATCAACGGGGAGCGCAGGTTACGCTCCACGTCCACGCCCAGGGCCTTCAGCGGGGAGATGTAGAGAACTTTGGTGCCCTGCCCGGCCGGTGTGCCTTGCCCGGGTTCACCACTGCTCATCAGGCGATCAATCCCCCACAGAAAAGCGGAGAGGGTTTTGCCCGACCCGGTGGGGGCCACCACCAGAGTGTGCCGGCCATCAGCAATGGCGTTCCAGGCGCCGTCCTGGGCTGATGTGGGGGCATTGAACGCTCCGGTGAACCACCGTCTGGTGGGTTCGGAGAACCGATCCAGGGCGGTGGCGTGGGTGGGTTGCTCAGGTTGCTTGGGCTGCTCAGGCACCAAAAGCCTTGATCTCCAGTTGCATGATCTTGGGATTGCCGCACGCCTGGGTCTGGTACGGGACGGTCAGAGCTTCCGTGTTCTCCGGCGGGTATATCACCAAGTGATCAGAGGTGTGCGCGTTGCACACCTGACCGTAGTTGTTGGCGTTGCCTTGCTTGAGAGCGGCGGAGGCAGATCCACCGGGCAGGACCGTCACGGTTGCCCCGCTGCCACCGGCCCGTTCTGCCGGTACACCGATCATGGCGCCGTTTCCATCGGCAAAGGAGACGCCGGGGAAACCGGAGAGCTTGCAGGCCTGAGCGGACTCATTTGTCAGGCTCAGCGCCAGGATGGTGGAGCCGGTTGCACCTTCCTGCGGGGACACCGTGGCGCTGAGGTGCTGGGTGGTGCAGTTCTCCACCGAGGCCACAGCACCTCCCTCAGCGGCACCAGGTGGTGCAGTGGTGGTGGGCCGTGAAGCTGCACCACCGGAATCGGACTCCGAATGCTGTTCAGCAGTGGCGGACGGGGCCGGAGTCGATTCCGGTGCGGCGGAAGCCGGGGCATCCGGCGTGGAGGTCGCTTCAGCAGGTTCCTGGGCGGGGGTACTACCAGTGGCTGAGGCTTCCGGGGAAGCCGTGGAACCGGACTGAGTTGGTGAGGAACCTTCAGTGGTCCCCGTAGGGGTTTGCGCGGTGGTGGCAGGAGCGCTGGCATCCTCCGAACCCGTGCCGCAGCCGGTTAAGGCCAAGAATGCAGTCAGCGCAACGGCAGAGAACATTAGGCGGTGCTGACGAACAGACATGGCGGGCTCCTGTGGGGGGACAGGTCCGGAGCTACCCGGAACGGTTGGCAGCGCACGGTGTGTGCTTGCTCTCATCCTAGGGTTGGGCTCGGACAACACAGTGGCCGCGCCAGCACCGAACTCACCGGGGCGGCAGGGCTGCCCGCAGCACCTCCGCCAGCGTCAACCCCTCGGCATCCGTGCCCTGGGAGATCTGGGTACGGCAGGAGAACCCATCGGCCAACACCATGGTGCCGTCAGCTGCGGCACGGATCTTGGGGAAGAGCTCCCGCTCGCCCAGGGTCTGGGAGACCTCCAGGTGGCCGGGCTCAAAGCCGAAGTTGCCCGCCAGCCCACAGCAACCACCGCCCACCATGTCCACGTCCACTCCCAGCCGATCCAAGACGGCGAGTTCGGGGTCATAACCCAACATGGATTTCTGATGGCAGTGCACCTGGCACACGGCCTGGGCGGATTTTCCCTTGACCGTGAGCTTCTGGAACGGCCAGTCCCCGCCGGCATCCACGTGATCAGCCACGAACTTGCCCAACGTCACGGTGCGTTCAGACAGCGTCTTGGCCCGCGGATCCCCAGGCAGCAGCTCGGTGATTTCATCCTGCAGCATCACCGTGCAGGAGGGCTCCAGGCCAATCACCGGGTAACCGGCCTCCAACAGTGGCTCCATGACACCCAGGGTGCGGGCAACTTCGCGTTTGAGGGCGTCCAGCTGACCGGTGGAATGCCAGGTCATGCCGCAGCACACGTCCCCCATGGGCATGAGCACCCTGTAACCCATGGCCTCCAGGACCTCAACGGCGGCCTTGCCGGGGCCATCGCTCATGAAGTTGGTCCAGGAATCCGGCCACAACACCACGGAGGGGCGGCCCTCAGGGTCCTCACCGGGTTGCAGGTCCTGACCGGCTGCCTTGGCACGGTTCTTGAACCAGGAGGCCAGTGGCCTATTGGCAAAAGTGATCATCTCCCGCTGGGTTTCCACCCCGCCGAGCTTCATCACGGTTTTCTGCAACGGCTTCACGCCCATGGCGGCATTGGCCACGGCCGGGATGCCGGGAACCAGGTTCATCGACCGGGCAAGGACCGGCAGCCAACCCATCACAGCGTGAGCCATGGGGCGGCGGTTGCGGCCCACAAAGCTGCGCAGGCCCTCACCGTAGTGGTGGTGCAGGAATTCGGACTTGTAGGTGGCCATGTCCACGTTGACCGGGCACTCGGTGGCACAAGCCTTGCAGGACAGACACAGGTCCAAGGCCTCCAGGGTCTCCTTGGACTTCCACCCGTCCTTCAAGTTCTCCCCGCGCAGCATCTCCGCCAGGGAACGCATACGCCCACGGGTGGAGTGGACCTCATCCTTGGTGGCCACGAATGACGGACACATGGCGCCGACGTCGGACCTGCACGCACCCACCCCCACACAGCGGTTCAGCGCACCGGCAACCGACCCGCCGTCGTGACTGAATGCGTGCACCGGGGTGAGGTCGAATTTCCGGGCACCGGGGCCAGGGCGGATGCCTTGATCAATCGGTTCCGGATCCACCAGCACACCCGGATTGAACAGCCCGTCCGGGTCGAACGCACGCTTGAACTCGCGGAAGGCCTGCAGTGCCTCAGGCGAGTAGATGGTGGACAGCAGCGCGGAACGGGCACGGCCGTCACCGTGCTCACCGGAGACCGAGCCGCCGTAGCGGTGCACCAGTTTGGCGGCGCGGTCAATGAACGTCCGGTAGACCTGGACCCCGTCCTCGGTGTTGAAATCAAAGGAGATGCGGATGTGCACACACCCCTCACCGAAGTGCCCGAACGGGATGCCGCGCAGGTCGAACTCGGCCAACAGCGCGTACAGGTCCCGCAGATAGTCGCCTAGGTGCTGCGGGGGGACGGCGGAGTCCTCCCAACCGGGCCACGCCTCACCGCCGTCGGGAAGCCGCGTGACAATCCCGGCGCTGGCCTCCCGGATCCGCCACAGATCGCGTACCTCTTGGGGATCGGTGACCACGACGGCGTTGCGCACGCTCACCGATCCTGCTGCATCCACCAGTCCCCGCAGCTCATGCGCGCGTGCCTGGGCAGCCTCGCGGGTGGCGCCGCCGACCTCGCAGTAGAGCCAGCCGTTGCCTTCCGGCAGCTGCTCTCCAGCGTTCTCCTGGCCGGGGCGCGTGCGCAACGCATCCAGCAGGTCCCCACCCATGCCTTCAATGGTGGCCACGTCCTTGACGCGCAGAGCCGGTGCGGCCGTTGCGGCGTCAAAGGAGTCGTCAAAGCTGAGCACTGCCAGGGCCGTGTGGGCGGGCTTGCGCACCAACTTGACGGTCATGCGCGTGATGATCCCGCAGGTGCCCTCCGTGCCGGCGAATGCCTTGGCGGCATCAAAGCCGTTCTCCTCCAGCAGGTAGTGGAGTCCGTAGCCGGAGACCTGGCGGGGGAACTGACCCAACTCGGTGCGCAACATGGCGCGGTGGTTGTCCCTGATTCCGGTCAGGGTCTGTGTCAGCGCGGGTTCGCTGGTGTCCCCGGCGGACAGTTCCACCTCCCGGCCGTCGGCCAGCATCACGGTCACGGCCACCAGGTTCTCAGCGGAGGTTCCCCAGGCCACCGAGTGCGAACCACAGGCGTTGTTGGCCACCATCCCGCCGATCGTGCAGCGGCTGTGGGTGGACGGGTCCGGGCCGTAGGTCAACCCATGCGTGGATGCAGCATCACGCAGCTGATCGCAGATCACGCCAGGTTCAATCACGGCGGTCTGGGACTGAGGGTCAATGGAGATGATGCGGTTGAAGTGGCGGGAGGTTTCAATCACCAACCCATCCCCCATGGCGTTGCCTGCCACAGAGGTGCCACCACCACGGCCCACCACGGACCACCCGCGCTCGCGGGCCAGGGCCAACAGGTCCCGGATCTCCTCCACCGATCGTGGCTCGGCAACGGCAGCAGGCAATCGCCGGTAGATCGAGGCATCGGAGATGTAGGCCGCGCGGGTGGTCAGGTCATCACGCAGAAGGTCCTTTGCTCGTGTGGCTGACTGCTGTGCCGGGGTGGTCTGTGCTGGGTAGCTGGTGGTCACGACTCGTGCTCCGTTCAGGGACGGTCAACCGGGACCGCCGAGTGTCCGAGTTTGGATGTTTCAACACGCCGCAAACGTCCAAAATCGGGCGCTGGGCAGTGCGGGTGATCACCATTCGGGGGCGATGGTCACCTCTGCCCCGTCCAGATCCTCCGACCACTCGACCTGGCAGGTCAGGCGGGAGTCCTCATGGCGGGTGTCATCCAGCATGTCCAGGACGTCTTCTTCCTCGTCACCGATCGGGGATTTGGCCCCGGCGGTCTGCGCGGAGGCGCCCAAGTAGCAGTGGCAGGTGGAGCAGGATGCGTTGCCACCGCAGGTTGCCAGGATGGGGAACTTGTTGCGCGTCAACGCCTCCATCAAGGACTCGTGATCCTCCCACTGCACACCCTCGGTGCGGGCGCCGTCGCGGTCGGTCACGTTCACGGTAATGCTGCTCACGGGCTGGATCCTCCTGGCGGCTGTGTCTGATCAGCCGTTGTTCCGGGTCAAAGGTGTTCATCCCATTCTAGGTCGCCGCCCGGAGACGGCGAACCTGCCGTTGCCCTGCTTTGCCTCCCGCCGATTCGGGCAAACCGTTGACAGTTTGGTACGCCATCGGCAGCTCATGGCGTACCAAACTGTCCCCGGCTTGCCGCCGGCCCCGGGCATGACAAAGGCCCCCGCCTCCCCGGAATCCCGGGGCTGCAGGGGCCTTTGTGACTGGCGGTGACGGAGGGATTTGAACCCTCGTTGGCTTTTACACCAAACATCATTTCGAGTGATGCACCTTCGGCCGCTCGGACACGTCACCAGCCCGAGAATCGTAGCGGAGGGGCATACGGGCTTCAAAATTTCTGCAAGTGCGCATCTGCACAGGCTCAGCGGTCTCGGTGCCCGCGAAAGAACTCTCGGATCAGCTCCCCACATTCCTCGGCCAGGACGTCCCCGTGCACCTGAGTCCAGTGATTCAGCGCAGGGTTGCGGACCACGTCCATCACGGATCCACACGCACCGGCCTTGGGGTCCCAGGCGCCCAGCACCACCCGCGGAATCCTGGCCAACACACTGGCACCTGCGCACATGGCACACGGTTCCAGGGTGACCACCAGCGTGCAGTGCTCCAGGCGCCATCGCCCCAGGGTGTGGGCAGCCTCCCGCAACGCCAGGAGTTCGGCGTGCGCGGTGGGGTCACCGTCGGCTTCCCTGCGGTTGACGCCTCGGCCCACCACGGCGCCGTCGTCGTGAATGACCAGCGCAGCAATGGGTACGTCTCCGGTGGCCAGTGCAGTGGGGGCCAGGTCCAGGGCGGAGCGCATCCACGCGTGGTGCTGGGTGGAGTGGGGCTGGTGATGAGGACTCACGGGGCGGGCTTCCTGGTGCAGGTGTGCGGGGAGGGCAGTCAAGGTCTGCCTCTGATAATTTTGCGGCATGCGCGTCACAGTCCTGGATCACCCCTTGGTTGCCCACAAACTCACGGTTCTCAGGGACCGGAACACTCCGTCGCCGGTTTTTCGCCAGTTGGTGGAGGAGCTGGTGACCCTCATTGCCTACGAGGCCACCCGTGAAGTTCGTGTGGAGCCTGTTGAGGTGACCACTCCGGTGGCCACCGCCACCGGTACCGCTCTGAGCTCTCCGCGTCCGTTGGTGGTCCCCATCCTGCGTGCGGGTCTTGGCATGTTGGAGGGCATGACCCGTTTGGTGCCCACCGCAGAGGTCGGCTTCCTGGGCATGGCCCGTAACGAGGAAACCCTGGACATCGTCACCTACGCCGAGCGCCTGCCCGATGACCTCAGTGGCCGTCAGGTGTTTGTGCTTGATCCCATGCTGGCCACCGGCAGCACCTTGGTGGAGGCCATCAAGTTCCTCCGCAAGCGCGGCGCAGCCCAGATCACCTGCCTGTGCCTTCTGGCGGCCCCGGAGGGCCTGGAGGCCTTGGAGTCCAAGCTCGATGACGACGACGTTCACGTGGTGCTTGCCGCAGTTGACCAGAAGCTTGATGACCGTGCCTACATCATTCCGGGCCTGGGTGATGCCGGTGACCGCCTGTATGGGGTTGTCGACTGACCTGAGACAGGGGTGACCGTGCCCTGATGTTGAACAGGACCCCTGTTCCGGAAGATCCCGGAGCAGGGGTCCTGTTCTGTGTTGTCCAGCAACACCTGGTGGTGCACAGCGTGTGCTGGATTGTCTGCGGGTGAGTATGAAAAGCTACTCATACGTATCTCAGATAGTGAGACAAGCATGATTTATTGTGCAACTCATTGACCGGTAGTCATGGTTTTGTTAGCCAATCGTGATTGGGGTGCGAGCCTGGAGAAAACGCCGTACATGCGCCCAAATAGGCGATACCGCGCGACTCATTAACTCCACAAAGGTGGCGATTTCCAACTTGTCCCCAATTTGCCGTTGCCGTATCTCAGAATATGAGACGATCACCTAATTGTTACTTGCTCTTTCTGGGGGTAAAGCATGAAGATGGTTGTGCTGCATTCAGTGAGCGTTCAGGTTTCGGCGTCGTTCGGAACGTCTTGCTTGTGGGAGAGATGGGACAGCCTGCGCGTGCGCCCTGCAGCAACTGGGTATCGGCCCAACTTTGGGCTGCCTGTGGTGGACCCCTGATGGGGTCACAAATTTGAGGAGCAGTAATGGCGGGTGCATCCGGCTACGTCCACATCTCGCAGCGAAACCGTGCCGCAGCTGTGCGGCACCAAGCCGCCATGGGGGAGGGCCTGGCGTCCGGGCAACGTCCCCATACAGGACCTGCCATGCGCTCCATGGTCAACGGTGCACCAGGGGATGTGCAGACAGACCGTCGGCTCGCCCCCCATGAAGCTCCCGTCCAGGCCCCGGGCAATGAGGCTCGCGGATTCGTGCTCTACGTCGGTCTGGATGAAACCAAAGCGGCGCAGGACGGCACCACGTTGGTGGAAGTTGTCCGGCACTTGCGGCGCGCCGTTGCCGAACTCTCCCCGCAGGCTGACACCTATGCCGCCGTTGCCCTGGCCCAGGCCGGTGCCCAGGGAACCGACCTCCAGGTGGTCCGTAACGCGTTGGGGGATCCCACCACCGGATACAACCGCGCTGAGCAGGTGGTTCCCAACAGCGCCGTCGTCGACTCTGAACCCCGTGCCCCACAGTCTGCCGGCGTCCTGATCGACCTTTCCCGTCGGGAGGTCCTCCTGGACGGGGACGTGCTGAACCTGACGTACAAGGAGTTCGAACTGCTGAACTACCTGGTGGAGAACGGGGCACGCACGGTGGGACGTGGAGAATTGATCGGCAACCTGTGGTCAGGTGCTGAGGACGTTCCCAACGAACGCACCATCGACGTTCACATCCGGCGCCTGCGTTCCAAGCTGGGGCGGTTGGCCAACACCGTCCGCACCGTGCGCGGTCAGGGTTACCGCTTCTACGACCACCCGGAAGTAGTGGTCTGGGCGGCTCCGGAATACTCCATCTGATGCACGGGGCCGGGTGCCGGCCTCGTGAGAACATGGCGGCATGAGCACTCGAGCAGATGCCCCACGTCATGACGAACGCGTGCTGATCCTCATGCGTCACGCAACAGCCGGAGCCGGCTGGGGTGTGGATGATCATGAGCGGTCTCTCAGCCCTGACGGGGAGGCGGATGCCCCCCTGGCAGGTCAGTGGTTGCTGGAGAACAATCTGGCACCGGAGATGATCCTGTGCTCCTCCGCGTTGCGCACCCGCCAGACCTGCACCTGGGTGTCCTCTGAGCTGGGGGACCTGGCGCCCACCGCAAACCTTTCGGAGCGGCTGTATGAGGCATCCGAGATCCAGGTTCTGGCGGAGATCAATGCCGTCCCGGATTCAGTGCAGACCCTTATGGTGATCTGCCATCAACCGGCCGTGCAGGATGTGGCCATGCGTCTGTCCGGCGCGGACTCGGACATGGACGCCGTGATGGACCTCTCAGGTGGATATCCCACCAGCGGCATGGCCGTGTTGCGAACCACCCAGAATTGGGATGCCCTGGACGGGGCAGATGCCCGCCTGACTGATTTCATGGTGCCCCGCGCTGAAGGATCCTGGTGAGGTCAAGGCAACTCACCGGCGTCGTGTTCCGGTGGAAGTGGCCATCAGCTTGTGGCCGTTCAAGAAGGAGATGCCGTGAAGAACACCGTGTTCACTCCCACCGGTGACCCTGTTGGGGCCGTGGGCTTCGGGGCCATGGGGCTCAGTTGGATGCTGGAACGCACCGGGCTCACCGAGCGGGCCAAACAGGATGTGCTGCGTGCCGCAGTGGATTCCGGCATGAACTTTGTGGACACGGCAACGTTGTACGGGGGCGGGGCCAACGAGGAACTGGTGGGCGCTGCCCTGCATGACCGTTATGACCGCACGTTCTTGTGCTCCAAGGTGGGGCTGCGGGCCGAGCAGCTTGATCCGCCCAAGACTGAACGGTGCGGGGACCCGGACTACATTCGCCAGGCCATTGACGACACTCTGCGGCGGTTGCGGGCCGAGACGATCGACCTCTACTACGTCCACCGCATCGATTCCGATGTTGCCTTGGAGGACACCTGGGGTGCCATGGCCGAGTTGGTGCAGGCCGGCAAGGTGCGCTCGATCGGGCTTTCGGAGGTCTCCGTTCAACAGCTGGAGCGTGCGCAGACCATCCACCCTGTGGCTGCGGTCCAGTCCGAGTACTCGTTGTGGACCCGCGACCCGGACGGCTCAGGCCACACCTCGGACGGGGATCCCGCCGGAGACGTGATCGGCTGGTGCCGGGAGCATACAGCGGTGTTCGTGCCGTTCTCCCCCGTAGGGCGTGGCTACCTGAGCGGTGCCCTGGCAGGGCGGAAGTTCCCGGAGGGTGATTTCCGCGCCGAGAACCCCCGGTTCACGGACCAAGCCCGCTCCACCAACGACGACGCCGTCCTGCCGCCCATCCGTGCCGTGGCCGACAAGCACGGGGTTCCCATGGCCGCCGTTGCGATTGCCTGGACCATGCTGCCCTCCCTGGACGGGGGAGTATCACTGCCGATTCCCGGCACCAGTAGCTTGGAGCATCTGGCGGAAAACGCGCAGGCTGCGGACCTGCAACTGGACACTGAGGATCTTGAGGTCCTGGCCGCCATCCCGGCCGCCAGCGGTCAGCGCTACTGAGAATTCGCTCTTCGTCGAGGCCCCACGGGGTTCTCGAGTTCCCACAGAACGTGCGGTTGCCCACCGTGTGACCGGTGATCTGGCACCCCGGTGGGAGCTCGGCAGAGCGGTGGGAAACAGAAACGGCCTGACCCGGATCGCTCCAGGTCAGGCCGCACATTAAAAGTGCGCCACGAGGGATTCGAACCCCCAACCTTCTGATCCGTAGTCAGATGCTCTATCCGTTGAGCTAGTGGCGCATGGTCAGCTGATTGCTCAGGCAAACCAGAGTTCGCGTGCCGTTGGCGTCGCGAACAGGTGATTACATTACGCGCGTTGGGCCGGGTGGGCAAATCGGAGGGGCGTAGTTGTGCTCACGATTCTGCGTGTCCGCGGCGCCAGTAGCCCATGAAGGACACGTTCTCCTTGGGGATGCCTGCGGCGTCAACACACAGCCGCCTCCAGGCTTTGACGCTGGCCGCCTCACCGGCCAGGAAGACGTAGGTGTCACGTTCGGCTTCAGGGTCAGCCACCTCCCACATCTGCTCCGGGTCCACAGTGGGCACCGAGCCGGTCACCCGCTCGGGGCGGCGTCCGGCCAGGACGTCGGCAACGCAGAACGTGGGCAGCTCCAGGACGTGCGCCAGTTCGCGTACCGATCCGGTGCCGTGCGCGCCGGAGTCGGAACGCGCCAGGGTGTGAACAGTGGTCTCCGGTGGCACGACGACGTCGGGGAGGTCCGCTCGCGTGGGTACTTCCACGATTACGTCCACACGTTGTGCGGTGGTGTTCTCCTGGAGTTCTTCGATGATGGACAGCAGGGCAGGGGCTGCGGTTTCGTCCCCGACCGCCACGATTCGGCGTGCCCGCCCCGGTCCCCAGGAGGCCCATGCTGGTTCATCCTGGCCAGGACCCAGGATGAAGGCGGTCTGGCCCACCTCGGCGTTCAAGGCCCAGGTACCGCCCGGACCGTGGTCCTCCGCGTGGAGAACAAAGTCCAGGGTCAGTTCCGGCACGTGGGTTTGGCCCCAAGCAACCCATTCGGCGCAGCGCACGGTGTAGGTCCGCAGGTACCCGCGCTGTTCCTGCGGTTGAGCGAACCACGCGCGGTAGCCCATGGTGAGTTCGGGCCGGGAAGGCTCTGCGTCCTCCGGCGCCACCAGGAGTTTGATGTAGGCGTCCCGGCAGGTGATCCGCTCACCTGTGCCCACCACGTTGGTGGAGAACTCGGCCAGTTCAGGCCCGGCCACCGTGATGCGCCGGAACGTGGGGGAGAGCTGGTGGACCCCGGTGACGGTCACTTGCGCGCAGATCACGGTGGGTCCTGATGCGGTGGTCTGTGTCATGTCAGCTCCTTTCACCAACCAGCGGATCTTCGGGGAGTGCAACCAGTGCCGACTCTGTGCGGCCTCGCGGAAGAATCACCGGGTGGCCTTCGGTGGGGTCCTGGATCACGTCGGCCTTGAGATCGAACACGTCCTGAAGGACCTCCGGGGTGAACACCTGGGACGGTGTGCCGGCCAGTGCCACGCGACCATCCTTGAGGGCGATCACCCGGTCGGCAACCCGGGCGGCAAGGTTCAGTTCATGCAGCACGGCCACCACGGTGGTGCGGGTCCCGTCCGGTCGGCGCAAACCACGCAGCAGGTCCAGCAGCTCCACCTGGTGGGCCAGGTCCAGCGCGGCCGTGGGCTCATCCAGCAGCACCGTGGGGGTGTCCTGCGCCAGCACCAGGGCGATCCACGCGCGCTGGCGTTGACCGCCGGAGAGTTCATCCACGGGCCGCTCGGCCAGACCGGACAGGTTGGTCATGGACAGGGCTCGGGCAATGGCGTCGTCGTCCCCGGGGGAAGGTGCGCCCCACCACCGCCGGTGGGGGTGGCGTCCGCGGGCCACCAGTTCAAGCACTGTGAGTCCCTCCGGTACCACCGGGGCCTGGGGGAGCAGGGCCACCTGGCGGGCGTAGGCCTTAGGGCGCAGGCTGTTGAGCTCCGTGCCGTTGAAGCGGATGGAGCCGGTGCGGGCCGTGAGTTGGCGGGAGAGGCCCTTGAACAGGGTGGACTTTCCGGAGCCGTTGGCCCCGATCAGCACCGTGGTCTGGTTGGGGGCGATGCTCAGGTCCACATCAGTCACCGCAACCCGGCTGCCGTAACCCAGGCTGAGCCCTTGTGTCTGGAAGATCGGTTCGATCATGACTGCTTTCCTCGCCGTAGTTGCACCAGGAGCCAGAGCATCACGGGCGCGCCGATGGCACCTGTGATCACTCCTGCCGGAAGCCGGGCCTCCCCCAACATTTCAGCCCCCACCATGTCCGCCGCAACCACAATCAATGCGCCCACGGCCCCACTGGCCAGAACGGAGATCTTGCCGCCGTGCAGTGCTGCAGCAATCGGAGTGGAGAGCAGGGCCACAAAGGCCAGTGGGCCCGTTGCAGCGGTGGCGACGGCGGCCAGGGCCACTCCCAGCCCCAGCGCACCTGCCTGGGCCACCCCGGGTCGGGACCCCAGGCCCACGGCCAGCTCGGTGCCGAGCCCGGCCGGTTGCAGCGAACGCTGCACCAACACGGCCAGGGGAACTGCCAGCACCAGCACGGCAGCCACCAGCGTCAGCCGGTCCCAGGTGGAGGAGTTCAGGGAACCTGCGGTCCAGACCGCGGCGGTCTGGGCGTTCTGGGTGGACAGTCGGGTCATCAGCCCCATCACCACGGCCTGGGCCAAGGCGGCCACACCGATACCCGCCAGCAGGAAGCGCTCGCCCACTATGCCGGAACGGCCGGTTCCCGCGCCCAGGGACGTGGAGACCGCAGCAATCAGGCAGGCGGCTGCGATGCCCCCGGCCAGCGCGGCCCAGGCCAGGCCGGTGCCGGCGGCACCCAGGAAGTACATGGCGGTCACGGCTCCGGCAGCCGCACCGGCGTTGATGCCCAGAACGTCAGGGCTGGCCAGTGGATTGCGCAACACGGAGCGGAACAATGCCCCGGCAATGCCGAAGGCCAGCCCCGCGGCCGCACCCAACAGGGCCCGGGGGAGTTTGTCCTGCATGACGATGAACGTGGCACCCGGGATGCGTTCGCCGCCCAGGATGCGGAAAAAATCAGGGATGGTCACGGTGTACTGCCCCAGCAGGACGCGCATGGCCATCATGGCCAGCACGGCGGTGAACAGTCCCACCAGCAGCAGGGTGTGGCGTCGGGCCTGGCGACGGCGAAGGGTGTGGACTTGTGCAGCTTTCACAGGGCCATCCCCTTCCTGCGGCGCAGCAGCACCAGTAGGACGGGGACTCCCAGGACCACCGTGGTGATGCCAACGTAGATCTCCTGCGGCGGGGCCACCACCCGTCCCAGGGTGTCCGCAATCAGCAGCAGGGAGGGTCCCAGCAGCAGACTCAAGGTGATGATCCACCGGTAGTCGCCCCCCACAATTCGCCGGATCGCGTGCGGGATCAGCAATCCCACAAAAGCAATCGGCCCGGCCACGGCGGTGGCAGCCCCCGCCAGAATGACCACACCCACAAACACGGCGGTGCGCTGCAGCCCCAGGTTGACTCCCAACCCGTGCGCCAACTCGTCACCGAGCGCCATGGCGTTCAGTCCGGAGGCACCCAGCAGGACCAGCAGAATCCCCAGGGCGATCAGAGGTGCCGTAGTCAGCAGATCGGTGGTCTCCGACCTGGACGCCGAACCAACGTTCCAGTACCGGAAGCGTTCCAGAACTGCCTGATTGGTCAGCACCACGGCAGAAGTCACCGCCACGAATCCAGCATTGACCGCGGCCCCGGACAAGGTCAGGCCAATCGGGGTGGGCGCACCCCCGCCGGCCTGGGAGATGCCGAAAACCAGCAACGCGGCCAGTGTGGAACCGGCCAGCGCGGCCACTGCGATCTGCCAACTGGTGTGGATTCCCAACCACCCCAGGCCCAGCACCACCCCTGCAGCTGCTCCGGCGGAGAGCCCCAAAAGCCCAGGATCTCCCAACGGGTTGCGGCTGATCCCCTGCATGCCTGCCCCCGCAACTGCCAGGGCTGCGCCCACCACAATGGCGGTGAGTGTTCGCGGAATGCGCGCCAGGACCACGGCTGTGTCCATCTCCGCAGATGCCCCGGAATCCTGACCCATCAGAATCCCGGGCACGCGCAGCAGAACCGAGGTCACGGTGCTCGGTTCAATGGTGCGAGACCCCCAGAACAGCGACGCGGCCGTTGCGGTGATCGTCAGGACCACCGCAACGGCCAGCGCAACCCACGGAGTCATCCGTAGGGCAGTGCTCATGCCGTGGGGCTTGCGCTCTCTGTTGGGGCCAGCACCTGGGCGATCTGGGGAACCACGTTCTGGATAGCCCACGGGATGCTCAGCGGAGAGGCTGCTGAGACGGACAGCGTCTCCTGGCCGTCGGTCTGCAGCACCAGGCGGTCATTGGCCACGGCCGGGATCTTGTTCAGTAGATCATCGGACTCAATGGCATCACGTGCGGATTCGTCAGCGGCCCAGGACACCAGGACGTCTGACTCGAGTTCATCCGCACGTTCTGGCGACCACCCGATGAAAAAGGCATCCGGCTGCTCGCCTTCGGCCTCCACCACCACGGGTGCCTGTTCCATGCCCAAGGCCTTGAGGAAGCGGGGCCGGTTGTCCACATCCGTGTAGATGCTGATCTGCTCTTCGGCAGACGGATCCACGGTGCCGTAGATGAAGGTCTTGCCCTCCAGCTGCGGGTTCTCCTCAGCTGCTTGGGACAGCTGCTCCTCCACGGAGCTGATGAGGTCCTCGGCTTGGTCGTCACGTCCCAGGGCCTGACCGATCATGCGGGTGGTCTCATCCCAGGCAGCACCAAAGGCTGCGGTGTCCTTGGGCGGGGCAATGGTGTCGGCGATCTCGGAGAGACGGTTGTAGTCCTCCTCCGTCATCCCGGAGTAGACGCCCACAATCAGGTCGGGCTCCGCTGCGGCGATGGCCTGGAAGTCCAGCCCGTCGGTCTCGCTCCACTTGGTGGGCACTTCGCCACTGTTCTCGGCCAGGGCGTCGTCGAACCAGTCCGTGGACTGGTTGTCGTTGCCGCCGAAATCTGTGGCAGCCATGCCCACGGGAACCACGCCCAGGGCCAGGACCACGTCCTGGTTGACCCAGGCAATGGTGGCCACACGCTGCGGGGCTTCGTCAATGGTGGTGGAACCGTAGGCGTGCTCAACCGTGCGCGGGAAGTCACCTTGGGCATCGTTGGCGGCGTCGTCATCCGAGGACGGCCCCGTCTGGCAGCCTGCCAACGCCAGCGCGCCAAAGGCTGCCAACCCGGTCAGGGCAGAACGCCGGGAGAAGGAACCAGTGCCAAGGTTCCGGGCCTCAGTCAGGTACTGCGAGTCGGTCATGGTCAACCCCCGTGGTCAAAAGGCATACAAGAATGGGTCAAAGCTCAGGTTAGGCAACCCTAACGTTGTGCGGGATCACTCTAGAGCGTGATCAACCACATACGCAAAACAATCATGCGCTAATTCTGGTGAGTGTTCACACCCGCGTCAGCGCAGGGATCGGGAGTGGTGTGGGGGTGCCTTTCAGGGTCATAACAGGCATCATGGGGGACAGTGAACCCCGCTGTGGTGACGTAGGGAACAGGTAGACTTTCATCACACCAAAGCTCGGCCAGCTCGACCCGGCGCCCGGCAGGGTGGGGGACCTCAATGGTGAGGTCTGAGAGGTGGTTTTGATCAACACACGGCCTCAATGAGGAGACACGTCCATGGCTCAGAAGCCCACCGACACAACGCAGGAACTCTCCGCGGAGGCTCAGAAGAGTCTTGACCAGGCGCCCACCACGCACCAGCGGTTGTTGACCTGGGTGCGTGAAGTCGCTGAACTCACCCAGCCGGAGAGCATCCACTGGGTTGACGGGTCTGAGGCTGAGTGGAAGTCCCTGACGGAGGAGATGGTTGAGGCCGGCACCTTGGTGCGGCTCGACCCGGAAAAGTTCCCCAACTCATTCGCCGCTTTCTCTGATCCGGATGACGTTGCCCGGGTGGAGGAGCGGACCTTCATCTGCACCAAGACCGCCAAGGCTGCAGGCCCCACCAACAACTGGGAAGACCCGCAGGAGATGAAGGAGATCCTGCGGGATCACTTCCGTGGTTCCATGCGTGGGCGCACCATGTACGTGATCCCGTTCGTGATGGGTCACCTTGATGCTGATGACCCCAAATACGGCGTGGAGATCTCTGACTCCCCGTACGTGGTCTGCTCCATGCGCATCATGGCCACCATTGGTGCGGACGTGTTGAAGAAGATGGATGACACCAACGCGTTCTTCGTCGAGTGCTTGCACTCCGTGGGTGCTCCACTGGAACCCGGCCAGCAGGACGTGGCCTGGCCGTGCAATCCGTCCAAGTACATCGTGCACTTCCCGGAGGACCGTGCCATCTGGTCCTTCGGTTCCGGCTACGGCGGCAACGCCCTGTTGGGCAAGAAGTGCTACGCGCTGCGCATCGCCTCTGCCATCGCACATGACGAAGGCTGGTTGGCCGAGCACATGCTCATCCTCAAGGTGACGGATCCGGACAACGCCACCAAGTACATTGCCGCAGCCTTCCCGTCTGCCTGCGGCAAGACCAACTTTGCCATGATCGAGCCCACCGTCCCGGGGTGGAAGGCAGAGATGGTGGGGGACGACATCTCCTGGATTCGCTTCCGCGGGGACCAGGCCTACGTGACCAACCCTGAGGCCGGTCTGTTCGGTGTGGCTCCCGGGACGGGATGGTCCACCAACCCCAACGCCATGAAGGCCATTGCCGCCGGCAATACCATTTTCACCAACGTGGCTCTCACTGATGACGGCGGTGTGTGGTGGGAAGGCATGACAGATGACGTGCCCGAACACCTCACGGACTGGAAGGGCAATGACTGGACCCCGGACTCCGGGCGCCCTGCAGCCCACCCCAACTCCCGGTTCTGCACGCCCATCAAGCAGGCGGAGATCCTGGCTGCCGAATACGACGACCCCAACGGTGTGCCCTTGTCCGCCATCGTCTTCGGTGGTCGCCGCAAGACCACCGTGCCGCTGGTCTCGGAGTCCTTCGGATGGGAGCACGGTGTCTTCCAGGGGGCCACGTTATCCTCAGAAACCACCGCTGCCGCCAAGGGAGCTGTGGGCGTGGTCCGCCGCGATCCCATGGCCATGCTCCCGTTCATCGGCTACAACGCCAATGAGTACCTTCAGCACTGGCTGGACCTGGGGGAGAATCACGGCGCGGAGAACATGCCCAAGGTCTTCTATGTCAACTGGTTCCGCCGCACGCCGGACGGCGGCTTTGCATGGCCCGGTTTCGGGGAGAACAGCCGCGTGGTCGAGTGGATCTGCCGCCGTGTGGACGGCACTGCCGGAGGCGTGGAGACCGCTGTGGGAGTTGTGCCCAACCCTGAGGACCTGAATCTGGAGGGCCTGGAGATCACCCCGGAGGAGATCCAGGCCGCCCTGGCCGTCGATGCTGAGGAGTGGTTGGAAGAACTGCCCGGCATCGAGGACTGGTTTGCCAAGCTCGGAGACGTTCCGGAAGTCCTCACCGAGCAGGCTGCGGGTTTGAAGGATCGTTTGAGCAAGTAATCCGCAACAGCCCGTGTAGGCATTTCTGTACCCCAGTGGGCCTTTCTGTACCCCGTAGCCGAGGTGAATTCGGTTGCGGGGTACAGTGTTTTCTGGCGTCGGCAGGGTCCTCCGCCATATCTCAGGGCATGGGGCGTCAGTAGCCGCCCATCAAGTTTTCGGGGGAGAACAACCGGTGAATGAACTGTTGTCCGTACGCGGTCTGGTCAAGAACCATGGTCAGGTCCGGGTGCTCAAGGGCGTGGACCTAACGGTGTCCCAGGGGGAGATTGTTGGTCTGGTGGGTGGCAATGGTGCCGGTAAATCCACCCTGATCTCCGTTCTGGCGGGGGCCACCCAGCCCAACAGTGGTGAGATTCTGCTGGGCGGGGAGCCGTATCGGCCCACCGGTGACGACGACGCCCGTCGTCGCGGAGTGGGTGCCGTGCACCAGCGCTTAGGCCTGGACCAGGACTTGACCGTGGTTCAAGCCATTGCAGCCTTTGACCTGGGTGCCCCGGATGACTCTGAGGCCGCACTTCAGAGGGCACGGGAAATTTTGGCCGATTCGGGCGTGCAGATGGATCCCGAAACTCCTGTGCATGAACTCATGCGCGCCGAGCAGGCCATTGTGGGGGTGTTGCGCCTTCAATTCCAGAACCCGCAACTCATGCTCCTGGATGAGGTGGCTGCCTCCTTCAACGACCAGGAAGTGGCCCTGGTCCATTCCGTGCTGCGCGGCTTGGTCCGTCAAGGTGCCGGCATCATTTACATCACGCACCGCATTGATGAGGTTCGTTCCCTGGCCGACCGGATCCTGGTCATGCGGGAGGGGCAGATCAAGGATGAATTCACCCCGCGTGAGGTCAAGGTGGATGACATCGTCTACTCGATGTTTGAACGCCGGATTGCCCAGCCGTCTCGCCCCGGCGCGGTGGAAGGCCCCCAGGAGGAAGTGTTGCGGGTGGAGGGTGCATCCACCTCCCGCGGGCTTTCTGACGTCTCTTTCGAGTTGCACCGCGGTGAAGTCCTGGGGCTGACCGGGCTGCGACGCGCGGGCATGAGCGAGCTGGTCTCCGCCTTGGTGGGTGCAGGTTCGGCGCAGTTCCGTACTCTGCAGGTCAAGGGCCAGGACGTCACCATCGACTCCGCGGATGACGCCGTGAACCTAGGCATCGGATACCTCTCCGACACCGACGACGAACTGGAAGCCGCCCTGGAGATCTCCGTTGCGCGTCGATTGATGAAGGAGAACTACGATCCCCAAGCAGGGTTTGTCCGGGAAATCTCCGCGTTGCGTGATGTGGCCGCCCAGGTGAAAACCCTGCGGATCCAGACCCATGACATCCAGTCGCAGGTGGGGGATCTCTCCGGCGGAGACCAGCAGAAGATCGCATTGGCCCGGTGGATGCGCAGTGAGTGCGACATCTTGATCCTGAACCACCCCACGCGGGGGATCGACATCGGGTCCAAGGGGGATGTGTACGACATGCTGCGGGAACTCACGGACCGTGGCACAGCGGTGTTGTTGATGTCATCCGAGATGACGGAACTGCTGCAGTGGTGCCATCGGATTCTGGTCATGCGCGACGGGCGGATCGTGGCGCATCAGCACAATGAACACGCCACGGAGGACACCTTGATGAGTGCGGCACTGGGGGATGCCTGGTGATCGACAGTCCCCGCTGACCCATCAGTTGAGGCCCGGTTCCACATGGAACCGGGCCTCAACTGATGGTGTGACTGAATTCAGATCACAGGCTGATCTTGCGGGCCACGCCGGTGAGCTTGTGGCGGGCCAGGGCCAGGTTGGAGCTGTTGCGATCCAGCACCAGGTAGACGAACAACCCGGAGGTTGCCTCCGTGTTCAGAACGTTGATCAGGTGGTACTGGTTGCCCAGAGTGATCATGATGTCCTCGATCTCACCCTGGAGATCGATTTCCTGCATGGTGCGCAGCTTTGCGCGGACCACGTTGGAGTTGCCGGCTGCAGCCACGTTGAGGTCGAATCCCGGGTTGCCACCGGATGCCAGGGCCATGCCGCTGGAGATGTCGACGATTGCTGCACCGGTGGCGCCGTCGATGGTCAGAAGTTCCTGGATCGAGCTGTCCAGCTGAGACATGGTGTGGTTTTCCCCCTTGACGTTGAAACTCTAGGTCATGCAGATGCAGGAGTTCTGGCGCACCTCTTCGGCACCCAGAACCATGCGATCCAATATGAATTGTGGAGGAGTTGCGGGGTAATTGTGTGCCAACGGCACCAACTGTCCGCTCAAGAGCGGACGGTTGGTGCCGTCGACACCATGTGGTGTCCAGCCCCGCCGGGATCAGGGGATCACGCGCGAATGATGCTCAGCACGTTGTCCCGAACCTGCTCCATGGTGGCCTGATCCGCAGCTTCCACGTTCAGGCGCAGGAAGGGCTCCGTGTTGGACGGGCGAAGGTTGAACCACCAGTTCTGGGACTCGGAGGTGAAGGTGGTGCCGTCGGAGTCCTCAACGGAGACGTCCTGGCCCGCGTAGGCCTCACGCACGCGGTCCACAGCGGCCTTCTTGTCCTCGATCTCCGAGTTGATCTCACCGGAGGCGACGTAGGGCGAGTAGCTGTCCATGAGTTCGCTGAGCGGGCCCTCCTGCTCACCCAGGGCGGCCAGGACGTGCATGGCGGCCAGCATGCCGGTGTCTGCGTTGAAGAAGTCCCGGAAGTAGTAGTGCGCCGAGTGTTCACCGCCGAAAACGCCACCCTCAGACGCCATGACGGCCTTGATGAAGGAGTGGCCCACGCGGGTCTTGACCGGGCGCCCACCGCGAGCAGTCACCAGCTCAGGAACTGCCTTGGAGGTGATCAGGTTGTAAATGACCACGGGTTCCTGCTCGCCGTCGGCCTGGGCCCGGGCGATCTCGCGCTCGGCCACCAGAGCGGCAATGGCAGAGGGGGTGACCGGGTCACCGTTGTTGTCGATCACAAAGCAGCGGTCGGCGTCGCCGTCGAATGCCAAGCCGATGTCCGCGCCGTGCTCAACCACGGCCTTCTGCAGGTCCACCAGGTTCTCCGGCTCCAGCGGGTTGGCCGGGTGGTTGGGGAAAGTGCCGTCGAGCTCGAAGTACAGGGGCACGATCTCCAGGGGCAGTCCGGTCAAAACTGTGTCGCCCAGCACGGCGGGGGTGGTCTTGCCGCCCATGCCGTTGCCGGCGTCCACAACCACCTTCAGGGGGCGGATGGCGGAGAGGTCCACCAGCCCACGCAGGAACTCGGCGTAGTCCTTGAGCACGTCACGCTCCGTGACGGACCCCGGGTTCTCCACGGACTCGACGCCCTCGGCAAGGTAAGCCTGGGCGCGATCGCGGATCTCGTAGAGACCGGTCTCCGAGGACACAGGCACGGCACCGGCCTTGGACATCTTCATGCCGTTGTAGGCGGCTGGGTTGTGGCTGGCGGTGAAGGTCACCCCAGCTGCATCCATCACACCGCAGGCAAAATACAGCTCGTCCGTGGAGATCAGCCCGATCTTCACGACGTCGGCCCCGCGGGCTGTGGCGCCTTCTGCAAAAGCGTCAATGAATTCGGGGGAGGACGGGCGCATGTCCCCTCCCACCAGAACAGTGGAACCTGCCAGGCCCAGAACGTCCACGAATGCGGCACCCGTGGCGCACACGGTTTCGGCGGTGATGCTCTGGCCCACGATCCCGCGGACGTCGTATGCCTTGAATGACTCGGAAAGCTCAATTGTCATAGTTCGAACCTTAGTTCACGGTGACTGGTGATCCGTTGCTGTGCCCGTTGGTTGCGCGCCACAGTCCTGTCCGTGGCACCGGCAGGGGACTCACATCGGGGGACAAGGGGGTGCCCGTGGGTGTGAGTCTGGTAGCAATCCCTCCCGCAGGACGTGCCACACCAGGATGCCCGCAGGTGGTTGTGCTTCCATGGGCCCATGGCTGAGTTTTTTGCGACCACTGACCCGATCCAGGACTATGCGTGGGGTTCACGATCCGTGCTGGCACGCATGCAGTCCCGGGAGGTGCCGTCAGCAACACCTGAGGCCGAACTCTGGGTGGGTTCGCACCCGTCCGGACCGTCCGTGGTGAGCGTTGACGGCCGGGAGGTCACGGTCATCGAGTTGTTGCAGGAGGACCCCGCCCGCCTCCTGGGTTCGCTGACCTCAGCCCTGCAGAGCGACGGCGATCTCCCCTTCCTGCTCAAGATCCTGGCCATTGACGCTCCTCTGTCCATTCAGGTCCACCCCTCGCCCGAGCAGGCCGAGGAAGGGTGGCAGCGGGAGGAAGCCGCCGGAGTGGAGTTGTCCGCCTCCACTCGTAATTACAAGGATCGCCAGCCCAAGCCGGAGATCGGCGTGGCCGTGACCCGGGTGGAAACTCTCAGCGGTGTGCGCAGCAACGCCGAGTTGGCCGTTCTGGCCGAGGCGCTGGATCAGCAGTGGCTGCGGGAGATCCTGGCAACCGGGCGGCCTGTGCTGCCAGAGGTGCTGCAGCTTCCCCATGACCAAGCCCAGGTGGCCCTGGCGGATTTGATGCACGCCGTTGATCGCCTGCCCACCCATGACGAACTGGGCGCACTGTTGCGCTACATCTCCGGGCGGCACCCAGGGGATCGCGGACTGTTGGTGGCGCTGTGCATGAACCACGTGATCCTGGAGCCGGGACAAGCCATCTTCACCCCGGCCGGTCAACTGCACGCCTACCTGCGTGGCACCGCCGTGGAACTCATGGCCTGCTCGGACAACGTGTTGCGTGCCGGACTGACGCCCAAGCACATTGATGTCCCGGAACTGCTGGCCATCGTGAACCCTGAGCAGGAGGACACCGATCCCATCGATGCTCCTGCCGGCGCGGACGGTCTGCGCCACTACCCGTTGTGGGACGACCGCCTGAGCCTTGTCTGCGCCGTCGTCGCCGGTGGCCAGGACCGTGAATTGCCGGGCAACACCTGCGTGGTTCTGTGCACGGACGGGGAGTTGACCTTGGAGGTGGATGGACTCAGCCACCACCTCACCGCAGGGCACTCCGTCTGGTGCCGTACTGACGGCTCCTCCGTGAAGGCCAGCGGGCAGGGCACGGCTTACGCAGTGGGGCTCAACGGCTGACCTGACCCACGGTCCGACGATCGTGCGGCGGGACCGATGCGAACAGCCTGCAACAACTGGGGTGATGGCGTGACCGGCGTCATAACGTGTGGGTCTGCCTGCAGGAACTGTCTGACACGATGCGAGGTCCAGCTGCCATGAGCACAGTTCACGAGTCCTATCTGGTCGGTCTGATCGGTGATGGCATCACCCAGAGTCTGACCCCGCCCATGCACGAGGCAGAGGGTGCCGCCCAGGGGCTGCCGTACATCTACCGTCCAGTGGACCTCACCGTGATCGGGCGCCCCGGCGATGACGTCGGCGAGTTGCTGCGGGCCGGACGGGACCTGGGATTCAACGCGTTCAACATCACCCATCCGTGCAAACAAACCGTGTTGCAGCACTTGGATCAGGTCTCCGAACGTGCTCAGGCCTTGCAGGCGGTCAACACCGTGCTCATCCGGGATGGCAAGTTCATGGGACACAACACGGACCAGACCGGGTTCTCCGCAGCGCTGGCTGCTGAGCTCCCGGAGGTGCCCAAAGGTCGTGTGGTGCAGTTGGGCACAGGTGGGGCAGGATCTGCGGTTGCCTACGCCCTGTTGGATTCGGCGGTGGAACACCTCAGTTTGTTCGATCTGGACCAGGACCGCGCGCAGGAACGCGCCGCTGCCCTGAGCCGTTACTTCCCGGACGCAGTCATCGAGGCAGTGGGGCAGGAAGACCTGGCCTCCCACGTGGCCCAGGCCAACGGGGTGGTCAACTGCACCCCCATCGGGATGCACCATCATCCAGGTGCGCCCATCGATCTTTCTCTGGTCACCGCCCAGCACTGGGTGGCAGACGTGATCTACCTGCCCGTGGACACCCCCTTGATTCGCCACGCACGCTCCCTGGGGTGCCCGGTTCTGGACGGCGGTGCCATGGCCGTTGGGCAGGCGGTGGACGCCTTCCGCCTGATCACGGGACAGGAGGCTGACCGGCAGCGGATGCGCCACCACTTCCTGTCCCTGTTGGCAGCCCAACAAGGTGGACACTGATCTGTTCACGGGTTCCTGCCCACTATCCTGAGGGTTGCAGTGCACCTGAGGGTGTCTGCGTTCCACGCCCACGGGCATCTGCGCCCAGACGTCAGGATCCACGCATGAACTCGCACTCGGCCCGGCACGTGGCATCGGCAGGTCGGTGGTTGACCGCCGGCACCTTGGTGCTGCTTCCCCTGACGTTGAGCGGTTGCCAGGACAGCGCTGAGCACAATGCGTCAACGGAAGAAATTGCTGCTCCACCCAACCGCGAAACACCGGAACCTGTGGTGGCGCAGGGTGTGGAGCTTCCTGCCTGGGGTTACAGCGCGGGTTGCGACCAACCCCGCCCCAACGCTGACGACGACGGCCTGGTCAGACCGGACCCCATAGCCGGCGACGACGACGTCCCCGTGTACGTTCCGGGCGTGGAAGAGGTGCTGTGCAAGATCAACGGCGTCACCTCCGCCTCTGTGATGGGCACCTACACGGATTCGGAGGCCGGGCGGACGGGCTCTGCTGACATCGGTGTGGTGATGAGCGCTGAAAGCAGTGAAGAGAACATTCGTTCGGTGAGGCAGGCGGCGGTCACCGCTTCCGAACAACAGGGTCTGGCCGCTCAGGGCATCTCTCTGGGGGAGATCACCATCTACCTCTCCGATGGCAGCCACGTGACGGGACCGAGCCAGGGGCTGGTTTCCGATCAGTCCATCACCCTCACGGGGGCTGGCATCCAGGCGTTGGACCAACTCAGGGAAGCCGGTGTGGGCGAGCGGTGGGCGGTGGAGGTGGGCGATCATCTGAGGCTGACCACCTATCTTGAGGCGGACCCGTCGCAAGATGCCACTGTCCAGCAGGTTCAGTCCGCCTTGGAGAGCTCACAGTCCGTCCAGACACCTGCCATGACCCCCACGCGCGTGGATCAGGTGGTGGTCCAGCACAACAACCTGACGTTGACCTACACGGAGGATCAACAGCGCAGCTTGAGTGGAGTGTTGGTGGAGGATCTGCAAGAACTCAGCCAGGCCGATGGTGTGCAGACGGTCAGTGCCAAGATCGTGACCGACCCGCGGGAGGCGGAGGTGCTGCAGGTGGAGATCGAGCCCAGGACCCCCGGTTCGGAACCGAATGCGGATCAGATCCGCCAGGACCTGGAACGAGTGGCAGGTTTGCGGGGCCTGCGGGTGGAGGAAACCGTGGTGGGCCTGCCTCCCAAGAGGGCAGCCTGAGCGGGGCACCTCAGCGGGTGTGGTGGGACTCCCTGGCGCGCGCTCGCAGGGCTATGCCCAGGCCTGTCACGGCCACGGCGGTCATCAGGCCACCGATCAACAGCAGCAGTCCGTCACCGATCACGGCTCCCAGAACCACAACCAGGAGGCCGACGACCGTCAGGCCGATCTGCAGGGGAATCATTGGTGCCACGGATGGAACTCCTAGGGCTCGAGCAGTGGATCGCGGTTGCTGCCCGGTGAGGACCCGGGGCACACCAAGCAGAAAGTGTGATCCACCCACCTGGTGCGGCGCAAGGTGGTTCTTGGACGGCGGACACAGCTGCGGATCTGGTTCTGGGGTGAGAACATAAAGCAAGCTGGCCATTTCTGGTGGAGGGCGCCGACTGCGCACCCCATGTTCCAGAGGCCTGATGTCTACGACGACTAGGACGTGAATGCCATGACCTCCCTGAACGGTAAGAAGATCGCCTTCATCGCCACCAATGGTGTGGAGGAACCGGAGTTGACGGAACCGTGGGCCGCCGTTCGCCAATCCGGTGGAACGCCCGTGCTGCTCTCCACGGAAAAAGGTCAGATCACCGCCATGCAGGGTGACTGGGAACATTCCGGAAAATACGACGTCGACGAAGCCTTGGAGACCGTTGAGGCCGCCGATTTTGACGCCCTGGTGCTGCCCGGTGGCACGCTGAACGCGGACACCATGCGCCTGGATCAGGAAGCTCTACGGCTGGTCAAGGAGTTCGATGCCGCCCAGAAGCCCATTGCCGCCATCTGCCACGCTCCCTGGATCCTGATTGAAGCCGGCCTGGTCAACGGCCGGACCATGACCTCCTACACCTCGGTTGCCACGGACCTGCGCAATGCAGGTGCTGAATGGGTGGACCGTGAAGTTGTGGTGGACGGCAACCTGGTGACCTCCCGCAACCCCGGTGACTTGGAGGCCTTCAACCGTGAGCTGGTGCGGTTGACTGCCGACTGACCTGCGCGACGCTGCAGGGGTGGGCAATCGGGCCGCTGCGATTGCTGGCGCCGGGGCCAGGCCACGTTCGGCAACCACCCCGGCGTCGGTAAGCCCCACATGGTTGACTGCTGGTGAGGCCACTGCCACCTGGCGGGCCCCACCGTGATTGATCACGCACTCGAAAGGACGTCCCATGCCCAGCATCCCCGCACTGCGGATTCCAGGTCGCCATGCCAGAAGTGCTGCCGCACTGCTCGGTGCCTCTGTGTTGTTGCTGACAGCTTGCGGTGGAAACGGGACCGATGGTTCGGGGGATGCCGCTGCCACGCAGAGCGCTGCGGAGCAGACTGCCGGCACCACGGAGCAACCTGCGGCCTCTGATCCACAGGCAGGTGGCGACGGCGCCTCCCAAGGCCAGGATTACGTGGATGAGGCCATCAACTCCGGGTACGCGTTGAACACCGTGGATGACCTTCCGGTGGTCACCATGTACACGGACTACGAATGCCCCGCGTGCCAGTCAGCGCATCCGCTGGTGGAACAGGCTGCCGAATCCCTGGACGGCACCGTCACGGTCATGGTCAAGAACTACCCGCTACCCATCCATGACAACGCGGTCCCCACGGCGCGTGCAGTGGAAGCCGCGGCCATGCAGGATCAGGCTCACGAATATGCCTCACACCTGTATGAGAACGCTGAGGACTGGACGCCGCTCAGCGGCGGGGAGCTGGACGACTATTTTGTGACCACGGCCGAGGACTTGGGGCTGGATGTAGACCAGTTCACCGGGGACTACAGCTCCGGCGCAGTGGCGCAGATCGTGGATGCTCACTCCCAGCAGGCCGGTGAACTGGAGCTGCCGGGAACCCCGAGTTTTGTGGTGGCGGATCAGCAAGTGGACCTGGAGAATGTGCGCACGGCCGATGACTTGGCAGGCGCGTTCGAAGACGCCACGGACTCTGCGGGCTCGGATGCCGCCACTCCGGCAGGCGGAACGGCTGAACCCACGCCGGGCAACTGACCCGCGCACGTCACCCAGGATTGAGGTCCGAACATGTCAGAACACGCATCCCAGCCCGGAGGCGGGCCACTCGGGTGGTTGTCACGACTAACGGGACGTAAGCAGCGCCCGGCCCCGTTGCAGCATCCGGGGCAGAACTTCTTGGGTTTCAGGCCCGGGGCAAAGGCCAACAGGTCCCAGGACATGGCCAGTGCATCCCAGAACCATCAGGAGCAGACCTTGGACACCGAACAACCCATCCGCGTCACCGCAGTGGTGCAAGGCACCGTCCAGGGGGTGGGCTTCCGGTACTGGACCTGGAAACAAGCGGAGAAGCTCGGGCTCAGCGGATCGGCCGTGAATGAATCGGATGGCTCAGTCCGCGTGGTGGCGGAAGGCCCCAGGTGGGCAGTCCGTGACCTTCTGCGCAGCATTCAGGGATCAGATGCACCCGGAGCCGTGTTCACGGTTGATGCTCATTACGAAGATGCCCGTGGGGACCTGAACACCTTCACCACCGGGTGACGGTTCACCTCTGGTGCTCAGCGAGCCATTGGCTCAGGTCCCATCCGTCCAGCACGGCTGCCGGATGGGGGCCTGCCGCCATCAGGTGTTCCTTCCACCACCCCGGTAGTGGTTGGCTGGATGCCACCAAGATCAGGTTGCCTGCGTGGCGGCCGGAGGTCATGGTGGCCTCCGTCAAACACCACACGTCCTGGAACACCGGCTGCGAGCCCCTGTCCTCGGCCACACTCAGTGCGCGGGCTTGCTCGCGAAAGAATGCCAGTCCGGGATCATCGCCCACGTTGACCAACAAGATCCCGTGCGGTGTCATGACCTCGCGAATCTCCCGGTAGAAGGAGCGCTCCCGTAAGTGTTGCGGTGCGCCGTCGCCTGCAAAGACGTCCAGGACCACCACATCCACCGGTGTTGCGCCAACCTCCCGCAGACGGGGAAGGGACTCACGGGCGTCCCCGGTCAGCACCTGGATCTGCGCTTCCGGCGGCAACGGGAGATGCGTGGTCACAAAATCTGGGAGTTCCCGGGCCAGCTCCACCACGATCTGCCGTGAGCCTGGCCTGGTGGCGGTCATGTACCTGGGTAGCGTCATGGCACCGCCGCCCAGATGAACGGCTTGCACCGGGACCCCCGGGTCCTTGACCACATCCACCACGTTGGCCACACGCTGCAGGTATTCGTAGAAGACCCGGTGCGAGTCCTCCAGATCCACGTGGGACTGTTCGGTCCCGCCGATGCTCAGGATCCAACCGCGAGTGGTGGAGTCGTACTCCACGGTGGCCACAGCATCCAGGTCCTTGAGAAACCGTTGAGGGATCGAGGAATCAGGTGATGAAGGCAGGAGAACTCCTCAAGCTCAGCTGTGGTCGGGTATGAATTGATGCTAGGACAGAGGGGAGCATTCTGTTCACCAGACAGTCCGCTGGAGGCGAACCCGGCAGTGTGCTGATGACTGGTGAAATAGCGTGGAGTTCAATGACGAGCACCGTGACCGGGCTAAGGTCATAGACGTGGTGGCTGAGCCGGTCACCTCAAGTGGAGGAGTCCTCACGTGGTTTTCAACCCCATCAAGAATGCATTCGACGATTCAGGCAAGCCCACGCAGGCGACCGCCAACTTCCTGGAGACAACCCTGCGCGTCCAGCGACCCGTGGTGCTGCACTGGGTCAAGCGCCAGCGGCGTCAGCATCCCAATGACACCCCCGCCCAGATCGCCAAGCGTCTGGAGAAGCAGTACGTCCGTGCCGTGACGGCAGGCGGTGGTGCCACTGGCGGTGTTGCCATGGTTCCGGGAATCGGCACCGTGGCCTCACTGGGTGTGTCAGCAGCCTCCGTGGGTGCCTACCTGGAGATGACAGCTCTCTACGCCCAGTCCATTGCAGAGCTGCACGGTGTCTCCACGGAGGATCCGGACAAGACTCGCGCCATGGTCATGGCCCTGATGCTGGGTGAAGACGGTGAGGCGCTCATGGGCCAGGTTTTGGCCAAGGGTGGCAAGGCAGGCATGGCCAACAGCAACTGGGGCCTGATGCTGGGTTCCGGTTCCGCCCAGGGCACCACCGTGACCCGAACGCTGCACAACATGTTCATCAAGCGTTTCCTCAAGCGTCAGTCCGGGGCGTTCATCGGACGTGCGCTCCCATTCGGTCTGGGTGCCATTGTTGGCGGAGGTGCCAACTACGCACTGGCCCGCACTGTGGTCAAGTCCACCCATGAGGCCTTCGGTGAGTTGGGTTCATCCTTCCCGCCGGTGTTGGCAGAGATTGACCGCGCTCCTAAGTTCGAGGATGACAAGGGCGGCAAGAAAGGCCGTGGTCGCCGGTCCAAGAAGGATGAATCTGCCGGTGAGTTGACGGGGGACAAGGCGGCCGGGGACAGCTGAGTCCAACTGGGAATTGCCTGTGTGATGCAAACGGGTGGGGTCCTTTGACCCCACCCGCTTTGTCATCCATGGGTACTTGGTGACGTGGTGCCGCCGCACCATGGGTACTCACATGCAGTCACGTACAGGTGGATTCATACGTATAGGTATCAGTGTGACTTATTGTTGCAGGTCAGCACGTAGGATGGCGCGCATACCTACAAGTTGGTTACATCACACGCGCTTGTGTCAGGCTGGGGTTCCCAGGAAGTTCCAAGTTCGGTATCTTCTGGGCTGACAAAATGTCTAGACGTTGAGCTTCAGGGGATCGATCGGGAGGTGCCTCTGATTCGGCTCACCGCCCGCAGTTCACGATCCGCTCATCCTCACCCCCCTCCAGAGGACCCCACCATGACCATCCCCGCGGTTCGCCGCACCAGCCGGTTGCTCAACGCCACCCGCGCAGTGCATGCCACGGAATCCCTGACTCGTCTGATTGCCTGCAGCGTGGCGGACGACGTCCTGGAACAACTCTCCACGGCGGTCGACCGGGACCGCGTGGATTCCGAGATCGCGCTGCTCAACGCTTTTGCCGCTCACGACGACGTCACCATGGACGTCTCCCCGGTGCTGTGCGCCATCCTTCTTCATGCCCAGGAAGCCTCGCGCCTCAGCGGTGGCCTGGTGGATCACGTCGTCGGAATGTCTGCCACGGGGTCAGCCGGCACCGCGGCTCGGACGGGCAGGGATGCGCCCTATGAGTTCGACGCCGACACCTCCACCCTGTACCTGCGCCAGGGCACCGTTCTTGACCTCTGGAACCTCGGCTGTGCGTGGGCGGCCGAGGAGATCGTGGCGCAGGTGATCATGCAGGACCCGGCGGCAAGCCTCGCCGTGGTGGTGGGCCCGGCGGTGGTCAGTGTGGGGGCTGCGTGGGAAATCAGTGACGCATTGGGGCAGGGGTTTGCGGCTCTGGAGTCTCCATTGCGCTGTGGGTTGAGGTCCTTTGCTGTGCTGCACACCCATGGCGTGGTGCCGACCGGTGAGAGCACCGGTCAGATGGAACCTGCAGAAGACCAGGCTGCGCAGAACACGGCACCCACTGCCTGGTGGGACCGTGTGGCCGTGGGCGCAGAGGATGCCGTCCAGGCCATCACGTTTGTTCTGATGGCGCAGCGCTTGGGGGATGTGGCCCAGGACCACTTGGCCCGAGCAGGAGCTGAAGCAGAGTTCGTGGGACCGCGCACCGGAACACCGTGGCGGCGGCGGGTACGTACGCCAGGATGGGTGCCCCGCGCTTCCTGACGCACCGGGTCGGTTGTCACCGGTGCAAAGAGTCACGGCGGGCCCGCGTTTCACTGGATGTGAAACGTGGGCCCGTCGTCGTCGTGCAGGGTGTGGGGCCTCAGTCCAGGTGGGAGACCAGGGAGGCAGCCCCACCTGTGTAGGTGGCCGGGCTCAGCTGACTCAGTCGCTGGTGAGCTGCGGGGCTCAGGCCCAGATCCGCCACGAACTCCTGCATGCGTGTGCTGTCCACACGGTGACCGCGCGTGAGTTCCTTGAGGCGCTCATAGGGGTCATCCATGCCGGGGGTGCCGGCAATGGCCTCGGCCCGCATCACGGTCTGGATGGCTTCGCCCAGGACCTCCCAGTTGGCTTCCAGATCGGCGGCCATGACGTCATCGGCAACATCCAAGCGCTCCAGGCCCTTGGCCACGTTGGAGATGGCCAGCAGGCTGTGGCCGAAAGCGGTGCCGATGTTGCGCTGGGAGGAGGAATCCGTGAGGTCACGCTGCCAGCGGGAAGTCACCAGGGTGGCACCCAGGGTGTCCAGCAGCGAACACGAGATCTCCAGATTGGCCTCTGCGTTCTCGAACCGGATGGGGTTGACCTTGTGCGGCATGGTGGAGGAGCCGGTGGCACCGGCCACGGGCACCTGGCGGAAGAATCCGATGGAGATGTATGACCAGACATCCGTGCACAAGTTGTGCAGGATCCGGTTGAACCGGGCCACGTCCGCGTAGAGCTCTGCCTGCCAGTCATGGGACTCGATCTGCGTGGTCAGCGGGTTCCAGGTCAGCCCCAGCGACTCCACGAACTGACGTGAAATCTGCTGCCAGTCGGCATCCGGGGCAGCAACGCTGTGGGCTGCGTAGGTGCCGGTGGCGCCATTGATCTTGCCCAGGAACTGTGTGGTCTGAACGCGCTGGATCTGGCGGTTCAGACGGTGGGCGAACACCGCCAGTTCCTTGCCCAGCGTGGTGGGGGTGGCCGGCTGGCCGTGGGTCCGGGAGAGCATGGGCACCTCCGAGGACTCCCGGGCCATACCGGAGATCTGCTCCACCAGGGCGCGGGCTGCCGGCACCCAGACATCCAGGACGGCATCCCGGATGCCGACTGCGTAGGCCAGGTTGTTGATGTCTTCTGAGGTGCACGCAAAGTGAACCAGGGGCTTGAGGTCATCCAGTCCCAGGTCGGCCAGCCGACGCCCGATGAAGTACTCCACCGCCTTGACGTCGTGGACCGTCACGGCCTCGATCTGTGCCAGTTCGGCAATCGCTGCGGAGTCGAAGTCCAGGACGATCTGGCGCAAACCGGAGGCCTGCTCCGGGCTCAAGGTGGGCAGCCCGGGCAGTACGGAGTTTTCGCAGAGGTGGATGAACCACTCGACCTCCACGTGCACCCGGTTGCGATTCAACGCAGCCTCGGACAGATGATCCACCAGAGCCGCCACGGCGGGCCGGTAACGCCCGTCCAGGGCGCCCAAGGCCACGGCGGGTTCAGCCTGGGCCAGGGAAACCCGTCCCGAGTCCAACAGGGTGGGTTCCAGGTAGAGGGAGTCGGATGCTGCAGGTGCTGAAGGGGTCTGAGCCATGCGGAACATTCTTCCACCATCTTCCGATCCGCTCTTTGAAGTGACCCCGATGGCGCGGGCGTTACAGTGAGGCCATGAGCCCCATTCGACCCCGCGCTGCACTGAGTGCGCTGCCCTCCTATGCCGCAGGCAAACCCCCGGTTCCCGTTGAGGGCCTGGTGGCCTACAAGCTCTCCTCCAACGAGAACCCGTGGGGGCCAGTGCCCGCTGCCCAGGAGGCCATTGCCCACGCTGCAGCTGGTGTGCACCGGTACCCAGATCCGGCCACGGTCCGGTTGCGGGAACAGATCGCACAAACTCTGGGGGTGCCTGCCGAGGACGTGGTCACGGCAGCCGGCAGCCTGGGGGCACTGTCCCAGATCATCGCTGCTTTTGCCGGGACCGGTGCCGACGGGGTGGCCGATGAGGTCCTCTACTCCTGGCGGTCCTTTGAGGCCTACCCGATCCTGGTCACCACGGCGGGTGCGGCCAACGTCCAGGTGCCCAACCGCCCGGACGGTTCCCATGACCTGGAGGCCATGCTGGCCGCCGTCACCGAACGCACCCGGGTGATCCTGTTGTGTTCACCCAACAACCCCACCGGCCCCTCCCTGAGCCAGGCGGCAGTGGATGATTTCCTGGCCAAGGTGCCCGACGACGTCGTGGTGGTGGTGGACGAGGCCTACCGGGAGTTCCAGTCCGACCCTGATGTGGTGGAAGGAGTGCGCACCTACCAGGCCCATCCCAATGTGGTGGCGCTGCGGACGTTCTCCAAGGCCCACGGGCTGGCCGGACTGCGGGTGGGATTCAGCCTGTCTCAACAGCCCATCACCCAACAACTGCGCAAGGTCACCGTGCCCTTTGCCGTGACTGAACTGGCCCAGGCGGCCGCGGTGGCCACCTTGGCCAACCCGGATCAGGTGGCACAACGGGTCAACCGGATCACCGCCGAACGGGACCGTGTCCAAGCAGAGCTTGCACAGATGGGCTGCTGGGTCCCGGGCACTCAGGCAAACTTTGTCTGGCTGGATCTGGGGGAGGATTCCGAGCGGTTTGTGGCCGCCTGTACGGAGCAGGCGTTGGCGGTGCGGGGATTCGCCGGAGAAGGTGTGCGCGTGACCATCGGAGAGCCAGAGGCAAACGACCGTTTCCTGCGAGTGTGTCGGAACTTCTCACCCCTGCCTTCCGCACCCGGGCACCCCGTCCCGTAAGCTCCTGACTCATACCAACGTGCCACGTCGCGGGTCCTTCCGAGACCCGGCCGGGTGGTGCGGCAGCCGATCCTCACACCACTGTCACACCAGGGGGCGTCCACATGACACCAACGCCGAACACCTCCCCGCAGCTGCTGGATCCGCACGACGCCCGTGCCACCGCCGGCACGGGAGCGCACCCGGCAACGGTGGAATCCGCACTGGACGTGGTCCGTCTGCTGGATGAAAACGGCCAGCGGTGTGAGAACTCACGCTTTGGACCGTGGGTTGAGGACGTGGATGTTCAGACCGTGCAGAGCCTGTACCGCTCCATGTTCCGGGCCCGGCGGCTGGATGAGATGTGCACTGCACTGCAACGACAGGGGCAGATAGTGCTGTGGCCCCCACTGCGCGGCCAGGAAGCCGCACAGGTGGGCTCAGCACGTGCCGTGGGAGAGCACGACTACGTGTTCCCGTCTTACCGTGAGCACGCGGTGATCCTGGAACGCGGCGTACCGGCCGATCAGATGATGACTCAGTTCCGTGGCCATGCAGCCTCCAGCTGGAAGCCGTCAGAGACCAAAACACACATCTACTCCCTGGTGCTGGGCTCCCAAGTGCCCCACGCCGTGGGGTATGCCATGGGCATCACCCAGGACGCCACGTTGGCGCAACTGGCCGGTGAATCACAGCCTCCGGAAGCTGCTGTCCTGGTCTACTACGGCGACGGCGCATCCACCGAAGGTGAAGTGCACGAATCCATGGTGTTTGCAGCCTCCTATGACGCCCCCGTGGTGTTCTTTGTGCAGAACAACCAGTGGGCCATCTCCGTGCCCTTCTCCACCCAGTCCCGCGTACCGCTGGCCACACGTGCGGCGGGCTACGGTTTTGAAGGTGTCCGGGTGGACGGCAACGATCCGCTGGCGGTCCTGGCCGTGACCCGATGGGCCGTGGCAGAAGCCCGCGAAGGACGCGGCCCCGTGATGATCGAGGCCGAAACCTTCCGGCTCGGAGCACACACCACCGCCGATGACCCCACCAAGTACCGCCGTACGGATGAAGAACAGCGGTGGGCCACACGGGACCCCCTGCTGCGCACCAAAGCTCTGTTGAACCACGAGTACGGGGTGGATCAGGACTACTTCACCGATCTGGAGGCCGAGACCGACGCCTGGATCAAGGAAACCCGTGCCGGGATCCTGGACGGTGGACCACAAGACCTGGAGCAGCGCTTTGACGTGGTCTACGCAGCCCAGCACCCCCTGGTGGAGGAAGAGCGCCAGTGGTATCGCGACTACCAGGACTCCTTCCTGACAGATGGCGCCGACCAGTCCCTGGCGGGCAGTGATGATCACTCAGTTACGGAAGCAGGGCGGGCATGAACCAGCTCGACGACTCGGAGTCCACGTTGCGCACCACCATGGCCAAGGCCCTGAACCTGGGCATGCGCCGAGCCCTGACGGATGACCCCAAGGTGCTTCTGATGGGTGAGGACATCGGATCCCTGGGCGGGGTGTACCGCATCACGGAAGGTCTCAAGGGAGATTTTGGGGCCCACCGGGTACGGGACACACCCCTGGGTGAGGCCGGGATTGTTGGCACGGCGGTGGGCATGGCCATGCGCGGCTACCGGCCCGTGTGCGAAATCCAGTTCGACGGTTTCACCTTCCCTGCCTTCAACCAGATCACCACCCAGCTGGCCAAGATGCACGCCCGCTCCGACGGCGACGTCCCCGTTCCCGTTACCATCCGCATCCCCAGCGGCGGGGTGATCGGCTCCGTGGAACACCATTCGGAGTCCCCGGAAGCCCTCTTTGCCCACACCGCCGGTTTGCGGATCGTGATGCCCTCCACCCCGCAGGACGCCTACTGGATGATCCAGCAGTGCATCAGCAGCCCGGACCCGGTGATCTTCCTGGAACCCAAGCGGCGGTACTGGCTCAAGGGCGAGGTGGACCTGCTGCGTCCCACCACGGAGGATCCTTTCACCGCCCAGGTTGTCCGCGAAGGTGACCAACTCACGCTGGTGACCTGGGGTCCCTTGGTGCCCGTGGCCATGGCCGTGGCAGAAGCTGCGGCACAGGACGGAAAATCCGTGGAAGTGGTGGATCTGCGCTCGCTGTCCCCGATCGACTTTGACACCCTGGAGGCCTCCGTGAACCGCACGGGTCGCATGGTGGTTGCCCATGAGGCCCCCGTGTTCGGTGGGCTGGGCGCAGAGATTGCGGCCCGCATCACGGATCGTTGTTTCTACAGCCTGGAAGCGCCCGTACAGCGGGTTGGTGGATACCACCTTCCGTACCCGCCGGCGGGCATGGAAGAGAATTACGTCCCCGATCTGGACCGCATCCTGGATGCGGTGGAACGAGCATTTGCGTACTGATCTGAGGACTGGTTCAAGGACCTGTGCACCCCGGGACGGTGCGCGGAACGAACCGAAGGGAGACTGCAATGTCTGAGGTTTTCGCCCTCCCCGACGTCGGCGAGGGACTGACCGAGGCTGAAATCGTCAGCTGGAAGGTCACGGCCGGTCAAGACGTGGCCGTGGACCAGGTGCTGGTGGAGATTGAAACCGCCAAATCCCTGGTGGAACTGCCCTCCCCCTGGGAAGGCACCGTGCTGGATCTCCTGGTGGACGAGGGCCGGACGGTGGAGGTCGGCACCCCGTTGATCGTGATCGGGGACAGCTCGGAAGCCCCCGGCAACGTCCCTGATCCCGGGTACACGGGCGGGGCTGATCAGGCCTCCCGGGCCTCAGCCCGCTCGGGGGACAACCAGGACGGCAAGGCCGGTTCCCACCAACAAGCCGTAGAAGGTGCGGACAGCCCGGGAACCCAGGCACTGGTCGGCTCCGGCCCCAAGGCGGATCCCGTGCTGCGGCGTCGTCGTAAGCCCAGGCAAGCCACGGAGGTGCAGCCACCCACGCCCGCCCCTGAGCCCGCTGCCCCGGCAGCCCCGTCCGCGGGACGGCCCAGTTTAGGGGAAGGAATCGCTGACCTGATCTCCCGCACCCGTCTGGGGCAGTCCGGCTCCGAGCGCGGCCCCTGGTGGAACACCAAGCGTCAGGACGCAGCCTCCGGTGCCAAGGCGACGACGACGGAGGCCCCAGCCGCGGATGCCGCAGACGTTCCGCGGCGCCCTGCCCTGGCCAAGCCTCCCGTGCGCAAGGTGGCCAAGGAAATGGGTATCGATCTGGCTGACGTGGCAGGCACCGGTGACTCCGGCCAGGTCACCAAGCGTGACCTGCTCGCCTACGCAGCTCACCTGCGGGAAATCCCGGACGGACCTGACTCCTTCTGGGTTTCCGGCAACGCCCCCGGTGCAGGGGATCGGACACAACGGATCCCCGTCAAGGGTGTACGCAAGCTGACCGCGCAGAACATGGTCAAGAGTGCGTTCTCCGCTCCGCACGTCTCGATTTTTGTGGACGTGGACGCCTCCCGGACCATGGAGTTCGTCAAGCGGCTCAAGGAGGCTGACTACTTTGACGGCGTCAAGGTCACACCGCTGCTGATCCTGGCCAAAGCCATCATTTGGGCCACCGCCCGTAACCCCCAGGTCAATGCCACCTGGACGGATTCGGAAATCATCATCAAGCGCTACATGAACTTGGGCATTGCAGCCGCCACCCCGCGTGGCCTGATGGTCCCCAACATCAAGGACGCCCAGGACATGTCCCTGCGCGAACTCGCGGTGGCGCTGGATGACCTGACCAAAACTGCACGCGCCGGCAAAACGCAGCCGGGGGACATGCAGAACGGCACCATCTCCATCACCAACATCGGTTCCCTGGGCATCGACATCGGCACGCCGATCATCAACCCCGGTGAAGTTGCGATTGTGGCCTTTGGCACCATCAAGCAGAAGCCATGGGTGGTGGACGGAGAAATCATCCCGCGGTGGATCACCACCCTGGGAGGCTCCTTTGACCACCGTGTGGTGGATGGTGACCTTTCCGCGCGGTTCATGGCGGATGTGGCCAAGATCTTGGAGGAACCTGCGCTGCTGCTGGACTGAACAGCGGCGTTTCCTTCATCGCCCCTGCCAGAGGTGTTTCCGGGGAGGGCTGCCTACGCCCCACCAGGTTTCTGTCCGGGTGGCCGCCACGGAGGTCACTCGTGGTGGCACCCGGGAACATGCGCGGGCAGAACACCGGTGCGTGCCAGGAAGTGCTGTCCAATTCCGGGTCCCACATGGGCCACACCCAGCCCCCGCAAACGGACGGCCAACGATCGGGCCATTGCGTCCCGGTCCTGGGTGAGGTGCTCGCCGGCGCCGGGGGTGCACAGTTCCTCCCAGTCCTCCGTGTCCCAGGCCTGGGTCACGCGTGCCACCCCAATCACAGCCACCAGCTTGGCGCGATTACGGATCATACGTGGGTCCAGCAGGAGCTCGTCCACGTCGTCGTCGTCCAGCAGCGCGGCATCGTGAGGGGAGAATTCGCGGAAGGCCTCCCGCAGTGCGCCGTGTCTGCCCAGAGCTGTACCGGGGGCCAGCCCGGCCTGGAAAACCTCCAGGGCCAGGGCCTCGAACCACCCGGATGATCTAACGGGTGTGCGGCCCCACCGGGTGTCGTGGTCCTCCAGGATCACGGAGGAACTCAGTGCCCACGGGCAACGGGGCAGCCCGTCCGCACACAGAGCTGGTTGATCCAACACGGCTGCGGGGCCCAGCAGCGCTTGGGTGTGACGGGCGGGTGCGTGGCTGGTGAACGATTGTGTGGTGTCCATGACCGCACGGTACGGATCATCGCGAGCTGCATGCCGGGTGATGCCGCGGTGAACCCCATCATCCGTGGACGGTTCACTGAACCCGCGTGCCACCCATCGGTTGTGGAGGACTTAAGCGCTGGACTCCGGGTGGTCACATGAGCCGGAGTGCTCCAGAGGACCCGTCAAAAGACGGAGATCTCCCCGGTGTGCTGGGCGATCTCAATGGCCACGGCATCGGAGTCGTCATCGCCTGGATCATGAACGATGAACACGGCTGTTGGGTCATCCGGCGGGAAGGCGCGGATGGTCACGGCACCGGCCGTGGCGGCATCCAGCACCAGAATCGCCTGATCGGTGACCACCTCCATGATGGCCGGGGGCAGCAAGGCTCCACGTTCATCCAGAATGTCCACCTTGACCCCGCGGTCACGGGCATTGCGGGTGACCTCCAGCAAACGGGGATTGGCGATGGAGCGCCCACGGATCGAATCCCGCAGTTGTGCCTCCGTGAGGCGGAACTGGGAGATGTCGTAATCGGTCACCGGGGAGCTGTCGTGCGCAATCCGCTCCAACAACCCACCCGTCATACGGCGAACCTCCTGAACTCGGCGGATGGAGGCGTTCACGGCATCCTGGTTCTCCTCATCCGTTGTGCGGGCGGTCACGCCCAGGGACCATGCTTCACGGCGTCGTGTGAACAGACGTTCCATCTCCGCCACCAAAATCTGTGCTGCCACCAGCAGACCCACCAAGGAGGCCAACATCAAGGCACCGAACAACGGGCCCACCTCTGAACGCGCACCGTAGGTCACAGCCAGGGCGATGGAGATGCACAGGGTGGCCCAGGCCCATCCGGGGCGTCGTCGAACCACCAGGCAGGCCAGGTAGGCGTGGATGCCCAGTGAGTACCACGGTGCGCTCCAGGCATCGGCCGTCAACTGCAGTGCCTCAAAGGACACGGCCACGCACAGGACCATCAGCAGGGAGGAGGTGACCGTCTGCAGATCCCCCAAATGGCGCGAACCCCACGGGACGATCGCCAACAGCACGCTGATGCAGTAGAAGACCACAGCAGCCAGCTGAGCACTGGTGTTCTGAGCCTGACCCACCAGCGCCAGCCCCACGGCCACCGGAGGAAAGAACAACAGGGTCCCGGCGGCATACATCCACGGATGTTCAAAGGCGGCGTCGAATCCGCCGACTGATCTGCGGCGCCTCCAACCGCTCAGCAGCCGACGCCGCAGTTTGGAGCCTGCTGAGTGCTTACTGCGCGAGTTTGGCATCACGGGGCCAGGTGATCATCACGTGCGTTCCACAGTGCAGGGGGGGAATTGATCTCCACGTCCCCGCCCACGTTGCGTACGTTGCCGACAATGGAGACGCGCACACCCAACCTGCGCTCGTCCATGCTGCGCATCAAGAAACCGCGGCCGTGGTCCTGGATGTCGAACCCCAGATAAAAGCCTTGCGGGTTGATGGGCGTTGGGGGGCAGGAGCCGCCGCTGACTGTCACGTACGTGACGTCCGCCCCGGAATGGCGAGCGCTGTTGGCCACGGCCTCAGTCACGGCCTGGACCAGTGCCTGAGCGATTTCCGTGGACAGGAAGGCCCGTGGTTGGCCCACCGGGCGGATGTTGGGGGTCAGGGAGGTGAAGCGGACGCGGGAGCGCCACGGAGTCAGCGCCTCCAACAGCTCGTCCTCCAGTACATGGACCAAGGTGGTGGCGGTGCCGGAGGCCCGCTTCTCCTCAAAGGCCAACACGCCCAAGGCGCGTTGGGCCAGTTCTTTGGTCCGTTTGGACACGACGCCGGGGGCGCGTGAGGCATCCAGAAGGGCTGCCATCACGTTGTCGTGGATCAACCGGTCCAGTCGTTCCTGGTCCTCGGCCTGGCTGTGTGAGCGCTTGGAGGCTGTGGCCTGGGCCAGAGCATCATTGTAGGCCTCATCGGCGTTGTCCCCCACCTTGCGAATGGTGGAGATCAGCATGATGGCCACCACCATGAACATCAGCCGGGTCAGACTGGCCTCCCAGGGCAGGCCCTGCTCCACGGAAGAGTCCAGCACCACGCTGAACGTAGCGTACAGGGCTGTGCAGACACCGGCGTAGACCAGTGCCGTGACCACGCCCCAGACGTAGACCACGGCAAGGGAAGCCACCATGAAGAACGACGGGATCCAGGGGTTCTGCGTGGCCACCGTGTGGGGTGTCATCAAGGGCATGCAGGCCACGGCGGCAAACCCCAGGACCGTGAGCACCACCAGAGGCCAGATCACCACTTTGCGTTGGATTCCCACAAACAGGATCACCACGGTGTTGACCAGGTGCAGGAACAGGAAGCCGAAACTCCAGGAGTAGAAACTCTGCCCCAACTGCTCCAACCGCGGCAGGCTTTCGATGATCAGACTGAAGGAGAAAACTGCCAGACAGATCTGACACAACCAGTACAACCGGTAGGCGTAGGGCCCAAGTGCGGTGGGGGAGGTGATGGAAGGTAGCCCAGAGCGGCGCAGGCGGGAGGGCACGCGCTTGTAGTTGAGCTGGGGGCTGATGGCGGAGTGGCTCACGAGGGGGTGGGGTCCCTAACGTGCAGAAACGACAACGCGGGGCAGTGCGAGGCAACCGCAGCACCGCGGGAACAAGGATCTAGAGGCGCAATTCCACGGAATTGACGTCAGCCTCCGGTTCCACCAGACCGTCTTCGATCGCACGGATGCGCAGGTCGATCTTGGTGGGGGCGGGGCGACCGATGCGTGCGTACTTCTCACGGATGCGGTCGATATTGGTTTTCACAGCGGACTGCTTGATGCCCATACGGCGGGCCACCTGGACCTGGGCGAACCCGGATGCGTAGAGGCGCAACGTCTCCTGTTCGCGGGGAGACAGGTTGGCGCGGGCGAATTCGACGTCGCCGTCAATGGCCGCTGCCAGCTCCTTGGTGATCACCGGTTTGCCTTCGGCAATGTTGCGAGCTTCCTCGATCGCGTGCTCCAGGGGCTCGGACTTGCGGACCAGGCCCAGTGCGCCGGCGCGCAGTGCCTCACGGATCAAGGCGGCGTTCTCACCCACGGAGAAGATCAAGACCTTCATCCCGGCCTGGCGCAGTTTCTCCACATTGTCCGAGGGGCGGGAGCGGTCCGTCAGGGAGAGGTCCAACAGGACCACCTCACACTCGATGCGCTTGGCACCGCAGGCGGTCAGTGCAGCGTTCTCTGGGTCCCGACCCAACTGGTCCAGCAGCGCGGGCACGGTTGCAGCGGAGCCCACCAGCTTGACGTCGGCCTGGGACGTCATGGAGACCAGACGAATGCCCTCACGGACGACTTCGTGATCGTCGACGACGGCAACAAGAGTGGACGGCATGAAGACACCTCGGGTCGATTTGGGGGAGCCGTACGGTGCCAGGGTGTGGGGTCCCCGGTGGCGCCGAAGACTTCGACTTCATCGAGCCCCCACGGCTCCGTCCGCCTCCTAAGCGGGTGGATCCGATCTCGTGGATACCCTCACTATACGGTGCCGGATGCCGCCACGACGTGCCCAGACCCCCATCTAGATGAAATTGCCACAAGATTCTTGGGGTGTGGGGGTGGTCCTGACCGGGACCTGGCGGCACTGCCCCAGGTAGGCTCGTGCGTATGCCTGAGCACAATCCCGCCTCCTCGTCATCGGCTCCCGGAACCTCCCGAGAGTTCCTGGCCGCCCGGCCCTGGCAGGCCAGCTACGACGCCGGAGTGCCCCATGATCTGGACCTTGCGGAAACCTCTCTGAGCCACATGTTCGAACGCTCGGTGGCGCAGTTCGGTCCCAAGCCGGCTGTCAGCTTCTTCGGCGCGGACGTGACCTACGAGGACCTCGGCAAGGACGTCGAGCGGGTGGCTCAAGGGCTGAAGGACCTGGGTGTTGAGGCAGGGGACCGCGTGGCCATCGTGCTGCCCAACTGCCCACAACACATCGTCGCGTTTTATGCAGCCATGCGTCTGGGTGCCGTGGTGGTGGAACACAACCCGCTCTACACCGCTCCTGAGTTGCGTCACCAGTTCGAGGACCACGGTGCGCGGGTGGCCATCGTGTGGGACAAGGCTGCGGCCGCAGTGCAGTCCTTGCCCAAGGACCTGGGTCTGGAACACATCATCTCCGTGGACATCACCCAGGCCATGCCCCGCCTGATGCGCACAGCACTCAGGCTGCCGCTGAAGAAGCTCAGGCAACAGCGGGCCAATCTGACGGCACCGGCCACAGGCACCACGCCGTGGAAGGAATTGGTCAATCACCCGCCGATCGCCCACGATCACCCGTACCCCACGGCACACGACCTTGCCGTGTTGCAGTACACCTCCGGCACCACCGGCCTGCCCAAGGGCGCCATGCTCTCCCACCGGAACCTGGAGTCCAATGCCGTCATGGGGCGGGAGTGGTTGGATTCGGGGTCCAAGGAAGTGGTCTACGGTGCGCTGCCGCTCTTCCACGCCTTCGGGCTGACCCTGGGCATGACCTTTGCCATGTCTTTGGGGGCCACATTGGTGCTGTTCCCCACCCCGCGCCCGGATCTGATCATCGGGGCCATGAAGAAGCACCGGGCCACCGTGCTGCCCGCCGTGCCGCCGGTCTACCAGAAGGTCATGGAAGCCGCTGATGAGAAGGGTGTCTCCCTGGAGGGAGTCACGGTGGGTGTCTCCGGTGCCATGGCACTGCCGGTTCACCTGGTGGACGAATGGGAACAGCACACCCACGGCATGCTGATTGAAGGCTACGGGCTGACCGAATGTTCCCCCCTGGTCTCCTGCAACCCGCTCAATGACCACCGGCGGGCCGGATCCATCGGCATTCCTTTCCCGTCCACGCAGATCCGCACCGTGGACCCGGAGACCATGCAGGACGTGGACAAGGGACAAGAGGGTGAGCTGTGGGTCCGGGGCCCGCAGGTTTTCCAGGGTTACTGGAAGCGCCCGGATGCCACCGCCGAATCCCTGCGTGACGGTTGGTTGCGCACCGGGGACATCGTGACCGTGGACGACGACGGGTTCATCACCGTGGTGGACCGTCTCAAGGAAATCATCATCACCGGTGGCTTCAACGTGGCCCCCAGCGAGGTGGAAACCGCTCTGCGGACCAGCGACGCCGTGGAGGACGCCGCCGTCGTGGGCCTGAAAACCGAGGACGGCACGGAAGTTGTGGTGGCCGCGGTGATTTCCGCGGAGGGGCACAGCTTTGACGAATCCGCGCTGCGCGAGCACTGCTACGCCAAGGTGACCCGGTACAAGGTTCCCCGGCGCATCGTGGAGGTGGAGGACCTGCCGCGCACCATGCTGGGCAAGATCCAACGCCGACTGGTGCGGGAGGACCTCCAAGGGCGTGGAATCGACCTGAGCCACAAGGGCTGAGGGGTGGCCGTGGACCTGCGCCAGCTCAACTACTTCATTGCCGTGGCCGAGGAACGCCACTTCGGGCGAGCGGCAAAACGACTGCACATTGCACAGCCCCCGCTCTCCCAGCAGATCCGCCAGTTGGAGGAACAGTTGGGCGTCAAGCTGTTTGACCGGACCACCCGGCGGGTGGATCTGACGGCAGCGGGGGAGTTGCTGCTTGATCGTGGGCGGGCGATCGTCAACGACGTCGAGGCGCTCAAGGCGGACGTCTACCAGGTGGGTGCAGGTGCCACGGGCGTGCTGCGCGTGGGGTTCTCAGGATCGGCCACCTACAGTGTGATGCCGCAGATCGTGCGCGCTGCCGGGCAGGCTTATCCGGGGCTGAACGTGGATCTGCACGGGGAGATGTTGACCCCCGCCATGGAATCCGCCCTGCTGGACCGGAGTCTGGATGCCGCCATTTTGCGGCCGCCGGTCACCAGTCAGGAGATCGAGTACCGGATCATGCAGCGCGAGCCGCTCATGGTTGCCATCCCGTCCCACTCGCCGCTGGCAGAGGATCGGCCGGTGTCCATGCCGGAACTGACGGACCAGAAATTCGTGACCTATCCGCCGGGCTCGGTGGTGTATCGCGAAACCGTTGAGCTCTGCCGTGCTGCTGGGTTCAAGCACCGGGTGGCCCACATTGCGCAGGAAACCTCCACGGTGCTTTCTTTTGTGGCAGCTGGTGCGGGGGTGGCGGTGGTGCCGTCCAGCGTGCGCGCGGTTCAGTTGCAAGGGGTGCACTACCGCGAGCTGGAGAATGCGCCAATTGTTGAGCTGGCAATTGCCTGGAGACGTGAAGGACGCTCGCAACTTCTGGCGAATTTCGTCACACTGGTCACTACTGATATTTCCGACCATGATCCAACCGGGGATTCAGTATAGAAACCAGAACAATGCGCTGGCCACAGCTCTGAATGAAAGGCCTCTTCAGCGATGAAGATCGCGGCCGTCCAGGCGATCCCCTACGCCATTCCCTACCGCACGCCCCTGCACTTCGCCTCCGGGGCCGTTCACGTCGCCGATCACGTCCTGATCAAGATCACCACCGACGACGGCGTGGTGGGCTGGGCGGATGCTCCTCCGCGTCCCTACACCTACGGAGAGACGCAGAAGTCGATCGTGGCAGTGGTGCAGGACGTCTTTGCCCCGGAGCTCATTGGTCTCTCGGTTTTCGACCGGGAAAAGGCCCAAGCCGTCATGGCGCGCACCATTCACAACGAATGCGCCAAGGGCGCGGTGGACATCGCCATGTGGGACTGCATGGGACAGATTCTGGGGCAACCGGTCAGCACGCTCCTGGGCGGGTACACAGACCACATGCGGGTGTCCCACATGCTGGGTTTCAAGCCCGCGCAGGAACTGTTGGACCTTGCCCTGGGGTTCCGTGAGCAGTACGGAATCACCACGTTCAAGCTCAAGACCGGGCGGCACCCCGTTGGCCTGGACGTGGAGGCCGCACGCGTGCTGCGTGAAGGGCTGGGCCCGGAGGTTGAGATCTACATGGACGCCAACCGCGGGTGGAGCGCCAACCAAGCAGCAGAGGTTTTGCGCCAGATCGCGGAGTTGGGACTGACCTTTTTGGAAGAGCCTGATGATGCCAGGGAGGTCCTGGGGCGTCGTCGTCTGGTGACGCAGTCGGCCATCCCCATCACTGCAGATGAATCCGCTCCCAACCTGGGGGAGGCAGCCCGGGAAATCCTGACCGGAGGTGCCAACATGCTGGCGGTGAAGACCGCTCGGACAGGGTTCACCGAATCAGCCAAGGTGGTGGCCTTTGCCGAGGCCGCCGGGGTTGACGTGTACGTAGGCAATCAGATCGACACCCAGGTGGGCACGGTGGCCTCTGTGGTCTTCGGTGCCGCGTTGGCCCACACCTCCCGCCGGGCGGGGGAACTGTCCAACTTCCTGGACATGGCAGATGACCTGCTGGCTGAGCCGTTGCAGATCCGCGACGGCGCGATCGCGGTACCCACCGTGCCTGGTGCAGGCACTCAGATCGACCCCGAAAAGCTGGAGAAGTACCGCGTGGACTGAGTGGTGACGTGTTCCGCTTACCTCCTCCGAGCAGTGACTTGTGCCGCTGATCAGTGCCGATGGGCGGCGCAAGTCACTTCTCGAGGGGGAAGTGTCTCTGATGGGCGGCGGAGCCTCTAGTGGTCAGCTGTCGGCGCGGTAGCGGGCGGCCAGTTCGCTGCGGGAGCGGATGCCGTATCTCCCGTAGATCCGGGTCAGGTGGTACTGCACGGTCTTCTCCGCGATGAACAGGGCCCGTGCCACCTATTTGTTGGTGGTACCTCTGGCCACGAACTGCGCCACGGCCTGCTCCTGTGCGGTCAACTGCACGGTGTCCTGGGATTGAGTGCTGCCGGGAGCATCTGCCCCCAGACCCTGGGTCAGCACGCCGGCCTCTGTGTCCACTCCGGCTGCCTTCAACTCTCGATCACAACGGGTCACGTAGGTCTTGGCGCCGAGTGCCACGTACAGTTCCCGGGCAGTGCGCAGAATGGAGGAGGCCAAGCGTCGCTTGCCGGCCCGGCGCATGCTCTGACCGTAGGCGAAACAAATCCGCGCTTTCAGATACGGCCGGTGGTGTGCGTTCAGGCATTCCAGGGCCTTGTCAAAGTGCAGCCGGGCATCGTCAGCCTCACCGCGGGCCGCCAACAACCGCCCCCGAGCCCACGCCAGACGGGCACGGTCCGTGTCCGAGCCCGGAACGGATGCCAGAGCCTCTTGGGTCTTAAGAAACTCCTCGGCCTCATCCAAGCGGTCCGTCATCACCAGCACATTGACCATGGTGTCCTGCCAGGGCCAGAACGATGATCTGTCCACGGACTGGGGATCAGTGCTCAGCAGTGGGTACATGGCCTCGTAAGCACTCTCGTAATCCGCACGAGCCTCGTGGTAGCGGGCACGCGCCAGAGCGGAGGGGACCGCCATGGCGCGGTAGCCGTCGCTGGGCGCCGTGGTGAGTTGGACGTAGTGCTGGGCGCGGTCCCAGTCCCCCCGAATGGCGTAGAGCTCGGCTGCGGTCCAGTACAACAGCGGTCGCATGAGCCGCATGCCGGAGGACTCCAGCCGGACGGAGGCCCGTGCAATGGTGGCAGCAGCCGCGTCCCAGTCACCCAGCACCAGTTGGCACCGGGCCAGCCAGGCCTCGGCCCACAGGGAGATGCGCAGGGAGCCGCCTCGGGACTCCGTGGGGATGGCGGCCTCGAAGTGCAGGTGAGCGGCCTCGACGTCGTCGGTGCGCAGGGCGAACCACGCGTAGCCCATCTGAATGCGCTGCTTCTGGGCAGTCTCTGCGGCCTCCGTCATGCGGGTGCGGTAGACCGTTTCCGCGGCCTGGACCTGCTGGCTGGCAAAGAGCCCCAGACCGTGGATGGCTTCTGCCGCAACCCACACGGGTGCCGCGCGATCCACCAGTTCCAGAGTCTTGTTGGACCACTCCACCATGGCCGCACCATCCCAGTTGGCCAGACCGTGCAGCACCTGCCGTTGGGCGATTCGGGCCGCTGTGGAGGGATCGTGTTCAGGGCGTACGGTGCGCCAGGCCATGTCCAGGTGAGCCTTGGCACTGGCGAACTGCCCCGTGACCACCGCCAGATGGCCCAACACGGAGGAGCGCAGGGGAGAGGACGGGAAGGACTCGATGGTGCTCAGATAGGTGGCAGCCTGCGTCAGGTCACCGGAACCGATCGTGGCGTCCACGGCGTGCAGCAGCCGCAGGTCACGTTGTTGGGGTTGGTCGGAGAGCCGGGAGGCGGCAAGCATGGCTCGGGCAACGGCGGACCAGACACCGGCGCGCGCCTGGTCACTGGCGTAGTCCTCCAAGGCATTGGCCAGCTGAGCGTCCGGCCCGGGTGTGGCAGCCACCCGGTGGCTCAACTGCACACCGGGGTCGGAGACCACGGAAGCCGCCGTGCGGTGCAGCCAGATGCGCACCGTGGGCGGGATGGAGTCGTACACCGCCCTCTCGGCACCAGGTTAGGTGAAGGTCACGTGGCTCTGGGTCTGGGAGACCGTGAACTTCAACAATTGAAGTTCGTGACCCTCGTCCAGGGCGCTCAGGACGTCCTGCACCTGAGCCAGTTCGGAAACTGCTTGCAGCTCTGCCCCGGGCCCAAGAACTGCCACGGCGCGGGCCACGTCCACCAGCTGTTGCGAGCCCCGGGCCAACTGGGACCGGATTCTGGCCCGTACCCGGTGGCCTGGCGGAAGATGAGGCAGCCTGCCCTGCCATGCCTCGTTCGGAATTTCCTGCAGGAGCTCCACCAGGCGCAGAGGCAGGCCCGCCGTGTGGTCAATCAACGTTCGCACCGTCGTCACGTCCAGATCCGTGCCCAACAGGTGCCGGCCCAGCTGGCCCACGGCCTCCACCGGCAGGGGCGGCAGCACAAGACGGCGCACCTGGTGGCCGGAAACGTAGTCCAGAACACCCACGGGGACGTTCTGGGACTGCTCAGAGTCCAGGGTGAACAAGAACATCACCTTGGCTCCATGCAGGCGGCGCGCGGTGAAGATCAGGATGCGCAGCGTGGCCTCGTCCACCCACTGGAGGTCGTCGATGACCATCAGCACCGGCCCGCGGCGTTGCAGTTGACCAAGGTGCACCTGCAGGGTCTGGGCGTAATTGACGGCTTGGTCCGGGCTCAGTTGGGTGTGGATTCTCGACGGCGGCAGCTCGCCGCCGTCGAATCCCTTGCTGCTGCGCAGAGGTGCTGTGGACATCAACTGGGTGTAACCGGCCAGGGAGAAGGAGGACTCCCATTCATCGCCCACCATGGAGAGCACCGTGGTGGAACGGGTCTGGGCCTCCTAGAGCAACTCGTCCAGGAGCCGGGACTTGCCGCTGCCCAGCGCCCCTTGAAGCACCACGGAACGGCAGCTTCCCTTCCTGACCTCTTTGAACACCTCCCGCAGCACACCCATTTCGGCCTCGCGGCCCACCAGGGGGTAGTTGTGCTGTGGGGGAGATGCTTCGTCGACCATGAGCCAGATGGTATCGACAGTGACAGGTGCCACGATCTCAGCCCTGGTCGCCACCACCCACCGGCAGGACCGAGCCGGTGATGTAGGAGGCTTCATCCGATGCCAGGAACACGATCGGTGCTGCCTGCTCCGCCAACGTGCCGTATCGCTTCATGTAGGAGGAGGAGACCGTCTGGTCCACGATGGCCTGGTACCAGGCCTGTTCCTGTTCTCCTTCCGGGCCCGGGCCGCGCTGCACCTTGCGGGGGGGTGCCAGGGTGCCACCGGGGGCGGTGGCCACCACACGCACCCCCAGTTCCGCCACCTCCAGGGCCAGCGCCTTGGTCAGGGCATTCACACCACCTTTGGATGCTGCGTACGGCACCCGGTTGATCCCACCGGTGGCAATGGAGGAGACGTTCACAATGGTTCCACGGCCGGCCTCCAGCATGGTGGGCAGTGCAGCGTGGCAGGCGAATAGGGTGGGGAACAGGGAGCGGCGAATTTCCTTCTCGATCTTTTGGACGTCGTACTCCTGGTACGGGCGCGCCCAGATGGTGCCGCCCACGTTGTTGATCAGTACGTCAATGCGGCCGTACTCCTTCAGGGCCACCTCCACGAACTGACGTGAGCTGCCCGCATCCTCCAGATCCAGACCGCCCAGGGGCAGGGCGTAGCCGTAACCGTCCGTGCCGGCGGCACGTTCGTTGATCTGCGCAGCAACCTCCTCCACCACCTCGGAGCGGTCCACCAGCGGCACCTCGCCGCCTTCGGCAGCGATCCGTTCCGCCACCACCTGACCGATTCCCTGGGAGGCTCCCGTGACGACGACGGCCTTGCCCGCAAACCGACCCGGGGTGATCAGAGTGGGCGCGGTGGAGGTTTCAACGGTGGGCATCCCGGAGACGTCGGTCCCGGTGCCGCCGGTCATGAGTTCTCACCGCTGACCATGGGCATGGTCCTGGTCTCCACGGCCACGACTGCCTCTTCCATGGTGCCCTTGGCCGCGGAGGTGTGTGCCTGCACGATGTCCAAGGCCCGGGACAGGTCCTGGGCGCGGAAGGCCTCCACCAGGTCGTGGTGGTCACGGGCCACGGATTCAAAGATCGGAGAACCGTTGCTGATGGTGGCAGACATCTGCCCCCGTGTGTCCAGGCCGCGGTAGGCCTCCAGAAGCACCGGGTTGTTGGCCACGGTGAACAGGTATTCGTGGAAGGCAAAGTTGGTGCGCACGAACTCCTTGGCATCCGTGACCACGCCGTCTTGGACCGTGGAGTCCACATCCGTGGCCAGGCGATCCCAGTTGTTGAGCTGCTCCTCTGTCATCTTGGAAATCATCAACTGCACCACGGCAGTCTCAAGTCCCGCGCGGGCATCCAGGTGTGCTGCCGTGTCTGCTGCCCCGAACTGGAGCCGCCCGGTCTGCATGGAGGACACGGCCTCGGCCCCGCTGATCTGCTCGCCAACAGCAGCCACCGTGTCTGCGGAGACCGGTGCCCCGGTTTCGGCGTCGCCGCCGGTCTTCTCCTTGGGGGCGAATCGCTCGAAGTAGAAGTTGGCGGGCTGAACCCCTTCAGCATCCAGCCAGGAGGAAACGGCGTTGACCATGGGTGGCGGTCCGCACAGGTAGATGTCGACGTCGCCGTCGTTGAGCTGTTCCGGGGTGATGATCTGGGTGACGTAGCCCGTGTGAGGCGCAGAGGTGCCGTCTTCAGAGGCGATGAGGTCCCAGGTGAACTGGCTCAGGCGGGACTCGTAGTCCTTGAGCCAGTCCAGTCCCACAATGTCAGCTTCGCGGGTCACGCCGTAGATCAGGTGCACGGCCTGACCGGGATCCTTCTCCGTGAGCTTCTCCAGGATGGAGGTCAACGGTGCCAGGCCGGTGCCACCGGCCAGTAGGAGCAGGGGTCGCTTGGGTTCTCGCAGGAAGAACGAACCGTAGGGTCCGGAGAACTCGATGGTGTCCCCGACTGCCGCGCGATGGCGCAGGTACTCGGACATGGCACCCTGCGGGGTGATGCGCACCATGAAGGAGGCATCGTCCACGTTGGGTCCACTGGACATGGAGTAAGAGCGCACGTCCTGGGTGCCGGGAACCTTGATGTTCACGTACTGACCGGGCAGAAAGGCCAGGTCCTCCCGGTTGTCCACGTCCAGGGTGAAGGAAATGGTGGACTCGGAGTGCTTGTCCAAGGCCTTGATGGTGGAGGTGAACGATGCGGCAGAGGTCTTGGCTGCCTCCGAGGTGCCGGGAATGCTGATGGACATGGCCGATTCCGGCAGGGCCTGGCAGGTCAGCAGATAGCCCTTGTCCAGCTCGTCCTCAGTCATGGCGTCATCCACAAAATCTCCCGGATCAAAGGAGCCGGAATCGCAGAAGGACTTGCATGTACCGCATGCACCGTCACGGCAGTCGGAAGGAATGTTGATCCGGGCCTTGTAGGCCGCGTCCATGATGGTCTCGAAGTCGCCGACGCGAATCACCTTGGTGACGCCGTCTTCAAAGTTCAGTGCTACTTGGTGTGCCATGTCAGTCTCCTGGAGCTTGGTGGAACCGGTTCCGTGCACGCCCGCCCACCAGGAGGTCTGCCTCGGGCAGCAACGTTCTCCGGGCGGGCGAGCGTGTGAATGGGATCGGTCAGATCATGTAGATGTCGATCACCTGGTGGATGTAGTCGTTCTTCAGAACGATCTTCTTCTTGGTGATCTGCAGAGCCGGGCCGCTGAGATCGATGTCCACTTCCGCGTAGCCCCAGTAGTACATGCTGGTGTTGTAGCGGAAGTAACCGGTCAGCCAGTTGTAGCGGACGTGCACCACGTCCCCGTCACGTCCCAGAACCTCGATGTCCGTGAGGTTGTGGTTGTGCCGCGGTTCCGGCAGGGAGGTGGCTGAGGAGCGGTCGGTCTTGATGCGGAACACCCGGTCCTCCAGGCCACCCCGGTTGGGGTAGTAGATCACAGAGATCTCGGTCTGGGGATCGGAGACCAGGGAGTCGTCCACGTCCCAGGACGGCATCCAGTACTCGGCATCCGGGTGATAGCACTCGATCCAGGAGTCAAAGTCGCGGTCATCCAGCAGGCGCGCCTCGCGGTGCAGGAAAGCGCGGACCGTCTCCAGGACCTGAATGTCCTCGATGCTCATCAAGGTGGAGGTCTTCTGCTCTACGGCGGTGTCAGTCATGGTGTCGGTTCCTTCGGAGTCAATCTTGGTGAGGTCTCCCTCAGGCAGGACGGATGGATTCAGGCCGTGGTGGTGACGTCGTCGGCAGTGGCAGCTTCTTCGGCCTGCAGCCCCGACTCCATGACCTGGTGCCAGTAGGAGTGCTGGATCGGGTAGAGACCCTCGTCCTCGGTCTTGACACCGGATGCCAGCACCCGGTCCATGCCCAGGGCGGCGGCCTGCTCATCCGGGCCCTTGATTTCGTGCTCCATGCCGCGAGTCATGTCGTTCCACGGTGCTCTGGCGGCCCAGTAGGTCTTGTAGCAGGAGCGGAACTCCTCCAGGTCATCCGGGGTGGCCATGCCGGAGGCGTTGAAGAAGTCCTCGTACTGACGGATGCGGTTGGCGCGGTTGGCTGCAGACTCACCCTTGGGTGCGATGCAGTAGATCTCCACCTCGGTCCTATCCGCGGAGATGGGACGGAACTTGCGGATCTGTGAGGAGAACTGATCCATGATGTAGACGTTCGGGTCCAGGCACAGGTTGCGGGAAATATTGACCATGAAGTTGACCATTTCCTCCCCGTACTTCTCCACCAGTTCCTCACGGCGGTCCCACAAGGGGCGGTCCTGCGGGTTGCCCCACTCCTGCCACAGCAGCAGGTGGCCGTGTTCGAAGGAGTAGAAGCCACCCTTCTGCTTGCCCCACTTGCCGGCGTCCATGGCCTTGGTGGTGTTGGTGGAATCCCCGGATGCGCGACGGGAGGTGGTGGCTGCGTAGTTCCAGTGCACGGAGGTCACGTGGTAGCCGTCTGCGCCGTTCTCCGCCTGGACCTTCCAGTTGCCGTCAAAGGTGTAGGTGGAAGCACCTCGCAGCACCTCCAGGCCGTCGGGGGACTGGTCCACGAGCGAGTCGATCACCTTGGTGGTGTCACCCAGGTGCTCCTCCAGGGGCTTGACGTCCGGGTTCAGGGAGCCAAACAGGAACCCGCGGTAGGACTCGAAACGGGCCACCTTGGTGAGATCGTGCGAGCCCTCCTTGTTGAAGGCCTCCGGGTAGGCGCCGTTGCGGCCGTCCTTGACCTTGAGCAGCTCACCGGAGTTACGGAAGGTCCAGCCGTGGAATGGGCAGGTGAACGTGGTCCGGTTGTCGGTCTTGCGCCGGCACAACATGGCACCGCGGTGGGCACAGGCGTTGATCAGGCAGTTGAGGTTCTCGTCCTTGTCCCGGGTGATCACCACGGGGGAACGGCCGATGTAGGTGGTGTAGTAGTCACCCACGTTGGGGATTTGGGATTCGTGGGCCAGGTAGATCCAGTTGCCCTCGAAGATGTACTTCATCTCCAGCTCGAAGACTTCCTCGTCGGTGAAGATCTCGCGCTTGGCCTTGATCACGCGGTTCTCACGGTCATCGACGACGGCGTCGTTCAGGACATCGCGCAGGTGCGTGAAGTTCTCGGTCATGTCTGCCCCCTGGGTCAAGGTTCTTCGGCTGGTGGTCACCCAGGGGAGCCCCTGGGTGACCGTTGCCCGTTGAGAGACCAGTCTGGAAGGGTGTGATCCCAGGCACATCAGGCGAATACCTAGTGGGTACCCAGGGGGTACCGGGAGGGGTTTTTGAGCATAAATGCAGCGCGATTGATATTTGTCCCATGGGCAATGTGGCTCGTACGCTCGATGTAGTCCGCATCACATTTAATCCGACGAATCCGAGCCCTGCGTGGCTCCGTAGCAACCATGACGTGGAGGACGACATGAGCGAGTCCAGCACTGACACTCGGCATGAAGACGAAGACGCTGCCGTCGAGGCCGGCACTCTGGCCACCCAACGTTTCAACGAATCCGGGAAGCTGCACAGCATGGAGGTCTCCAAGGAGCGAGTCTCCGCCATTGCCGGGGAAGTGATCCAGGCGATCAACGACGTCGCCGTGAAGCACAGCGTCACCTATGACGAGTACAACGCCCTCAAGGCCTGGCTGATCAAGGTCGGCACCGACGGCGAGTGGCCGCTGTTCCTGGATGTTTGGCTGGAGCACACCATTGAGGACATCAACTCCGTTGAGCGTCCCGGCGCCGTGGGCACCATCGAGGGTCCGTACTACGTTCCCAACGCACCGGAGATGTCCACCCCGGCCACCCTGGAGATGCGCGAAGACGAGGCGGGCACCCCGCTGAAGTTCACGGGCTCCTTCAAGGACACCTCCGGTGAGCCGCTGAAGGACGCCGTGATCGAGATCTGGCACGCCGACGCCTTGGGTTTCTACTCCCAGTACGCGCCCGAGCTGCCCAAGTGGCTCTTCCGCGGCGTGGTCCTGGCGGATGAAGACGGCAACTTTGAGATCAACACCATGCGTCCGGCGCCCTACATGATCCCGACCGACGGCGCGTGCGGCCAGCTGATCGAGGCTGCCGGCTGGCATGCATGGCGTCCGGCTCACATCCACATCAAGGTGCATGCGCCCGGGTACCAGCTGGTCACCCAGCAGCTCTACTTCCCGGGGGACCCGCACAACGAGGACGACATCGCCTCGGCCGTGAAGCCGGAGTTGATGCTGGATCCCAATCCGCGTACGGACGGTGGAGAGGGCGAAGAAGCCCACTACGACTACGTCCTGGCTCGCGAAGGGGAAACCCGCTGACTCCAGGCTGCAGCCAGTCAGTGCAGTGAGGATTGATTCTCTCCGCAACAGGTGGGGCTCATCACTGAACAGTGATGAGCCCCACCTGTTGCCGATTGTTGCTTTCCAGGCAAATCCCGCCTTTAGAAGTTTATGAAGAACTATCAACATGTGGGGAGCCTCGGTGTGAATCAGCTGATGGACCCGCGTTTGAGGGGGGATTTGCTCCCGCATGGGGCGTTTCAGGCTCCGCGCACGTGGGGCGTGGATTCCGAAGGCTCCACGAGTGGAGAACTGATGATAAATCGACCACTTGTGTGGGGACAGCTTGTCCCCTATATTGAAGGTGCTGCGCGTATCGGCCCGGTTGCGATCCCCAATGTGCTTCCGGATGATTCCCGCGCGCGGTTGACGTCCTGTTCCCCCGATATGGACGTTTTGACGGGCCCTGCCATTCCCCAAGTGGCAGGGCCCGTCCCTATGTCACGGGCCTGTCTCACCGGCCAAGCGATCCCCGCTGTGAGAGCGGGTGGGCGCTCAGTCCAGATCCAGCTCCCGCAGCCGTGCCGACAACTTGGTCTGGATGCTGTTGATGGCCCGCGCTTCCTCTGCTGTGAGGTCGTCCATGAGGGCCGTCCGGACCAGGTCAAGATGGGTCGGTGCTGCGGCCTCGATCGCCTCGCGCCCGTTCGGGGTGATGGCCACGTCCAGGCCGCGGGCGTCGTCGTCGCAAGGATTGCGTTCAATCAGCCCGCGCCGGTTCATGCGGACCAAGAGGTGGGAGAGACGGCTGCGTTCCCACCCCAGGAATTCCAACAGCGCTCGCGAGCGCAGAACACCACCCGGTGCTTCTGAAAGGGGGACCAGGACCTCGTACTCCGCCCCGGAGAGATTGCTGTCCCGTGTGAGTTGTTTGTCGATGGCACGCAGCATGGCCCGGGCGCCGAACAAGAAACTGCGCCACGTCTGCTGTTCCTCGTTGCTCAACCACCGTGGGGTGTTCGCGGAACTCGTCTCTGCTGGCGTGGAATCGGGTGCGGGCATGAATGATCACTTTCAGCTGCCACGCTCACGGGGCAGTGGTCTCAGGCTCAGACCCGCCGATCATCAGCTACGGCGCAGGCAACGTTCAGGCGGGTTCGGGGTTGCACCAGAATGGCACATCAGGACTCGTCAGGCTCATTCGGCGTTCGCTGTGTGTGCGATTGTGACGGCCTGGGTGTGCCCGTGATCCAGGAGGAGTCGTACAGCCGTCCCGGATCAGTGGGCTGATCGGGGTAGCGCCTGGGGTACTCCCGATCCCAGTCGACTTTGCGCAGGGGTGCGTCGTCGTGGTCCGGGATCGTCAGACGAGATGCCGCCACCAGGCCAAAGCCCAGGCCGCCGGCCGTGAGCAGTGTGGCTGCCGTGACCAGCCAGAGGATGGTCCAGGGGCTTCCCGTCTCCGGTGCCGTCCCGTCTGCGACGAAGGCAGCACCTATGGCCGCCAACCCCAGGGCGCTCAGACCAATGGGGGCCCACCACCATCCGCGTCCGGGGCGGGCAACGTGTGCATGCGGAAACCGCAGAGTTGTGGGAATGCCCAAGTGAACGGCCACAAACCCTGAAAGGCCGACCAGAACTGGAATGGCGCCGATTCCACCCACCCATGGCTGCCCCAGTGCCGCCAGGCCGAAGCCCAGGAGAACCCCCAGCATGATCAGAGCGAATGACAGGCCCCGGACGGCACGACGGCGCGCCGCCACCGCGCGTGCCGAGGTTGCGGGAGTGGGCTGGGTTGTCGGGGTTGGGGGCTTTGAGGTGTCCCCAGCCGGCCGCATGCGACCCCATTGGGGCAAGGGTTGCTGGCTGCCCGGGTCTGTGGGGTCGTGATGGGGGCTCATGGGTCTCTCCTGATGCGGTGCCCACGATTGGGTCGGCCGCTGTTCTCAAGGGTACTGCGCAGTTCAGACGACGGCGCGGGGTCCTGAGCGATCAGTGGGAATTGTGGGGTGGAGGGTCTCGACGATGAGATTTTGGTGACGTATCATCAAATGGAGATGGTGAGTGGCAATCGAGAGGACACCGTGAGCGAGCACAGCAACGATTCACGCGAGCACAGCAACCAGTCGGATGCATTCAGCACCACAGGCGCCTACGTTCACGCCGGCGAGTCCTTTGACCGCGACACCAACTACATCGAGGACCGCATTGTGGCGGATCCCGACACCGCAGAACTCTCCGAAGGTGCTACGGCATGGCCGGTGGAAGCCGGCCGCTACCGTTTGGTGGCCGCCCGTGCCTGCCCGTGGGCGAACCGAACGTTGATTGTCCGGCGCCTGTTGGGTCTGGAGGATGCCATCTCCATCGGTTTGCCCGGCCCCACGCACGATTCACGGTCCTGGGACTTCCAGCTGGACCCGGAGGGCAAGGATCCGGTTTTGGGCATCGAGCGGCTGCAGCAGGCTTACTTCGCGCGGTTCCCGGAGTATCCGCGGGGCATCACGGTCCCGGCCATGGTGGAGATCTCCAGCGGCCAGGTGGTGACCAACAACTTCCCTCAGATCACGGAGGACATGGCCAAGGAGTGGACGGCGCACCACCGTGAAGGTGCTCCCGACCTCTGGCCGCAAGAACTTGAGGCTGAGATGCGCGATGTCATGAAGCGCATCTACACGGAGGTCAACAACGGGGTCTACCGTTGTGGGTTCGCCGGCTCCCAGGAGGCCTACGACCAAGCCTACGAGCGGCTGTGGGTGGCCATGGACTGGTTGGAGGAGCGGCTGTCCACTCGGCGGTACCTGATGGGCGAGCACATCACGGAGGCGGACGTTCGTCTGTTCACAACACTGGTGCGTTTTGACCCGGTCTACCACGGTCACTTCAAGTGCTCGCGGAACAAGCTCACCGAGATGCCCAACCTGTGGGCCTATGCCCGGGATCTGTTCACCACCCCGGGGTTCGGGGACACCGTGGACTTCCAGCAGATCAAGGAGCACTACTACGTGGTGCACACGGACATCAATCCCACACAGGTTGTGCCGGTGGGACCTGATCTGCAGAACTGGTTGGAACCGCACGGTCGTGAGGCATTGGGCGGCAGCCCGTTCGGTCAGGCCACGGCTCCCGGCCCGGTGGCAGAAGCCGAACGCGTGGATCCGGAGCACACGCCACTGCGCGGATGAGCGTGGCGCGCCCTGCCCATTGGTCACAAAGATCCACGCGGAAGGCGGGACCCGTGCTACACAAGGCGAAACCCGTAACATGGAGGGGCCCGCCAGGGGCGCACCACGTCAGCTCCTGAGCGCGCTCGCCTCGTGAGTCGTTTGCCGTCAGAGGGAAATTCGTGAGCCCGTTCCGTAATCAACGTGCCGCCGCACTGCCCGCTCGCCTGTCCCGGTCAGTTCTGCTGGTGGGGGCCTCCGATCCCTCCACGTTTCCCGCAGCCCTGGCCTCGGAAGCCGATTCGGTGATCTTTGACATCGAAGACGGTTTGCCGGAGGAGCAGAAAGCCGAAGGTCGTTCCGCGGTGGTGGAGGCCATCAACGAGGGCGCAGGCGCGTGGGTGCGCATTAATGACATCACCTCGGATCATTGGCGCGAGGACCTGGAGGCTCTGGCTGAGGCCAAGAACCTGCGTGGCCTGCTGTTGACCAAGACCGAACACCCGGATCACATCACCCGCACCGCCATGATGATGCCTGCAGGCACCCCGGTGATCGCCTTGATCGAGTCGGCTGTGGGCCTGGTCAACGCCAATGACATCGCCCGGGCTCCCGGCGTGTTCCGCCTGGCCTTTGGCGTGGGCGACTTCCGCCGGGACACCGGCGCATCCGATGACCCCATGGCGTTGGCTTATGCCCGCTCCGTCCTGGTGGTGGCCTCCCGTGTGGGTCTGTTGCCCGGGCCCATTGACGGACCGTCCGTGGGTGCCCACGGGGATGACCTTGCAGAAGCCTGCCGCATCACCCAGTCCATGGGCATGACCGGCAAGCTCACGTTGGATCCCAACCAGACCGACGGCATCAATGTGGGCCTGGCCCCTTCCGAGCAGGAAATCGCCTGGGCCCGCGAATTGATCGAGAAGTTCGAAACCGGCGCCACCGGTTCCATGGACGGCAGCTACCTGCCCCGCTTGGCCCGCGCCCGCAAGGTCTCCGACCTGGCCAAGACCTACGGCCTCTGGAACCGCTGACCCTCAAGCCCCTCCTGCGGGTCCTCCGATCACCAGCCCCAGCTCTCCAGCAACTTCATCAACTGGGGCTTCTGCAGGCCGGTGATCAACAACGACGACGGAACGTGGGCGCCGTCGTGGGAAAGGCCCACCACCGTCATCCCCGCCTCAAGTGCGGCGGTGGCTCCTGCGGAGGAGTCCTCCACCGCCAGGCACCGCTGCGGGTCCGTTCCCAGGCGGCGTGCGGCCTCCAGGTACATGTCCGGGGCGGGCTTGCCCCGGGCGACGTCATCGGAGGACACCCAGGTCTGTACGTGATCAGCTATGCCGGTGCTGGTCATCTTGGTGTTCAGGATCCCGGAGGTGGAGTTGGAGGCCACCGCCGTGGGCACGGCGCGGGAAGCTCGCCGGACCAGCTCCAGCGCCCCTGCGATGGGCGGCATCCGCCCGGTCAGCAGCTCGGCTTCCACCTCCAGGATCCGGGCGCGCACCTTGTCAACAGTGACCGTGCCCTCCTCCCGGGTTTCGGCCCTCAAACGCGTGACTTCCTGGGCCACGTCTGCCGCTGACCAGCCCATGAGTCGCTGTTGGTCCGCTGGTCCGTACTCCAACCCGTACATGCGGAAGATCTCTGCCTGGACCTCGGCCCACGCGGATTCGGTGTCCAGGAGGACGCCGTCGCAGTCAAAAACCACCGCCAGGGGTGCTGTGCGCGGGTCCACGGCAGGTGGGTTCGGCCTTGTGTTTTCGGGTGAGGTCATGGATCCAGGATGCCCCAGCGGTGTGGGCGCTGTCAGGTGGCGGTCCCAGCCTCGTTAGTATGGAACCCATGCAGTCTTCCGCCTCAGAATCGGCATCATCCGCAGACCAGTCTCAGCCCGCGATCTCACCGGACGGTGTCTTGGCAGAAACCTTGGCGCAGCTGGCCGAAGCCCACGGTGTACGGACCCGCTACGACGGATTCGACGGCGGTGAGGTCACCGTGCCTCAGGAAACCCTGGAAGAGGTGCTGACCGCGCTCGGGGCAGATCTCAGCAGTGAAGCGGCAGCTCACGCCTCCCTGACAACCAAGCGGGACGAGCAGTGGACGGGATTGCTGCCCCCCGTGGTGGTCACCACCGAGGGCGTTGAAACCCTGATACCCGTTCACGTTCCGGCAAGCCTGGGGTCTGGAACGGCAGCACATTCCCGGATCAGGGTGGAACTGGCCGTGGATGGCACAACCCGCACTCTGGAGGCCGTGGACCGGGCGCCTGAAACGCGCGAGGTCGAGGGAAACACGGTTCAGCGCGTGCTCTTCCAGCTGCCCACGGACCTGGCCCCCGAGTGGTACCAGCTGACGGCCACCGTGGACTCGGATTCAGCGGAAGCCGGTCCCACCCAGAGGATCGAGGTGGCGGTCACCCCGGCACGCCTCACCACCACGGACCGGTTGAAGGGCCAATGCCGTTGGGGGTGGGCCGCTCAGCTCTACTCGGTGGCCTCCAACCGCTCCTGGGGAGTTGGCGACATCAACGACCTCGCCGCCCTTGCCGCGATCGGCGGGGAACAGGGCGCTGACTACATCCTGGTCAACCCCCTGCATGCCTCAGAGCCTGTCCCGCCCATCGAGCCCTCGCCGTATCTGCCCACCACCCGGCGGTTCTTCAATCCGCTGTACCTGCGGGTGGCCGATGTCCGTGAATACGCCTACCTGCGGCCCAGTGACCTGGAAGTGGTCTCCACCTTGGCGGCCATTGAACGGCGCAAGGTCTTGGATGCGGACACCATTGACCGTGACGGCATCTACGCCGCCAAACTCAAGAGCCTGGAGCTGCTCTACACCGTGCGCCGCTCCCCGCAGCGTCAGCAGCAGCTGGAGCGATTTGTTCGCGACGGCGGCCAACACCTCCAGGACTTTGCCCTGTGGTGTGCACTGCGTGAGGAACTCGGGGTGGACAACAACCTGTGGGACTCCGATGCCGCCACCCCGGACTCTCCCTACGCCGTGGAGGCCCGCGACCGACTGCGGGATCGCGTGAACTTCTACATCTGGATCCAGTGGTTGCTGGACAACCAACTCGGTGTCGCCCAGCGGGCTGCACAGTCCGCCGGCATGGAGATCGGGGTGATGCACGATCTTGCCGTGGGGGTCACCAAGGACGGTGCTGATGCCTGGACCTTGCACGACGTCCTGGCCCACGGGGTCTCCGTGGGCGCACCGGCGGACATGTACAACCAGCAGGGCCAGAACTGGTCTCAGCCGCCGTGGCACCCCCAGAAACTTGCGCAGGCCGGATACAAGCCGTGGCGGGAGATGCTGCGCACGATCTTCCGGCACGCCGGAGGCATCCGGGTGGACCACGTGATCGGGCTCTTCCGCCTCTGGTGGATCCCCGAAGGCAACAAAGCCTCCGACGGTGCCTACGTCTACTACGACCACGAAGCCATGGTGGGCATCCTGGCCCTGGAAGCACAGCGTGCCGGAGTGGTGGTGGTCGGGGAGGACCTGGGCACGGTTGAGCCATCCGCCCGGCAGTTCCTCTCCGAACGCGGAGTGTTGGGCACTTCCGTCCTGTGGTTCGAGCAGGAGGACCATGCACCCAAGGACCCGCGCACCTACCGGACCGAAGCATTCGCTTCCGTCGGCACCCACGACCTCCCGCCCACGGCAGGTTTCCTGGAAGGCATCCAGGTGGACCTGCGGGACGAGCTGGGGGTCCTGGAACGGCCGGTTGAGGTGGAACGCGAGCACGCGCAGCGTCAGGTCACCATGTACCTGGAGGCCGCCGCCGATGCAGGCATGCTGCCGGCTGACACCCCTGTGGATGATCTGAGCGAGCAACAGAGAATCGAAGGCCTGCACCGGTACCTGGCCCAGGCGCCGTCGTTGTTGCACTGTGTCCAACTGGTGGATGCCGTGGGGGAGAAGCGGGTGCAGAACCAGCCGGGAACCTCGGATGAATACCCCAACTGGCAGATCCCGCTGGCGGATTCTGACGGCAAGGTGGTCCTGGTGGAAAGCCTCCGGCGATCCGAGCGCGTGGCATCCCTGTCCAAGGTGATGAACGACGCACTGGGATCATCGGACCGCCTCCACGACACCGCTCAGGCACCGAAACAGCCACTGACCCAGGACTCCGGGTCCCCTGCCCATCCCTGGGGCGCCCAAGGGTGATTCCCGCCACCGGTGGTTGGCCGGGCGTGCCGTGTCGTCTAGACTTGCCTGTTGTCCCTGACCCGAAACACGTACGTTGTGCACCTTCACGGTGTGTCGCTACCGGGGCAGGGGCAAAAAGTTGCGGGCGCGTCACCTCAAGCCTATGATTTTAGGCTGTTGTATGGGGCAGTCCGCACCCGACACCAAGATCTTCACCGTCGTCGTGGCGAACCCGTAACCGGTTGCCACCGTGCGGAGGTCTGTTGGATCAGACCCCCGGGTTCATGAACGGTGGTTGCAACAAAAGGTGATGGGACGTTCGACTGCGCGGTACCGGTGACTGGTTCACCGGTGAGCGCCGGGATCGTGCCGTCATACGTCGACATTTGGAGGAGAGAACTATGGCAGCGCACTGCCAGGTGACCGGGGCCAAGCCGGGCTTCGGGCACAGCATTTCGCACTCGCACCGCCGCACCAAGCGCCGGTTCGATCCCAACATCCAGAAAAAGCGTTACTGGGTTCCGTCCCTGCGCCGCACCGTCACGCTGAACCTCAGCGCCAAGGGCATCAAGGTCATTGACGCCCGCGGAATTGATGCCGTCGTCGCAGAAATGATCGCCCGAGGGGAGAAGATCTGAGATGGCCAAGGACAAGGACGTACGTCCCATCATCAAGCTGAAGTCCACCGCGGGCACCGGGTTCACCTACGTGACGCGTAAGAACCGCCGGAACAACCCGGATCGCATCGTCCTCAAGAAGTACGATCCCGTGATCCGTAAGCACGTCGATTTCCGTGAGGAGCGCTGAGTAATGGCTAAGAAGTCCAAGATCGCCAAGAACGAGCAGCGCAAGGTCATCGTGGCTCGCTACGCTGCCAAGCGCGCTGAGCTGAAGAAGACCCTGGTTGACGAGAACGCCTCCCCGGAGGACCGTGAAGCCGCACGTCTGGGCCTGCAGAAGCTGCCCCGCGACGCTTCCCCCGCTCGTGTTCGCAACCGCGACCAGATTGATGGCCGCCCCCGTGGCACCTTCCAGAAGTTCGGAATCTCCCGAGTTCGCTTCCGCGAAATGGCGCACCGGGGCGAATTGCCGGGAATCACCAAGTCCAGCTGGTAATTTCCCCCTGTAGTGGGTTCTCACTAGGAGCCCCGATACAGACCCGACGTCCAGGAGGACATCAACATGGCTAAGAACCGCAGCGAGATCGTGGCCGAGGTTGCCGAGAAGGCCGGCACCACCCAGGCACAGGTCAACAGCGTGCTGGACGCACTGTTCCAGTCTCTGGAGACCTCCGTGGCCAACGGTGAGAAGGTCACCATCCCCGGCTGGCTGTCCGTGGAGCGCACCGAGCGCAAAGCACGCACCGGCCGCAACCCCCAGACCGGCGAGACCATCAACATCCCGGCCGGTCACAGCGTCAAGCTCTCCGCTGGTTCCAAGCTGAAGGCTGCTGCCTCCGGCAAGTGATCGAACAGGTCACGGTTGCTGACCGTTGACCATCAACGAGCGGTGACATCCCATCCGGGATGTCACCGCTCGTTTTTCATCTCCCGGGTGATGGCCGCCTGCCCCTGCCCCTGCTCCGTGTGCAGTTGCGCCAGGTCTGTATTCGGTTGCGCCACGTGGGGGCCGGATCAGTGGTTGAGACCGAACCCACAGGTGGCGCAACCGCGCTCAGGTCCCAGGGGGCGTGAGCTGCGGCGCAGGTTGCCACCACCGGGATCCCGGTTTGACGGCGGCGGCATAATGGAGGGGTTCTCACCCTGATCACGGGTGAGATGTGCTTGATGCGATCTTCAAGGAGAGGGGCAGTCCATGACACCGCGTGCGCTGCGCCTGATCCGGGGGTGGGCAGCCGCCTTTGTGGCCACCACTCTTGCCGTTCTGGCCCACGTGGCCGCCGGCGGGCAGTGGCCGTCCGTGATGTTGTACGTACTGTGCGTGGCGCTGGCCGCGCCGGTGTGCATGGTTCTGGCAGGACTGGGCACCCGGGACTCTGACCCCGGCCGCACGGCCCGTGCTGATCGCAGCGGTCTTTCCCGAGCGGTCCGCGGTGGCCGAAAGCACTTCTCGGGTCTGGCAGGGATGGCCGGACTGGGCCTGGCCGTGCTGGGCTCACAAACCCTGTTCCACGTTCTGCTGTCCTTGGCCGGCGGTTACGTCTCCACCACCGACCACACCGGTCACGCCGCCCACACGGCGGGCGCTGTGGGCACTCAGACCGTGGCGGCGTCTGCGCAGCTGGTTTTGGAACCGGTGACTTCCGTGTCCGGACACGCCGCCCACATGGCTCACGGAGTCGATGGTGTGAGTGCCGCTCAGGGTGTTCTGGCTGGTGGTCACACCATGCTGCTTCTGCACCTGGTGGCTGCGGCTGTGGCCTTTGTGGTGCTGCGCTACGGCGAGCTCGGCGTGCTCAAGGCCGTGGCCACCCTCCTGGTCCGGGCGGTGCGCCTGGCGGTGGCCGTTGCCATGCCGTGGGTCTCCGTTCGTCCGTGGCAACCGGGCTATCTTCAACCGCTTCCCGCCCGGGTTCTGATCTGGGCCCGTGGCTCTCTGCAATACCGGGGTCCTCCGCAGGCTGCTGTCCTGGCCTGACAGTTCCACCCCGCGGTACACACGTCCGTGAATTTTTGGCGAGCGTGCGCTGGTGGGCGCAAGCGTGGGCCAGGCAGCGCATCTGCACCGACCCCACAGAGATCACCCCGGACAGGGGTGCGCCATCAGAGAGAAGCCTCATGACTTTGAAACCCCGCTACAACCACGCAGACCACTCGTTTGAACTCGAACCGCAGGGGCGTCGTCGTCTCCGATCGAGGATCACAGGGGTGGCAGCGGCCGTGGGAACAGCGGCGCTGGTGGCCCTTCCGGGCCCGGTGTGGGCGCATGACACGTTGGTGTCCTCCAACCCGGGCGACGGTGCCCGGGCCACTGAAGCACCCGATGAGGTCGAGATGACGTTCTCGGCCGATCTGCTGGACGTGGGAACACAAGTGCGTGTGACTGACGCCCAGGGTGCAGACGTCACCGACGGCGAACCACAGGTGTCCGGAACCGCGGTCACCCAGAACGTCACCCCCTCGGAGCAAACGGATGACACCTACACCGTGGTGTGGCGTGTGGTCTCCTCCGACGGGCACCCCATTGAAGGCACGTTCAGCTACGACGTCGGTGAGGGGGCTGCCGCTGACCAGACCAGCGCCGGCTCGCCTGCACCCGACACGGCAGAGCCCACCACCGCCGGGGAGGCAACAGGGGAGACCCTGTCCACCCCTGCGGCCACGGAGGCCGGTGACGACGCCGGTGCCCCGGTCTTGCTCTACGCCGTGGGTGGCGCGGTCCTTGCCTTGCTGGTGCTGGGGGCAGTGGTCCTGGTTCGTCGGATCGGTAGAAACGACTCCGATCGCTGAGCCCACCCGAAGATTCGGATGAGCCCGGTACGAGCTTGAAAAGAGAACAACCATGAACACGATCACTTCGAACCGATCCGCACGATTCGCCCTGGCCACAGCAGCGGTGGGGGTCCTTGGCCTCAGCGGCTGTGCCGCCGGTGGCGGTGACGGTGAGTCCACAGCGGCTGCCACGGAGACATCCGCTGCAACCGCCGCGGCCACTGACACCGGCGCCGCCACGGATGGTGCGCAGCAGATGCTCACCGTGCAGGATCCGTGGATGAAGGCAGCTGATTCCGGGATGACGGCGGTCTTTGGCACCCTGACCAACGACGGTGACTCTGCCGTCACCCTCAGTGGGGCCGAGGCCACCGGGATCGCGGAGTCCGCGGAACTGCACGAGACCGTGATGGGTGAATCCACGGGTTCAACCGTCATGCAGGAGATGACCGACCCCCTGGTGATTGAGCCAGGTGAGTCGGTGACGTTGGAACCCGGTGCCGATCACATCATGCTGATGGATCTGACCTGTGCTCCCATGGCAGGGCAGAACCTGAACATCCAGTTGGCCTACGCCCATGGTGAGGATGGTGAGAACCAGACGGTGAAGGTTCCCGTGCGGGATTACCAGGGTGCCCAGGAGGAGTACTCGCATGAGGGTGGCGGGTCCACCATGTCACCCTCGGAGATGCCCTCCCACATGGCTTCTGCCATGCCCAGCATGGGAGCCATGCACTCTGACCAGGATGATGAGCTGCCGATGTGTCAGGAGTCCCAGTGACTTCTGAGCATGATTCGGCCACTCCGGTTGCCTCGGGCGGGTCTCACCACGGTGAGTCCCCGTCCGAGGCCCCCGAAGGTGGCCTGAACCAGCGGCCGGTGGCAGCGGAACAGGATTCCGCTGCCACCGGCAGTGCCGGTGGATCTTCAGGATTCAGCAGACGCGGTGTGTTGATCGCCGGAGGAACCGCCGGTGTGGGTGCTGCCGCGGGGCTGGGGGTGGCTGCTGCGCAGCGATCCGGGTTGTTGGGTGCAGCTGGATCCTCTGACCGTGAGGATTCCGGGACGGCGACTGAACCGGCACGGACGGAAGCTGTGGGGGCCCGCTCGGAAGCGTTCTACGGACCACGCCAAGCTGGGATCGACACCATGCCACAGTCGTTCGCGACCTTCTTGGCCGTGGACCAGGCCGAAGGCACCGAACGGGAAACCATTCGCCGGATGATGCGCGTGCTCACCCAGGATGCAGCGGCCCTCACGGGTGGTGACGCCCCCATCAACGACCAGGAACCGGAGCTGGCACTGAACCCGTCCCGGTTGACGGTGACCTTTGGCTTTGGTGCCCGCATCCTGAACCTGGTGGCACCTGAGCGGGCACCGGAATGGTTGCGGCCACTGCCCGCCTTCGGCATCGACCAACTCGAGGACCGATGGAACGACGGGGACCTCCTGATCCAAGTGTGCTGCGAGGACACCGTGAGCCTGGCGCACGCCCAGCGGGTGCTGCTCAAGAACCTCCGGTCATTCGGCACCGTGCGGTGGGTGCAGAACGGGTTCCGCTCCGTCCCCGGCGCTGAAGCAGCCGATCCGCCCAGCATGCGTAATCTGTTCGGCCAGGTGGACGGCACCGTGGACACCCAGCCGGACACCCCGGAACACGAGCAGATCGTGTGGGGCGTGGGGGAGCAGGCGTTCCAGCCCTGGATCCAGGACGGTACCTCTCTGGTGCTGCGCCGTATCCACATGAATCTGGACACCTGGGACGAGGCTGATCGCCCGGCACGCGAGGATTCCGTGGGCAGAACCCTGGACACGGGTGCGCCTTTGACGGGAACTGCCGAGCGTGATGAACCCGATTTCGAGGCCGTTGGCCCCCTGGGGTTCAAAATCATTCCGGACTACTCCCACATTCGCCGTTCCCGCCACCCGGATGACCGGGTCAGGATCCACCGGCGGCCCTACAACTACGACGTCCCCGTCATGGATGCCAGTGGTTTTGCCTCCGCGGGATCCAGTTCCGGTGGGGTGAGCGACTCCGGGCTGCTGTTCGCCTCCTATCAGGCGGACGTGGACCAACAGTTCGTCCCCATTCAACAGCGCCTGGATGACCTGGACATGCTCAATGTCTGGACCGTGCCGGTGGGATCCGCAGTGTTTGCGATTCCACCTGGCTGCCAGAAGGGCGGTTTTGTGGGGGACGTGTTGTTCAACGACGACGACGCCGCACGTGACGTTGATGCGCGTGATGGCCAAACCGCTGATGCAGAAGGTGGAGCATGAGTTCGAGTACCAGGGCACGCAGTGACGCTTCCGTGGATCGCTCCGACCAGAAACAGGGGCCGAAACCGAACGATCATTCGGTCTCGGTCGCCGGAATCTCCGTGTGGTGGTTGGCTGCTCCCGCTGTGCTCACGCTTCTGGCTCTGGCCGCAGCCCTGTCCTTCTCCGGGGCCGCGGCGCCCCAGCAGGTGGCTGACCCCGGTGCATTGGTCCGCTGGGGCCTGCCCCTGAGTGAAACGGTGCGCAACGTGGCACTGATTTCCACGATCGGTGCCCTTCTGGTGGCTGTGGGCGTGGTGCCCAACACTGTCCAGACCCGTGGACGGGGCAAGAATCGCAAGGACGAACCGGCTGAGGAACACCCTCTGTTCAGCAGAGTCTTGCAGTTGGCAGGGGGCAGCGCGGTGGTGTGGACCGTGGCAGCCGCCGTGGTGACGGTGTTCACCTACGCAGAGGTCTCCGGGGTTCGGCTGAGCCCGAGTACCGCCTACACCCAACAGCTGATCAGCTTTCTCACGGAGATCCCCACCGGGCAGGCCCTTGGCGTGGGTGTGGTGGTGGCCGCGGTGGTGACCACCCTGGTGTTCGGTGTCCGCTCACTGTTGGGTCTTTTGTTGACCACAGCACTGGCCTGCATCGCCCTGGTGACCATGGCCCTCAATGGGCACTCAGCCGGAGGCGATGACCACATGGGTGCCGTCAACTCCCTGGGCCTGCACCTGCTGGGGGTGTGCGCCTGGATGGGGGGCCTGATCGCTCTGGCTTGGATCTCGCCGCAGTTGGCACGGGATCGCACCACGGCCAGACTGCCGATCGGAACACGCGCCCGCCGGGATTCGGACACCGATCACGCGGCCCGTGGGCGCAAGGTCCCGTTGGAAGCCGTGGTGCTCAGCCGGTTCTCCCACCTGGCGCTGTGGAGCTTTGTGCTGGTGCTGGCCTCCGGGGTGATCAATGCCGCGGTGCGCATCGGGACCTTGGCGCAACTGGGCAGTGCGTATGGGACGCTCGTCGTCGTGAAACTGGTGTTGACCCTGGCACTGGGGGTGGCCGGGTACGTCCACCGGCGGGCCGTGATCCCGGCGTTGATCGCGCAGCGGATGAGCGGCCGCCGTGCGGTGTGGCAGATCATCCTGGGCGAGCTCTTGTTGATGGGTGCCCTGGTGGGGGTGGCCGTTGCGTTGGGCAACTCGGCCCCGCCGGTTCCGGAGGATCTGGCCCCAGATGCCACCCCGGCGCGCATTTTGACCTTCTACGACCTTCCCCCCGAGCCCACATGGGCCAATGCGATCACCCAGTGGCGCCCGGACTGGCTGTGGGTTGCCATCATCGCGCTGTTCGGCATCAGCTACGGGTGGGCCATGTTCAAGGTGGTCCGCACCGGTGGCAAGTGGTCCGTCTTGCGGGCCGTGTCCTGGTACATCGGACTCATCCTGCTGTTCCTGGCCACCTCCGGGCCCGTGGCCGTCTACGCCCGGGTGCTGTTCAGCTGGCACATGGTGGAACACATGTCCCTGACTATGATCATCCCCGTGTTCATGGTCCTGGGCTCGCCCGTGACACTGCTGCTGCGCGCCCTGGAACCACGCCAGGACGGCACCCGCGGCCCGCGCGAGTGGATCCTGCGTCTGGTGCACTCCACCTGGGGCAAGATCGTGACTCATCCGATTTTTGCGGCCGTGAACTTTGCGGGGTCGATCGTGCTGTTCTACTTCACGCCATTGCTGGGATTCACGCTGCGCACGCACGTGGGCCACGAGTTCATGATGGCCCACTTCCTGTTCACCGGGTACATGTTCGCCCTGGTGCTGGTGGGTCAGGACCCCATCCCCAAGCGTCCGGCCTACTTCATGCGCTTGATCATGCTGATCGCGACCATGGTCTACCACGCCTTTGTGGGGGTGGCCATCATGGGCATGGACTGGCTGCTGGAAGCCTCCTGGTTCGGCAACATGGGTCATGACTGGGGCATCACCGCCATTGCGGACCAGCAGCGTGGTGGCGCCCTGATGTGGGGCATCGGCGAACTGCCCACCGCCATCCTGGCCGTGGTGGTCATGGTCCAGTGGGCCATTGCCGGCAACCGGGAGAACCGCCGTGTGGACCGGGAAGCAGACCGCACCGATGGCGCCGAATTGAAGGCCTACAACGACATGATGGAACGCTTGGCGGAAGAAGATGCCAGAACCGGGCGCTGAGCCGGTTGAGACGCCGAAACCAGGCGCAGAGTCGGAATAGTTGACCCGCCTGGCGCTGTTGAGCCCATCAGTTGCAGTACCAGCCGTCAGTTGCAGTACCAGCCGTCAGTTGCAGTACCAGCCGTCAGTTGCAGTACCAGCCGTCAGTTGCAGTACCAGCCGTCAGTTGCAGTACCAGCCGTCAGTTGCAGTACCAGCCGTCAGTTGCAGTACCAGCCACCAAGATCGAAAGGGATCACCATGAGCACCATCTCGCGCGTGCGCGCCTCCGAACTGACGGGGCGCACCTGGCTCAACACGGGCGGCGAGTCCCTGGATTGGCAAAAGCTGCGCGGCAAGATCGTGATTCTGGACTTCTGGTCCTTCTGCTGCATCAACTGCCTGCACGTGTTGGATGAGTTGCGTCCGTTGGAGGAGCAGTACAAGGACGTTCTGGTGACGGTGGGAGTCCACTCGCCAAAGTTTGAACACGAGGCCGATCCGGACGCCCTGGCCGCGGCCGTGGACCGTTACGAAATCCACCACCCGGTGCTGGATGATCCCGAACTGGGCACGTGGGATGCGTTCACGGCCCGCGCCTGGCCCACGTTGGTGGTGGTGGACCCGGAGGGCTACATCGTGGCGCACCTCTCCGGAGAAGGTCATGTCCAGGGCCTGGTCTCCCTGGTTGAGGAGTTGGTGGCCAAACACCAGGCCAACGGCACCTTGCACCGCGGGGACGGCCCGTACGTGCCCCGCCCCCAGCCGGAGGGTGACCTCCGCTTCCCGGAGAAGGCCATTCTCCTGGAGGACCACAGCGTTCTGGTGGCTGACACCGGCCACCATCGTCTGGTCCAGATGGAGGAGGACCTGACCACCGTCCGCGCCACTTTCGGTGCCGGTACCAAGGGCCATCACGACGGCGGCCCCACCGCCGCCGAGTTCAACGAACCCCGTGGGCTCGCCCTGCTCCCGGCGCAGGTGCGCGAGCAGGTGGGTTGCGACGTCGTGGTGGCTGACACGGTCAATCACCGTCTGCGTGGGTTGAACCTGAGCACCGGTGAGGTGAGCACCCTGGCCGGAAACGGCGTCCAGCGGCTGTTGGACTCGGCGCGAGCGCAGGGTGTGGATCCCGACTTCATCGATCCCCAGGCCCAGCCCACTGATGTTGCGCTGTCCTCGCCGTGGGATGTCCTGTGGTCGGAGGCCACGGACCAATTGATCATCGCCATGGCTGGAACCCACCAGATCTTCGGCTTTGACCCACGCACCGGTGTGTTGTCCGTGCTGGCCGGAACCGGTGATGAGGGCCTGCTGGATGGTTCGGCTCGGGAGGCATGGTTTGCCCAGACCTCGGGTTTGGCGCAGTCCTCGGACGGTTCCGTGTGGATGGCGGACTCCGAGTCCTCGGCCCTGCGGGCACTGCGCGTTGCTGATGGCGCCGTTTCCTCCGTGGACTCAGCCGTGGGGCTTGGTCTGTATGACTTCGGTTTCCGTGACGGGGACTCCCAAAACGCTCGCCTCCAGCATCCGCTGGGTGTTGCCCCACTGCCGGATGGCTCGGTGGCGGTGGCGGACACCTACAACGGCGCCATCCGCCGGTGGGAACCCGGTGCGGGGAACCTGTCCACACTGACCCGCGGACTGGAGGAACCATCAGATCTCCTGCTGGACCTCACGGCTGAGACTCCCGTGCTGATCGTGGTGGAAACCAACCAGCACCGCCTGGTCCGCGTTCCCGTACCTGCGCAGGCTCTGGAAGCCGTGGATGAGGGAGCATCCGTCTCCCAACGTCAGCGCACCCCGGTGGCACCGGGTCAACTGCTGATCGATGTCCGCTTTGCCGCACCGGCAGGTCAGAAGCTGGATGACCGGTGGGGGGATCCCACCCAGCTGAAGATCTCCACCTCACCGGCAGAGGCGCTGGTCAGCGGTGATGGGACCGCTCAGGGTCTGCAGCGCCAACTGGTGCTGGCCGAAGGCGTCACGGAGGGTGTTCTGCACATCACGGCTCGCGCTGCCGCCTGCGACGGTGAGCCCGGCGGGCAGATCCCGGATCACGCGGCCTGCCATCTCTACCAGCAGGACTGGGGCATCCCGTTCACCGTGACCGAAGGTGCTGAGGACCAGCTGACCCTGGAGCTGCGCGGCCTGAACTGAGGGCACCGCCACGGACCGCCGAGGGGCAGCGTTCGTCCCACATCAAGCGTTGATGCGGGACAAACGCGGTGGCCGGGTGGAGGCCGGAATCAGCGGGTCATGTGTGTTCAGTACAGGGCCAGGAAATCCCGTAACCACATGTCGACCTCACGCATGCAGGAGCGATCCACCGTGCCTGCCATTCCCACCAGACGCTCGCGGCTGACGGTCCTGGGCTGCTCCGTCATGGCGAACGTGGGTCGGCCCAGGATGAGGTCAGGACCGCGCAGCAACACGTGGTTGGGCCAGCCGCGATCCGTGGTGGAAGCCGGGACGATCACCGCCAAGGTGTGGGCCTGTTGCAGGAAGAGATCACTGGCGATCACCAGGGCTGGGCGACGACCAGCTTGTTCCCGGCCGCGAACCGGGTCCAGCTCGGCCCAGACCACCTGACCTCGGTGCAGCTCTGAGGCAGACCGCGTCATGAGGTCGATGAGTGATCGGTGCTGTCCGTGATGACGTCCCAGGCCTGGAATTCATCCCAGTAGGTTGACTCCGCCTGCCGGAAGGAGCGTCCGAAGGCCTCCATGCGACGTCGGCGGTCGTGACCGTCCAGCAACGATTCGATGAATCCTGCCGCGGTCATCCCGCGGGCACGTGCATCACGGTTGAGCCGGTCGCGCAGATCTTCCGAGACTTTGATGGTGGTGGCCATGCCATCGAATATACCTGTGCGTATACCGGTGTGGAAGTGGGTCACCGGGACCAACATGTAGCCCGGGCCGAGACCGGAATCAGCGGGATACGGTCACCGCACCGGCGTCGTCGAAACCAAGCTCTGCGTCATAGGTGAAGGGCACGCGCTCGGTGACCTCCTCCGTGGAGCCGTCGTAGAGGTCCAGGGACGTGAAGCTGACCTCGGCAACACCGTTGGCGGGGGACAAGGACCAGCCGCGGGAGGAGTCGGCGGAGCCTGCTGAAACGGAGATGGAGGGTTCCGGCTTCTCCACGATCTTCCACGTGGGGGTGCCCTGCACCCGGCCGTCGAACTCATAGGAGAACGGGCAGCCTGACGGGTAAAGGCTCTGCTGATCCGTGCAGGTCTTGAGATCCGCGCTGATGGACTGCTGAACCTGGTCCTTCATGGCCTGTGAGGCGGATGGCTCCAAGGTCACGGACTCGTCCTGGTCAGCGGAGGTCAGTGCCACCGACTGCGGCTGGGCGTCGACGTACTCGGAGTTGTAGGAGGCCGTGTAGATCCCGGGGGGCAGCGCCGCGAACTCCTGCTGGGAGCCCGGCAGGGCGGCGGAGGTGCCGTTGATGTCCGCACTGGTCACACCGGGCATGGACACGGTGAGCGTGGGCAGGGGCGTTTCATCGAAGGCCCAGACGGTGAAGAAGCCCCACTGGGTTTGCGCCGGGTGCAGGTTGTAGTCCGTGGAGTGCTGCTCACCGGCCAGGGTGTATTCGGCGCGGACCACGGCACCCTCAGAGTCCTGGGAGATGGTGGAGATCCGGACATCCTCCAAGGTCTCCGTGGCCTGCTTCAGGGCATCACCATCCAACAGCGTGGCATCCGTGCCATCAGGTACCTGTCCGTTGATGGCACCCAGGGCACGGGCGCCGTCACCGTCCTCCAGGTGGTTGAAGTAGGAACGCACGTCCGTCTCCGGGCCGTACATGTATTCGTTGACCAGCGAAATCGTGACCCAGGCGGCCGCCACGGCCAACAGCACCATGAACAGCCAGACCATCAGCGCCCGGCTCACCCGATCATTGCGTTCCATCCGCACCACGGTAGCGGAACTTGCCTCCCGCTCCTTGTTGGTGACGCCCCTGTTGCTAGGGTCTAACCTGCCCGACGACGCGGCGGTTGAGCCTGCCGGTCGCCACCGCCTCCTGCAGCATTGCACCGAACCGAGGAGCCCATTCGTGGCCGACAACATCCGTCACATCCCTGGACGATTCGGTCAGGTCCGCCAGGTGTGGCACCCGCGCATCACCTCCATGGGAAGGCGGATCCTGGCGTGCTTCCCGGCGGCTGTCCTGGGGGTTCTCTGTCTGGTCATGCTGTGGATGCGCCGCCCGGCACCGGCCATCTCCGCGATCATCGTGGTGGTGGTGTTGGTCTGCATCGCCCTGTGCTGGGTGTGGTTGCGTCCCAACACCGTGGCGGTCACCTCCTCCCACGTCCTGGGCTCACGCGGGATCGGTTTCCGCAACGCAGTACGGGAGAAGGTGCGCGGGGCGGTCGTCGTCGAATCCCTGGAGCGGCCCGGGCAGGGGAGCAAACGTGGCGGCAAGGCCCCTAAGCGCGGCTTGGCAAGGCCCTTCCTGTGGCTGGTCGACGACGACGGTCGCAACCTGTTCCGCCTGGACGGAACCGTGTGGGATCTCAGGTCCATGCAGGAGCTGGCCACCTACTTGGGTGTGCCCACCACCCAGTTCCAACGCGTTGAGCCCAAGGCACTGGGGAACCGGTGGCCCAAGCTGGTCACGCCCTTGATGCGCTACCCGTGGATCAAGTCCGTTTTCACCGGTGCCGTGCTGATCGGCATCGTTGCTGCCGTGCATTGGCTGGCCTGGAACGCGTGAGAGCAAAGCTGGTGGCAGTTCGGTACGCCATCAGAGGCTGATGACGGACCGAACTGCCACCAGCTTGCGCATGGAGCACACCATGAAGGCGCCCACCCGGATGACCCGGATGGGCGCCTTCATGGTGTGAGGAGTCTGATCAGGACTCGTGGCGCTGCAGGCGCTCGATCTCTGCCTTGCGCTCCTCGTTGGCCTCGCGGGTCAACTCGGCTCCGGCTTCCTCGTCACGGGTCAGGTTCAGACCGGTCTCCGGGTCGAACACGTGCATCTTGCGGGTGTTCACCCACAGGTTGGCGTTGCTGCCACCGCGGATGCGGGAGGAAGCGTCCAACTCCACAACCACCTGGGCGGGCATTTCGTCCGCGTCCAGGTCCTTGGCCAGTTCATCCAGCTTGGCCTTGATGTCCTGGTCCTGCTCGTAGCGGACGTAACCGTACTGCTGGTTGCCCAACCACTCGGTGTGGGTCAGCTCGGCCTCGAACGTGGCACCCTTGGCGGCCCAGGGGGTGTCCTGGACGTCGCGGGCATCCGCGAAGTGCTCCGGGCGGACACCCAGGATCAGCAGCTCGCCTGCCGAGTCCAACCGGCCCTGAGCGTGCTCCGGAACCGGGATGTCACCGATCGGGGTGTGGAAGGTGTTGCCGTCACGACGGGCCGGCAGGAAGTTCATGGACGGGGCTCCGATGAAGCCTGCCACGAACAGGTTTGCCGGCTGCTCGTAGAGCTCACGCGGGGAGGCGATCTGCTGCAAACGGCCCTTCTTCAACACGGCCACACGGTCGCCCAAGGTCATGGCCTCGGTCTGGTCGTGGGTCACGTACAGGGAAGTGATGCCCAGGCGGCGCTGCAGCTGCGCGATTTCGGTGCGCATCTGGCCACGCAGCTTGGCGTCCAGGTTGGACAGGGGCTCGTCGAACAGGAACGCGTCGGCGTCCCGCACGATCGCACGGCCCATGGCCACACGCTGGCGCTGACCACCGGAGAGGTTGCCGGGCTTGCGCTCCAGGTGATCGTTGAGGTCCAGCAGCTCGGCTGCGTTGCGGACCTTCTTGTCGATCTCGTCATCGGAGAACTTGCCCTTGGCCAGACGCAGCGGGAACGCAATGTTCTCGTACACCGTCAGGAACGGGTAGAGCGCGTAGTTCTGGAACACCATGGACAGGTTGCGCTGACGCGGTTCCTTCTCGTTCACGCGGTTGCCGTCAATCAGCAGGTCACCGGAGGTGATGTCCTCCAGGCCGACCACCATGCGCAGCAGCGTGGACTTACCGCAGCCGGACGGGCCGACCAGGATCAGGAACTCGCCGTCAGCAATGTCGATCGAGACGTCGTTGACCGCAGGGAAACCGTCGTCGTACTTCTTGACGAGGTTGTTCATTGTGATGGATGCCATTTTGCAATGCCTCTCAAAGACTCAAAGTGAGGTGTCAGTCAGGGGGTGAGCGGGGCCGATCAGCCCTTGACCGCACCCTGGGTCAGGCCGGCAACGATCTGACGCTGGAAGGCCAGCACCAGGATGATGACCGGGATGGTCACGATGATCGCTGCGGCGGAGATGGCACCGGCCGGGTCCTCGAACTGCGAGGCGCCGGTGAAGAAGGCAAGGGCTGCCGGGACCGGGCGCGCTGCGCTGGTCGAGGTCAAACCGATGCCGAACACAAAGTCGTTCCAGGCGATGAAGAACGCGATGATCGCCGTGGTGAACACACCGGGTGCTGCCAGGGGCACGATCACCTTGCGGAAGGCCTGGAAGGAGGTTGCACCATCCACCTGGGCTGCGCGCTCAAGATCCCACGGGATCTGCTGGAAGAACGCAGCAAGGGTCCAGATGGAGATCGGAAGCGTCAGGGACAGGTACGGAAGGATCAAACCCAACCAGGTGTCGTAGAGACCGATCTGGCGCCACACGTTGAACAACGGGGTCACGATGGAGACCACCGGGAACATGGACACGGCCAACGCGGTGATCAGGATGATCCGCTTGCCGGGGAAGTCCAGGCGAGCAATCGCGTAGGCACACAGGGTGGCCAGCACCACGGCCACTGCGGTGGCGATCAGCGTGATGCCGATCGAGTTGCGCAGGGCCGGCAGGAACAGATCACGGGCGCCGCCCGTGAAAATCATCTGGTAGTTCTCCCACGTGTAGGTCTGGGGCAGGAAGCTGCCTCCACCGCCGGCGAATTCGCTGGCGGGCTTCAGGGAGTTGGCCAGGATCGAGACGACCGGGAAAAGGCTCCAGATCAGGACGACGACGATTGCGATCGCCCAACCGAGTTTCTGCTTGGTGGACATCAGCCCTTACCTCCTGCCAGATCGACCTTGAACACCTTGATCGCGGTGAAGGCGATCAGCAGCACGCACAGGAACAGGATCACGGACACGGCAGAACCGAGGCCGATCTCCAAACGCGTGATGGAGGTGCGGTAGGCCAGCAGGGAGAGCGTCTCCGTGCCGTACTGACCGTTGGTCATGATGAAAACGTTGTCGAAGATGCGGAAGGCATCCAGGGCGCGGAACACAACCGCAACCATGATGGCGGCCTTCATGGAGGGCAGGGTGACCTTGTACATCCGCTGCCACCACCCGGCGCCGTCCACCTTGGCGGCCTCGTTCAGCTCACCCGGGACCTGGGCCAGACCGGCCAGCAGGAGCAGGGAGATGAACGGGGTGGTCTTCCAGATCTCGGAAGCCATGATCACGAACAGTGCAGACCACTGCTGGCCGAACCAGTTGAAGTCCGAACCGATCCCCGGCAACCAACCGAACCAGTTGTTGACGTAGCCGGTGTTGATGTCGAAGGCGTAGAACCAGGCGAAGGCGGAGACCACCGTGATGATGCCGTAGGGCACCAGGATGGCGGTACGGACCACACCGCGGAAGGTCTTGATGACGCTGTTCATCACCAGTGCCAGGGCGAAACCGAGCACCAGCTCGATGGCCACGGTCACCACGGTAATCAACAGGGTCACGGCCAGGGCGGACCAGAACACGCCGTCGGAGAGCACGGTCATGTAGTTCTGGAGGAACACGAAGGAACGGTCCCCGGGTGCCGTCAGACGGTAGTTGAACATGGAGTCCCACAGCGCCTGCACGATCGGGTACATGGTGACCAGCAACATGACCAGGAAGGCGGGCCCTGCCAGCATCCAGCCGAGGCGGCGCTCGGCGCGGGTGCGGTCAGAGATGGGAGCCTTGTTTTCTTTGTTCCCCCGGCGTGTGGGGGACTGTTCGGCGACGGTGCTCACAGCAGCGACTCTCCCTTCAGCACGGACATGATGAACTCATCCGAGGCGGCGGGGGTGTCCTCGTTGACCTCGTAGATGGGCGTCCAGTTCTGCTGGATGCCGGAGGAGACCTCGCTGTAGTACGGGGTCTGCGGACGTGGTGCCGAAATGTCCAGGGAGTCCCGGATGGTGCCGTACATGGGGAAGGCTTCCTGAACGTCAGCGTCCTCATAGGCGGCGGCGGACGATGCCGGGTTGCCGTTGGTCACCATGTACTGAGCCTGGTTCTCCGGGCTCACAATGCACTTGATGGCGTCCCAGGCTTCTTCCTGGTGCTCGGAGTCGGCGCCCACACCCAGGTTGATGCCACCCAGCGGGGGAGCGGACTCGGTGTCCTCGTCAACTCGGGGCCAGGTGGTCCATCCGATGTCATCCAGCACGGACTGGTCCACGGAGCCCTCCTCCACGGAGGCAGCCGTTGCCGAGTAGATGAACGGCCAGTTCACCATGAAGGAACCCTTGTCCCCCTGGAACTGACCCATGGCGGCGTTCTCGTCCTGGGAGGAGATGCCGGGGCCGCCCAGGCCCTTCTCGCCAATGCCGCCCACGATCTCGGCAGCCTTTCGGCCTGCATCGGAGTCGAGGTTGACTTCCAGGGTGTCCACGCTGGCGGCGTCGCCCTCGATGATCGATCCACCGGCGGATTCCACCAGGCCGTTGACCCACACGGTCATGGACTCACCCTGGATGCCCTGAACGCCCAGGTACTTGTCCTGGGATTCGGCGGCATCCATGATTTCCTGCCAGGTCACCGGCTGGGACATGTCCAGACCAGCGGCCTCGGCCACGGACTTGCGGTAGAACAACAGCTGCGTGTTGGCCCAGAAGGGGATGGTCACGTATTCGTCGTTCCACTGCGCACCGGCAGCAGCACCTTCCAAGGTGTCACCGGTGGTCTCGTCCACCAGGTCTGAGGGAGGCATGGCCAGGAAGCCGGGCTCAGCCAGTTCGGGGATGAACGGCGGGTCCAGGCTCATGATGTCCATGGTGCTGTCCCCGGCTGCCAGGCGGCGAGCCAGCTGCTCACGCTGGCTGGCTGCATCGCGGGGAAGCAGCGATGTTTGAATGTTGTACTCGCCACCGGAAGCCTCTGAGCACTGCTGAGCGAGCTCAGCCTGTCCTCCGGCATCGGGGTTGATGTACCACGTCAGTTGGGCTGGTCCGCCGTCGTCGGATGCGCATCCTGCCATCACGAATGCGCCGACCGCGGCCACCGCAACCGCGCGAAGCGCGCGCCTGTGGGGTTTTGCTGTCACGAGTTCCTCCGTTGTTGTCATGCGCAGAGGAATTACCCGTAAAACCTCGGACAGTCCTCTGACAGTGAGCCAGGGTACTCCGCTGTGTGAAGCCCAACACAATCGAGAAACACTTGTTTCCGAGCTGTCTCCCAGGCGTCATCCAGGGTTTCGTGTATGTGAAGCCTTGGTGCTAGGGTGATCGTCGGTTCTTGCGAAGCGGACCGATACGCCAACTGCAGTGGATTGCGGTCGCTCGGACTGGGGGCGACCAGCCCGAATAGTGACGTGTCACGCCAGAACGAGTGCCACCACGGCCATGGTCAGCATGGCCACCACGGAGGTCACCAGCACGACATCTCGCGTCACAGGTTCTGCGGTTCTGTAACGCACGGACGCAACATAAACATTCTGTGCCGTCGGCAGGGAGGCCATCAGGACCACTCCGAACAGTGCTGTCCCCTCCAACCCCAAGGCCAGGCCGCACAACCACGCGAGTGTGGGCATGACCAGGAGCTTGAGGGCACTCAGCAGCGCCACTTGGGCCTGGTGCGATCTTGTCCCCTCAAGTGGCTTGTGTTGGGTCAAGGACATGCCGAAGGCCGCCAGCATGCACGGGATGGCTGCACCGGCAATCAACTCGACGGGTTGCAGGGCGATTTCTGGCAGTTGCCACCCGGTGGCGGAGAACAGCACTCCCAGCAAGGAGCCCATGACCATGGGGTTGGTGACCACGGAACGCAGGATGGAGCCGATGTTGGGCCGGCGCCCCAGCACCACCACATCCATGATGGTCAGGTACACCGGGGTGTTGATGGCCAACTGGAACAGGATCACCGGCACCACGTAGGAGGCATCTCCCAGCACAAACGTGGTCAGTGGGATCCCCAGATTGGCGGAGTTGACCTGGGAGGCGGCCTGACCGGACATCACGATCTGCCCAACGCCGGGGCGGTGTTCGTCGTCGCGAATCACCACACCATCCCGCGCCGTGGGGCAGGGGCGGCCGGCCCGCCCCGGTGCGCGACGACGACGTGACCACCGGTAGCTTCCATGGATCACCCACCACAGGACCGCCGTGGCCCATGCCGACACCATGGCCACCACCAACGGTGCGGAGAGGACCACGGCGATCTGCGCTTGGGAGACCGTGAGGAACAGCAGACAGGGGGAGGCCACCCAGAAGGCGAACTGGCTCAAGGTGCGCTGCGCACCATCGCCCAGCACACCGCAGCGTCCCACCAGGACCCCCACCAGGATGATGGACCAGATGACCGCGAATCCGGCCAGAACCCCTGCCACCGGTGTTAGCTGCCGGTGATGGCGCCGGCAGGTGTACGGACGTCGTCCAGAATCGCCTCTGCCGGGTCATCACCCAGGTGCACCGCGCGGTTGTGCGAATCCACGTGCACCACGTGGGGAACGTGGGCGCGGGCTTCGGCATCGTCCATCTGGGCGTAGGCAATCAGGATCACGGTGTCACCGGGATGGACCAGATGTGCTGCGGCACCGTTGATGCCGATGACCCCTGAGCCGCGCACACCGGCAATGGTGTAGGTCTCCAGGCGTGCACCGTTGGTGACGTCCACGATTTGAACCTGCTGACCGGGCAGGATGTTGGCTGCATCCAGCAGATCCAGGTCAACGGTCACCGAACCCACGTAGTCCAGATCCGCGTGGGTCACGGTGGCGCGGTGGATCTTGCCGGTGAACATGGTGCGCAGCATGGCGCCTCCGTAAAAGTGCTGTGGCCGCAGGGGCCAGATGAATATTGCCGCAGGGTCCAGAAGAATGTTGACGGGAGTGGGTGGGGCGCAGGAGACGGTCAGAGGTTCAGCACTGCCACCAGGAAGTCGCTGTCCCGGCGGTAGGGGTGCATCTCCCAGGTGGTAAACCGTTGAATGGTGGTGAATCCGGCCGATTCGGCGTCGTATAAGAACTGCTGAGGATCGTAGCCGCGGTTGGTGCCGAACCCCACCACGGCGCGGCCCTCCGGGGTGAGGTGGTCCCTGAAACCCTCCAGAACGGTGCGGTGGGTGCCTGCGGCCAGGAACGTCATGACGTTGCCGGCGCACACAATGGCATCGAACCCGTGAACACCCTTGGCTTGCTCCAGCGGCTCCAGCAGGTTCAAGTGGGCAAGATCCCCGTGCAGCCACGTGCCATCCGGGTGGTCCTGCTCGGCGGCACCGATCAGCACGGGATCAACGTCCACGCCAACCACCTGATGACCGCGGCGTATGAGCTCGCCGCCGATTCGGCCGGGGCCGCAGCCTGCATCCAGAATCTGGCTCCCACGGGGTGTCAGAGCATCGATGAACCGGGCTTCACCGTGAAGGTCGGTCCCGGCCTCACGCATCTTCTGGAAACGTTCGATGTAGCGCGTGGAATGCTCAGGGTCACGCTCCACCACGGACTCCCACAGGGTGATCAACCGGTCGGCCGGTGCACCCTTGGGTGACAAGGGGTGCGTTTGGGGGCCACCTACTTCACTGTGCTGCACGCTGCTCTCCATTCCAGCTGCCGCGGGGCCGGCGACAGCTCTTGTGATGGCAGGCTGCGGTTGCGCAGTCCGCTCAGACGCAAAATCGCCCGCAGGCGGATCAACGGCCACGGGCGATTTCAGAAGTGGAGCGGCTGACGGGAATCGAACCCGCGTATCAGGCTTGGGAAGCGTGCGCTCTACCATTGAGCTACAGCCGCAAGTTGTGTGTGGGAGCCTCAAATCTCCAACAGCGCACTGCCTGACTGTAGTGAGCTTGTCACAACGGCGTCAACTTGCGCAGGTACCGGTCAGCCATGAGTCAACGGTGGTGCGCTAGCGTGGCCTACGTGCTGCTCTCTGATAGTGCCATTCGCGCTGAACTGGAGGCCGGGCGGGTTGAACTGGACCCGTATCTGCCGGAGATGATTCAGCCGTCCAGTATTGACGTGCGCCTGGACCGGTTCTTCCGGTTGTTCGACAACCACAAGTACGCCGTGATCGACCCTGCCGAGGACCAGCCGGATCTCACGCGCCTGGTGGAGGTGGACCCCCATGAACCATTTGTTCTGCACCCGGGGGAGTTCGTGCTGGGAGCCACGTATGAGAAGGTCACGCTTCCCGACGACGTCGCCGCCCGACTGGAGGGCAAGTCATCCCTGGGGCGGTTGGGATTGTTGACCCATTCAACGGCCGGGTTCATCGACCCCGGGTTCTCCGGGCACGTCACGTTGGAGCTGTCCAACATGGCCACGCTGCCCATCAAGTTGTGGCCCGGGTCCAAGGTGGGGCAGCTGTGCTTTTTCCGATTGTCCTCACCTGCTGAATACCCGTACGGAACCGGCGATCACAAGAACCGATACCAGGGCCAGCGTGGCCCCACGGCCTCACGCTCCCACTTGAACTTCCACCGCACGCAGATCTGATCCCCCTTACACGCCGAGACCTCCGAGAAGCCCTTTTTCGGCTCTTGGGAGGGTCTTTACGGAGATCTCGACGGTGGTGACTCAGGGGAGGGTGGGGTCGGGCGCCGGTTTCACGTCACGACGACGCGGGTCCGGCAGTGGCAACAGCATGAACAGGCCCAACACCACCACGGTGAGGATCCCCAGGATTCCCCACCGTTGCTCCCCGGAGATGTAGATGGCCACGGTGAACAAGGCCGGGGCCAAGAAGCTGACCGCCCGGCCTGTGGTGGCGTAGAGGCCGTACAGAGAACCCTCCGTTCCGGCAGTGGTCAGACGCGCCAGATAGGCCCGGGAAGAAGCCTGCGCCGGGCCCACGGCAAGGCACAGTGCCAGCCCACAGACCCAGAACACGGTGTGCCCGTCCAGGAACAACAGCGGCAGGGCAAAGGCGATCACCAGGATCAGGGCTCCCACGATCACGGCTTTGGGCCCAACCCGGTCATCCAACTGGCCACCCAGGAGTGCCCCCAGGCCGGCGGCCAGATTCCCCGCGATGGCAAAGGTCATCACCTCTGCCAGCGTGAAACCAAAAGTGCCTGCAGCAATCACACCCCCAAAGGTGAAGATCCCGGACAGGCCGTCCCGGAACACGGCCGAGGCCATTAGGAAGAACAGGGCGGTGCGGTCCGTGTGCCACAGATCCTTCACCATGGCCCAGATCTCCCGGTACGGGCCCAAGGGTCCCGCAGCATTGGAAGTCTCGGTGACCCGTGGTGCCAGCATGCGCTCGCGGCGGTGCAGGGAGAGCACCAGCGGTACGGCGAACACTGCACACCAGGCGGCGCAAAACAGGGCGACGGCACGCACGTTGACGGCGTCGTCCGTGGGAAGGCCCACGAATCCGGGGGAGACAAAGCCGAACAGGACAAAGGTTGTGGCCAGGATCGAGCCGATGTAACCAGCGGCCCAGCCGCGGCCACTGATCCGGCCCACGCGCTCGGCTGAAGCCAAGCCAGGGAGGACCGCGTAGTAGTCCACGGCAGCCAGCTCCTTGGCAGCGTTGGCTGCCGAGAGAAGAATCACGCCCAACAGCAAGAACTGTTCGGCCGGGGCAACGAAAAAGCAGGCCGCCGTGGCCAGCACGCAGACCCCGGTGAGGGCTGCAATGGTGGGGGCGCGGCGCCCGCTGCGGTCCGAAAGTCGCCCGATCAGCGGGGCAAACAGGGCGATGGAGACAGCCGCGGTGGCCGTGCCGATGGACAGCACCTGGGAGGTGTGCTCGGTGGTGCCGAAAGCTGAACTGGTCAGATACGTGGTGAACACGAACGTGATCATGAGGGCGTCGATCACGGAGATCGCGACATCGTAGAAATACCAGGCCACAAGGGTCCTGCGCGGCGCTGTGGTGCCCGGTGTGTGGGAGGCCGGAGGGGCGGCCGTGGTGCTCATACCCATAGATTAAGGTGCTGTGCATCACAGTTGGACAGCACCCGGCCCGAATGGCCTGTCATAAGCCTTGATAGGATCGTCCCCGGCCCGATCGCGCCCGAACATTCCCCCACGTCGCCAGCGGGTGGGCATCTTCTCATTCTTGGCGCGGCAGGGCTGACACCCTTGAAGACCAATCTCCCGCGTACGTGTCGGCTTCGGAGGTCCCATGCTCGCAGTGCTAATCGCCCATGCTCTGGCGGCGCTGCTGGCACCCCTGATTTTCCAGCGCATCGGCCGTAACGCGTTTTACCTGTTGGCAGCCGTCCCCGGGGTCTCCTTCATCTGGCTGCTCCTGCAATGGCCTGCCGTCCGCGACGGTCAGGACCCCACGCAGCTGGTCAACTGGGTGCCTGCACTGGAGCTTGAACTCGCCTTCCGCATGGACGCGCTGGCCTGGGCCACCTCCCTGCTGGTGTTGGGTGTGGGCAGCCTGGTGCTGGCCTACTGCGCCCGCTACTTCTCCCCGGACTCCCCGGACACCGGAGGTTTTGGTGCCCAGCTGGTGGCTTTTGCCGGTGTGATGTTCGGCCTGGTCACCTCAGATGACCTGATGCTGATGTTCATCTTCTGGGAGATCACCTCCGTGCTCTCCTTCCTGCTCATCAGCTACGCACGCACCCGTATGTCTGCCCGCCGTGCCGCCATACAGGCCTTGGTGATCACCACTGCCGGTGGCTTGACCATGCTGGTGGGCGTGGTCATGTTGGGGCAGCTGGGCGGGACGTACCGAATCTCCGAGCTGCTGGCCAATGCACCGCAGATCATCGCCGAACACGAGGCCATGATCTCCGTGGCCATGGCGCTGATTCTGGTGGGCGCTGTCACCAAATCTGCCCTGATCCCGTTCCACTTCTGGCTGCCGGCCGCCATGGCAGCCCCCACCCCGGTCTCCGCCTATCTGCACGCCGCCGCCATGGTCAAGGCGGGTGTGTTCATCGTGGCGCGCTTTGCCCCCGAGTACGCGCAGACCGACGCCTGGCAGCCCATGATCATCATCTTGGGCCTGGGCACCATGCTCTTTGGCGGCTGGGTGGCACTGCGTCAGTACGACCTCAAGCTCATTCTGGCCTACGGCACCGTCAGCCAGTTGGGCTTCCTGATCCTGATCCTGGGGCAAGGAACTGCCGACGCCGCTCTGGCGGGTCTGGCCCTCATGCTGGCCCACGGTTGCTTCAAGGCCACCCTGTTCCTGGTGGTCGGCATCATTGACCACGAGACCGGTAGCCGTGACGTCCGCAAGCTTTCCGGGCTGTACCGGCCCATGAAGGGCTTGTTCGTGATCGCCCTGATCGGTGCCGCCTCCATGGCCGGGTTCCCGCTGCTGGGCGGATTCGTGGCCAAGGAATCCGTGCTGGAGGGGCTGCTGCACTCCGTGGAGGTCAACGGGGACCCCGCATCCTGGATCCGCCTGGTGGGTGTGCTGCTGGGATCGATCCTCACCGTGGCCTACAGCTCCCGATTCGTCTGGGGCGCCTTCGCCACCAAGCGAAGCGAATTCGCTGACCTTCCCGTGGGTGCCGACGGCCGTCCGGTGCGCACCCCCACCCACAGCGTCTCCTGGGCCTTCCAGGCTCCGGCAGCCGTATTGACCGTGGTCACCATTGCTTACGGCCTGTACCCCGGACCGGTGGAGACCTTTCTGACGCCCTGGGTCAACACCTTCGACGGCGAAACCACCACCTACCTGGCGTGGTGGCACGGTCTCACCCCGGCGCTGGGTCTCTCCGCCGGCGTCCTGGTGATCGGTCTGGTGCTGTTCTGGTTGCGGATCCCCGTGGCCAAGTTCCAGAATGCGTTGCCGCACCTGCCTGCCGGTGAGCGGGTCTACCGCGGTGTGATCGACGGATTGGACCGATTGGCCGTCAAGGTCACGGGCAGCACCCAGCGTGGTTCGCTGAGCTTCTACCTCTCCGTGATCCTGGTGACCGCAATCGTGGTGCCGGTGGTGGCACTGTTCCTGGAGGAGACCCCACCGCTGGGTGCCATGCGAGTGGCCGACTCCTGGGGCCAGGTGATTGCCGGAGCCATCATGGTGGTGGCAGCACTGGCTGTGATCAAGGTGCAGAAGCGCTTCCTGGCCGTGCTGCTGGTCTCCGTGACCGGCTTTGGCATGGTGCTGATCTTTGCCCTGCAGGGCGCCCCGGACCTGGCGCTGACTCAGATGCTGGTGGAGACCATCGCGCTGGTGGCCATCGTGTTGGCACTGCGTTCCCTGCCGGCACCTGTGTGGCACGGCAACAAGGACCGTTCGCGGGTGCCGCGGGCCATTGTGGCCGTGACCTTTGGCGTGTTCATGATGCTGCTGGCAGCCTTCTCCATGGCCTCCCGGACCGCGTCCCCGATCTCCCTGAACATGCCGAAAATGGCATATGAGCTGGGCAACGGCGCCAACGTGGTCAACGTGATCCTGGTGGACATCCGAGCCTGGGACACCTTCGGTGAGCTCACCGTGGTGGTGGTGGCCGCCACCGGCGTTGCCTCCCTGCTGTTCGTCCAGGGCCGTGGTGACCGTCTGGTGCGCCGTGCCGTTGCCCCTGACACCGCGCAGTTGGAGAAGATTCAGAATCGTGCCACCCAGGCGCTGGGCCCTGACGGGTACCGCTCCGCGCGCAACTTCAGCGTGGAGCCCTCCAGCCCCTACATTCTGGCAGGCAAGACCGTTGCCCCGGAGATCCGTTCGATCGTCCTGGAAGTCATCACCCGACTGCTCTTCCACACGATCATGCTGGTCTCCCTGTACCTGCTGATTGCAGGCCACAACCTCCCCGGTGGTGGCTTTGCCGCAGGGCTCACGGCCGGTCTGGCACTGACCCTGCGTTACCTGGCCGGTGGACGCTACGAACTGGAACGTGCCACCCCCATCAACGCCGGCACCATGCTGGGCCTGGGCCTGGCCATCTGCTGCCTCTACGCCGTGGTGCCCGTGTTCTTCGGCGGATCGATCATGCAGAGCTACACCCTGGCCGCAGATCTGCCGCTGTACGGCCACACCTACGTGGTGACCTCCGTGATCTTTGACATCGGGGTGTACCTGATCGTGATCGGCCTGGTCCTGGACATTCTGCGGTCGCTGGGCGGTCATGTGGATGAGCAGCATGAGGACGAAATCATGCGGCGTCGTCGTCGTGCCCAAGGAAAGGGTGCGCGGATTCGTGTGACCCGCGGCCCGGCTTCGGATGCCGGTGCCACCGGGACGGTGACCGTGACCCGGGAAGAACCGGTTGAACTGGCAGAGGAGGACTCCGCACGATGAGCGTCAATCTGACTCTGCTGGTGGTCATGGGTGTGCTGTACACCGTGGGCGTGTACCTGGTGCTGGAACGCTCCCTGACCCGGGTGCTGTTGGGCGTCATGTTGCTGACCAACGCCACCAACCTGCTGATCGTCCACGCTGCCGGAATGCCCGGGTTGGCGCCGCTGTATTCATCGGATGTGGACCCCCAGGACTACACGGACCCGTTGCCACAGGCGTTGGTGCTCACGGCCATTGTGATCGGCCTGGCCGTCACGGCCTTCCTGCTGGGTCTGATCTACCGCTCCTGGGTGCTCTCCCGCCGTGACGTGATCGCTGACGACGACGAAGACCGCCGCGTGGCCACGCAGTCCTCCTTCATCGACGAGGAAGACGCCGAACTGCCGGAGGACACCTCCGAGTTCGACGACGAACAACTCGAGGCCAACGAACGTGAAAGTGAGTTGCGCCACCAGCGTGAGGTGGAGTGGGCGCAATCGCAGAAGCATGACCGTGAGAACAACGACCGGGACGGAGGACAGCGATGACGATCGACATTGCTCAGCTGGCCCCGTTGGCCATCATCGTCCCGTTCGTGGGCGCGGCCCTGTCCTTGGTGCTTTTCCACCGCAACCGGATGCAGCGCGTGGTGGCCATCGGCGCGTTGGCGTTGTCCTTGGTGGTGGAGGTCCTGGTCCTGGCCAAGACCTGGGACGCCCCACCCACCTCGGTGAACCTGGGCGGATGGGAGGCGCCGTTCGGGATCGTGCTGATGGTGGATCAGCTTTCTGCCGTGATGCTGGTGGTTTCCACCATCGTGTCCCTGGCGGTGCTGATCTACGCCACGGGTCAGGGTGTGGCCGATGGTGATGCCGAAGGCCCCATTTCCATCTTCTACCCCACGTTCCTGATCCTGGTGGCAGGTGTTTCCAACGCCTTCCTGGCGGGGGACCTGTTCAACCTGTACGTGGGTTTTGAGATCTTCCTGGTGGCCTCTTACGTGCTGATGACCATGGGTGGCACCACACAGCGAATCCGTGCCGGTGTGACCTACGTGGTGGTCTCCATCATCTCCTCGGTGCTGTTCCTGATTGCCATCGGCATGATCTATGCCGCCACGGGCACCGTGAACATGGCTGATCTCTCCATCAAACTCGCGGAGCTTCCGGCCGGAACCCAGATGCAGTTGCACCTGATGCTGCTGGTGGCCTTCGGCATCAAGGCCGCCGTGTTCCCGCTGTCCTTCTGGCTGCCGGACTCCTACCCCACGGCCTCGGCCCCCGTCACGGCAGTGTTCGCGGGTCTGCTGACCAAGGTGGGCGTGTACGCGATCATCCGTACGGAGACCTTGCTGTTCACGGCGGACCGGATCAACACGCTGCTGATGTGGGTCTCCCTGCTGACCATGGTGGTGGGCATCCTGGGTGCACTGGCCCAGATCGACATCAAACGTATGTTGTCCTTCACGTTGGTCAGTCACATCGGTTACATGATCTTTGGCATTGCCGTGGGCACCACCGCTGCCTATTCCGCCGTGGTGTACTACGTGGCTCACCACATCATCATCCAGACCAGCCTGTTCCTGGTGGCGGGATTGATCGAGCGCCGCGGCGGGTCCACCAACACGGATCGCCTGGGTGGCATGGCGCGCTTGGCTCCCGTGCTGGCCCTGCTCTACATGATCCCTGCCCTGAACCTGGGCGGCATCCCGCCGTTCTCCGGGTTCCTGGGCAAGATCGGGCTGTTCCAGGCCGGCGTTGACGTGGCCACCTGGCAGACCTACGTGGTGATCGCTGGTGCCGTGCTGGCCTCTCTGCTGACCTTGATCGCCATGATGCGTGTGTGGAACCGCGTGTTCCTGCGCACCCCGGATGACGCCGATTTCCCCGACCCCGTCCTGCTGGCCACCACCCGTGAGGGCCACTGGGGAGCCGGCGCGCACCAGACCGTGACCAGCCGCAACGGGGATCCGGCGCAGAGTGTGAGCCTGCTGCCGCGTCTGATGGTGTGGCCCACCACCGGCCTGGTGGTGGTGGGTGTGGCCCTGACGGTGTTCGCTGGGCCGCTGTTTGCCGTGGCTGACAACGCCGCGGAGAACCTGACCAACCCGGAGGCCTACGTGCAAGCCGTGTTCGGCGCGGAGGGCCAGCCGGGCGGTGCTGTGGAGAACGGTGCAGATGACGGCGACGCCGGCTCAACCGGTGGCACCGGACTGCCCGGTGGTACGCAGTACGGCAATGGTGAGCAGGAAGGGTTGCAGGTGGACATCTACCCCGGGAACACCGCCAGCCCTGAACCGTCCGGAGCTGCAACGGAGGAGGCGCCATGAGCGGTGCAACTGCACAGGACAAGGTTCGCCGCCGCAATCACCGGTTCATCGTGGAGATTCCGCTGATCCTGTGGTTGGTGGCCGTGTGGGCGATCTTGTGGGGCGAGTTCAACATCACCAACCTGACGGTGGGTGTGATACTCGCGCTGTTGGTCACCCGGGTCATGGCACTGCCGCCGGTGACCCTGTCCCACCGGTTCAACATCTTCCACGGCCTGGTCATGGGCATCACCTTCATCTACCAGGTGACCAAGGCCAGCTTCCAGGTGCTGTGGGTGGCCATCAAGGAAGGCCCCAACGTCCGCAGCGCCATTGTGGGGGTGCAGTTGCGCACCGGCAATGACCTGTTGGTCACGGCGGTTGCCAACACCACGGGCCTGATCCCGGGTTCGGTGCTGATCGAGGTGGACCGTTCCACCGGCACATTGTTCTTCCACGTGCTCAACGTCAAGAACGAGGCCGAGGTGGAGTCCTTCCGCCAGGTGGTTCTGGACACGGAGGCCGCATGGATCCGCACCATGGGCAATGAGCACGAACTGGCTCTGCTGCACGCCGAGGACGAGCGCCTGGGCAAGAAGAACCCCATGGCGGTGCTGCATGCACCCGAGCAGTCAGGAGACCGGTCATGAACTCGATTGTGTTGCTGCTGGCCGTTGTGCTGCTGGCCGGTGCCGCAGCAGGTGTGCTCTACCGCTTGGTCAAGGGCCCGGCACTTTTGGATCGTGTGCTGGCCAGTGACGTCCTGTTGGCCATTGTGGCGGCCGCGGTGTGCGTGGACATGATCTGGCAGAAGAACACGGACTACCTGACGTTGACTGTGATGATCTCCTTGGTGGGCTTCCTGGCTTCCGTGACCTTTGCGCGTTTTGTGCAGACCCGTCCGTCCCAGCACCCGGATGCCGGGCGCAGCCGCTCCGAGTGGGAGGATGCCGAGGCGCCGTCGCGAGGCAATGAGCCCGGGACCGGCACCGGGGAGATCACCATCATCCATTCCCCGCAGACCGCGCGGGAGGCAGCCACCGGACCGTCGGTCGGCACCAGTTCCCACGGACAGGCTGCTGCTGGGTCGGATGATTCCAACGCCGGTGAGGGGGGACGCTGAGATGGATCTTGTCCTGGATGTGATCGGTTCCATCCTGCTGTTGGTGGGATGTCTGATGTCCTTTGCCGCCGGATTGGGCCTGGTGCGACTGCCGGACGTACTGACCCGGATGCACGCGGCCACCAAGCCGCAGGTGCTGGGGCTGCTGTGTGTGCTGCTGGCCGTGGTGATCATGAACCGGGCCTGGGAGTTGTTCCCCTTGGCCATGCTGGGCTGGGTGTTCATGTTGCTCACGGCCCCGGTCAACGCCCACATGGTGGGCCGGGCCAGCTACCGCAGCAAGCACGTCAAAGAGGAGGGCGTCACCAAGGACGAACTGGCCTTGGCACTCAAGGGCAACACTCCCGTGGAAACCCGCGTTGAGCAGATTGCTGACGATCCCGACGTCCAGTCACGCTAGGGTTGAGACGAACAATCCCGTTGAAGGAGAGAGCATGAACGACAAAGTTTTGGGTCTGGTGGGCACTGCTGCTTCCATGGCCGGCGTGACCGTGGCCAACAAGGGTCTCACCGCCGTGTGGGGCAAGATCACCGGCAACGAGCCCCCGGCCAAGAACCCGGATCCGGAGGAGCGCTGGGCTGACATCCTCCTGTGGGCCGTCATCACCGGTGTGGTGACCACCGTGATCAAGGTGGCCGTGACCCGCCAGGTGGCCAAGATGCAGGGCGACGGCAACCAGATCGGCGCCTGAGCACCACTTCTCACCGACGACGCCGGAGCCCCGGTGGCCGCCCGCACGCTCACCTGAGCTGTGGGTCAGCAACCGGGGCTCCGGCGTCGTTGTGTGCTTGCTAGAGTGTGGATGCACTGCAACGACAGGGGAGCGCGCGAGCGCTGAGAGTGCGGGAAACCGCAGACCCTCGAACCTGATCCGGTTAGTACCGGCGATAGGGAGTCGAGTATCTCGAGGTGCCTGGAGCTTTGACGAGCCCAGGTCGCCTCCCCCTCCTGAACGCACCAGGCGGCCGGTGCCCGCCACGGACCAGGAGGAATCCCATGAACAAGACCACCACGTCAGTGACCTCTGATACAGCCGGTCCCAGCGCAGCCGCCGGGGCGCGCGGCACAGGGCCCGGTCGATCCCGTCTGCAATGGCGGGTGGTGGACATCGTGGTGCTGGCGGTCCTTGCGGCCGCCTGCGGTGTGATCTTCTGGGCCTGGTCCAATCTGGTCTACCCCCTGATCACCAGCGCGGCGGTGGCCTACCCTCCGGCTTCGGGGCTCATGATGGGTGGCTGGCTGATTGCCGGCACCCTGGGTGGGCTGATCATCCGCAAACCGGGTGCAGCGGTGGTCTGTGAGCTGTTGGCTGCGGTGTTCCAGGCGCTGTTGGGAACCCATTTCGGGATGCTGGTGCTGGTTTCCGGTGCCATTCAGGGCTTGGGCTCCGAACTGATCTTTGCCACCACCGGTTACCGCCGATTCGGCCCGTTGGTGGCCACTGCGGCCGGAGCGCTGGCGGGTCTGTTCGGCAGTGTCTCCGAGTGCATCATCTACTACTACGAATGGCCGCTGGCTCATCAGAGCGTGTACGTCGTCTTCGCCACCGTCTCGGGCGCGGTGATTGCCGGGATTCTCATGTGGGCCCTGACCCGGGCTCTGCGTTCCACGGGTGTGCTCTCCGCACTGTCCTCGGGGCGTTGACGGTGAGCGGTGCTGAACTCACCGTTCGGAACTTCTCCTGGCATCACCCTGGCCGCACCCACCCAACCCCTGCGGGGCTGACTTTCAGCGTTGAACCGGGGGAGAAAGTGCTGGTGGTTGGGCCCAGTGGCGTGGGGAAGTCCACGTTGCTCCATGCGCTCAGCGGGGTGCTGGAGGCAGGTCCGCAGGATGCTTCCGCCACCGGTGTGGAGGGTGCGGGGATCTCAGGACCCAGCGGCCAGTTGCTGGTGAACGGGGTGGAGGCCGATCAGCGCCGGACCGTCACGGGCTTGCTGCAGCAAGATCCTGAATCCGGGATCGTGCTGGCACGCGTGGGGGATGACACCGCCTTCGGCCCGGAGAACCTGGCTGTGGGAGTGGATCAGATCTGGCAGCGGGTGGGCAGCTCCCTGGATGCCGTGGGCCTGGACGTGGCGCTGGACCGGCAGACGGATGCGCTCTCCGGTGGCCAGCAGCAGCGCCTGGCCCTGGCCGGTGTCACGGCCATGCAGCCGGAGCTGCTGCTGCTGGATGAGCCAACCGCCAACCTGGATCCTGAAGGGGTACGCACCGTGCGCGCCGCGGTGGAATCGGTGGTGGCCACCACGGGGGCCACCATGCTGGTGGTGGAGCACCGCACAGAGGTTTGGGCGGATCTGGTGGACCGGGTTCTGGTTCTGGGCCCGTACGGCGTGGAGCATGACGGCACCCCGGAGCAGATCTTTGGCAACCCTGACCTGCGCGAGTCCTTGATCCGGCAGGGGGTGTGGCTTCCTGGACGGTCCGTGCCTTCACCAGGTGCGGCCACGGCATCAACCACGCATGGCGGTTGCCCGGATGCTGCCCCGCCGGAAGCGCTGCTGAGCCTGCGGGGCCTGGAAGTCTCCCGCCACCAACCTTCCTCCCGCGCCCTGGCCCAACGACGACGTCGAATCCGTGCCTCCCGCACCGTGCCCCACCATGCGGTGGCCGCAACCCCCGTTGCCGAACCCGTTGATTTCACCGTTCGCCGCGGTGGCGCCACGGCTGTCACTGGGGTCAACGGGGCGGGCAAGTCCACGCTGGCTCTGACTCTTGCCGGCCTGCTGGTGCCGGCTGGGGGAACTGTCACGGCGGAACCCGCATTGGCGCGCGGGGCTGTCACGGATCCATCCGCATGGTCAGGCCCGGAACTGTTGACCCGGATCGGCACGGTGTTCCAGGAACCGGAACACCAGTTCTTGACCAACACTGTGCGCGCCGAACTGGCTGAAGGCCCCAGGAGGGCCGGCTGGGAGCCGGAGCGGATCCAGGCCACGGTGGACGGATTGCTGGAGCGGTTGGAGCTGACCGAGGTGGCCGACGCCAACCCGTTCACGCTCTCCGGTGGACAGAAGCGGCGGCTGTCCGTGGGAACGGTGATGGCGGCGGCCCCAGATGTGCTGGTGTTGGATGAACCCACGTTCGGTCAGGATGCCCGCACATGGTGGGCCGTGGTGACGTTGCTGGCCGATCAAGTGGCGGCCGGGCGGGCCGTGGTGGTGGTGACCCACGACCGGGACCTGATCCAGGCCTTGAACGCCACAGAACTTCAGGTACACCCGGTGGCAGCCGTTGCGCAGGCCGACACCCCTGCCGAGACTCCCGCGGTGCAGTTGCGGGGTTGGCTGGCAGGCCGCGATGCCCTGACCAAGCTGGTGTGCGCCCTGTTGCTGACCATCCCGCTGGTCATCTCTGCGGATCCCGTGACCTCCGGTGTGATCCTGGTGGGGGAGCTGGTGACTCTCAGCGTTGCCGGACAGCGTCCGTTGCGGCTTCTGGCGGTGGCCTGGCCCATTGTGGTGGCGGCCTTGCTCTCCGGATGGGGCACGGCACTGCTGGCGGAGAACTCAGGGGCCACCTTGCTCCATGCGGGCCCTGTGGAGATCTCGGAAGGTTCCTTGGCGGTCGGAGCCGCCATCGCGCTGCGCGGTCTGGCCCTGGCGCTGCCGGGGTTGGTGTTGTTGCTGACCACAGACCCCACGGACCTGGCCGACGGTTTGGCCAGGACGGCAAAACTCCCTGCCCGGTTCGTGATTGCTGCCCTGGTGGGATTGCGACTGATGACCGTCATGATCCGCCAGTGGCACGTCCTGGTGACGGCCAGGCGAGCTCGGGGCGCAGGTGCCTCCCGGAACCCTCGCATGATGCTTCAGGAGCTGTGGGGACGCGGTTTCGGGCTGCTGGTGCAGTCCTTGCGCCGTGCCACGCGGCTGGCGGTGACCATGGAGGTCCGTGGTTTCGGCTCTGTGGTGGCTGCCAAGCACCGCACCTGGGCCCGGCCCATTCGGCGCACTCGCGCTGATGCCGTGCTGCTGGCACTGACCGTTGTGTTGGGCTTGGGTGCCGTGAGCATTTCAGCGGTGACTGGGGCCCAACGTTTCATCTGGCAATGACCGTCTTGCCACAGGGATCAACGTGGTGGTTGCCCTGGGCCGGGGGCCAGATCGGTGCTGCGCACCGCCCTCAGGCCGTGGGGCCCGGTTGGATGATGTCTGCGCTCTCCCACACGGGATCAGCTTCCAGGTACTGGGACTCCTGTTGCGCCCAGCGCTCCCAGAACTCCTGGTAGGTGTTGCCGTCGCGGCTCAGAGCTCGGGTGCGGCGCTGGCTCTCCGGAAGCTCCACCCACACGGAGACGTCCAGGACTTCCCTGGCCACCCAGTTGCACGCGCCCACACCTTCCAGGATCACGATTTCAGCGCACCGGGTCAGTCTGGGACCTCCGGGGGAGTCAGCCAGCCAGTCCCATGCGGTCCAGTAGGCGTCCTGCTCCTCGCGCAGGCAGGCCAAGATGGAGTCGTTGTAGATCTCTATGCCCTGGGCCAGCCCGTCCCACCCGGGGTAGATGTCCTCCAGGTGGAAGGTCACCACGTCCCGGGTCACGGAAAGCACCTCGGAGAGCTGCTGGGCCAAGCTGGTCTTGCCGGCCCCGGAGCGCCCGTCAATGCCGATCAGATGCGGTTTGCGGACGGGATTTCCCAACTGGTGCACCAGGGCAAGACCCGATGGGTTGCGCTCGGCAATGCTGGGGTCCATCTGAAGCTCGACGTCCTGCACGCCTCAGTCCTCCGAACCCGTTGGGTTGCCCCGGTCGAGTTGGTCCCGAACATGGCCCACGATTCCGGGCAGGGCCTCGGAGATCATCTCCCAGGTGTCCTCGAATCCCGCGGCGTGGCCGTACCAAGGATCCGCAATGCCCTGGCTCTCGATCGCTTCTGCGGCCACGGCGGGGTCAAAGGAGCGGTACATGCGTACCTTGGCCCGCGCTTGGTCATCCGGTGCCATGGAGGTGAGGGCCCGGTAGTGCTGCACGTCCATGGCCAGGACCAAGTCGTGGTTGGAGAACCACTCGGTATCAAAAGTCTGTGCACTGTGGCCGTGGGGATCCAGTCCAACGCGTTCCAGGAGGCGCTGGGCGCGGGGATCGATCGGGTTGCCCAGTTCTTCGTCGGAGATCCCGGCGGAGTCAACGGCAACGTGGTCTGCCAGCTTCGCGTTCTGGAACGCGCGGCGTAGAGCCACCTCGGCCATGGGTGATCGGCAGATGTTGCCGGTGCACACGGTGGCGATTCGGTACATGCCCTTCAGTTTAGGCGTTCCGTATCTGCCCGTGAGCCGTGCAAGCCCGAGTTCCGGGCCTGCACGGCTTGCACGGCGTAACGATTTGGCAACCCGACCGTGGGCTCACTGGTAGCTGACGAACCAAGGCTTGGGGTCGACGTCGTAGGTCTCTTCCGGGCTGAACACGGGAGTGTCCTCGTCATAGAAGTTCTTCCACGCCATCCAGATGCCCTCCGGCAACCCGTTCTGCAGGGCCTCCCAGGTGGCCATCTTCAGCTCCGGACTCCCGTGGCCGTCAGCGTGCAGCGTAATGGCCAGCTCGTCGTGGGCGGTGTTGATCTGCTCCCGGTCCGTGATCATGGCCAACTTGAATTGGTGGAGGATCAGCACCTTCTGAGGCAGGTTGTTCTCAGCTGTGAGCTGGGCCAGCCAGTCGGAGACCTGGTTGATCTCATCAGCACTGACGGAGCCGATCTGTTCCATGTGGCGCTGACCGTCCTCCAGGCGCCACTCCGGGTCCAGAGCCAGGCCCACGTGCGGTTCCCGCAGCAGGTCCTCATACCGCTGGGCCTGGGACAAGAAGTCCACCCGGCCCGGTTGCAGGTCCAGGACCACGTACACACCGGCTTCCCCGGCGGCATCGATCCAGGGACGCAGGGTTTCCGGGTCCAACTCGTTGGTGTAGTTGCCGTCGGCTCCGGGTTCGGCGGAGGCAATGGTGGTGATGATCTCGAACGCCGGGATCACCTGCTCGTCGCTGTACGGCTGGTATTCGCGGGCCATCTCCTGCACCAGCTCAATGGTGGCATCCACGTCCTGCTCACCCAGGACTCCAAGTGCTGAGGTTCCGGGGGAGCCGTACACGGCGATCATGCGCCGTCCGGGAAAGGCCAGTTGACCGCCTCCGGGCAACTCGGCCGTGGTGTCCTGGGCGGCTTGCATGCGGGATTCCACGTCCTGGGAACTTCCGAAGCTCTCACCCAGGGCCAGGATGTTGTGGTCATCGGCGCTACGGGCCACCTCCACGGAATCCCCACTGACCCGGGGATCGCCACCCGGGACCTCCACCGCCGTGCCGCCGGCTGCGTTGACGGTGGCCACAGCAGCTTCAGTTGCTGCCGCTGCCTCCCCGTCCGTGTCCTGGGCTTGAGGATCAATCAGCACGACGCCGGTGCTCGCCTCCTGCGCCACGCTCACCTCCGGCAGATCCAGTTGATCCACCTGGGAGTCGGCCTGCACTTCCACCACGTCGCGGTCACCGATCTCCGGGGCGGACTCACCCTGGGCAACGATCACCGTCTGAGCCTGGAGTCGGTCAAGTTCCTGGCCCAGGGCGTCGTCGTCACCGCTGATCAGCAGCGGCACCTGCAGTTCCTGGGCCACCTTCCCCACATCGGAGACGGACTCCGGAGAGGAGACCACCACGGTCTGGGCGCGCGTGAAGGCCAGGTTGCTGGCAGCAACGGAGGTCTGCGTTGCGTTCTGACCGGGATCGGTCAGGACGGTCACCTCACCGGTGTCATCCGTGAACTGGACATCGGTGTTCTGGGATCCACCAGTGCCGCAGGATGCCAGGACAAGGCTCAGGGTCACGGTGCACGTGGTCAGGAGGGGGCGCTTCATGGGGGCCTCACGGGTGCTGGGGGGGACAGGAAACTCCAGCCTATTTGCGCAGCTTGCTGACAAGAATGGGGCGGCAACCCGCAGTGACGGAGAACACAGGCCAAACTTGACATGAACTGACTCAACTTTATTGACAGCTGATTCAGAAGGTCTATTCTTGAGTAAGGACAACTCAAGATTTGAGACCTCCGGGTCGCAGTGCGGCCCGGTTGCAGACTAGACAGCCCGTGAGGGCAGAGGAGGAATGGGAATGTCCCGTGCAGTAGGAATCGACCTCGGTACCACCAACTCGGTCGTCTCGACCCTCGAAGGTGGCGACCCCGTCGTCATCGCCAACGCCGAAGGTGCCCGCACCACCCCGTCCGTCGTCGCCTTTTCCAAGGACGGCGAGACGCTGGTGGGCGCCACGGCCAAGCGTCAGGCGGTCACCAACGTCGACCGCACCATCTCGTCCGTCAAGCGCCACATGGGCACCAACTGGACCCAGGAGATCGACGGCAAGAAGTACACCCCGCAGGAGATCTCGGCCCGCACGCTCATGAAGCTGAAGGCCGACGCCGAGTCCTACCTGGGTGACAAGGTCACGGACGCCGTGATCACCGTCCCGGCGTACTTCAACGACGCCGAGCGTCAGGCGACCAAGGAGGCCGGTGAGATCGCGGGCCTCAACGTCCTGCGCATCGTCAACGAGCCCACCGCGGCGGCCCTGGCTTACGGCCTGGAGAAGGGCAAGGAGGACGAGCTCATCCTGGTCTTCGACCTCGGTGGCGGCACCTTCGACGTCTCCCTGCTGGAAGTCGGCAAGGACGAGGACGACTTCTCCACCATTCAGGTGCGCGCCACCGCCGGTGACAACCGACTGGGCGGTGACGACTGGGACCAGCGGATCGTCGACTGGCTGCTCGAACAGGTCAAGTCCAAGACCGGTGCGGACCTGTCCAAGGACAAGATCGCCCTGCAGCGTCTCAAGGAGACCGCCGAGCAGGCCAAGAAGGAACTCTCCTCGGCCTCCTCGACCAACATCTCCCTGCAGTACCTCTCTGTGACCCCGGAGGGTCCCGTCCACCTGGACGAGACCCTGTCCCGCGCCAAGTTCGAGGACCTGACCAGCGACCTGCTGGCCCGGACCAAGAAGCCGTTCGAGGACGTCATCAAGGAAGCCGGCATCAAGCTCTCCGACATCGACCACGTCGTGCTCGTGGGCGGTTCCACCCGCATGCCGGCCGTGGTGGAAGAGGTCAAGAAGCTCTCCGGTGGCAAGGAGCCGAACAAGGGCGTGAACCCGGACGAGGTCGTGGCCATCGGTGCCGCCATCCAGGCCGGTGTGCTCAAGGGCGACCGCAAGGACGTCCTGCTGATTGACGTGACTCCGCTGTCCCTGGGCATCGAGACCAAGGGTGGCGTGATGAACAAGCTGATCGAGCGCAACACCGCGATCCCCACCAAGCGGTCGCAGGTCTACACCACCGCCGAGGACAACCAGCCGTCCGTGTCCATCCAGGTCTTCCAGGGCGAGCGCGAGTTCACCCGGGACAACAAGAACCTGGGCACCTTCGAGCTGACCGGTATCGCACCGGCCCCGCGCGGTGTGCCGCAGATCGAGGTCACCTTCGACATCGACGCGAACGGCATCGTGCACGTGTCCGCCAAGGACAAGGGCACCGGCACCGAGCAGTCGATGACCATCACCGGTGGCACCTCCCTGTCGCAGGAGGACATCGACCGCATGGTCAAGGACGCCGAGGCCAATGCCGAGGCCGACAAGGCTCGCCGCGAGGCCGCCGACATGCGCAACAACGCCGAGCAGCTGGCCTACTCGACCGAGAAGCTCATCAAGGACAACGACGAGAAGCTCTCCGAGGACGTCAAGACCGAGGTCCAGGGCGACGTCGACGCCGTCAAGACTGCTCTCGAGGGCGATGACGACGACGCCGTGAAGTCTGCGGTCGAGAAGCTGCAGGGCTCCATGGGCAAGATCGGTGAAGCCGTCTACGCCCAGCAGGACGCCGGTGCCGAGGGTGCCGAGGGTGCTGCTGCCGGTGCGGCTCAGGACGACGAGGACATCGTCGACGCCGAGGTCGTGGACGAGGACGACGACAAGAAGTGACCGGTGGGTCCCGTCGGTGCCGCCCGCGACACATGGCCGCGTGCGGCACCGACAGGGACCGGTCCTTCTTGTCCGTCATCTCGTTCCCACACGGAAGGTAGAGACATGAGCACTTCACCCGAAGAGCCCCAGAACCCTGAGCCCCGGGGTGGTGAGCAGGAGACCCCGCTGACGGCGGAGGAGATCCTGAACGCCGAGCAGACCGACGAAGCCCGCACGGCCGACCAGGCGGAAGGCGCGGCCGGCGACCACGATCCGGCGGTCGCGGGGGATGCCACCTCGGCAGAGGACAACGAGTTCGCTCGCTTGGCCGAGGACCGCCTCGAAGACCTCCGCCGGTTGCAGGCCGAGTTCATGAACTACAAGAACCGCACGGACCGTGAGCGCGCGCAGTTGCGTGACCACGTGGTCGGCGAGGTTCTGGGTTCGCTGATCCCGGTCTTCGACGACATCGACGCGGCTCGCGCCGCCGGGGATCTGGTCGACGGCCCGTTCGCCGCCATCGCGACCAAACTCGAGTCCCTGCTGGACAAGCAGGGTCTGGAGCGCATCGGTCAGATCGGTGAGGCCTTCGACCCCAACGTCCACGAGGCCGTGCTCCAGCAGCCGGCCGACGGCGTGGAGTCGGATCACATCTCCATGGTGCTGCGGTCAGGCTTCCGCGTCGGCACCCGCGTGGTCCGCGCCGCACAGGTCGCCGTCGCCCCCTGAGCGGGGAGCCGGTCGGGTCCCGCCAGGGGGCGTGACCGGCCGCGGGCACGACGACGGCCGGTGAGCGGGAGGACCCGCGCGCCGGCCGTCGTCGTAACCTCCCCGTCCCGGAACTCACGCGGAACAGCCGCGCAGAACCGCCACACAGCACAAACACACAGAACAATCCCCACGACCTGCCCCTGAAAGGAGGCGTCATGGCCAGCCAGGACTGGATCGACAAAGACTTTTACGACGTGCTGGGCGTCTCCAAGGAGGCGACCGATGCCGAGATCAAGAAGGCGTACCGGACGCTCGCCAAGAAGTACCACCCTGACCGCAACGCCGGGGATGCCGCGGCGGAGCAGAAGTTCAAAGAGATCTCGGAGGCTCACGACGTCCTCTCCGACCCCGAGGAACGCAAGGAGTACGACGCGATCCGTGCCATGGGTACGGGTGCCCGGTTCGCCGGCGGCAGTGACGGCGCCGGGTTCGAGGACCTCTTCGGCGACGTCTTCGGAGGCGGGCGCACCCGTGCGCGCTACTCCACGGGCGGTGCCCAGAACATCAATGTCGAGGACCTCTTCGGTGGAGGCGGTTTCGGGGGCTACGGTGGCGCCGGTGGCTACACGGGTGGTTACGACCCGCGTTACCAGGCACCGCAGCCCAAGGGTGAGGACATCACCACCAGCACGGTGATTCCCTTCCGTTCCGCGATGGAGGGCACCACGGTCAAGCTGCAGCGCGGCAACGGTTCGACGACCACCGTGCGCATTCCGCAGGGCGTGCGCGACGGACAGAAGCTCAAGGGCAAGGGCAAGGGCCACACGGGCCCGGGTGGCAACGGGGACCTCATCCTGACCGTCAAGGTGGGGGAGCACCCCGTGTTTGCGCGGCGTGAGGGCACCGACGACCTGTCCGTGACCGTGCCCGTGAGCTTCCCCGAGGCGGCATTGGGGGCCACCATCAAGGTGCCCACGTGGGACGGCCATCAGGTGTCCCTCAAGGTCCCCGCCGGTACCAGCTCCGGACGCAAGTTGCGGGTCAAGGGCAAGGGTGTGACCACCAAGAAGGGCACCGGCAACTTGATCGTGACCGTCGAGATCGAGGTCCCCAAGGACCTCGACGACGACGCCCGGCAGGCCGTGGAGGCCTTCGCCGCGGCCACCGCCGGCCACGACCCGCGGGCGCGCCTGATTGCGCGGGCCGGCGAATGAGGCGGGAACGTCAGGAGGGACAGAGATGACCGATCACAGCGAGGAACGCGCGCTCTTCGTGATCTCCGTGGCGGCCGAACTCGCGGACATGCACCCGCAGACCTTGCGCCAGTACGACCGCCTGGGGCTGGTCCAGCCCACCCGTGCCCCCGGGCGGTCACGGCGCTACTCCCAACGTGACATCGACAAACTGCGGGAGATCCAGAAGCTCGCCCAGGACGGGATCTCCTTGGAGGGGATCAAACGCATCATGCAGTTGGAGAACCAGGTGGCCGCACTGCAGCACCGCGTCACGGAGCTCACGGATGCCCTGGAGACTGCGCGGGACCAGTTGGATCACGACCACAGTGTGTGGGCGGCCTCCCCAACGGGTGAGGTGGTGCGTTACCCGCGTGGCTCCCGCCCGCCGGGTACCCCGCCCCGGCCCAAGTCCCGTGCCCTGGTGCTGTACCGTCCGCGCCGCACGGACTCCGGGCAGTGAGCACTGGCGTCATCATCTGACCGGGTGCTGTGGTGCCTACTGCGCGGGTGGATCAGTCCGTGGGTGGCTGCCTGGCTGTGATGGACAGGTGCTGTTGGGCCAATCTGCGCAGAATCTTGAGGACCGGGTCCACCAGCAGGGTTCCCAGGATCACCTGGTGGACGGCCCGGGCAGGATCAGCAGGCAGGGAGTTGATGTCCACGCGCGCGATTTTCTCCGCGGCGTCCGCGTAGACATGCAGTCGGCTGGCATCCACCCCCAGATCTGCTTGATCGCAGGCATCCCAGGCTTCATCCAACTGATCGATCAACGGATCCTGGGGATTGATGGTCCATTCACGTTCGGACAACCACCGGCGCGCACGGCTCGGCTCCTGTGAGTCCGGGCCGTCTGTGCTTTCGGCAGCCGGCGGTTCGTGACCCGGCGCCATGGTGGCCACGTCCGCGTTCTCCAAGGCGCGTTGGGCAGAACCCAGCAGGCCCAAACGCTCGATCTGGGGGTTCTCCAAGGTCTCCAGCACGCGCTGCACGGCATCAAGTTTGAGTTCTCCCACCTCCGTGAGGGCGCGCACCAGGCGGACACGATCCACGTGGGTGTGGTCGTAATCGGCTTGAGTGCGGGAAAGCTGACGTCCTGGTTGCAGCAACCCCTTGCGCAAATAGAACTTCAGCGTGGCCACCGGAACACCGGTTTGTGCAGAAAGCGCGGAAATTTTCATGATCACCCCTTGACGTTGGATAGTCTAACTCTCCAATATTGGATACTGTAACTATCCAGATGGTGACACCGGAGGCTGCCATGACCACCCCCTTGACTCACGCGCACACCGGCGGCGTCGTCGTTTTTCAGATCGGGATGACCGTGAAAAAGCCGCACAGGCCTGACTTGTGGGGGCCGGTGGCGCTGGCAATGTCCAGAATGCAGACCGAACTCAAGCGCAACATGGCCCAGGCCGAGCGGGGTGAGGCCGAGGATTTGGGCTTCATGGGTGGGGTCAATCTGCTGGGCGCCAGGGGACCCTGGTGTGTGCAGTACTGGCGCAGTGTTGAGCAGCTCTACGCCTATGCGGCCGACCCCCACCACGCACATCTACCGGCCTGGCGGAAGTTCAACCAGGCGGCACGCAAGAACCCGGGTGCTGTGGGGGTCTGGCACGAAACCTATGTGGTGGCCGAAAGCGGCATCGAGACCCTTTACGGCAACGGTGCGGTGGTGGGCCTGGGGGCCATGGCCGGGACCGTGCCGGTGGCCAAGCGTGGCCTGAAAGCTGCTCAGCGGTTGGGCTCGGCCCCGGACTCGCGCGTCAACTGATCCGGATCCACCTGGGGGATCTCCCCGGTGTAGGTGCCGGTTTCGTAGTCGTAGTCCAGGGGATTGCCGTCCTCATCCGTGCGCTGGTACCACTGCGTGTACTCGGGAGCCGCGGAGTCAAAATGCGCGGCTGTGGCCCACTTCTGATTGGCCCCGGAGGCGCGCTGAACACCCAGCATGAAGTCATCCCCGTAGTCATCAATGCCGTGACGCACCGCCTTGTCCAGGGCCCACCGGGTGTACTGGTCGCGCAGGATCAGGGGATCGCTGCGGAGGTCCTTGTGCAGTGCGAACACCATGGCGAACATGATCAGCGTGAACGGCAGCGCCGTGACGGTGATCAGGTTCTGCAGGCCCGTCAACGCGGATTCACCGCCCACCAGCAACATCACGACGGCGATGCCCGCCATGCACAGTCCCCAGAACACCGTGATCAGTTTGCGGGGTTCAGGGTCACCGCGCTGGGACATCTGGGAGGTCACCACGGAGGCGGAGTCTGCGGTGGTGATGAAGAAGATGGCCAGCATCAGAATCACCAAAATCGCCATGATGCCCGCCCCGGGCAGGGTGTCCAGCACCACAAAGAAGATCTCCTCAGGCGCGGGCAGGGAGTCGATGGTGCCATCCGGGGCAATGGTCTGGTTCTCCAGCTGTGCGCGGATCGCGGTTCCACCCACAATGGTGAACGCCAGAACCACAATGGTGGAGGGGATGAACAGCACCCCAAAGATGAACTGCCGGATGGTGCGGCCACGGGAAATCTTGGCCACAAAGATCCCCACGAACGGCGCCCAGGAGACCCACCACGCCCAGTAGAAATTGGTCCAGGCGGAGAGGAACGCCTCCATCTCCGGGCCGTCCGCCATGGAGGCCGAAAGCATGGTCGGCAGTTCCGCAAAGTAGGTGACCACCACGGACGGAATGAAGTTCAGCAGGAAGGCCGTGGGGCCCAGGACAAAAAAGAACAGGGCCAGGAAGATGGCCAGGACCATGTTGATGTTGGACAGCATCCGGATCCCTCGGGCCACCCCTGACACGGCGGAGGCGATGAACCCTGCCGTCAACACGGCAATGATGATCAATGCCACGGCGTTGCCGCCCTCCCCCCAGCCGGTGACAACCTCCACGCCACGCCCGATCTGCAGCGCACCGATGCCCAGGGCTGCCGCCGTGCCGAACAAGGTGGCGATGATCGCCAGCATGTCGATCACCCGCCCGCCCCAGGTGTCGGTCTTGCCGTCCCGGAAGAACGGTGCGAACACGGAACTCATCAGCGGCACCCGACCGCGGCGGTAGGAGGTGTAGGCAACAGCCAGGCCCACCAGGGCGTAGATGGCCCAGGCGTTCAGTCCCCAGTGCAGTGCGGCCTGAGCCGAGGCCAGCTTGACCGCCTCCTGCGTGACGGGATCCACTGATCCTGGGCGCGGGGAGAGAAAGTAGGTCATGGGTTCGAACGGACCGAAGAAGATGATGCCGATGCCAATGCCGGCCGCAAAGAGCATGGCCGCCCACGATGCCGTGGAGTACGTGGGCTTGTCCTCGTCCAGCCCCAAGGGGATGCGACCGTACTTGGACAGCGCCAGGTACAGCAGATAGACCGGCAGGATGATGGCCAGCGTGCTGAAGGCCCAGCCCAGATTCCCCATGGTCCAGGTCAGGGCGGCAGATGATGCCGTGGTCAGGGTTTGCGTGCTCAGCACACCCCACAGGATGAAGCCCAGGATCAGTGCGCCCGCCACACCGGAGACAAATCGGTCCACGCCGTAGCGGTTCTTCTGATCATCCACCGTGATGCCCGGAACCAGCGCGGGGTGGATGTTGTGCGGGTAGTTGATCTCATCCAGGAAGGACCTGGCGAAACCCGGCCGGTACGTTCCCCAGCGGATGTGCGGCGTGGAGGCCTGCTCTGCGCCTGCTGGCTTGCCGTCGGGGGAGGGTGCGGGGTGGGCGTCGTCGTTGTGTCCTGCGGGCATGGGGTGCTCAGATCCGTAGACAGTGTGGGCTGTCCAAGGTTAAGCCACAGCATGCTGATGGTTGCGTCTTGAGGTGATGACTCACCAAGGGTGGCGGCATGGTGATTTACGTATTACTTTAATTGCATGATTGAGCAGGAGACCATCGCTGGCGTGCCAGTGACTGAAGCGCAGATTGCAGTTTGGGCTGCCGAGGCCGAGGCAGGATACGACGCTCAAGTTTTGAAGAAGCGAGGCCGTGGGCGTCCAGGTCGCGGTGCCAAGCCGTCTCAAGTTGTTGCGTTGCGGCTGACTGTCGACGAGATTGCTGCGCTCGACACCCGGGCCGAACGCGAGGGAAAGTCTCGCTCCGAGGTGATCCGGGACGCCTTGGCTTCCACGTGAAAGTCCACACGTCGGCACGAATACACGGGATCAGCCCTGAGGACATCGTCCAGGCGGCGACATGGCCAACTTGGATTGAAGACCTTGACGACGACAGTCCGAGTAGGCAGCTCCGTCTCGGCTTCGACACTCGTGGCCGCATGCTGGAAACGGTTGTCCTCGTTTTCGACAGCGGCAATGAACTTGTCATCCACGCGATGAAAGCACGACCCCAAATGCTTGATTTGCTTCCCTGAACCAGTGCTCAGCTCAGTCCGTACGACGCCGGTAGGTCAGGTCCCGCGGGATGCGCCCGGCCTCGCGCGCCTTGCGTTCAAAGCTGGTGAGGGTGCGGCCCTCCCAGCGCGGGGCCCACCCCTGGTCCGGGGCCGAGTCCGTGGCCAGAGGACCGGGGTTGAGATTCTCGAACCGGCCGTCGGCCTCGATGACCTGACGCATCTGGATGGCGTACTCCTGCCAGTCCGTGGCCAGGCGCCACGTGCCGCCGGGCTTGATCACGGAGGCCACCTGGTCCACAAAGTGTGCGGAGACCAACCGCCGCTTGTGGTGCTTTTTCTTGTGCCAGGGATCCGGGAAGAACACCCACATCTCGTCCAAAGAAGCCGGCTCCAAGAAGTGGTCAAGAACCTCCGGGGCGTTGGCTTGCACCGCGCGAACGTTCTGGGACCCGTTGGCCGCTGACTTCATCAGCAGATCCGCCAGTCCTGGCGTGTAGACCTCCACGGCCAGGAAGTCGTGCTCCGGCACCTCGGCTGCACGGTGGGCCATGGCCTCACCCAAACCGGACCCGATTTCCACCACCAGCGGCGCCATGCGCCCGTACACCGATTCCTGGTCAAAGCTCGCATGCTCCGCAACGGAGGTGTCCGTGACCTGCCGGGGAACCTGCAGGATGCGCGATGGCGCCCACTGCTCCCACGCCTTTTCGCGGCGCGGGGTCAGGCGGTCGCCACGGCGCACGAAAGACAGCGGTTTGCGGTGGAACTTCTCGGGGACCTCTGAGGACTGGGAGGCATCGGATGCTGGGGTGTTGGTCTCACTCATCACCGCCAGAGTCTAGTCAGGGCTTAGCCTGGGGAGGTCCCACCCCACGTCTTGGGCATCGGACACTGCACCTCACCCGTTGTGATTGGGACTTTTCATGCGCGTTTCCTCCCGGCTGGGTCTGGCTCCGGGGCCGGACCGGGTGTTTTTTCTGCTGGCGCTGGGTGTGCTCAGTGCAGTCAGCCCCATGGCAACGGACATGTACCTGGCCTCCATGCCTGCCTTGGCGCAGTTCTACGGGGCACCGGCCTCCACCATCCAACTCTCCTTGAGCACCTACATGGTGGGCATGGCTGTGGGCCAGTTTCTGTTGGGGCCCATCTCCGATGTCTGGGGGCGCCACCGTCTGTTGGTGGCAGGCACCTCCGTGTTCCTGCTCTCCAGCCTGGGAATCGTGTTCTCCACAGATGTCACGGTGCTGCTGGTGTTGCGCGCCATACAGGGTTTTGCCGGTGCAGCCGGGGTGGTGATTGCCCGCGCCATAGTTTCAGACATCGCAAGCGGCATTGAGGCCGCCAAGCTCTACTCCCTGCTGGGCACCATCGTGTCCGTGGCACCGATTGTTGCTCCCGTTCTGGGCGGATTGATCGCCACATGGGCGCCCTGGCAGGTGGTGTTCTGGGTCCTGGCCGGATTCGGTGCCCTCATGGTGGCCTGCGTGGTGTTCGTGATCCCAGAAACCTTGCCACCACAGCGGCGTCGTGACGGCGGCATCCTGGGCACGCTGGGACTGGCCGGTGTCGTGGTGCGCAACCGCCCGTTCATGGCCTGGGCGGTGGCCATGTCCTTGAGCTTCGGTTCGCTGTTCTCTTACGTGTCAGCATCCTCGTTCGTGATGCAAAACGTGGTGGGGCTCTCCTCCATGGGCTACAGCCTGGCCTTTGCCGCTGCAGCATTCGGCTCGGTGGTGGCCGGGCTGGTCAACGTGCGGCTCCTCAACCGTTTCACCCCTGCCCAGATCATGATCGCCGCCCTGGCCGCCCAAGGGCTCATCAATGCTCTGGGTCTGGTTGGTGTCCTGGTCAACGCTCCCGACTGGACCATTGTGGTGCACACGGTCACCGCACAGACATGCGTGGGTTTCATGATCGGCAACGGCATTGCCCTGGCCCAGGCTCAGGTTCCCGGGCGTGCTGGATCGGGGTCGGCCGTCCAAGGTCTCATGCAGTTCATGGTGGGAGGTGCTGTCAGCCCTCTGGCCGGCCTGGGCGGGGAACACACGGCACTGCCCATGAGCATCCTCATGTTCGTGTTCACCACCGCTGCCCTGGCCACAGCACTCTTGGCATCCCGTCTCTCGGAGCCCCACAATGCCTGATTCAGGGTGCGTCCCGGTGGAGTCGTCGTCGTCGAACGGCCGGAGGATGAGGCAGCCGGTGGCAATTGCGGCGCAAGTAACAAGGCGGCAACGGTGTGTGTGGTTAGATACGCGAGTGACGAGCGCCATACGGCGGGGTCGCCGTTCGTCCACCCTCCACCTTCCTCACCTGTGTGAAGCGACCCCTGAGAGGAACTGAACAGTGAATGATCTGATTCAGAATCTGTTGGGTCAGTTCTCCGGAATCGGCACCTATTGCTTCACCCCCGGACAAACGGACATCGCGGAATGCTTCGGCTCCGCAGCGGGCATCATCTGGGGTCCGTTCCTCCTGATCCCGCTGCTGCTGGTCACGGGTCTCTACTTGAGCATCCGGCTCGGTTTCATACAGATCCTCAAGCTCGGCCCCGCCCTGCGGCTAGCACTGTTCGAGCGCAAGGACGCTGACGCACCCGGTGGTGACGTCTCCCAGTTCCAGGCCCTCACCACGGCCCTGGCTGCCACGGTGGGTACCGGCAACATCGTGGGTGTGGCCACTGCCATCTCCATCGGTGGCCCCGGTGCGCTGTTCTGGATGTGGGTGACCGGCATCTTGGGCATGGCCTCCAAGTACTCGGAAGCTTTCCTGGGTGTGCGCTACCGCACCACGGATGCCAAGGGTGAAATCTCCGGTGGTCCGCAGTACTACCTGCAGCGCGGCATCCGCGGCGGATTCGGCAAGTTCCTGGCCCTGTTCTTTGCCGTGGCCGCCGTGCTGGCCTCCTTCGGCATCGGCAATATGACCCAGGGCAACTCCATCTCCGGCAACGTCTCCGAATCCTTTGGCATCCCCACCTGGATCACCGGTCTGGTGCTGGCCATTATGACCATGGTGGTTCTGGTGGGTGGCATCAAGTCCATCGGCCGCGTGACTGCTGCGTTCGTGCCCGTCATGATCGTCTTCTACGTGCTGGGCGCCCTGTTCATCCTGCTGGTCAACGTGGGGGACATCCCCGCAGCCATCGCCTTGATCTTCACCGATGCCTTCACCGGCACCGCTGCCGTGGGCGGATTTGCAGGCTCCGCCATCATCTTGGCCATCCAGATGGGTGTTGCCCGCGGCATCTTCTCCAACGAGTCCGGCATGGGTTCTGCGGCCATCGCCGCAGCCTCCGCCCAGACCACCCACCCCGTGCGTCAGGGTTTGGTGTCCATGACGCAGACCTTCATCGACACCATCATCGTGGTCTCCTGCACCGGTCTGGTGATCATCACCACCGGTGTGTGGGAGCAGGGCAGTGACTTTGCGGCCACCATGACCGGTGAAGCCTTCACCCACGGTCTGCCCGGTGCCTGGGGGCACATCATTGTGACTCTCGGCCTGGTGATGTTCGCTTACTCCACCATCCTGGGCTGGGCTTACTACGGTGAGCGCTGCATGGAGCGTCTGGTGGGCCGCGGGGGTGTGATGCCGTACCGCGTGGTGTTCTCCATTGTGGTGTTCATCGGCGCCACTATCCCGCTGGCCGCCGTGTGGAACTTTGCTGACGTGATGAACGGCCTGATGGCACTGCCCAACCTGCTGGGTCTGCTGATCATGTCCGGGCTGATCGTGCGCGAGACCAAGCATTACCTCAAGAACGATCCCAAGCTGCGTGCCGGCAAGTCCGAGGTGGACTTGTTCATGCGGGGTCGCGACGGCGGTATCGACACCTATGAGGTCATCGGCCGCTGAGCTGCTTCCTCCCACGTAACGCCCCCGGTGACCGCTCAGGTTGCCGGGGGCGTTGCCATACCCTGGGGGCATGACTGCACTGCAACAGCCCCTTGCCCTGGCCAATGATTCCGGGATCGCCACCGTGTACCACCAGGGCGCTCATGTGGCTTCCTGGACGCCGTCGCGGCAGGATCCGGTCCTGTTCGTGTCACGTCAGGCGAATTTTGTGGAGGGCAAGGCCATCCGCGGCGGTGTGCCCATCTGCTTCCCCTGGTTCGGCCCCGGCCGCAACGGTGACCGCACCCCCGCCCACGGGTATGCCCGCACCACGCCGTGGCGTCTGGTTTCTTGCGACGACGCCGTGGCGGTGTTCGCGCTGTCCCAGGATGATTTCTCCGATGAGGCCCGCCAGGCGTTTCCGTATCCGTTCGCGTGTGAGTACACCGTCACGGTGGGCTCCACTCTGACGTTGGAATTGGCAACGACCAACACCGGGTCTGAGCCGTTGGAGATCGAAGAAGCTCTCCACACCTACCTGGCCGTGGGTGATCTCCGCTCCGTGAGTGTGGACGGCTTGGACGGGGTGGACTACGTGGACAAGGTCACCGGCCAGGAGTCCGTGCGCCAGGAGGGCCCTGTGACGTTCACCGGGGAGACTGATCGTGTCTACCGCAGCGGTGAGCCTCTGGTGGTCAACGATCCTCTGCTGGGGCGCAAGCTGCACATCACCATGACTGGTGCTGCCAACACGGTGGTCTGGAATCCATGGACGGAGAAGGCCAAGGAGATGGGGGATTTTGCGGACGAGGAGTGGACGCAGATGCTCTGCATTGAAGGCGCCAATGCCCTGGACGACTTTGTGACCGTGGCCCCCGGGGAGACTCACCGAATCACGTACAGCATTCAGGTGGAGACCGTCTGACCTCTTGCTGCGGAGGCGTCTGAGCCTCGACGGTTGAGGCCGAGCATGCACTGAGCGGTGGTGGGTTGCGCTGAAAGACTGGTTTCAGCGCAACCCACCACCGCTCAGTGCGATCACGAGCTCGGGCCTCAGACTGCCCTGAGCGGGATCACTTCTTGGACTGCAGCACCAGAGCCAGGCCGATGGCTGTCAGCCACGCGTCCTTGGACAGCGGGGTCCCCTCCTGGGACGGGCGGATGCCGTCTTCCTGGGTCATTTCGTCGTTGTTGAAGTACATGGTCAACATGCCGGCGGAGAACGCGGTCAGGGCGATTCCGGCCAGGCGCTTGGAGACGAACGGGGTCAACAGCAGGCCACCGATGGCAGCCTCAGAGATCCAGAGGAACTGACCAAAGGCCTTGGCGTCCCACTCCTTGAACTGGGGGATGCCGGTGGCGGCCATGCCCTGAAGGTGCTCGTAGACCTCCACCGGGGCGTCCTTCTTGCCCAGGCCGGACTGGAGCAGGTAGGCGCCGGAGACGCCGCGCAGGATTGCGTTGGACAAACGCATGCTGATGTCCTTTCACGTTTGGGGGAGGGCGTGATCCGCCCAATTTCCTCTCACGCTACCAGTTGATAAGCCGCCTTTCTCCGATGAGTGCTGCACGTCATGGTTGGGCTCATCCGCACTCGTGTAGTCTTCACGGGTTGCACATGGCACTGCCCCCACGCGACCCGCCCCGCAGGATGCGGGGCTCAAAGCGTCGTCGTGAACTCTGTTGAACACAGGGGATGGGCAGGCAGCGCGTCGAACATTCCTTGGGCCGTCTCATTCGGCCCGGCTGAGACCAGCCACGACCCTCGGGAACCGCAGGGTCCACCGGAATCGGATCGGCGCACCCGGCAGGCACACATGCCGCCGGGACATCCGATCGAAAGTGCGAACTTCCTCTTGACTACCTTTGTTGACCTCGGCGTGCCCGAGGCCCTCTCCCGTGTCCTCTCCCAGCAGGGAATCACGGACGCTTTCCCCATCCAATCCAAGACCCTCCCGGATTCGCTGTCCGGGCGTGACGTCCTGGGCCGCGGCCGCACCGGCTCCGGCAAGACCGTCGCATTCTCCCTGCCGCTGGTGGCCCGCCTTGCGGGTCTGACACAAGGTGCCTCCAAGGCCAGCCGACGCCCCAACCGCCCCACCGGACTGGTGCTGGCACCAACCCGCGAACTGGCCACCCAGATCGACCGCACCGTGGCACCGCTGGCCAAGGCCGCCGGGCTGAACACCACCGTGATCTACGGCGGTGTGTCCCAGAAGCACCAGGAGCGTGCCCTGGCTGCCGGTGTGGACATCGTGGTGGCCTGCCCGGGTCGCCTGGAGGACCTGCTCAAGCAGGGGGTCCTGACCCTGGACGACGTTCGCGTGACCGTGATTGATGAAGCCGACCACATGGCTGACATGGGCTTTTTGCCCGTTGTCACCCGCATCCTGCAGCGCACCCCCCGCGAGGGCCAGCGTCTGCTGTTCTCCGCAACGCTCGATGGCGGTGTGGACGTGTTGGTCAAGAAGTTCTTGGACAACCCCGTGACCCACTCTGTGGACGAGCCCAAGGCCACCGTTTCCACCATGGAGCACCACGTGCTGGTGGTGGACGCGAAGGAAAAACAGCAGCTGATCGAAACCCTGGCCTCCGGCACCGGGCGCCGCGTGATGTTCACCCGTACCAAGTACCGGGCCAAGAAGATGGCCAAGAAGCTCTCCCAGGCCGGGCTGCCCGCCGTGGACCTGCACGGCAACCTGTCCCAGAACGCCCGTGACCGAAACCTGGAGGCCTTCTCCACCGGTGAGGTTCGGGTTCTGGTGGCCACCGACGTCGCCGCCCGCGGCGTGCACGTGGACGACGTCGAACTGGTGGTCCACATCGATCCCCCCGCCGAGCACAAGTCCTACCTGCACCGCTCGGGCCGTACCGCCCGGGCCGGTGCTGAGGGTCAGGTCATCACCATCTCCACCACGGAGGAGCAGCGTGACGTCCAGAAGCTCATGAAGCAGGCCGGCGTGACCGCTGAGATCTCCCAGATCAACCCCGGTTCGCCCGTGGTGGCGGAGCTGGTGGGGGAACGCGCCGAGCGCGTTGCCTACGCACCTCCGGCCAAGGACACCGGGGGATCGGGCCGCGGCGGGTCCAACGGTTCCGGCAAGAGTTCCACCAAGGGTGGCGGCGGAGGAAAGAACGCGGGCCGACAGTCTCAGCGGTCTGACCGTTCCGAACGCTCCGGCGGGCGTGGCCAGGGCGGTCGTGCATCCTCCGATGGTTCCCGTCAGGGTGGCCAGCACGGACGCGGGGGCCAGAACGGTCGCCGTGGTGAGGGTCGCGGACGGGATCAGAATCGCGATCAGAACCAGGGCCGTAATCGTGGCCAGGGCCGCAACGATCAGCAGTCACGGTCTGCTGCTGCAGGCTCCGGGGCGCGGCGTTCCTATTCCGCAGCCTCGGCTGTGAACCTGCATTCCGCAGGCGCCTCCGCGGTAGACCGTTCCACGCAGGCCGCGGCACGACGTCGTAACCGCCGTGCCGGTGCTGCCACCGGCGCCCCTTCCGGCCGCTGAGCCTCACGCTCACCGGGCGCGCCGTCGAAATCCCACCGGGCGACCGAGCTCCCTCAGCTTTTTTGATTTCCCACTCTGTGGCGCTTTGACCCGCCTGACCGTGGGGAATCGCGGAGTTCGTGGGGGGCTGAGCAATCCGGTGGGGACTGAAAGCCCGCCTTCCGATTCCACTTGGGGAGAATCGGAGGGCGGGCTTTTCGCTGCCCTGAGCAGGCACCACGACGACGAACCCGTGGTCACCCAACCAATCGACAATGCTGGCCTGGGGTCGGCTGAAGTTTCAGTCAGTAGACTCAGCGGTACCTGTCTGACATGTGAAGGAGGCTGCCGTGTCCACCACCGCCAGTGTCGAGATCACCCGCCGTGAGCGGGAAGTGGCGGAAGCCATCCACTCTGGTGAGATGGAAGGTTTGCAAACCACCAGTGAGACTCGGGCTGATACAGGACAGTATGTTGCTGGTGAGATCAGCTTGACAGAGCTCGAGGCCCGGGTCCGGCGCCGGTACGGGATTGGTTGAATTCGTCGACCCTTACGTGGATCCATCCACCGGGGTGCTGAAGAACCTGGTTGACGCCCGCTTTCAAGCTGACCTGGACGCGGTTGAAGGTGACCTTGTGCCCGTCCGTACACTCCGGTTGAACCAGGATCCGCCGGAACCGACCGGTGACCTGTCTGAGTTGCGAGCGATTCATCGTTTCTTGTTCTCACCTATCTACGCCTGGGCAGGGGGATTGCGCACAGTTGACATTCGCAAAAACCTCCAGGGCGCGGACTTCTTTGTGCCTGTCCAGATGATTCAGCAGGTGGCCGGTATCGCAGCTGAGCATCTGCGGGCAGATGACTACCTCAGAGGCATGGGTCGCCCAACTTTCGTCGCCCGCCTGGCGCATCATTACGACCAGTTCAACTACATCCACCCCTTTCGCGATGGCAACGGTCGAACTCATCGCTGGTTTTGGGGGTGGATCGCTCGCGACGCCGGCTGGCAGTTGAATTGGCGCGCGGTGACTGGTGCAGCCAACGATTCTGCATCACGCGCTGCGGCCGAGCACCAGGATCTTGGACCACTCATTGCAATGTTCGATCAAGTCGTTGTGAGGCACGACGACGACGGCGGGGCTAGGTCACACGGTGTCGGCTAGGGACCTGTAGAGGGATCCAGGAGCTCAAAGGCGCGGTCGCACATGAAGGTGAAACGCGCCTGTGGGTCACCGAATTCAGGCCCCAGTTGGTTGAAGATCTCCGAGGACAGAGAACCCAGGACCAGGTTCCATGCCGCTACGGCGCGGGCTACGGACTCGGCGGGGAGACCCGCCACCAGGGGGTCATCCAGTAGGCCCCGGACAGCCGCGGGAGCCAGGTCTGAGGTGCTGGATCGCGGGTTGGTAGCGTGAGCTCTGATTGCGGACGACGCATCGCCCTGCACGTCTCTGACAAGGCCCGCAACCAACGCAAGGACTCGGGTGCCGGCGTGATTGGTGACCTCACCGGGTGCGCGATAATCGGGCACCGGTGAACCGTACAGGAGCGCGTAGTCGTGGGGGTGGGTCACGGCCCAGTGGCGAAAGGCGGAGGTCATCGCTTGCCAGCGCGCGTGGTGATCCAATCGCTGTGCTTCTGCCTCGGCTGCTTCCACGGCATCCCCCAGTTCATTGAAGGATTCGACGATCAAGGCGGTCAAGAGTTCATCACGGTTGGCGGTGTAGCGGAACAGTGCGGAGGGGGCCATGTTCATGTCACGGGCCATGGCGCGCAGCGACAACGCGGCGGCGCCATGTTCGGCCAGGTGGGACCGAGCGGTGGCCATCAGTCGAGCGTGGATTTCAGCTCGGTTCTGCGCGCGTTTTCCGCTCGGCGTCCGGGTGTTCACCCCACGAGAATAAAACCGCTGTCCAGCAACCACACAAAATGCGAACAGTGTTCTTGATTTTGGCGCCAACCCCGTGCACTATTCGAGAACAGCGATCACGCTTTAGGGGGCGGCCATGAAATACGTAGGAGTGGTTGGGGCTGGGGCCATAGGCCGTCTGACCGCTGCGGAGCTGGTACGCCGTGGACACAGGGTCACCATGATCAGTCGTTCCGGTCATCAGGCATCCCCCGATCAATGGGGGGCCTGGGCGGTTGATGCCCGCAACGGTCACGAACTCGCCCGCGCGTTGAAACGTGACATGGGCCTGTGCGACGTCGTCGTGAATGCGGTGAATCCGGTCTCCTACACCCGATGGGAGCGGGACTGGCCGCCCATGGCCCAAGGAATTGCCGATGCATGTGCCACGTTGGGCGCCGGGCACCTGATGGTGGGCAACCTCTACGGTTACGGATCCGTGAGCGGGTCGATTGCGGAAACCCGGCAGATGGACCCCTACGGGGTCAAGGGGCGGGTTCGCGCCCGAATGTGGGTTGACGCGTTGAGAGATCACCGCGCTGGGGGCGCGCCCGCTGTGGAGGTACGGGCCTCCGACTACTTCGGGGCAGCAGCCAGGCCGGGGGTCAGCCTGCTCATGGACTACGTGATTCGTCCGGTTCTGCGTGGCACGACCGCCTGGGTTCCGGTGGGAGACCTGGATGCTGAGCACTCCTGGACCTACCTGCCGGACATCGCCCGACTTGTGGCGGACCTGGTGGAGTCCGACACCGGTGGCCACCGCTGGGGGCGGGCATGGCACGTTCCCACCTCGGCTCCGCGCGCCATGCGGGCGGTTGCCCAGGACACCGCGCGATTGATGGGTGAGCGGGCCGGTGTGGTGCGGCGGGTGCCGCGAGCGATCATGGCAGCGGCTCGGATTCACCCGCTGGTGCGCGCTCTTGATGAAACCCGGCACCAGTTCGAATCACCGTGGATGTTGGACTCCACAGCGGCCCAGGTGGAGTTCGGGTGGTCGCCAACTCCGTGGGAGGAAGCGCTGGGGCGCACGGTACGGGAGCTGACGGCGGGGCAGTGAGGCCGCTCAGCAGCCCGTGCGGACCGGAGCTCCAGTGGTCAGCCGCTCACGGCCAGTTGACGGTCAGGATCTCCCCGGCTGGACGCCGGGTGGCCCCGTATTCCAATTTCTGCTCCGGCGGGCCGTCAGCCCGCGGCAGGTCCGGGATCAGGGGGCCGATCTGACGGATGCGTTCCAGGGTGACCTCCGTGTGAGCCTCGACCGGCACGAATCCCGGTTCCGGTTCCACGGGCTTGTCGCCCGGAACAAGGATCACGGGCATTCCGGCTGCAACAGCTGACTGGGCGCCGGCCTGGGAGTCCTCCAGCGCAATGCAGTCCTCGGCTGCGCACATCAGGCGCTCGGCCGCCATCTGGTACGGCTCTGCGGCGGGCTTGGGGTTCTCCACGTCCTCACGGGAGACTACGGCACGAATGTTCTCCGTCAGGGCGGCTGCCGTGGTGGTGACCACCGAGGCCAGGGCGTTGGTGACCAGGGCTGCCGGGATGCGTTCGTGGCGCAGTTCCTCCAGCAGTTCGGGGATGCCGGGGATCAAGGGGACGTCGTCGCGGATGGAGTCCACCACATGCGCCCCGATCCGCTCGGTGATCTCCTGGACGCCGCCCTCGGCGCCGCGGTCCACCATCATCTGAGCGGAGAACTGCACGGTCTGACCCAACCCCGCGTGATCGTCCTCGGTGGTCCAGTCCTGCCCGAATTCGGTGGCCACGGCTCGCTTGGCTGTGGCCCATTCGGGTTCGGTGTTGACCGCGGTTCCGTCGTGGTCCAGCAGCACGGCCTTGGGCCAGGAGGAGCGCTGCGGGTCCAACCACTGCAGCAGGGACAGCGTCACCTGACGGTGGTCGTTGACGTGCACGGTGCCCTGGTCTGCATCCACGGCAACAGCCCCGGGCAGCACCACAACGGTCATGCCGGCGGCCTGAGCCGCAGCCACACCGGACGGGGAGTCCTCCAGCACCACACATTCGGTGGGGTCAACGCGCAGTCTGCGGGCCGCTTCCAGGTACCCCTCAGGGGAGGGCTTGGGTGCCACTCCGCCTTCGGCTTCTTCATTGCCGATCACGACGTCGAACAGCCCCTCCGGGGCCAACGTGGCCGTGTGTTCACCCATCTCACGAGCAGCATTGGTCACGATCGCGGTGGGCAGTCCCGCGTCTGCGATCTCCTGCAGCAGCTCGGGCATACCGGCAATCAGTTCAAGCGGGGTGGCCCGGACTTCTTCCTCGGAAACCTTGAGCAGCCCGGTGATCAGGGCGTCGTCGTCGAGTTCGGTGACCCCGTTGGCGCGCAACCGGTCCACGGTCACGCGGGCGGGAAGGCCGATGGTGGCCAGGGTGTCGGCCTCGTCCCAGGTGCCACCGTTCTCTGCGGCGAACCGCGCTTTGGCCCGTCCCCAGATGGGTTCGGTGTCCACGAGCGTGCCGTCGTGATCGAAAAGGACTGCCTGGGGAAAAGTGCGCGGCGACATGGCCTCCACCCTATCGGCCCCGATGGTGCCTTTCAGTATTCGTTGCAGCGGCTGGCTTCACGGATGAGCCCCAGTCCAATTCACGACGACGCCCGGTGGGTCAGCGGGCCGTGTCCCAACACTTCGTGGTCCACGTGGGCTGATGGCTCCAGCTGGAAGGTGGCGTGTTCCACCGCCACGGGGAAGTGCTGTGCTGCACAGGCCTGCAGGGCATCCAGGATGCGCGGCGCACCGCCGTCGTGAAACGCGCTGTCCTCAATCACCACGTGGGCTGTCAGTACGGGAACCCCGGTGGCCACCACGGAGGCGTGGAGATCATGCACGGCCAGCACGCGGGGGACTGTTTCCAGGTGGGCCGCAACCTGATCCAGATCCAAACCGCGCGGAGCCGATTCCATGAGCACTGACCCTGATTCCCGCAGGATGCGGGTGGCGCGGGGAATGATCAGAAGAGCAATGGCCATGCCGGCCACGGCGTCGGCCCCGGTCCAGCCGGTCCAGGCGATCGCCACGGCGGCAATGATCACAGCCACGGATCCCAGGGCGTCATTGAGGACCTCCAGGAACGCGGCTTTCATGTTCAGAGAAGCTTCCCGGGCGGTGGTGAGCACCAGCAGGGAGGCGATGTTGGCCAGCAATCCCACCGCGCCGATCACGCCCAGCAGCACCACGTTGAACTCATTTGCCGGGGTGGGGTTGAGCAGGCGCTGGACACCCTCCGCCAGTGCGTAGATGCCCACTGCCATCAGAACGGTGGCCTGGACGCCTGCGGCGATGATCTCGGCGCGCAGCCACCCCCAGCTGCGGCGGGCCGAGCGTGGGCGGGTGATCAGGATGGAGGCCGTCAGGGCCATGAGCAGACCGATTGAGTCCACGGCCATGTGCGCGGAGTCCACCAGCAGTGCCAGGGAGCCGGTCAGGACCGCGCCCACCACTTGGGCCAGCAGCACTGTGGTGGTGATGGCAAAAGCGATGCCCAGGCGGGTGCGGGAGGAGCGCGCCACGTCATGCGAATGCCCGTGCCTGTCTCCATGGCTGTGGTCCGTGGCTGAATGCACGGCCGGCGCGCTACGACGTGATGCTTCCCCACATGACATATTAGAAAAATAGCATATGTTGCGTGGAGTGAGGCAGGTGCCGGCCGGTCGGGATGGCCGGCGGTGCTGCCGATGTGACGCTGCAATCGGCGCACGGGCTCCAGGTTCGTAGACTTGAACCATGCCCACCGAGTCCCCGGTCGAATCAACCCCCGCTGAGCACGCCGGAGGCCGTGAGTCCACGCAAAGTTCTTCAGTGGTGTTCACGGATCGCCGTGGAACGGTGGTTCAAAAAGTTGTCCCAGTGTTGGCCCCGGTCATGCCGCTGGTGTTGGCTGCGTGGCTGGTGCTGGCATCCGTACCGCTGGGTGGCCCGGGGGGCAGGGCGCTGATCTGGCTCGGAGTGCTTGCCGCACCTTTGGGTGTTCTGCTGTGGATCTCCGGGGCATTGGTCCTTGCCGAGCGGGCCTACCACCGTCCCGCATACGCTCGCCCGGTGACCACCGTGCTGATCGTGTGCGCCTGGGTGGGTGCGGTGGTGCTCGGCTTCTTCCTGCCCGATCTGATTGACGGGCGGGGGCAGTCCCTGTTCACGGCTGCGGCCGGACCCGATTCCGTGGGACTGAGCGCAGGATTCGCCAACACGCTGGGTGTGCTGACCTTTGCAGCAGCGGCAGGCTCGGTGGTCAGTGCCGCGTTGGATGTACGTTCCACCAAGGCTCGTTTGCGCGGAGACGTTGTGGAACTGGACCCTGAGGAGGAAGACCGCCTGCGGCAGCAGTGGGTCAACTCCTTCCAGGACCCAGCTGACTTTGCCCGCGAGTACGGAGATCCCCGGTGAATGGCATCCGCAAGGCTCTGCGGGACGGACTGGTGCCGCCACCGCCGAGCGCCGAACCCGTCAAGCACCGGGACGCCGGTGTCTGGACCATTCCCAATCTGTTCACGCTGCTGCGGTTCCTGCTGATCATCCCAGCGGTGATCTCCATCTTCTACATCGACGAACGCCCCTGGCTGCCCCTGACGTTGGTGGCCGTGTTCAGCTTGACGGACTGGGTGGACGGATTCCTGGCCAGGCTGCTGGATCAATACAGCGCGATCGGCGCCAAGTTCGACCCCTTGGCCGACCGCCTGGGACTGGGGCTGGTGGTCATCGCCCTGGCCTGGGAGGGGCTGCTGCCGTGGTGGGCCATCGTCATCATCGCCACCGTGGACCTGTTCCTGCTCTTCTTCATCCTCCTGATGGACGCGCACCAGGCCATGCGGGTCAACTGGATCGGCAAGTTCCGCACCGCCCTGACCATGGTGGGTGTGGTGGCCGTGCTGGCCGGCCCGGCCTTTGCCCAGCCGGTGTTGAGCACCATCGGGGTGCTGTGCGTGGAGGTCGGTGCCTTCCTGCACATCATCACCGGAGTCCAGTACGCCCGGTTGGCCTGGCTCGGGAGGCGACGTTTCCGCTGAGAACCGTCAGGGTTCAAGGCCGGTGAGCTCAGGGGCCATCAGGCGCGCAGCCACATGGCGTACTGCGTGACTGCCCGGGAATCCACCACCTCCTGGTGCAGGGTGAATCCGTGGCGTTCGTAGAGGCGGCGACTAGCCGGAGTGGTTGATTCCAGGGCCACCGATGTGCCTGCGGCGCGTTGCAATCCGTGGCGCAGCAGTTGTGTCCCGGCGCCCAGACCTTGTGCCGCAGGGCTGACGGCCAACATCTCCAGATGCCAATGCGGTTCGGGCGGGCGGGCGGCCACCACGAGTTCGTGATCTGCTGCAACCTGTTCGGCATCCAGCTGGTGGGTGCTGACAAACAGCTCCTCCAGCTCCTGCGACTGCTCAGGCGCCAGTGGCGGACTCCATTGGGCCACACCCACAATTCGGCCGTCGTCGTCCCCGGTGCCCAAGCCGGTGGTCACTACGACGACGTCGATGTTCTGGTGGGCCAAACCATGTTCGCGCAGTGCTCGCTGTTGGTATTGCGCTGCCTCGGGTGAGCCGATGGCTGCAGCTGGGATGTGCCCCAGGGTCCAGGGGTCCTGCGCAAAGGCATCCAACAGAATCTGTGCAGCCGCTTCAATGTCCGCCTCCGTGGCTGCCCGGACCGTGGTTCTGGGTGCTGCAGACGTGGGCTGGCTGGCTTGCTCACTGTATGGGCGGGGATCAGTGGGGGAGGTCATGGTCATCGAGTTTAGGTTCGGGGTCAGACGGCACCGAGCTCGTGAGGATCCACCATCGGAAAGCTCAGTGCATCTAGCGAAAGAAAGTTGATACAGGTAGACTCAAGTATGAACCTCACGGCCTCAGCACCTGGGGCCCACAACAGTCAAGGAGTGACATGGACACCAAACTCACCACGCGCTCGCAGGAGGCCGTCAGCGCTGCTGCCACTGAGGCATCCACGGCGGGCAATCCGCACATTGAACCCGTCCACCTGCTCAAGGCGCTGGTGGACCAACGCGACGGCGTTGCGGACGCCGTCCTGCAAGCTGCCGGTGTGAATGTGGCCGGGCTGGCCACCAAGGCAGCCCATGCCGTTGCGGCACTGCCGTCGGCATCGGGGTCCACCACGGCGCAGGCACAGTTCAACCGCGGCACGCTGCAGGTGATCCAGGCTGCGGAGAAGTTCGCCCAGGGCCTGGGGGATGAATACGTCTCCACCGAACACCTCCTGATGGGTCTGGCCCAGGTGGACAGCCCCGCCTCCCGTGTGCTGATGGAAGCCGGTGCCACGGAGCAGGTCATTCGGGACACCATCCCGGCCGTGCGTGGAGACCGCCGGGTGACCAGTCCGGACCCGGAAGGAACTTTCCAGGCACTGGAGAAGTACGGCACGGATCTGACCGCCATTGCCCGTGAAGGCAAGTTGGATCCGGTGATCGGCCGCGATTCGGAGATCCGCCGAGTGGTTCAGGTGCTCTCGCGCCGGACCAAGAACAACCCGGTGCTGATCGGTGAACCGGGGGTGGGCAAAACCGCCGTCGTGGAAGGTCTGGCGCAGCGCATGGTGGAGGGGGATGTCCCGGAGACCCTGCGCGGCAAGACTCTGATCTCCCTGGACCTGGGGTCCATGGTGGCCGGGGCCAAGTACCGCGGTGAGTTCGAGGAACGCCTCAAGGCCGTCCTGGATGAGATCAAGGGCTCGGAAGGCCAAGTGGTGACCTTCATTGACGAGCTGCACACCGTTGTGGGGGCCGGTGGCTCCTCGGACGGTTCCATGGATGCCGGCAACATGCTCAAGCCCATGCTGGCCCGCGGCGAGCTGCGTCTGATCGGTGCCACCACGCTGGATGAGTACCGGGAGAACATCGAGAAGGACGCAGCCCTGGAACGCCGTTTCCAGCAGGTCTACGTGGGTGAGCCTTCCGTGGAGGACACCATTGCCATCCTGCGCGGGCTCAAGGAACGTTACGAGGCCCACCACAAGGTCCAGATCGCCGATTCCGCTCTGGTGGCCGCGGCCTCGCTGTCCAACCGGTTCATCCCGGGCCGCCAGTTGCCGGACAAGGCCATCGACCTGGTGGATGAGGCCGCCTCCCGTCTGCGGATGGAGATCGACTCCGCCCCTGAGGAGATCGACCAGCGGCGCCGCCAGGTGGACCGGCTGACCATGGAGGAACTGGCACTGAAGGACGAAACCGATCCAGCATCGGTGGAGCGCCTGGAAGCACTGCGCAAGGACAAGGCGGACAAGCAAGCTGACCTTGACGCCCTCAACGCGCGGTGGGAACAGGAGAAGGCCGGTCTGAACCGGGTGGGGGATCTCAAGGCCAAGATCGACGAACTGCGCTCTCAGGCCGAACGTGCCCAGCGCGGCGGGGATCTGGGGGAGGCCTCCCGTCTGCTCTACGGGGAGATCCCGGCTCTGCAGAAGGAGCTGGATCTGGCTCAGGAGCAGGAAAACGCGGAGGAGGCTGACCATGAGTCCATGGTCTCCGAGGAGGTCACCGCGGACGACGTCGCAGAGGTCATCTCTGCCTGGACCGGGATTCCCGCCGGGCGCATGCTGCAAGGTGAGACGGAAAAACTGCTGCACATGGAGCAGCGCCTGGGCCAGCGGTTGATCGGCCAGACGCAGGCCGTGGTGGCCGTGGCGGACGCCGTTCGGCGCTCCCGGGCAGGGATAGCAGATCCGGACCGTCCCATCGGCTCTTTCCTGTTCCTGGGACCCACGGGCGTGGGCAAGACCGAGTTGGCAAAGTCCCTGGCGGAATTCCAGTTCGACGACGAACGTGCGCTGATCCGCATCGACATGTCCGAGTACGCGGAGAAGCACTCCGTGGCGCGCCTGGTGGGAGCCCCTCCCGGTTATGTGGGTTACGAGGAAGGTGGCCAGCTCACGGAGGCCGTGCGGCGTCGTCCGTACTCCGTGGTGTTGCTGGATGAGGTGGAGAAGGCACACCCGGAGGTCTTCGACATCTTGCTGCAGGTGCTCGACGACGGCCGGCTGACCGATGGGCAGGGGCGCACCGTGGACTTCCGCAACACCATCCTGATCCTGACCTCCAATCTGGGCAGCCAGTTCCTGGTGGACCAGAGCATGGATGAGGATGCCAAGAAGGAAGCGGTCATGAATGTGGTGAACGTGTCCTTCAAGCCGGAGTTCCTGAACCGGTTGGATGAAGTCATCATGTTCGACCCCTTGAGCACGGAGGACCTGTCCAAGATTGTGGACATCCAGGTCCGTCACCTGGGGCAACGGTTGGCCCAGCGGCGTCTTCAGCTGGACGTCAACCCCGCAGCCACCGAGTGGCTGGGTCTGGCCGGTTACGACCCCGCTTACGGTGCCCGGCCGCTGCGTCGGCTGGTGCAGCGTGAGATTGGCGACAAGCTGGCCAAGGGGATTCTCTCCGGGGCCATCGTGGACGGGGACACCGTGCGGGTGGACGTCAACCCGGACGTTGCCGCTGACGGACTGCTGGTGACAGCCGGCGATGCACCCGGCAGTCCTTCAGGTGAGACCTCCCAGGAGGACTGAAGCAGGGGCGGCTCGGCGCCCTGGGTGTCGTGGATTGCGAAAGCCACGGGAGTCGAGCCGCGCCGCGTGAGCGTGTACGCTGGGGCCACGACACAGACTGACAACACACCGGGGCCGTATCGTGTACCAAACGTACCGCCGACCGGGACCGAGAGACAGAGGGGGTCACGCTCATGGGGCGCGGCCGTCAAAAGGCGAAGGCAACGCGACAGGCGCGGGAGATGAAGTACTTCAGCCCGCAGACCGATTACTCCGCCCTGCAGCGGGAATTACGGCAGTCCGGCAACAGCGGACCTGCCGTGGCTCCCTACCAGGATGACTTCGCCGAGGGTGATGACTACTCGGAGGACTCGGGGTACGACTCCGACGACGACTACCGTTGAGTCGCTCTGACACGAAGGGGCCGGATCCATCACGGATCCGGCCCCTTCTGCATGCCGGCCCCTGCACATCCGGCGCGTGCCGCGATGATCAGGCCAGGTGCAGGTACGTTTCAGCGGCTCACGATGCGTAGTCACCCACCATGTGAACCACTCCACCGTCCACGCCCTTGGCACCTTGGACCCAATCGGGGCCATCCCCCACGCCTGCGGCATCCGTGGTCTCCACGGTGCCCAAGATCCACGATGGGACCCCGCGTGCTTCCAGGTGCTTGACGGCGGCCTCCGCCACGGAGGGGTCCACCACCGCGATCATGCCAACCCCCAGGTTCAACGTGCGTTCCAGGTCGGCCAGGGGGACGTTGCCCAGGGTGGAGACCAGTTGGAAGACCGGGGGCAGAGACCATGTGGCACGGTCCACCGTGGCCGTCAGACCTGTGGGCAGCACACGCGCCAGGTTGGCTGCCAGGCCGCCGCCGGTCACGTGAGTGAAGGCCCGGACACCGGCACCTGTTGCCCCGGAGGAGTCATTGACGGGGAAAGTCTGGGCAAGATCCAGGACGTCGGCCGCGTAGACCCGGGTGGGTTCCAGAAGTTCTTCACCCAGGGTGCGGCCCAGCTCAGGGACGTCGTGGTCCAGGGACCAACCGGCCACACTGACCACACGGCGCACCAGGGAATACCCGTTGGAGTGCAGACCGGAGGAGGCCATGCCGATCAGCACGTCTCCGGCCTTGACCCGCTGCGGGCCCAGCAGTTCGTCGGCTTCGATCACTCCGGTGGCCGCCCCGGCGATGTCGTACTCATCCGGGCGCAGCAGGCCCGGGTGTTCTGCGGTTTCCCCACCCACCAGGGCAGTGCCGGCAGCGGAGCAGGCACTGGCGATGCCGCGAACGATGTCCGCCACCCGCTCCGGGACCACCTTGCCGGTGGCGATGTAGTCGGTCATGAACAGCGGCTTGGCGCCCACCACCACGATGTCGTCCACCACCATGCCCACCAGGTCCCAACCGATGGTGTCGTGGATGTCCAGGGCCTGGGCAATCGCCACCTTGGTTCCCACGCCGTCCGTGGAGGTGGCCAGATAGGGCTTGCGGTAACCCACCAGGGCTGAGGCGTCAAAGAGACCGGCGAAACCGCCCACACCGCCGATCACCTGATCCGTGTGGGTGGCCTTGACCGCCGACTTCATCAGTTCGACGGCGCGGTCACCGGCCTCGACGTCCACCCCCGCCTGGGCGTAGGTGATGGTCTGCTGAGAGGGTGCGGAATCGGTCACCGAGGGTTCCTCACTGGTTGGGCTGTTCGGCAAGTTGGGCATCCGAAGCGGGAACGGGTGGTTTACGGCGGGCCTCCACCACGGATTTGCCCAGGTCTTCGGCGGCAGGAAGCTCCGTGGGGTAGCGACCGGAGAAGCATGCCGTGCACAGTTCATGGGGCTCTTGCTCGGTGGCTTCCACCATGCCCTCTTGGGAGATGTAACCCAGTGAGTCAGCACCCAAGGATTCCCTGATGTCCTCCACGGCCAGGCCGTTGGCAATCAACTCGGCACGGGAGGCAAAGTCGATTCCGTAGAAACACGGCCACTTGATGGGCGGAGAGGAAATGCGCACGTGGATCTCCGCTGCCCCAGCTTCACGCAGCATGCGGACCAGGGCGCGTTGGGTATTGCCCCGCACGATCGAGTCATCCACCACCACAAGGCGCTTGCGGGCCACCACGGACTGCAGAGGATTCAGCTTGAGTCGAATGCCCAGCTGGCGGATGGTGTCCGAAGGCTGGATGAAGGTGCGGCCCACGTAGGCATTTTTGACCAGACCGTTGCCGAACGGGATCCCGGAGGCCTCCGCGTACCCGATGGCAGCCGGTGTCCCGGATTCGGGGGTTGGCATGACCAGATCGGCCTCCACCGCGTGCTCGCGGGCCAACTGGCGGCCCATCTCGACCCGGGACTCATAGACCGAGCGGCCGTGGATGGAGGTGTCCGGGCGGGCCAGGTAGACGTATTCGAACACGCAGGCGGCTCGGCGAGTTTCCGCAAAGCGCTGTGACCGCAGCCCGTCCTCGTCAATGGCCAGGAACTCACCGGGCTCCACCTCCCGAACAAAGGAGGCGCCCACGATGTCCAGGGCAGCCGTTTCAGAAGCCACCACCCAGCCGCGTTCCAGGCGTCCCAGCACCAGGGGGCGGATTCCCTGGGGATCCCGTGCCGCGTAGAGGGTGTGTTCATCCATGAAGGTTAGGCAGAAAGAGCCCACCAGCTGCGGAAGCAGTGCCATGGCGGCTTCTTCCAGGGACCCATGGGGGTGTTCTGCCAGAAGGGAGGTGACCAGAGCGGTGTCCGTGGTGTTGCCCATGGCCATCTCACCACGGGACGGGAAGCCCGATTTGTCGATCAGGGAGTCGTAGAGCTCAGCAGAGTTGGTCAGATTCCCGTTGTGGGCCAGGGCAACAGTTCCGTGCGGGGTGGCTCCCAAGGTGGGCTGGGCATTGGCCCAGTTGGAACCGCCCGTGGTGGAGTAGCGGCAGTGTCCCACGGCAATGTGGCCGGTCAGGGTGTTGAGCGTGGATTCGTCGAAAACCTGGGAGACCAGGCCCATGTCCTTGTAGACGTTGATCCGGGAGCCTGTGGAGGTAGCGATTCCCGCGGATTCCTGTCCACGGTGCTGCAGCGCGTAGAGGCCGTAATAGGCCAGTTTGGCCACGTCCTCACCCGGCGCCCACACGCCGAACACACCACATTCGTCCTGGGGTGATTTCTCACCAGGGAAGGTTTCGAAGCTCAGCTTTCCATCAGGGCGCGCCACGGGCTCATTCTTTCACGCCAGATTCCGAATCGGGCACCTGAGCGTGACGATTGTTTCCAGGGGCATGCTCGGCCGTGCGGCGCACGACGCGTTCGCTGGCATGTGCCTCCACGCGAGTTTGCACTTCCTGGGCCCGCTTGAGTGACACACGATCGAGAATCAGGGCGACGACGGCGCCCACGGAGAAGCCCAGTAGCGTGAAAATGGCGATCATGTAGCCCACCACCTGGCCGGTGGTGAACATGGCGTTGCCTGAACCCAGCACTCCCACCAGCATGCCCACCACTGCTCCCAGGGCCCCGCCAAGAATCAGGAACACCGGCAATTTGGGTGCCCGGCGATAGGACATGACCTCCGTGTATTGCTGTTGCTGCTCACCGTGCTGGTGCGATTGCTGCGTGGCTGGTGGCTGCGGATTGGGGTCGGCGGGGTGGCTTGCTAGGACCATGGTTTCCACCCTAACGCGATTCACGGGCCGCAGATCCGGCCCGCCAGCGCCTGTGCAGGGAGTTCTCAGCTGGTTTGTGGCAATCCTCAGGCCTGCGTGCGGGTGGGCCCGGAGAACAAGGGAAGGACCTGCTCCAGTCCGGCCCGCGTCCCGGAGGCGTTGACGGCACCTGTGGCCAGTGCTTGGTCCCATGTCAGTTCTCCCGTGACCAGTTGCAGCCACGTGGTGGCATCGGTCTCCACCACGTTGGGTGGAGTACCGCGGGTGTGCCGTGGACCTGGGATGCACTGGGTCACGCCAAACGGTGGAACGCGCACTTCAACACTGTTGCCGGGAACCCGCTCACCCAGCTCTTCCAGGCTGAACCGGACAGCGGTGGCCAGGGTCTTGCGGTCCACCCCTTGGCGTGGGGCAGCCGCAGGATCCCGGGGCTGCTCATCCACCACGCCTTCTTGTGCGCGACGCCATGACGCCAGGGCCAAGGTTCCGTCCGCTGGGTCCACTCGACGCCGGCCCATCAGACGGCGGTCTTTCCGGCCAGGTCATCGATGGCCTGCAGGGTGGCTGTACTGAGGGCAAATCTGCCTGCACTCTGTGCTCCGCCGGTCACAGACGGAGTGAAGCGCTCGGCAACCGCACGGGCCGCACCGGCTTCCACGGCGCCGGCGGCGATCAACAGTTCCAGGCACACCAGGTGATTGGTGCGTCCGCTGCCGTCCAGGGACTTGAGGACCACGGAAATTCCGGACTGGGTGGCCAGGCACAGCACGCCTTCCGCACCGAACTTGGCCAGCACCCCCAGGTCCTCCATGACCACGGTGTTGGCGCGGTCCGGGGCGTGCACGTATTCGGGGTAGTCCAACATGGCGGTGGCCACCGTGGCCAGGCGGAAATCAGCCCGGATGTTGTAGGCGGCCGCCCCCAGTGCTGAGTACATCCGTCCCAGAGCGGCCAAGGACACCGCAGGAAGTGGAGCCCCGCAACCGTCCGTTCCCACCACGGCGGGTTCTTCACCGGCGTACTCGGTGACGGCGGCCACCACCGCCTGCTGCAGCGGGTGGGCCGGGTCCAAATAGGTGGCCGTGTCCCACTGACTCTCCGCACAGGCGGCCAGGAACGCCGCATGTTTGCCCGAGCAGGGGTAGTTGAGGGGGGAGCCGCCGTCGTCGGTCGATGCCGGGCGTCCGCGGCGGTCGGCTGCGGGGCAGGACAGGGCGGATTCATCCAATCCCACCTTGGCCAGAATGCTGCGCACGGAATCCAACTGTGCATCCGTGGCCTGGTGTGAACCGGAGGCCACGGCAATCTGATCCCACTGGATGGGCGCCCCGTTGCTCAAGGAGACAGCAGTTTGGAACGGCTTGAGAGCAGACCGGGGGAACATGGGGGCCTGGACGTCTCCCAGCGTCGCCAGGATTCCATCCGGGCCCGTGACCACGGCGGCACCCAAGTGACGGGACTCCACCAGTCCGCTGCGCTGAAGGTGGGCCAATTCCACGGCGCCATCCGTTGTGAGTCCGGGCAAGGGTGCATCAGTGGGGAAGTGCTGCGTGGTCATGCAACCAGTATCCAGCACGTGTCTGCCCAACCCCAGGGAGGGCCTGCGGCAACTAGGCTGTTGAGTGTGAAAACTCTGGTGATCGGTCCCGGCGGTCGTGAACACGCCATTGTCCGTGCGCTGCTGTGCGATCCCGGTGTGGAGGAGGTTCACGCAGCCCCAGGCAATGCCGGCATGGCTCAAGACGTTCCGGTCCACCCACTGGACACCACAGATCCTCAGGCCACCGTGGAGCTGGCCAGCTCACTGGCCGCTGACCTGGTGGTGGTGGGACCAGAGGTACCCCTGGTGGCGGGGGTGGCGGATGCCCTGCGAGAGGCCGGGTTTCCGGTGTTCGGCCCGTCCGCCCAGGCGGCCGTCCTGGAGGGCTCCAAGTCATTCGCCAAGGAGATCATGGCAGCAGCCCAGGTTCCCACCGCCGCTGCCCGCACCTGCTTCACAGCACAGGAAGCCGCTTCCGCTCTGGAGGAGTTCGGCGCCCCGCACGTGGTCAAGGACGACGGCCTGGCGGCAGGCAAGGGAGTGGTGGTCACCTCTGACCGTCAGGTGGCCATGGACCATGCAGCAGCGTGCTTTGCCGCTGGTGGGCACGTGGTGATCGAAGAATTCCTGGACGGCCCAGAAGTCTCCTTGTTTGTGCTGTGTGACGGTTCGGATGTGGTTCCACTGTCCCCGGCGCAGGACTTCAAGCGCATTTTTGATGAGGACCAGGGCCCCAACACCGGTGGCATGGGTGCCTACACGCCCCTGGACTGGTTGCCGGATGGGTTTGTGGACCAGGTGGTCCAGACGGTGGCCCGCCCTGTGGTGCAGGAGATGGCACGTCGGGGCACTCCGTTCAACGGGGTGCTCTACTGCGGATTGGCCGTGACCTCACGGGGAGTGAAGGTCATCGAGTTCAACGTCCGGTTCGGAGACCCGGAGACCCAGTCTGTCCTGGCACGGTTGGAGTCCCCGCTGGGGCAGGTGCTGTTGGATGCAGCCAACGGAGAACTGGGATCCAGCGGGCATGTTCCGTTGCAGTGGAATCCGCAGGCCTCGGTGAACGTCGTCGTCGCATCTGAGGGTTACCCCGAATCCTCCCGCAAGGGAGACGTGATCACGGGACTGGAGGCAGCCGCAGCAGTGGACGGCGTGGCCGTGTTGCACGCGGGCACGGCCTTCAACCACGATCACCAGGTGGTGGCCGACGGTGGGCGGGTGCTCTCCGTGGTGGCACTGGGGGAGAACCTGAACCAGGCACGGGAACGGGCCTACCGCGGGATCCAGGAGATCGGTCTGGAAGGATCCCAGCACCGCACGGACATTGCGTTGAAAGCTGCTCGCGGAGAAATCACCGTGGCACAACTTGGGCAGGAGTGATGAACTTGAGCACCCAGAAACCCACCTCCGTCCTTGCCGACGGCCGCCCAGAACACCCGGTCTTTACCGGGCACCCCGCGCCCCCTGAACTTCAGGGGTGGAAGCACGTCTACTCCGGCAAGGTCCGCGAACTCTACGTTCCGGAGGACGACCGCATGGTGGCCATGGGCACCTCCGTGGACGACAACGCCGAATACCGCGCCGGTTGCGTCCTGGTGTTGGCCACGGACCGTCTTTCCGCCTTTGACCAAGTCCTGGCCACGGAGATCCCGGACAAAGGCATAGTGCTGACCCAGATGTCCCTCTGGTGGTTCAACCAACTCTCCGAGGTTCCCAATCACGTCCTGAGCACAGGTGTTCCGGAAGAGGTCCAGGGACGGGCCATGATCTGCAAGAACCTGTCCATGTTCCCCGTGGAAGGCATTGTGCGCGGATACCTGACCGGTTCCGGGCTCAAGGACTACCGCGCCTCCGGTCAGATCTGCGGGATCTCCCTACCGGACGGGTTGCAGGACGGTTCCCGGTTGGAGCAACCCATCTTCACCCCCACCGGCAAGGCCGAAGTGGGGGAGCACGATGAACCCATCACGTTCCAGGAAATGGTGGACGGGATGGGCAAGGCGGTCTCTGACCGCCTGCGTGAGTTGTCCTTGCAGATCTACTCGCGGGCCGAGCAGATCGCGCGGGAGCGCGGCATCATCTTGGCGGACACCAAGCTGGAGTACGGGCTGGACTCCTACCGCGGGGCGATCACGCTGGGGGATGAGGTGCTGACCCCGGATTCCAGCCGGTTCTGGGCTGCAGAAACCTGGCAACCGGGACAGGCACAACCATCCTTTGACAAGCAGTTCGTACGGGACTGGTTGACCTCGGAGGAATCCGGTTGGGACGGTCACGGCCCCACTCCGCCCCTGCCTCAGGACGTGGTGGACAAGACCCGCAGCCGCTACATCGAGGGTTATGAGCGCCTGACGGGGGCCACGTTCAGCGCGGACGGGCCGTTCGCCTGACCGTGCCCTGACTCCCCGCAAGAGTGAGGCACGCGAGCCGGGGCAAGTTTTTCAGTATTTTCTACAAACCTGGACCAAAGTCCATGGTGCGTTCCGCGAGCCCACCAGATAATTCTTGGTGAGCGTTGCCCGTGACGACCAGATTCGGGCAAGGCGATTCGGTGAGGAACATCGTGTAGCACTGCCGGGGCGTTCCACCCCTCGGGCCAACGGGGCGCATGACGTCCGAGTCGTTCAGCTCCGGAAGGGTCTTAGGACTGCTGATGCTCTCCCCATCAGCACCAGGTTCTCTTCAGACACCGCGCAAGGCTTGGATCCCCTTGCGGCCAGGTGTAGAACCAAGACCATCTGAGGTGGAACGCTGAGCGGCTCCTTCGGCCCACGAAGGAGCCGCTCCATCTTTCTGACGCACAAAAATCCCCGAGCCCGGTGAGGGTTCGGGGATTTTCCGATGTGGTGAAACATCACGGTGTCGGGATGACAGGATTTGAACCTGCGACCTCCTCGTCCCGAACGAGGCGCGCTACCAAGCTGCGCCACATCCCGATGTGGCACCCGGACCCTTGGCCCGTGGGCAACCCGATCATCATACGGTGTGCTCCACGGGAAGTGAAATCCAGGTGAGACCGCTATCCGGCCCTGGCAGTGAGGGTCATGAGCACTGCCTCCGGGGGGCAGAAAAGGCGAACGGGGGCAAAGCGCGATTCACCCAGACCGGCCGAAATCTGCACCGGCAAGCCCCCCTGTGAGGTCACGCCCTTGCAGCGTTCTGGTTCGATGTCGCAGTTGCTCACCAGGGCTCGCCCACCGGGCAGGCACACCTGTCCTCCGTGCGTGTGACCGGCCACCACAAGATCGGCCCCGTCCTGGGCGAATCGGTCCAGAGTCCGCAGGTACGGCGCGTGAGTCAACCCCAACCGCAACGACGCCGACGCCCCCGCTGCCGGTTCGAACTGACCCAGCCCTGACCCCGGGTGAGTGGCAGGCAGGAATCCGGGGTGTTGGTCGTAGCCCAGGTGGGGATCATCCACGCCGGAGACCTCGATGACGTGTTCCCCGAGCCTCAATCGATCGGCGCGATTGATCACACCCACCCAACCGGCGTCGTCGAAGGCTTGGTGCATGGCCTGCCACGGGAGGATCTGGGCCTCCGTACGGTCATCTCCTGCGCTGGTGCGTTGCCAGAGGTAACGAGCAGGGTTCTTGAGCATGGGGGCGAAGTAGCAGTTGGAGCCGGGCACGTAGAGGCCGGGGAAGGCGAAGAGCGGTTGCAGGATCTCCAGCAAATACGGCAGCGCGCCCATGTGGGACAGGTTGTCCCCGGTGTCCAGAACAAGGTCAGGTTCCAACTGCGCCAAACCGTGGACGAACTTCTTCTTGGCCTCCTGGCCCGGCACGGTGTGCAGGTCGGAGATCTGAAGGACCCGCAAGTCCGGGCTGCCCGGAGCCAGGACCGGGAGGGTCTCATGGCGTACTCGGAAACGGCGCCGTTCGCCGAACACGGCCCATCCGGCCACCGCGGCAGAGGATACGGCCGTGGCCGCCAGGGTGGTGGCGGCCACGGAAGTGAGCGTTGCTCGAGGGCTCATGGATCAGCCGGCCCGGTTGGTGGTGCCGGTGCTGCCCGATGCCGAGTTGGCACCTGTACCAGTACCCGTGCCGGTGCTGGTCCCGGTGTTCGAGTTGCTGTTGGTGTTGGATGCGGAACCACTGCTGGGGCGGGGGCTGGCGCCGTTGCCCTCAGTCATGTTCTCCGGCGGCTCCGGGAAGGTGTCCGTGTTGTAGTCACGGGCAGTGGCATTCATGAACCGCTGCCACTGACCACCGGCGTAGGTGGAGCCATCCACAAAGTCATCCGGGTCTGAGGTCTGGGACCGCGGGGTGTCGCCGCCGATGGAGATGTCGTTCAGGGAACGCGAGCCCTCCAGGTAGTTGCCCACCCAGGAGGCGGTGGACAGGCCCTGGGTGTAACCCACCATCCACGTCTGAGTCGAGTTGTCTGTGGTGCCGGTTTTGCCCGCCGAAGCGTTCGGAAGGCCAATGGGAATCTGGTAGCCCGAACCTCGGACCAGAACCTGTTCCAGAACAAAGTTCACGGTGCGGGCATCGGTCTCGCTGATGGCGCGCTCGCAGTTGACCTCCGGGACGTCATACTCCCGGCCGGTGTAGTCAGTGACGGACATGAACGCCCGGGGATCACACCGCACACCATCATTGGCGAACGTGGCGTAGGCCGTGGCCATGGTCATGGGGGAGATGTTGTCATCCGAACCACCCAGCAGTGTGGACAGCCGTGTGGTGTTCACGGGTTCACCGGTCTGACCGTTGTGGATGCCAAGGTCCTCCGCCAACTCGCCGATGCGGCACAGATCCAAGTCGGAAGCCATGGCGTAGAGCGCCGAGTTGATGGAGTTGTACATGCCGTAGTCCACGGCCATGTTGCGGTCATATCCACGTTCGGCGTTCTGGAACCTGAACCCGTTGCCGTCGTCGCCGGGCTCGAACACGGCGCCGCCCTCAACACAGGAGGCGTTCCACGCGTAGTCAGCGGGGTAGGACATTCGACTGGAGTTCACCTCCTGGCCCACCGAACGGCCGTCATCCACCCAAGCCAACAACGTCATGGGCTTGAAGGTCGAACCCACCTGGTATCCGCCCGTTCCTCCCTGCCAGGAATCCGTGTTGAAGTTGAACACCGTGTTGGAGGTGCCCTCTTCAGAGGTGTAGTAGGTGTTCTGAGCCATGGCCACGATGTTTCCACTGTCCGGCTCCACTGAAACCATGGAACTGCCCACATTCTCGGGGTTGTCATCCCGCGACTGGGTCTCGTTCACGGCGTCGTTGGCTTCACGCTGGGCGTCAATGTCCAGGGTGGTAACAATGTTCAGGCCACCACGTTGCAGCGTGTTCAAACGGTCTTCCGGGTTCGAGCCGAAGGAATCCGATGCCAGGATCTGATTCTCCACGTAGTCGCAGAAGTACGGCGCATCCGTGGCCGCCGTGCACCCTGCGGAGGTGGGGTGCAGATCCAGGTTGAGGGGTTCGTTGATGGCATCGTCGTACTCCTGTTGAGTGATGCGATCCTCATCCAGCATGGTGTAGAGCACAATGTTGCGTCGCTCCATGGAGACCTCCGGATTGACCGAAGGATCGTAGTACGCAGGCGACTGCACCAACCCAGCCAGGGTGGCTGCCTGGGCGATGCTCAGATCAGAAGCCGGGATCCCCCAGTAGTACTGGGAGGCGGACTCCACGCCGTAGTTGCCGGTGCCGAACATGGCGATGTTGAGGTAGCCCTCCAGGATCTCGTCCTTGGACTTCTGCTCCTCCATGGACAGGGAGAGCTTCACCTCACGCAGTTTGTCCGCGTAGCCCTTGTTGGCGCCCAAGGTGGAGGGGTCCCGACCGGCGCGAACGTCCTGGTCAATGATCAAGTTGTTCACGTACTGCTGGGTGATGGTGGAAGCACCCTGACGCCCACCGGTGTTGATCACGTTGTTGCCGATGGCGCGCATGATGCCCGCAACGGAGACACCGCCGTGATCATAGAAATCACGGTCCTCAACGGAGAGGATCGCGTCCTGCATGTTCTGGGAGATCTGATCCAGAGTGACCGGTGTGCGCTTCTCCGCGTAGAACGTGGCCAATTCCGTCTGGCCGTCACGGGCATAGACGGTGGAGGACCTGGACAGCGGACCGTCCTGGAAGTCTGAGGGGAGGTCCTTGAACCATCCGATGGACCCGTTGGCGGCCATGCCGACTGCCGCTGCCGGTGGGAACACCAGTCCGGTGACCACAAGACCGGCCAGCAGGCTGGTGGCGATGAACGCGATGACCCGACCCATGGTCGAGCTGCCGTTGACGCCGGCGGGAGAGCTGGAGGATGAAGCCATTCGGTCAGTTTACAAGCCCTACCTGGGAACCCATTCGATTGGTAGCCAGCGCCACACTGCGCACCGAACGGATACTGTGGTGCCATGACTACCTGGGAATACATGACCGCGCCCATCATGATCCACGCCACCAAGCAGATCTTGGACAACTTTGGTTCCGAAGGCTGGGAACTGGTGGCCGTGCTGCCCGGCACCCAGCAGGCCAGCGTGCCGGATGCTGCCGTGAACGCACCCGTTCAGACCAACCCGATCGCCTACTTCAAGCGCCCCAAGGAGGCCTGATCATGTCGTCCTCGGTTGAGCAGCGAATCACCGAGCTGGGGTTGGAGCTCCCGGCCGTCCCGGCTCCCGCCGGCGTGTACGTCCCCGCACTTGTCAGCGGCTCCTACGTCCACACCTCGGGTCAGCTCCCGTTCATTGACTCGCAGCTGCCGGAAACCGGCAAGGTGGGCGAGGGGGACGGACTGGTGAGTCCCCAACGTGCCCAGGAACTCGCTGCTGTAGCCGCGTTGAACGCGCTGGCCGCCGTCAAGTGCGCCATCGGTGACCTGGACCGAATTGTTCGCATCGTCAAGGTGGTGGGATTCATTTCCAGTCACCCGGAGTTCTACGGACAGCCAGGTGTGATCAACGGTGCCTCCAACCTGCTGGGAGATGTTCTGGGCGATGCCGGCGTGCACGCCCGATCCGCCGTCGGAGTTGCCGTGTTGCCCCTGAACTCGCCTGTTGAGGTGGAGTTGGTTGCCGAATTCGCCTGACCTGACCCGCCGCCCGCGCAGCTTTCCGCTCCTGCCGGAGTACTGGCGAGCGGCGCAGGTCTGGCAGGAGGCAGACGGTGGTCTGCGCCCAGTCACGCCCGTGGATGCGGCGGGTATCATCCTGCTGAGGGACGGGCCGGGCGGGGTGGAGACGTATCTGACCACCCACGCTCAACGGTCTCCTTTTGGTCCGGTGGCCTTTCCCGGCGGTCCCGTGGACGCCGCCGACGACGAACCTCTGCCGTGGACCGGCCCGTCCTCCATCGAATGGGGGCGGCGCTGGCACGACGACGTAGGTGTCACCCGCCGCACGGTGGTGGCAGCGGCACGTGAGTTGTTTGAACGCACGGGGATCCTGCTGGCCGGGGCGGAACCCCATTCCACCGTGGAGACCGGTGATGGCCGGGATTGGGCTGATGCCCGCCAGAACATCTTGTCCCGCCACGAATCCATGCGGCATCTGCTGGAGAGCAGGCATCTGAGACTGCGCACCGATCTGTTGTGGCCGGTGGCGCGGTGGGTGACCCCTGAGTTCCTGCACCGCCGCTATGACACCCGATTTTTTGCGGTGATTCTCCCGGAACGCCAAAAGGTGACTGATCTTCCGGAGCACCCACGGCCGGGGCTGTGGGTGACCATGCAGCAGCTGACCACGGAGAACACCTGGCTGGGTGACACGTTGGGTGCACCGCACACCGTGGGGCGACCGCTGAGCGAACTGTTGGGGGCCACCATGAGCGGATTGCTGCAGGACTTGGCCTCAGCTCGGTCAGTGGTTGAGATCATTGCCAGGCCCAGAGACTTGTCCGCCCGAATGCCGTTGTTGGCATCGGATGGCGGATGCGGATTTCAGCTGGTGCTGCCTGGGCGCCAGCGCCCCATGCGGTGAAACACCGCGGATCAGCCGTACCGCGCATAAGGTACGGACATGCCGAGGGCTGCCGCGCTCGCATGCGGAGCACGACAGCCTTCCGTGGCAACTGCGCCTTGCTGATGTGGTGGCTGCGGACGGCGAGGGCTGCCCCACGCCGGACCCGTCAGCGGGAGCGCTGCTTTAGCCGCTGGAGGTCCAGAATCACCACGGCACGGGCTTCCAGGCGAATCCAACCGCGCTGGACAAACTCTGCAAGAGCCTTGTTCACGGTTTCACGCGAAGCACCCACCAACTGGGCGAGCTCCTCCTGGGTGAGCTCGTGAGCCACCAGCACCCCGTCCGGAGTCTGGCGACCGAACCGGTCAGCCAGATCCAGCAGCGCCTTGGCCACGCGGCCGGGCACATCGGAGAACACCAGGTCAGCCAGGTTCTCATTGGTGCGGCGCAGACGGCGGGCAAGAGCCTGCAGCAACTGCTGGGAGACAGCCGGGTTGCGCTCGATGACCTTCTTCAGGTTGTCGTGGTTCAGGCCCGCCAAGTGGGTTTCGGACACTGCCGTGGCGGCGGTGGAACGCGGTGACGGATCAAAGAGGGCCATCTCCCCGAACAGCTCACCGGGGCCCATGACGGCCACCAGGTTCTCGCGGCCGTCGCTGGCCGTGCGGCCGAGCTTGATCTTCCCCGAAATGATGAAGTACAGGCGATCGCCCTGATCGCCCTCGTGGAAGAGCGTGGCACCGCGGGGCAACTCCACCTCGGTGATTTCGTCCGTGAGCGCCGCGAAGGCCTCGTCGTCCAAAGAGGCGAAAAGCGGTGCGCGTCGTAGGACGTCTGTATCCATGATGCTCCTCGTGTGGTTCAGCTCAGTCGGTCAACTGATGATTTGTGGATGTGACGCAGTCGACATCATCAGTACCACTTTAGTGCGACGTGGCGCTATTCCAAATGGAATTGCTTTCAGGCGTGGCCCCTCAAGCCAATTCTCATGTGTTGTCCAGGGCCGTTGCCTACGCTGTCACCTCCATTCGGCACGTGCGTCATCCTGCGCCAAGAGCACGCCAACAACACATCGGGGAGATCACGTGGAGTTCAACGGAGACCTGGTTCTGGGACTGACCGTCCTGGACCTGGTCATTCTGGTGCTGCTGCTCCTGTTTGTGCTCCACGGCGTGGCACGCGGAGTGGGGCGCACCATCGGAGGTGTGGTGGGCCTGGTGCTCGGTGCAGCGCTGGCCCTGTGGGTGCTGCCGCACATCGAGGTCACCGCCGTGGACCGGTGGATCCGCCTGGCAGTGGTGGGCGTGGTCCTGCTGATCTGCATGTTGGGTGGTCAAGCCATCGGGGAGGGTCTCTTGGGCCGCCTCACCGGCTCACCGCCGCGGTCCTCCCGAGCAACCACTGCCGTGGATCAAGCCGGTGGTGGCTTGTTGGGAGGCGTGATCGGCGCCGTCGTCGTCCTGGCGGTGAGCGGATTCCTGAACCAGGTTCCGCTGCCGTGGCTCAATGCGCAATTGGAGGGGTCACGCACGCTGGCCGCCATGCAGCGGTGGGCGCCGCAGGAGGTCACCGACGGTCTGGCCACGGCACAGGAGGAGATCGCCGGGGCACCTGCCATACGCGAACTCGACGCCTTGCTCTTCCCGTCCGTCCAGCCGCCTCAGACCGAGGTGGATGATCCGGACGTGCTGGCAGCTTCAGCCTCCACCGTCCAGATTCTGGGCTCCGCCACACGCTGCGGTTACAACCAGTCCGGTTCCGGGTTCGTGACCTCTGATTCCCAGGTGGTCACCAACGCACACGTGGTGCAGGGAACGGACAGCGTCTCCGTGTTCAGCCCGGAGGGTGTGCGCCATGCCGCGGAGGTGGTGCAGTTCGTCCCGGAACACGATCTTGCCGTTCTGGAAGTTGCCGACCTGGACCTGGCCCCGCTGCGCATTGCTGAGGATGCGCAAGGTGGGGTCGAGGACGGTACCTCGGCCGCCTTCATCGGGTACCCACGATCCGGGCCGTTGTCCATCGGGCCGGCCACCGTCCAAGGCAGCGCCTACACCGTGATGGGCTCCGTGGACGGCTCCCAGCCCATGCAGGTCATGCAGTTTGCAGGGGACGTCCAGCGGGGCAACTCGGGTGGTCCGCTGGTGGACATGGAGGGCCAGGTGATCGGAGTGGTTTTCGGCAAGGCGGTGGAGGATCCCGCCGGTTATGCCGTGGACACCGGGACCTTGGGGGAGGTGCTGGCTGATGCCGCCGGTGCCACTTCTCCCGTGGACACCGGAGTGTGCCAGGCGGCCTGAGCCCACTGACCTGAATTCGCCCAGAATCGACTTGTGCCGCCCATCGGAGCTGATGAGCGGCACAAGCCACTGTTCGGCTGGGGAGAACCCGGCAGGCAGGCTCAGTCCTGCAGTGAATCCACGATCTGCTGCATCACGGTCTGATCGGCCAACGTGGTCACGTCACCGACCGGGCGGTCCTCCGCAACGTCCTTAAGCAGGCGGCGCATGATCTTGCCGGAACGGGTCTTGGGCAGTTCCGGGACGATCAACACACGCTTGGGCTTGGCGATCGGGGAGATTTCCTGACCCACGTGGGCCCGCAGCTTCCCACCCAGCTCAGCCTTGTCGTGCCCCTCGGCAGCGGCCTCATCCGTGAGGATCACGAACGCCACCACGGCCTGACCGGTGGTCTCGTCCTCAGCACCCACCACGGCGGCCTCGGCCACGGTCGGGTGGGAGACCAGAGCGGACTCGATCTCCGAGGTGGACAGGCGGTGCCCGGAGACGTTCATGACGTCATCCACACGGCCCAGGATCCAGATGTCGCCGTCGTCGTCGAACCGGGCGCCGTCGCCGGCAAAGTACATGCCGTCAAAGCGGGACCAGTAGGTCTGGACAAAACGGTCGTCATCGCCCCAGATGGTGCGCATCATGGACGGCCAGGGCTCGCGGACCACCAGGAAGCCGGACTGCCCCTTGTCCAGGGACTCGCCCATCTCATCCACCACGTCCACCTTGACCCCGGCCAGCGGGCGCTGGGCGGAGCCGGGCTTGGCCACGGTCACACCGGGCAGCTGGGTGATCATGTGGGCGCCGGTTTCGGTCTGCCACCAGGTGTCCACGATCGGGCAGTTGCCGCCGCCGATCACGCGGTGGAACCATGTCCAGGCCTCCGGGTTGATGGCCTCGCCCACGGTGCCCAGAAGGCGTAGTGAGGTGAGGTCGTACTCGGCGGGGATCTCCTCGCCCCACTTCATCATGGTGCGGATGGCGGTGGGTGAGGTGTACATGATGGTCACCCCGTACTTCTGGACGATCTCCCAGAACCGGCCGCGGTGCGGGGAATCGGGGGTGCCCTCGTAAATGACCTGGGTGGCACCCATGACCAGCGGACCGTAGGCCACGTAGGAGTGCCCGGTGACCCAACCGACGTCGGCGGTGCACCAGTAGACGTCCGTCTCCGGCTTGAGGTCAAAGGTGTACTTCATGGAGAAAGCACCCTGGGTGAGGTAACCACCCGTGGTGTGCAGAACGCCCTTGGGCTTACCGGTGGTGCCGGAGGTGTAGAGGATGAACAGCGGATCCTCCGCGCCCATCTCCTCCGGGGTGTGCTCGGTGGAGGCCGTGTCCACGACGTCGTGCCACCACACGTCACGGCCCTCTGTCATCTCCGTGTCCACGCCGTTGCGCCTGACCACCAGCACGTGCTGGACGGAGTCCCCACCCTTTTCCAGCGCGGCATCCACGGCGGGCTTCAAGGTGGTGGGCTTGCCACGGCGGTAGGAGCCGTCAGCGGTCACCACCAACTTGGCCTCGCCGTCCTCCACGCGGGAGCGCACGGCTTCGGAGGAGAAGCCACCAAAAACCACCGAGTGGATGGCGCCCAGGCGGGCGCAGGCCAGCATGGTGATCACGGCTTCGGCAATCATGGGCATGTAAACGGCCACCCGGTCGCCCTTGCCCACCCCCAGGGAGGCAAAGCCGTTGGCTGCCTTGGAGACCTCGTCCTTGAGTTCTGCATAGGTGTAGGAACGGGAATCGCCGGGCTCACCCTCGAACAACAGGGCCACACGGTCTCCGTTGCCGGCCTCCACGTGGCGGTCCACGGCGTTGTAGGCGGCATTGAGGGTGCCGTCCTCGAACCACTTGGCAAACGGCGGGTTGGACCAGTCCAGCGTGGTGGTGAAGTCCTTGGACCAGGTCAGCAGCTCCCGGGCCTGGGCGGCCCAGAACTCGGTGCCTTCGGCCTCGACGCGCTCGTAGAGGTCAGTGCCGCCGTTGGCCTGATCCACGAATGCCTGCGGCGGGGCGTAGGTCTGCTGCTCGTTGCTCTGCTCGGTCATCGGCTGGTGCTCCTTACCAAGGTGGCTCGCCGCCCGGAGATGGTGCCCCGGGCGGCGAGGACGACGGCGCGTTTGTGCCCGGCGTCACATGTTGGGTTTGAGACTAGAGCACTTGCGGGGTCGGATTCCACACGTGTCTAACTTGGGGCCCGCATTACGGCTCCGGCAGGTATCTGCCGGAGCGGATTCGGGGCTGGTGCCGCCCGGTCCGCTCACGCGGTGCCCGGATGGCACCACGTAGCATCAGAACCATGACCACCACCGACGACGCCGCCCACGCACCCGGATCTGACACGCACCCGCATCCTTTGCACCGGTCAGTTGGTGGCCCCGTCCCAGATCATCTGCGCGTGGTGGATCCTGCCAAGGCCAGGGCGGGAGCTTCCCGGCGTCGTCGTACGGGGAGAATCGAAACCGAGCTGGCCCGGAAACGGCGGGCGCGCAAGATCAACACAGTTCTGGGTCGCAGTTACCCCTATGCGGTGGCCGAACTGGATTTTGGATCGGCGTGGGAACTGCTGGTGGCCACGGTGCTCTCCGCCCAGACCACGGATGTGCGGGTCAACGCCATCACTCCGGCCTTGTTTGGGCGGTGGGCCACGCCGCGTGCGCTGGCGGAGGCGGAGCGAACTGACGTTGAGGAGATGGTGCGCCCCTTGGGTTTTTACCGCTCCAAGGCCAAGTCCATTCAGGGACTGGCTCAGCGGGTGGAGGATGATTTCGACGGCGATGTCCCAGGGACTCTGGAGGAGTTGGTGACCCTTCCCGGGGTGGGGCGCAAGACCGCCAACGTGGTGTTGGGCAATGCCTTTGACACCCCGGGTATCACCGTGGACACGCATTTCGGGCGGCTGGCCCGCAGGTTCGAGTGGACCGAGCAGGAGGACCCGGTCAAGGTGGAGCAGGACGTGATGGCCTTGTTCGAACCCAAGGACTGGACCGACCTCTCCCACAGGCTGGTGTATCACGGGCGGCGTATCTGCCACGCTCGCAAACCCGCCTGTGGAGTGTGCCCCGTGGCGGATCTGTGCCCGTCCTACGGGGCAGGACCCACTGAAACGGAGACGGCGGCGGCATTGATGACTTACGAATTCGGGGCCGGGCGTGAGGAGTTGTTGCAGGGGTACATGGATGGCTTGACCCGGCGTGAACTGCGCGCAGCCGGCCACGGACTGGAGCTGTGACCATGAGGGAGGCCAGCAGGGACCCGAGCACAACGGTGCAGGTCGGCATGAATCAAGCCCGAACTGATCAGGCCGGAGTCGATCACGGTCGGACCGACCAGAGCCGAACCGATCAGGCCCGGGCGGATCTGATCCACGCCATTGAGACGCTGAATGCGGGCGGACCGTTGCGCATCCAGGACATCCCCGCCGGGGAGAACATGCGGGAGTCCGCAGTGTTGATCCTGCTGGGGACCCTGGACGACGTGCCTGCTGTGCGCTGCGAGTGTGCTGGTCACGTGACTGCGGAGCTTGATCTGCTGTTGGTTCAACGCGCCGCCACACTGCGGGCCCACCCCGGGCAGGTTGCCTTCCCGGGAGGACGGTTGGATCCGGAGGACGGAGATCCCCACGATCCTGACGATCGGATCAAGCTGCCCGCCGGTGACGCGCAGGCTGCCTACGTCCGTGCTGCGCTACGGGAAGCGCAGGAGGAGACCGGGCTGGACCCGGACGGTGTGGAGGTCCTGGGTGTGCTGCCGCGTACCCCGTTGGCGGTCTCCAGTCACCAGGTGACCCCTGTGGTGGGGTGGTGGAAAGAGCCGGTGTCCGTGAACGTGGTGGACCACGCGGAGTCCTCCTTGGTGTTCCGAACGCCCGTTCTTGACCTGGTGGACCCGTCCCGGCGCCACTACGCGGAGGTACGGATCTCCGGCCCGGACTTTCCGCGCCTGCGTCACCGGTCACCGGCCTTCCGGATCCCTCGGGAGATCACGGATCCCGCAGGCGGTGATGGTGATGTTGTGGTGTGGGGTTTCACCGGGATCCTGTTGGATCACCTGCTCAGTGCGGCCAACTGGCATCAGCCGTGGAACACGGAGGACGTCCGCCCGGCTCCGCGCTGAGGACTCATTTGGCTTGGTCGTAGCTGTCCACGGTGACCACCGTGACCGGGAACTGGACGGGAACGTTGCCGAACACGATCCGGGTGGCCTCCCATGCTGCCGAGCGCACCACGGCCTCCACCGTGTCCGCTTGGGATTCTTGGGTGTCCACCATGATTTCGTCATGCAGGAAGAACACCAGGTCTGCATCCAATGCGGCCTGCTTGAGTCCTGCCCGCACGCGGCCCATCCACGCCATCGCCCATTCCGCGGCACTGCCTTGGACCACAAAATTCCTGGTGAACCGCCCCTGCGTTCTTCTCATGGACTGCGCTCGCCGTTCACCTGCGGCCGTGGCTGTGTCCGCCGTGGTGGTGAACCACTGATCGTCCGGGCGTGGTGACCAGCGGCCCAGCCACGTGCACACCGGATCACCGCGTTCACCCACCCGGGCAGCGTGCTCCACGTAACCCACGGCTTTGGGGAACATGCGGGTCAGTTGTGGCATGAGTCGGCCGCTGTCCCCGGTGGTGGCCCCGTACATGGCCCCCAACAGGGCCACCTTGGCGTGGCCCCGCTCAGTCAACCCGGTGTTCCTGGCCCGGCCTTGTTCTGCAATGGACAGGTAGAGATCCCGATCCCGTGAGGCCTCTGCCAAGGCATCATCCCTGGCCAGGACGGCCAATACGCGCGGTTCCAGTTGGGCGGCATCGGCCACCACCAGCTTGCGCCCCGGTCCCGGACGCACTGCTGAGCGCACCACCTTGGGGATCTGCAGCGCACCGCCCCCGCGGGCCGCCCATCGGCCGGTGACCACTCCGCCCACCACGTACTCGGCGTGAAACCGGTCCTTCCTCACCCAGTTCTCCAACCAGTGCCAACCGTTGGCAGTGAGCAGGCGAGAGAGCTTCTTGTAGTCCAACACTGGTTGGATCAACGCCTCCCGCCGCTCGCGTTCCCCAACAGACGACGACGGCGCCCCCTGGACCCAGCCCGTCAACAACCACTGGCTGGTGGATTCCACCGGCACCCCGGCATCTTTCAAGGCGCGCAGCAGGGACTGCGGCGAATCCGGGTTGACGGTGGGGGAGCTGAGGGCGTTCTGCACGGCCACGGCTGCGGTCTGCATCTTGGCGGGCCGCTGGGTGCCGTGGGGTTCTGGTCCCAGGCTGTCCTCAAGCAACGCACGGTGGACGTGGGTGTCCCAGGCGATGCCCACCTGGTTCATGTCCGCGGCCAGCAACGCGCCGGTGGATTCCAGGGCCACCAACAGGCCGAGCTTGGAAGGCGAACGAGCGTTCTTGATGGCTGTCAGCTGTGCGCTCAGTTCAGCCACCAGGGCTTGCATGTTCTCCTGTACTTGTGGGGCCTGGGGATCTGACCGCGGGTTATCGAACAACCCCAATTGACCCTCCCCGGGGCCGTGCCAGGTGGACCTCACGGGGGCTGTGGGTGCGATTCCAGGGTGCTCATGGGGCGGCAGTGGTGGCAGAACGGGGTGGTAGGTGACCCCGGAGCCCTCCGCCTGAGCAGCTGTGTGCAGGATGGCTTGGGCCAAACGCAGGTCATGCAGGTGGGTCAGCGGCAGGGTGGGGTCCTGGGCCAAGAGCTGCGGCAGCAGGACCGCGCCGCGTTCAAAAACCCAGCGTGGGGCTGTTCGGCCGTTGGAGTGGGCGGCCTGTACCCGGTCATGAATGAACTGGACGACGTCCGGCAGGGCCAGGGTGTTGACGGTCCCGACCGGAGAGCCGGAGACCTCGACCTCCTGAACCAGGAAGGCCTGTGCTGATGCCTCCGTGGCGCCGTCTGATGCGGTACCGGGGGTCTGCTGAGAGGCAATCACGAACACCATGCCATTGTGCCTGGGCACTGGCTGGTGCGCTGACTGTTGTGGATCCGATGAACGCGGTGGTCCCAGTGCTTGGGGGCGATGGGCTGGGGTTCGGTGATCCACAGTGCCATCACTTCCACTCGCCCTCTGGGCGTTGTGCACAGTTGGTGAGCATGCCCCAGCGAACCCCTGCTGACCGGGGGCAACGTTGTGCTCATGAACACACCAACCCGTTCCGCAAACCGGCCACGAGGCGCCCACAGCGCCCCACCGTGGCAGTCGCAGCAGAGCGCTCACGCAGGCTCTGGCGGTGAGCCGGAATCTCTCACCCACACCCAGGACCTCACCTGGAGCCACGACCACGCCGCCCAGGCCGGTCCGGATTCCCCCGCCTGGGTGGGGGATGTGGTCCAGGGTGAAGGACTGCGTGTGGGCTTGGTCAGCCACGACTCCGTTCTGCGAGACATGGTGGCCGGAATCTGCGCATCTGCCGGGGCTCAGCTGCAGATCAGCCCGGTTGGTGGTGCATTGGCGGGTGTGGACGTCTGCCTGTTGGACGTCCAAGCCCTGACTGACGGATCGGGCCAGCGGCCGGAGGGCGGCGACGTCGTTCTGCTGGGGCGGGCCGGGGACAACGGCCTGTGGGATGCCGCGGCCCTGCTGGGTGGGTGCCCCGTGGCGTTGTTGCCGGAGGCGGAATCCTGGTTGGCGGACCGTCTGGCCCCGCGCACCGCCACCACTGCCGCCACTCCGGCGGTGGTGGTGGGAGTGGTGGGTGCCGTGGGCGGAGTCGGAGCCTCCACCCTGGCCTGTTGGTTGGCTGCCGATGCCGCAGCCGATGGTGCGTTGAGCGTGTTGGTGGATGCCGATCCTGACAGCTGTGGAGTGGACCTGCTGCTGGGGCTGGAGTCCGTGGAAGCCATGCGGTGGCCGGATCTGTGCAGGGCCCGCGGGGTCCTGCGTGGTGAACAGCTGCTGCCACTCTTGCCGCAGCACCCGGACCAACCTGGCTTGCACTGGCTGTCCTGGGACCGGGGGACCTGGTTGCGCCAGGACGCCCCGTTGACCCACGTGTTGGCTGCCCTGCGCACCGTGGCTCAGGCGGTGGTACTGGATCTGGGGCGGGCCCGGGCCGGATTGGAGTCACTGGCGGCACAGTGCGACGTCGTGCTGGTGGCCATGCCGCGAACCGTCAGGGGTGTGTTGGCGGCACACCAGGCCACCAACGTCCTGAGTTCGGGTTGCGCCGAATACGTGCTGTGCGGTGTGGACGTGGCTGACGTCGACGAAACCCTGGTGCAGGAAGCCCTGGGGCGCACGCCCCTGGGACATGTGCGTTTTGACGGCCGTGTGCCGGAGGCCGCAGAAAGTGGCCGGCTGCTGGAGCGCGGGCGCAAGCGCCACCACCAGCACACCGTGGCGGCGGTGTGGGACGAGCTCTCACAGAGCCTGACTTCCGGTGCTTTTGGCCGGTCCGGACGTGTTCTGACAGGTGTGCTGGGTGGTGACCCGCGATGACCTCCACAGTTCCCAGCCATGCTGTCGCCGCCGTGGACCCCGTGCTCCTGGAGACCGTTCGGGAGGCCTTGTTGTTGGACGGGGCAGCAGTCACGGATGAGCGCATTGCCCGCGCCGTTCGGGCTTCCGGTCACGTGCTGGGTGCTGCCGGGACCCTCCACGCGGTGCGCAGCATCCGTGCAGAGCTGACCGGCCTGGGTCCCTTGCAGCACATGCTTCCTGCCACTGGGCTCACCGATGTCTGGATCAACGGAGCACGGGAGGTCTGGTGGGAGGCCGGCAACGGCCCGGTACGTGTGGCCTCCCCGTTCACCAACGACGACGAAGTCCGCGCCCTGGCCACGCGCCTGATCTCCGCTGCGGGCCGCCGCCTGGACGAGGCCCACCCGTGTGTTGACGTACAAACCCCTGACGGCATGCGAGTCCATGCCGTCCTGCCACCCATCTCCACCGGCGGAACGCTGGTCTCCGTGCGCTTCCGCCACAGAGACGTGATCACCGTGGAGGACCTGGTGGACAGCGCCACCGTCACCCGCCAGGTCCTGGACCTGCTGTTGGCTGCCACCGCCGGTGGAGCCAACCTGCTGGTCACGGGCTCCACTGGTGCCGGCAAAACCACTGTTCTCAACGCCCTGCTCAGTGCCTGTCCGGCGCATGAGCGCATCGTGCTGATCGAGGACGCCGCCGAACTCAGGCCTGCCCACCCACACGTGGTGGGGATGCAGGCCCGCCACGCCAACGTGGAAGGTGCCGGAGCCATTGAGCTTGCAGAACTGGTCCGCCAGTCACTGCGGATGCGCCCGGACCGCATTGTGGTGGGGGAGTGCCGCGGAGCGGAGGTCCGCGAACTGCTCACGGCATTGAACACCGGGCACACCGGAGCCGGCACGGTGCACGCCAACTCTGCAGACGCCGTTCCTGCCCGCCTGGCAGCACTGGGCGCATTGGGTGGCATGAGCAGCCAGGCCGTTGCCCTGCAGGCAGGATCCGCGCTGGATCTGGTGGTGCATCTGGACCGGCGTGGCTCCCGGCGCGTGGTGCAGGCCGTGTCCCTGCTGGAGGAAGCCCACGGGGCCCTGCACATGAATCCGGCCTGTTCCTACAACGGGGAGGGCTACACACCCGGTCCTGGTTGGGACGCTTTGGCGCAGCTGGCTCAGCGGGGTGAGCAGTCATGACCGTGCTGAGTGTGACCGCAGGTGTGTTGTGCACCGTTCTGGCACTGGGGGTGCTGCTGCTTCCCATCGGTTCCCGCAGCCGGGTGCTGACCACTGTGGCGCGAACTGACCGGCACGGACCGGGCGGGGCCCGTGACTTCCGGAAGCTCGGATCCGCAGGCACCGGCGAGCCCCAGGAACCTCGTCATGCCGGCCCTGATGGTGGGCCGATCATCGTTCTCCTGCGGCGCATCCGCCCGGGGCAGGCCAGGCGTGCCGCTGCCGAATCCGCCGAATGGGTGGTGTGGATGCGCCAGTTGGCAGCTCTGCTGAGGGTGGGAAGGACCTCCGGCTCCGCCTTCGAGGTGGCAGCGCTGTCCCTGGCCGAGGCCCCGGACCCCTCCCACACCGGCCGGCGGATCAACGCGGTGTGCTCCACCGTGGCGCGGGCCACCACCATCGGACGGGCGCCATCCGTGACGTTGCGTTCGCTGGCGCACCAACCCGCTGCGCAGAGCCCCCGGCTGCGCAGGGTGGAGGTTTCCGTGCTCTCGGATCTGGCCCGCTGTTGGGAAGTTTCCGAACGCACCGGTGCGCCCCTGGCCGCCCTGCTGGAGGGGTTGGCGGAAGCCACGGAGGCAGATCTGGACGCGGCAGCCGCTAGAGAGACAGCCCTGGCCGGATCGCGGGCCACCGTGAACATCCTGACGTGCCTGCCGGTGCTCGCCCTGGGGCTGGGCATGCTGATCGGCGCGGATCCCGTACGCACCTTGCTGACCACCCCGTGGGGTCTGGCAGCAGGTTTTGTGGGGGCTGTGCTCACGGTGATCGGGCGGATCTGGACCGGGCGCCTTGTCCACCGTGCCGAACACGCCGCCGACGCCAAACCGACTCGGGGCGCATCAGGCCGGCGGAACCGTTCGACCAGGCGCCGCCCTGGGGATTTGAGCGCCCCAGCATCCCAGGCGGTGGCGTCATGAGTGTTGTGACCTCCGTGATCTTGGGACTCGTGGTGGCCTGCTTGCTGGGTGCCGGCCTGGGCCTTCTGTGGTTGCCGGTACGCCAGGGAGGCGTTCGCGCTCTGGAACACCTGGCCAGCGAGGGAGCCACCCAGACCACGTCGGTGGCGGGGGCCCATGCAGCGCAGTCGGAGAGGACCACCTCCGGAACCAACCGTGGCACTGATCACGAGCAGGTTTCCGCGGGAGTTCTGGTGGAACTGGTGGCCTCCATGTTGGACGCCGGTGTCCCCGTGGACCGCAGCCTGGTGGTTCTGGGCCAGAGCATCGAGGGTCCTGCAGGTGTTGCTCTGCGCACCGTCGGGGCAGGTCTGTCCCTGGGGTTGCCGTGGCGCCAGGCCTGGGCGGCAGCGCCCTCACCTCCGGTCTCCGTCCTGGACCTGCGCTCCGCGCTGACGTTCGCGGCAGTCTCCGGGGCGCCGTCGTCCTCGGCATTGCGTGCCGCATCTGCACAGGTGCGCCGAGCCGAACACCGGCGGGCAGAAGCCGCTGCGGAAAAACTCGCGGTGCACCTGGTGGTCCCGCTGGGGCTGTGTTCACTGCCCGCCTTCATCGCCTGGGGAATCGTCCCCGTCCTGATCGGTCTGGTCCCGGATTTTTTCGGCTAGGCCACCGGTGCCGCGGCACCGCCCACAAGCCCCGGACCAGCACCTGCTGGGCCGGTCACCAACCCCATCAGGGGTCTACAGAAGGAGGAAGAACAATGTCCACCATCAACAACTCCGCCACCGCCGCCACCAACAACAACGCCGTGGTCACCGATCAGGCCCTGGAAGGCGAGGTCATGGCACCGGGAACGCAGCTGCTGGCTCACGACCCCGATCTGGGTGCCTCCACGGTCGAGTACGCCATTGTCCTGCTGGCTGCTGCTGCCTTCGGCGGCGTCATGGCAGCGGTGATCGCCTCGGATGCCGTGAGCGAACTGCTCATGGCCATCATCAACAAGGCCCTGGGCATCTGAGCACTCGGGCCGCCGCGGAATCCTCTGCGGCGGCCTGAGGACTTCCCCACCTCCACACTCACCGGGTCAATCCCGGGCAGCTTCATTCGATCCTCATCAGGAGGTCAGCATGTCCACCCCACTGTTCAGCCTGCGGCATCTGTGCGGCAGGGTTTTCGGAGACCCGCCGCACGCACCCCTCCACAGGCCCAAACACAACGACGACGGCGCCGTGACGGCCGAAACCGCCGTGGTGCTGCCGGCCATCATGCTGGTGCTTGCCGTGGTTCTGGCCGGAGGAGCAGCTGCTGCCACCCAAGTGCGGTGTGAAGAAGCCGCCGGGGCTGCCGCGCGGGTGGTGGCGCGTGGAGAGACCGAGACCGCCGCGGTCAAGGAAGCCCGCTCCATTGCCGGAGAACGAGCAGAAGTCACGGTGGCCATTCGTGACGGCCGAGCCGAGGCGGAGGTGGTCATGCCGGCACCCGGGATCTTGGGGGACTGGGGTGCCCTGGATCTCTCGGCATCGGCCTCCACCATCACGGAAGGGGTGGTCCTCGATGGACAACCGTGATGTGGATGACGGGTCCGGCACCGTGTTCGGCCTGACCACCGTGTTGGTGGCCATCTTCCTGCTGGGCGTGGTGCTTCTGGTGGGGCAAGCCGCTGTGCTGAAACACCGAGCCGGAAACGTGGCTGACCTCTCCGCGTTGGCTGCCGCGGATGTGACCCGCGGTCTCATGCCGGGGGACCCATGCCAGATCGCCGCACAGGTGGCGTCGGACAACGACGCCGAGTTGTTGGAGTGCACCCTGGTGGAACCTGAACTGAGCACGGTGGACGTGACGGTGGGGATCGACCTCACCGGTGCGCTCGCGCCCCTGGGGCAGGCCGAAAGTGTCAGCCGTGCAGGGCCTCCCCAGGACAGCCCCTTCAGCGGCCAGTGACCCCATCTGTCGGTGTATCGGACGTGGCTGGTGAGGGGGCGTGGTCCAGAAATGCTGCCAACAGTGCTATCGCACCAGCCTTGTCCAACGGGTTGTTGCGGTTGCCGCACTTGGGCGACTGCACGCAGGACGGACACCCGGACTCGCAGGAACAGGACTCAATCGCCGCTTTGGTGGCAGCAAACCAGGACGCCGCCATGTCATAACCTCGTTCGGCAAAACCGGCACCTCCGGGGTGGCCGTCGTGCACAAAGATCGTGGGCAGTTGGGTGTCGGCATGCAGGGCCGTGGACAGGCCACCCACATCCCAGCGGTCACACGTGGCCAGCAGGGGCAGCAAGCCGATCATGGCGTGTTCGGCGGCGTGCAAGGCACCCGGGAAATCAGCTTCCTGAACACCTGCCGCGGCCAGCACCGGTCCTGGTGCGGTGAACCACACGGACTTGGTGAACAGATCCGTGGGAGGCAACTCCAAGGGTTCCTCCCCAATGATCTCGTTGCCCGGAATCGCCTTGCGTTGGTAGGAGACCACCTGGGAGGTCACCTGCACCTGGCCCGAATGCACGGTGATGGGACCCCAGGTCTGGTGACGTTCCTCCTTGATCACCTTCACAGAGGTCACGTCCCGCGCCTGGGTGTAGTAGTCAGGGTGAGCCCGGGTCACGGAGACCACGTGGTGTGCCAGGTCAAGGTCCTCCACCACGTAGGTTCGGCCCTGATGCACGTAGATGGCACCAGGGTGAGTCTGCTGGTGGGCCTGACCCGTTCCAATGGATCCCAGCAACTGCCCGGTGTCGGTCTCAATGATGTTCAGCGGGCCGCCACCTTCTGCCCGGATGGAGATCATGGCCGCAGGATCTTCCGATCGGGTCCAGAACCAGCCGGCCGGGCGTCGTCGTAACTGTCCGGCGTTGACCAAAGATTCCAGGATGCCGGGTGCGGCGGGGTCGAACAGGTCCAGATCCGAGGGTTTGAGGGGCTGCTCGGCAGCGGCGGCGCACAGGTGCGGGGCCAGGACGTACGGGTTGCCGGGGTCGAAGATGGTGGCTTCCACGGACACATCAAAAATGGCCTCCGGGTGGTTCACCAGGTAGGTGTCCAGGGGGTCGTCCCGGGCAATGAACGCAGCCAGGGCGTCCTGCCCTGCACGTCCCGCACGTCCCACCTGTTGGAAGAACGACGCCCGTGTTCCAGGCCACCCGGCCACCAACACTGCATCCAGTCCGGCAACGTCGATCCCCAGTTCCAGCGCTGATGTGGAGGCCAGGCCCAGGAGACGGCCGTCGCGCAACTGCTCCTCCAGCTCCCGGCGTTCCTCCGGAAGGAAACCGGCGCGGTAGGCGGCCACGCGGTGAGCCAGCCCCGGTTCCACCTCATCCAGCTGCCGGTGCGCCATCTGCGCCACGGCTTCCGCACCACGGCGGGACCCCACGAAAGCCAGCGTGCGGACCTGTTTCAGGGCCAGGTCCGTGAGCATGTCCGCGGACTCGGCCAACACACTGCGGCGCGTGGGTGCACCGTTCTCACCCTCCGGGCCGGACTGTTCGGGTTCCCAGAGCACCACGGTCACGGCGCCGTGAGGGGAATCATCTCTGGTCACCGCCGTGACAGCATCCGGGTTCACACCGATCAACCGGGAGAACGAGTCCTGGGGTGCAGCAGAAGTCGCAGATGCCCCGATGAACACCGGATCGGTGCCGTAGAGGGCGGCCACCCGGCGCAGCCGCCGCAGCACGTTGGCCACGTGTGAGCCGAACACACCCCGGTACACATGGGCCTCGTCCACGATCACGTAGCGCAGCCGCCGCAGGAACCTGGACCACTGAGGGTGATTGGGCAGCACCCCGGTGTGGAGCATGTCCGGATTGCACAGCACCAGATCTGCATGGTCCCTGATCCAGCGGCGCTGTTGCTGCGGGGTGTCGCCGTCGTAGCTGTGCACCCGGGCGCTCAGGTGCCGGGACAGCGCCTGCAACGCGGTCAACTGATCTGCAGCCAGGGCTTTGGTGGGTGACAGGTAGAGGGCAGTGGCTTCCTCCGGGTGCTGCAGGACACCGGGGGAGGCCTGGGCGATCAAACGGCCCGCGTGAATGGTGGACAGCACGGGTGCTTGGTATGCCATGGACTTGCCAGAGGCGGTACCCGTGGCCACCACGGTGTGGCCCTGACCGGCAGCAGTCATGGCCTCTGCCTGGTGCCGGTACGGATGATGAACCCCTGCCAGTGCGTAGGCCTGCACCACATCCGGGTGAATGGCATCCGGCCACGGCGAGGTCACAGCCTCACGGGCGGGCAGGTTTCGGATGTGCCGGATCTCCTCCGGGGCGGCACCACGGCCCAGCAAGGGGATGAGGGAATCGAATTCAGGCACAGGCGGCATTCTCCCACCGCCGCAAGGCATGAACTCCACTGCCGATGGGTAAGAAATTGCCAGCCTGTGTGATGCCCGCCACGGCGGGTGCAAGAATCTAGGTATGAGCACCGGAAGCATGATGAACCCAGCCCCCTTGCCGGATGACAGCCAGGCCCACCAGCAGGCCAAGGCCAGTGAGGCTCTGACCGAGGACCAGTGCTGGGAGTACCTGGAGGCGGCGCGATTCGGGCGTCTGGCCACCATGGACGACCAGGAAATCGAGATCACCCCCATCAACTTTGTGGCCTCCAACCGGAAGCTGTACTTCCGCACTGCCCGCGGCGCCAAACTCTTCCGCCTGACCCTGACCGGCAAGGTGGCACTGGAGATCGATCGGGTGGCCGGTGACACCGCCTGGTCCGTGATGGTGCGTGGCAGCGCCCGTCAGCTCACGGATTCTGCGGAACTGGAACACGCGCGGTCCTTGGATCTCAAGCCGTGGCTGGACACGGATAAGATCGAGTTCGTGGAGATCGAACCCACCCGGGTCACCGGACGCAGCTTCCGCCTGGGCTGAGGCCCGCACTACGTCTGAGGCATCAGCCCCGCCTGGCTTGCCGGGGCTGATCCAGCCCGGCACCCCGTTCACGGGCACGCGACTACCCTGGTTGCGTGTCCGTGAATCGCATCCTCTTGTACTACAGCCTCACTCCGCTTCCCGATCCGCAGGCCATAGCGCTGTGGCAACGGGAACTGTGCGAACGCCTGGGCTTGCGCGGCCGCATCCTGGTCTCCCCGGAGGGTCTCAACGGAACCGTGGGTGGTGAGGTCAACGCGCTGAAGCAGTACGCCAAGATCACCCGTTCCTACCCGGGATTCCGGGGCATGGAACTGAAATGGTCGGATGGATCGGCCGGGGATTTCCCGCGTCTGTCCGTGAAGGTGCGTGATGAGCTGGTGGCATTCGGTGCACCCGGTCAGGTGACCGTGGACCAGAACGGTGTGGTGGGCGGTGGCACCCACATCTCCCCGCAGGAGCTGGACCACATGGCTGGTTCCCGGGATGACCTGGTGTTCTTTGACGGCCGTAACGCCTGGGAAGCGCGGATCGGCAAGTTCAAGGACGCCGTGGTCCCGGAGGTGGAGACCACCCACGACTTTGTGACGGAACTGGATTCCGGCAAGTACGACCACCTCAAGGACAAACCTGTGGTCACCTACTGCACGGGTGGCATCCGCTGCGAGTTCCTCTCCGCCCTGATGATCCAGCGTGGTTTCCAGGAGGTCTACCAGCTGGACGGTGGCATCGTCCGCTACGGGGAGGCCCGCCAGGACTCGGGTTTGTGGGAGGGATCGTTGGCCGTTTTTGACGCTCGCGGCGCCATCGACTTCTCCCCGGAGGCTGCCGTGATCGGGACCTGCGACGTCTGCGGGAAGCCGGCCAACACCTTTGTCAACTGCAGTGATCCCACCTGCCATCACCGCGTCCTGGCCTGTGCCGAGCACGTCCGGATTCACGACGACGACGGCCTGCGCTGCCCCACCGGATGCCGTCCCGCCCACCCCGAGGTCAACGCATGAGAACCACTTCTGCCTTCAGCCAGGTGGCCGGAGCGCCCCGCTCTGATGACCTGAGTGCCATCCGCGCTTTCCGTGAAGTCCTGGAATCAGCGGATTTCACTGCCGACGGTGTTCGGCGCCATCTGGGTGACTCCGCGGTGGAGGCCCTCAGCCGCGATCAAGCAGCACCGGCCCTGCTGGCTCTGGACCGACACCGAAGCACCGGGACCTGGGACGGGGCCTGCGCACTGATTGAACTGTTCATCCTGGCCAGGCCGGTGAGTGTGCAGGAAGTCAAGCGTGTTCTGCCGCAGATCGAGCTTGACCAGTGGATGGACCTGGGCCTGGTGGAGGCCGCCTTGGGCCTGAGTTCTCCGGGGGAAGACTCCGTCCAGGACGGTGGCCTGACGCAGAACGTCAGCCAGGGTTGGGTCCGCTCCGTGGTGGATCTTGATCTGCATGCCGCAGACAGCGGACTGGAGTTGTGGGTGGCTGCGGATCTGACCGCCTTCCAGCGCCCGGGTGCTGCACTGCGCCACGATTACGTGCTGGGCATCGGCGGAGCCTCCCTGACATTGGCACAGATCACGGAACGCCCACAGGTCCAGCGGGCTCTGGACATCGGCACCGGGTGTGGGGTCCAGCTCTTCCATCTTCTGCAGCATTGCCGCCACGTGGTGGCCACGGACCTATCCGAGCGTGCGCTGGCGTTCACCCGATTCAACCTGGTGCTCAATGCGCCGGCGCTGGGGTTGGATCCGGAGCATCTGGAAGACCGGGTGGCACTGCGGCAAGGGTCCCTGCTGGAGCCCGTGGCCGGTGACCAGTTCAACCTGGTGGTCACCAACCCGCCCTTCGTGATCACCCCGCGCTCACCAGGGGAGACGGAAGCAGAGCGGTACACCTACCGCGACGGCGGCCGCCCCGGGGACCGTCTGGTGGCGGATCTGGTGGGGCAGTTGGACACCGTGATGACCACAGGTGCGGTGGCGCATCTTCTGGCCAACTGGGAGGTCCCCGCCACGCGGCAAGAATTCGACGGGACGGGCAGCCAGAACGGCGCGAGCTTCCAGAACGGAGCCGGCGGCCAGGACGGGCAGGGTTGGCAGGACCGGGTGGCCGCGTGGATCCCGGAGGCACTGGATGCCTGGGTGATCCAACGCGAAACCCAGAGTCCGGAAAGCTACGCCGAAACCTGGTTGCGGGATGCCTCCGAACACCTGGACCGTGACAGCTATGAGTCCGCGTATCGCGCCTACTTGGAGGACTTTGCCGCACGGAATGTGGCTGCCGTTGGTTTCGGCTACGTCCGGTTGCAGAAACCGGGGCGTTCCAGGCAGCGTCGTCGTCGTTTTGAGGAACTGACCCACCCATTCCAGCAGCCCATTGCCCCGGTCACGGCCGAGGCGGTGCAGCGTCAGGACGTCCTGGACGTACTGGGGCAACGCTGGACGGATCTGCATCTGGTGGTGCCGGAGCACGTGACCGAGGAGCGGCACCTGCGCCCGGGCGCTGCGGACCCCTCCGTGATCCTGCTGCGCCAAGGGGCAGGACTGCAGCGAACCAACGTGCTGACCTCCAACACGGCTGGACTGGTGGGGGCCTGTGACGGTGAGCTGTCCGTGCATCAGATCGTGACCGCACTGGGTGCCCTGTTGGGCTGGGAGCAACCGGCGGAAGAATCCGTGGAGGGCAAAGCCGCTCTGGAGGAGGCCCGCCACCTGTTGACGGACGGATTCCTTGCCCCGGATGACTGACACGGGGCTGACTGGGGGCTCGTGCGATGAAATAATGCCCGCATGAGCACCGAGAACCGATACCGCGAACTGACCCGTGATGAAGCCTGGGAACTGCTGGATTCGGAGCCTTTCGGGCGCCTGGCCGTGGTGGTCTCCGGAGTGGTGGACATTTTCCCCGTGAACTTTGTGGTCCACCAGCGCAAGCTGTGGTTTCGCACCGCGCAGGGTTCCAAGCTGGCCTCCCTGGTGATCAACAACCAGGTGGCCTTTGAAGCCGACCGCAAGGTGCGTCTGGATGACGAACACCAGGAAGTCACTTCCGTAGTGGTCCACGGACGCGCTCGCCGTATCGAGGACGGTCCTGAGTTCGAGATGGCCGAAGGTCTGAACCTGCGCCCCTGGATCCGTTCCTTCAAGCCCTACTTTGTGGTGATCGAGCCTGAGCAGGTCTCCGGGCGCGCCTTCCCCGTCTCGGCCAACACCGCAACGGATTCCCAAGACCAGGACGACTGAATCACATCACCGCTTGTGGCCGCGGAACCTTGGAGGGTTCCGCGGCCTTTTGCTGTGCTGCACCGAGCCTGGCTCGGGTGCCTGATCCCGCCTTGCCTAGCCCGCGATCCCACCTTGAACAGTGCCCGATCCCGCGATCCACAGGGCTGGGCGCGCGGACGGCGCCCAATGTTCGTGCGGTTAAGGTGGGGAAGTTACGGTGTGAAGTCGGCAGAGACAACCGCGCAGAGGCGCTGAGGAGAGACTGTGGCCAACAAGAACACGGGAACAGGCAAGAGCCTGCTCATCGTGGAGTCCCCGTCCAAGGTCAAGACCATTGCGGGGTACCTGGGTGACGCCTATGAGGTGGATTCGTCCATGGGCCACATCCGTGATCTTCCGCAGCCCTCCGAGTTGCCCACGGAGATGAAGAAGGGCTCCTACGGCAAGTTCGCCGTGGACGTGGACTCCGGTTTTGACCCCTACTACGTGGTCAACCCGGACAAGAAGAAAAAGGTCACAGAGCTCAAGCGCAAGCTCAAGGAATGTGACGCCCTCTACCTGGCCACGGATGGTGACCGTGAAGGTGAGGCCATCGCCTGGCACCTGTACGAGGTCCTCAAGCCCAAGGTTCCCGTCTACCGGATCACCTTCCCGGAAATCACCCGGGAGGCCATTGAGCGCGCCTTTGGCGAGTTGCGGGACCTGGATCAGGACCTGGTGGACGCCCAGGAAACCCGGCGTGTGCTGGACCGCCTCTACGGTTACGAAATCTCTCCCGTGCTGTGGCGCAAGGTCTCCTCCGGACTTTCTGCAGGCCGTGTTCAGTCCGTGGCCACCCGCATGGTGGTTCAGCGCGAACGCGAGCGCATGGCGTTTGTCTCCGCCGACTACTGGGATCTCAATGGCCAGTTCACGTGCACCACGGGCCCGGATGCCGGTTCCACCTTTGGCGCCCGGTTGGTCACCGTGGACGGCAAAAAGGTTGCCGGGGGCAAGGATTTCAACGACGACGGCGCCCTGAAGAAGCCCGGCACACTGGTCCACCTGGGCGAGCAGGAAGCCACCTCCTTGGCCAAGGGCTTGGCAGAGGCCGCCTTCACGGTCGTGTCCCAAGAGACCAAGCCCTACGTCTCCCGTCCCAAGGCCCCGTTCACCACGTCCACGTTGCAGCAGGACGCCGCCCGCAAACTGCACTTCTCCGCACGTTCCACCATGCAGGTGGCGCAGCGGTTGTACGAAAACGGCTACATCACTTACATGCGTACGGACTCCGTGGCCCTGTCCACGCAGGCCGTCACGGCAGCGCGGCGCCAGGTCAAGGAGCTGTGGGGGGCGGACTACGTTCCGGATTCCCCGCGCACCTATGCCTCCAAGTCCAAGAACGCCCAGGAGGCGCACGAGGCCATCCGCCCCGCCGGGGACTCCTTCCGCACACCGGACCAGGTGCGCAAGTCCCTGTCTGCCGATGAGTTCAAGCTCTACGAGCTGATCTGGCAGCGCACCGTGGCCTCCCAGATGGCTGATGCCAAGGGTTTCACTGCCACGGTCCGGTTGGGCGCCACCGCAACGGATGGCCGCGCCGCCGAATTCACGGCCTCCGGCACCGTGATCACCTTCCCGGGTTTCCTCTCCGCATACCAGGAAGCCAAGGACACCTCCAAGGACTCGCAGGATTCTGGCAAGGCTACGGACAAGCGCCTGCCGCAGATGGAAGAGGGCGATGCCCTGGAGGCCGCAGAGGTCACCGCGGACGGTCACTCCACCCGTCCTCCGGCCCGCTACACGGAAGCCTCCCTGGTGGCGGCCATGGACGAGATGGGCATTGGCCGACCCTCCACCTACGCGGCTGTGATTTCCACGATCGTGGACCGCGGCTACGTCAAGGTCCGCGGCACCGCACTGATCCCGTCCTGGACGGCGTTCTCCGTGGTCCGTCTGCTGGAAGAACACTTCTCCGACTACGTGGACTATGACTTCACCGCAGAGATGGAAGAAGGCCTGGACCGGATCTCTCGCGGTGAGGAGGACCGTCAGGAGTGGCTGCAGCGCTTTTACTTCGGAGAGGACGGCTCGGAGAACGGTCTCAAGCCGATCGTGGATGACCTGGGGGACATTGACGCCCGGGCGCTGAACTCCATCAAGCTCACCGAGGACGTCACCCTGCGTGTGGGTAAGTACGGGCCCTACCTGGAATCAGGGGGATCGGTGGATGCCGAAACCGGTGAGGTCACGGATCCGGTGCGCGCCAACGTTCCCGAATCCCTGGCCCCGGACGAGCTGACGCCGGAGAAGGTCACCGAGCTCATGGAGATTGGCCGGGCCGATGGCCGTGAACTGGGCTCGGACCCCCAGACCGGGCGCACCATTGTGGTCAAGGACGGCCGCTACGGCCCCTACGTTTCAGAGGTCATTCCTGAACCCACTCAGGAAGAGCTGGATGCCATTCCCACCGAGTACTACAAGAACGGCAACCCCAAGCCCAAGAAGATCGAGAAACCCAAGCCGCGGACGGCGTCGTTGTTCCAGTCCATGGACATGCAGGAACTGACCCTGGACGATGCCCTGAAGCTGCTGTCCCTGCCCCGCGAAGTGGGTGAGGACAAGGACGGGGAGATGATCACTTCCCAGAACGGGCGCTACGGGCCGTATCTCAAGAAGGGCTCGGACTCACGCTCGCTGAGCACAGAAGATCAGATCTTCGGCATCACGCTGGAGGAAGCCCAGCGGATCTACGCACTGCCCAAGCAGCGCGGACGCGGTGCCGCCAAGCCGCCCCTGAAGGACCTGGGCACGGATCCCATCACGGAGCGGCCCATGATCATCAAGGAAGGCCGGTTCGGCGAGTACATCACCGATGGCGAAACCAACGTGACCGTGCCGCGTTCAGAAACCGTGGAGCAGATGACCCCGGAGCGGGCCAGCCAGCTGCTCTCGGAGAAGCGCGCCAAGGGACCGGCTCCCAAGAAGACGGGGCGGGCGTCGTCGTCGCGGGCCAAGTCCGGGAGCCCGGGGACTCGCAAGAAGGCGGGAACCACCACCCGTAAGCGATCCACGGCTGCGGCCAAGTAGGCTCGGACCCATGCGCTTGGGAGTCCTGGACGTCGGGTCCAACACCGTTCACCTGCTGCTGCTGGATGTGTATCCGGGCTCCCAACCGGTGCCCTACGCCTCCCACAAGACGGATCTGCGGTTGGTGCGGTACCTGGATGCTGCGGGCAACATCAGTGCGGAGGGCCGGGATGCCCTGACCTCCTTTGTCACCGAGGCCCGAGATTTTGCCGCGGAGAACGACGCCGAGGACCTCCTGGCCTTTGCCACCTCCGCCATCCGCGAGGCCGGCAACGGTGGCGAGGTCCTGGAGCACGTGCAGTCACGCTCCGGTGTGAACCTGATCGAGATCTCAGGCGACCAAGAGGCTGCCGTGACCTTCTCCGCAGTACGCCGATGGTTCGGGTGGAGTGCTGGGCGGATTCTTGACCTGGACATCGGTGGCGGTTCCTTTGAAATGGCCATCGGGGACAACGGATTGCCGGCTGCTGCCGTGTCCGTGCCGTTGGGGGCAGCGCGTCTGACCCGCCGGTTCATCCACGGGGAGGCCGCACTGCCCTCGGAAACCAAGCGCCTCCGGCAGCACGTGACCCGTCTGTTGACCCCTGCCGTGGAGACCATCTCCGCCGTGGGAACCCCCACGTTGACGGCTGGGACCTCCAAGTCTTTCCGCTCTCTGGCCCGGATCTGCGGTGCAGCACCCAAGGGCGAGGGGCCCTACGTTCCGCGGCCCATGCACCTTGAGGACCTGCGCCTGTGGACCCGACGCATGGAGGCCATGACCGCCTCCGAACGCGCGGAATTGCCCGGGGTCTCCGTCAACCGTGCCGCACAGATGTTGGCGGCAGGCATTGTGGCTGAGTCGGCCATGTCCATGTTGGGGGTGGAGACCGTGCAGATCTGCCCGTGGGCATTGCGTGAAGGTGTGATCCTGCGACGCCTGGACCGTTTGCACGTGGACCCGGATGTGGTGCTGAACCGCCCGTCAGAGATCATCGGGCGGGTGAGCTGACATGGCTGAGTCGGCTGCACAAGATCCTGGCCCCAACCCTGTTGCCGGTGCATCGGGGGAGTCCGCCGGGCCCACCCCGCACGTGGCGCTGTCCACCAGCTGCCTGTTCCTGGCAGAGCCCCCGGAGACCTTCCGGGTGGCTTCAGAACTTGGCTACGACTCCGTGGAGGTGCTGGTCACCCACCAGCGCATGACCCAGCTGACCCATCAGCTGTTGGATGCTTCCCAGAAGTACCAGATGCCCATTTCCGCCATCCACGCGCCCACGCTGTTCTTCACCCAGCAGGTGTGGGGCAGACCATGGACCAAGATCCAGATGGCCGCCAAGATGGTGGAACAGGTGGGCGCGGACGTGGTGGTGGCCCACCCGCCCTTTGCCTGGCAACCCAAGTACGGGCGTTCCTTTGTGGAAGGCGTGCACAAACTCTTTGACATGACCGGCGTGAAGATTGCCGTGGAGAACATGTACCCGTGGCGGGTGGGTGGGCGCGAAATGCAGATGTACCGCCCCCACTGGGATCCCCGGAAGTTCGACTACGACTGGGTCACCTGGGACTTCTCCCACGCCTCGATCGCCAAGGTCAACTCCTTGGAGGCCGTCCGGGAGCTGCGTTCGCGACTGGGCCACATCCACTTGACGGACGGCAACGACGGCGGCACCTCCGATGAACACCTGATCCCCGGCCAAGGCCAACAGCCGGTGGCAGAGACCTTGCGCTACCTGGCCGATCACGACTGGCAAGGCGTTCTGGGCGTGGAGATCAACACCCGTTCCGCCAAGTCCGAAGACCACCGGGACGCCATGATGGCGGAGTCCTTGGACTTTGCCCGGACCCATTTCCGCAAGAGCTCGGGAGCCTGACGGTCAGGACGGCCCCCGCGTGACGTGCGTTTGTGAAAGGACCGTTCCATGACTGACACATCAGCCCCGGCGGAGACCGCTGACGCAACGGCTCCTGTGATCGCCTTCTTGGGCACCGGCTCCATGAACGGCTCCATCCTGCGCGGGGTGCTGGCCTCCGGGGTTTCCGCGGACAGGATGCGGGCCACCACGCGCTCGGAGGAATCCGCACAGAAGCTGGCGGAGGAAACCGGTGTGCAGGTGTTCGCCTCGGATGCGGATGCAGCAGCCAACACGCGTGCCGTGGATGGTGCCGACGTGGTGCTGCTGGGGGTCAAGCCCTACGCCATCCTGGAACTGTGTGATGAGATCTCAGAGGCGTTGAGCCCAGGAACTGTGGTGGTTTCCGTGGCAGCAGGCATCACGCTGGCCGCCATGGCTGATCATCTGCCCCAGGGACAGCCGATCGTGCGGAGCATGCCCAACACGCCGTCCTCCGTGGGGCGCGGTGTATTCTCCGTGACGGGAGGCGAGCACACATCGCAGGAGCAATTGGACACCGTGTCCGGTCTTCTCTCCCAGGTGGGCACCGTGGTGAACGTCCCGGAGGAGCAGATCCGTGCCGTGACCGGGGTTTCCGGTTCCGGACCTGCCTATGTGTTCCTGCTCGCCGAGATGATGCAGAAGGCCGGCCAGAAGCTGGGCCTGGACCCGGAGGTGGCCCGTGTCCTGGCCAAGGAGACGGTCAGCGGCGCCGGAGTGCTGCTCTCCCGTGAGGACGCCGATGCCGAGGCCTTGCGCAAAGCCGTGACCAGTCCCAACGGCACCACGGAACAGGCCATCAACACCTTCTTGGACGGAGGGATCGAGCAGCTGGTGGCCGATGCCGTGGCGGCATCGGCCAATAGGGGAGATGCCATGGAGCAGGAGTTCTGCGGCTGACCCCCACCCCCACCCCCTGCCGAGACCTCCGTTACAGCCCACATTTGCCTGATTTTCGGGTCATAACGGAGGTCTCGACCTTTCTGTTGGCTGGGTCCAGCAACCGGTGTGATGGGCACTGGTACCAGTCCGCGAGTTGCGATCGTGATTGACTGTCAATGATGTTGCTCTGATGGTCAGGGGGAAGTGGCGTGACTAGTTTTGGTGGAGACCCATACTTGAACAGTCGGATTGACTTGGATGAGCCCTGGGAGCCACCAAGTTTCGGTGACATTTTTATTGGCCGCATCGTGCTCGATATTTTCACCTATGGGCTTCCGTTGATCGCCCTCGGACTCTTGTTGCCTTTCCTCCTACCTCTTGAGCGCTTGGGTTTTCTTGTGTGCGCGGGGCTGGTGGTTGCCCTAGTCCTGGTACAAACTCTGGTCGGCTCGTTGGTTTTTGCTCACTTCACTCGGGTGCAGCGGCATCCGAGTCCCGGCGGCGTGGGCCTCCTTCTGGCTGATCTGGTTATCGCTGCCGCATCGGGCGTTTTGGTGGGTGGATTACTGGCCACACCGGGCGCGTGGAATGGTCCATGGGCCTTTTCTCTCGGAGCACTCGCGCTATTTGTTGCTGTAGGTCATGCCCTGTTGTGGGACAAGCAGTGGAAACAAGGGATGGCCCACGCGCAGATTCGACGCAAGGTTTCAGAAACGCAAGCGATGACCGATGAGTTTCTGCGCGAGAATCGGAAGTGACTCATCAGCACGGAGGCGTTCCACCCGCCCCGAGACCTCCGATAAGGCCCACATTCGCGTGATATTCGGGTCATAACGGAGGTCTCGGTGACGGGCGGTAGAAACTCAATGGCGACTCCGTGGTTCAGAGATGGCGGATGGGGTGTAGGTGCCACAGGTGGCGATCTCCCGCCACCGACCGCTCGGTGTCTGTGCCATCAGAATCACTCCCACCACAAGGTGCGCGGTGCCCAAGACCAACCACAGTCCGGGTCCTTGCAGGGTGAGCCCCAGCGCAAAACACAGGTACGTGGACACGTGGAACCCACCGTGGACACCCACCGCCGCCCACACGGAACGAAACCTGATGGCCAGAGCCGCCGCACTGACGGAGAAGCCGAACGGGATCCAGAGGTAGATCAGGTGCTCCACTGCAGATTCCTGCCCGCCTTGGGAGCTCAGGTGCGGCACGGCGAACGCCGCGGCAGCAATGAACACCGCCGCCCTGGGCGATTTGTTCAGGGTTTGCAACAGGTAGCCGCGGAACAGTACTTCCTCCCCGATGCCCTGCAGCACGAAAGCCTGCCCAAGCAGCAGAACCAGCAACGCAAGGTCGGGGTATTCCAGGAATGAGTCAGCCGCCTGGGCGGCGTCGCGGCCCAGGCCCAGGACATCTGCCACCACCGTGCCTCCGACACCCACCAGCAGGGCCACCAGCACTCCAACCCCCATGCCCGTCAGGCCGTGGACGGTGACCTTCAAACCCAGGGCCGCAGCAGGACGGCGGTCCACCCAGCGCACCAGAAGGATCGAAACCACCAGATATGCCGTCAACGCGATGCCAAAGGCAGCCACGAGTGTGACGGCACCCCACAGTGTGGGTTGGTCGGCTGCATGGCGCACTGCAGGTAGCTGCAACGCCAGCAAAGGGCTGGCAGCCAGAGGCATGAACACCACCACCGGGATCAGTACTCGTGCCCACGCAGGCAGGCGCGGCGGGTGGTTGCGGGGATGAACGGGGGAGGTGGTCACGTTGCTCCTCGTATTCCGGTGGTCTCACCGTCCACGGTAGAGAGGCCCGGTCGGCGCCACCTCAGCCGATGGTGCCGACTTGTCTCCTCACAACGGGGGAGACCATCCCCAGCGGGGCAGTGCGTCAGCCGCGATCAAAGAACGCTTGCAGCTCAGGAGTCCAGTCCTTCAAGGACATGGACCAGCAGCTCCACTCATGACCTTCGGTGCACTCACCGGCAGGAGCGTGGGCGCCGTCGTCGTTGAGTTGCGCGTACGTGCGTTCGGTGACCTGCGCACCAGAGGACGTGGCTGCCCGCGCGAACTCCTGTGATGTCTCCTGCAGCTGAGCCTCGTAATAATCCCCAGAGCCCGAGTACACCCACAGGGGCTTGCCTGCCAGGGACTCCGTGTTCAGGGAGGGGTCATGGTCATCCCAATCGGCCCGGGTGGTGCGCTGACAGTCTCCGAACAGATCTGGCCGCACCTCCGCGTAGGTCATGGCCCCGAACCCACCAGCGGAGGCCCCTGCCACGGCGCGACCGGAGGGGGAGTTGATGGTGGGGAACGTGGCATCCACCCACGGGATCATCTGATCCAGGTGGAAGGTGCGCCAGGCACGGGGCTCATCACCGGGCACGGTCCAGTCCGTGTACCAGCCGTACCAACCGTCATCCAGGGCCACCACAATCGCGTTCAAACCGGCGGTGGCATCCTCCACGGAGGCTTCGTCGTACCAGCCAGAAGGAGATTCACCCTCGGCGGTACCGGTGAGCAGATACAGCACGGGGTACTTCTGTGAGGGGTCGTATCCCTCCCGCAAGGTGACCATCACGGTGGGGCCGTCTGTGGTCTCGGGCGTGGCCACCAGGGGTGTTGAGAGGGAGTACAGGGTGGTGCGTTCGCTCAACGCCTCCTGGCCGGTGACCTCCAACGCACCAAAACTGGGAACTGGGGCCGGAGGTACCGCGGTGGCTGCCGGTTCCGTGCTGTCCGCAGCGGAGCCCACGGCAATTTTCTCCTCAAAATGCTGTTCATAGCCGCGCACCCGGTCCCAGTTGAGGACCAGCGCCAACAGGAGAAGGACCGCGGCCAGGGCAACGGCCACCACCAGTACGTGACGTGATCGAGCGGACATGCCCAACTCCCTTGCAACCGGCTTGCTGACGCAGGCCTGGCACCGGAGCCGGTGTTGACCTACGGTCGGGCGGCGAAGCGTTCGATCAACTGAGTGTGCCCGGCAACGATCAGAGTATCCCTGGATGTCACGGTGGTCCCCGGTGTGGCGTAACTGAATTCTTCACCGGGGGACTTCACACCCACCACGGTGACCCCGTACTTGGCCCGGACATCCGATTCGGCCAGCGTGAAGCCCTGGGTTTCACGGGGTGGGTGCATCTTGACGATGGCAAAGTCGTCATCGAACTCCATGTAGTCCAGTAGCCGCCCGGAGACCAGGTGGGCGGTGCGGCGTCCGGCGTCGGCCTCCGGGAAGATCACGTGATGGGCACCGATCCGGGAGAGGATCTTGCCGTGGGACTTGCTGATGGCCTTGGCCCAGATCCGCTCCACACCCAGGTCCACCAGGTTGGCGGTGATCAGCACGGATGACTCCACGGAGGTGCCCACACCCACCACGGCGTGGCGGAACTCGGCCGCTCCGAGCTGCCGGAGGGCATCAATGTCCGTGGCCTCGGCCTGAACGATGTGCGTCATGTGCCCCACCAGTTTCTGCACCAGGGACGGATCACGTTCAACGCCCATGACCTCCCGGCCCTGGTTGACCAGCTGCAGGGCGGTGGCCGTGCCGAACCGGCCCATGCCGATCACCAGCACGGGAACTTCATGGGACTTGCTGTGACGATCACCCAATGATGGGCCTCTCTTCCGGGTACTGGTACAACCTACGCCGTGACCGCAGTGCCAGGGCCGTGGCCACCGTGGTGGTTCCGATGCGCCCCACCAACATCACCACCACCAGGACTCCCTTGCCTGCGGCCCCCATTTCCGCGGAGAGCCCGGTGGACAGGCCGCAGGTGGCGTAGGCGGAGATCACCTCGAACGCCACACGGTCCAGCGGCTGCCCGGAGATGGCCAGCAGCAGCCCGGAAGCCACCAGAACAATGGTGGCCCCCATGGCAATCACGGAGATGGCAATACGCAGCACGGATTCGGGGACGGTGCGGTGGAAGGCGATCACATGCCGCTCACCGCGGGCTTCGGCCAGGATGGCCAGTACGACGACGGCCAGAGTGGTCACCTTGATGCCGCCGCCTGTGGAAGCGGGAGCACCACCAGCGAACATGAGGGCGTCCGTGAGCAGCAGGGTGACCGGTTCCACCTGGCTCATGTCCACCAGGTTGAATCCACCCGAACGCATCATGGTGGAGGCAAAGAACCCTTGGAAGATCTTGTGACCGGCTGATTCGTTTTGGATGGTGGCGGAGTTGTTCCACTCGAACGCCGTCCACAGCACCCACCCCACAAAGGTCAGGATGAACGTGGTGACCACGGTGAGCTTGGTGTTGAGGTTCCAGCGGGAGAACTTCAACCATCCCACCTGCCGCAGCACCAGGATCACGGGAAAGCCCAAGGAACCCAACAGCACCCCCAGGGTGATGGGGAACAGGATCAGCCACGTGTGCGCTGCGGTGTCAAAGTACGGGACCAGACCGTCCGAGTGCGGCGTGAACCCACCGTTGTTGAAAGCCGAGATGGAGTAGAAGACCCCGTGCCACAAGGCTGTGGCGGGATTTTCACCGGCCACCAGGAAGCCGATGGTCAAGATCAGTGCCAGGGTGCCTTCGATCACCACGGAGGTGATGGCCACGGTGCGCAGCAGCGAGCCGACTTCACCGAGCCGGCCCACGTTCAGGGCTTCCTGCGTGATCAGCTTGGAGCGCAGCCCCAGCTGGCGGCCGATGGCCATGGCCAGGATGGAGGTCATGGTCAGGGTGCCCAGGCCGCCGATCTGGATGGCGAACAGGATGATGACCTGCCCGGTCAGCGACCAGTGCTCCGCGGTGGGCACCACGGTCAGGCCGGTCACCGTCACGGCGGAGGTGGCGGTGAACAGGGCGTCTGTGAAGCTGGTGGCACGCTCTCCTTGGGAGGAGGCCGGAAGCCACAGCAGCAGGGTGAAGACCACGACGACGCCTGCGAACACCAGCACGGCCAGTCGTGCCGGTGAGGACTGGGCCAGACGATCCACCAGATCGCGGGTAGCACCCAGCGCGCCACGTACTCGTGTGGTTTCTGCGGAGGGGACGCGGGCCCCCAGGGTTTGTGGCACCTGGGCTCCTTGGAGGATGTGGGGGTGTGGCCGTGGTGGTGGTCACCGGGTGGTGCGCACCGATTGGCGTGGTCCGGATGACGTGCACCGGATGGTGTCACCGGTGCCTGCCACCGGATCGTGTGACGATACGGGTGACAGTATGACCCCAGGATGAGGGCATGGGAGTCGGATGTGGCCTGCATGTGACTGCTTTTGGCCTGCATGTGACCGGTTCTGGCCTGCGAGTGACCGGTTCTGGCCTGCGAGTGACCAGGCAAGCGCGTCAACTGTGTGCAGAACTGGGAACTTTGTCACATCAAAGGTGGCTCGGATGGTCTAATAAAGGTGTGATCCAGCCAACAGTAGCCTCGCAGCCCACTCGGCTCTTCTGGAGCCCACAGTTGCTGAACTATGACTTCGGCTCATACCACCCCATGCACCCCTCCAGGCTTGATGCCACGTGGCGCCTGGTCCAGGAGTACGGCTTGGATCGTCGGGATTCGGTGACTGTGGAGGTCCCGGAGGTGGCTGAGGATGACCACTTGAGGTTGGCGCACACGGCGGATTACGTGACCGCGGTGCGTGAGGTCAGCCAGGACCCCACACTGTCCCGCCCGGACAGCGGTTTGGGTACTGAGGACACCCCTGGTTACGCCGGAATCCATGAGGCCTCCGCCAGATTGGCCGGTGGTTCTTTCCAGGGTGCACAAGCCATCTTGGACGGGACGGTGGTCCGGGCGGTGAATTTTGGTGGTGGCATGCACCATGCGTTTGCGGACAAGGCCAGTGGTTTCTGTGTCTACAACGACTGCGCTGTAGCCATTCAGCATCTGCTGAACAACGGCGTCAAACGGGTGCTGTACTTGGATGTGGACGGTCACCACGGGGACGGCACGCAGTCCATCTTTTTGGACAACCCGAACGTGATGACCATTTCCATCCACGAATCCGGGACCACGCTGTTCCCGGGTACGGGGTTTGCCAATGAGATCGGCACCGGGGAAGCCATGGGCACCTCCGTGAACATCGCCATGCCGCCCACGGCGGAGGATGCCCAATGGTTGCGCGCCTATCACGCTGTGGTGCCGGCGTTGGTTGAGCAGTTCCGCCCGGAGGTGATCGTCTCCCAGCACGGTTGTGACTCCCACCTGTCCGACCCCCTCACGCACTTGCGCGTCAGCATTGACGGTCAGCGGGAGATCATGTTGAACGTGGCGGAGATGGCAGACCGGTTCTGTGAGGGCCGATGGATCGCCACCGGCGGTGGCGGTTACGACTGCTACGACGTCGTCCCCCGGTCCTGGTCCCACCTGGTGGCGGTGGTCAGTGGCAAACCATTGCCCGTGACCACTCCGATCCCGCCCACCTGGCGGGACTATGTGAAAGAGAACTACGGCGGCAAGCCCCAGGAGTACATGGGGGACCGGGTGGATCTGTGGTGGCGGTCCTGGGAGGTCGGATTCGATCCCGACGACGACACCGACCGTGTGGTCATGGCCACCCGCCGTGAAGTGTTCCCCCAGTGGGGTTTGGACCCCTGGTACGACTGACACCCCGGATGCCGTTGAGTCGCCCCTGACGAGTGGGTGCGGCCGATAGTCTGGCCATGATGTCATCTGAGATTTTTGCGGTGTTGGCCGATCCCACGCGTCGTGCCCTGTTGGTGGCCCTCTCCACGGGTGAGCGCCCGGTGGGGGATCTGGTGGAGGAGGTTGGTGCCTCCCAGCCCACGGTCTCCAAACATCTGCGTATTCTGCGCGAAGCCGCACTGGTTGAGCAGCGTGCGGACGGTCAGCGCCGCCTGTACCGGGTCAATGCCGCAGGTTTGGAGCCCATCCGGCAGTGGCTGCAGCAGTTCGCAGCACTCACGGCAGCTGACCAGGTCAACCAAACAGGCTCGAATCCGGTTCAGACACGGGTGGTTCCGCGCCCATCAAGCGCGGTTTCAGGCCAGAGAGGTGCGCTTTCAGACCAGACAGGTTCAGTTCCACGCGAGGCAGAAGCCGGCCCGTCCAAGGTTGTTCTCCAGCCTGACGGGGCACCTCACACGCCGTCCGTGCCGGTGCTTGATCCCCACGTGGTGCTCCAGTCTGATGAGCAACCGCGCAGCAGGGGTTTGTTGGCGCAGGTTCTGCGTCGTCGTCGTGGACGATCCGGGTGAAACGGACACGCAAAGTCACCCGTGTGACGCTCCTGCGGCAGCAGGCCTGAGCCCTCAACTGTCCCCCGGGCGGCTGGTCTGCCAGACTGCTGGGGGTGCATCGGCGGGTCACGCGCTCGATTGCCCCACCCTGATTCAGAGCTGACCCCCACGAAAGGTGTCTGAGGTGGACGAAAAACTGCAGCCAGTGCGCGATGCCGTTCTCAAGCGCAACCCCGGTGAGAAGGAGTTCATCCAGGCAGTGGACGAGGTCCTGGAATCTTTGGGCCCGGTGGTCTCGCGGCGTCCGGAGCTGTTGGATGCCTCCGTGATCGAGCGGATTTGCGAGCCCGAGCGTCAGATCATCTTCCGTGTGCCGTGGGTTGATGATGCCGGCAAGGTGCAGATCAACCGTGGTTTCCGGGTCGAGTTCAACTCCGCCCTCGGCCCGTACAAGGGCGGGCTGCGTTTCCACCCCTCGGTGTACCTGGGCATCATCAAGTTCCTGGGCTTTGAGCAGATCTTCAAGAACTCCCTGACCGGCATGCCGATTGGCGGCGGCAAGGGTGGTTCCGACTTCAGCCCGGCCGGGCGCTCGGATGAGGAAGTCATGCGCTTCTGCCAGTCCTTCATGACCGAGCTCTACCGCCACATCGGGGAGTACACGGACGTTCCCGCCGGTGACATCGGCGTGGGTGGGCGTGAAATCGGTTACCTGTTCGGCCAGTACAAGCGCATCACCAACCGCTACGAATCCGGTGTCCTGACCGGCAAGGGTCTGTCCTGGGGTGGCTCCCTGGTGCGCACGGAGGCCACGGGTTACGGCACCGTCATGTTCGTCCAGGACATGCTGGCCTCCCGCAATGACACCTTGGACGGCAAGACCGTCTCCGTTTCCGGTTCCGGCAACGTGGCCATCTACGCCACCGAACTGGCGCAGCGGTTCGGAGCCAACGTGGTCACCGCCTCTGACTCCAGCGGCTACGTGCACGATCCCAAGGGCATTGACCTTGAGCTGCTCAAGCAGATCAAGGATGTGGAGCGCGGGCGCATCAACGACTACGTCGAGCGTCGCGGCGGCTCCGCCAAGTTCATTCCTTCGGGGAAGGGCTCCGTGTGGGAGGTCTCCGCCGACGTCGCCCTGCCCTGTGCCACGCAGAACGAGCTGCACGGCAAGGATGCCAAGGCGCTGCTGAGCAACGGTGTGGTGGCAGTGGCTGAAGGTGCCAACATGCCCACCACGGCTGAGGCCACCCGGTTGTTCCAGAACGCGGACGTGCTCTTTGCCCCGGGCAAGGCGGCCAACGCAGGTGGTGTGGCCACTTCAGCGCTGGAAATGCAGCAGAACGCTTCCCGTGACTCGTGGGGCTTTGACTACACCTATGACCGCCTGCGCGAGATCATGCGCGGAATCCACGACAACTGCGCTGCAAGCGCGGAGGACTACGGTCTGCCCGGCAACTACGTTGCAGGTGCAAATATTTCGGGATTCATGAAGGTGGCTGACGCAATGCTCGCCCAGGGAGTCATCTGATCGCTGGGATGCACGTAGGCTAAAGGGCATGGCCACGCATAGAAGAGTCCTCCAATGGTTGGAGAACGAGCTGTTTGACGGGAACCTGGTACTGGGTCAACAACTCCCGACGGACAAGGATCTCGCCTCCGTGCTGGGCGTGAACCGTGGCACCATGCGTGAAGCCCTCAAGATCCTGGAAGCTCAGGGTGTCTTGCGGCTGTATGAAGGCAGCCGCAAGACCATCCTGCCCATGCTGGTGCGGGAGCCCGCAGCCTCTGCGGGCCCCGCTCTCCAGCTGCACATGGCAACGGCGGACTATCCGCTGCGCGACATTGTGCAGACGCGTGTCCTGTTGGAAACCTGGGCGCTGACCAATGCGGATCACCGTTCTCCGGCCATGGCGGAACTGCGGACCCTGCTGCGTGAAATGGGGCGGGATGACATCTCCCTCAAGGAATTCCACCACCTCTACGTGAGCTTCCACATAGCCCTGGTGAAATCCGCGGACAACACGTTGGTGGCAGCGTTGATGTCCGCGCTGCGGGATTCGATTTACGAATACACCATGGCGCTGGTGGGTCACGTTCCGTTGTGGTCCAAAACCGTGGACCGGATCCGTGCCGAGCACCAGGCGATCTTCTCCGCCGTGCTGGCCGGGGACAACACCTTGGCTGCGCGTCTGGTGGAGGAACACATCGAGTACCAGTACGTGGAGGCCGGGGTGGACCCAGAGCGCGCTCCGCGTACCGACGGCATGGAGACCGTTGGTCCCACCACGGGTCCGCTGGCCTCCGGGCGCGTGTGGTCCAACGGGGCGCAACCTGCGGATTCCACAGCGGAGCAGAGCCCGGTCAAGGAGGCCGTTGCCTTGCAGGTGGCCCGCAACTCCGGGCACGACGTCGACACCCCCGGTGATTCCGAAGCCGTTCAGTCATTACCTGCTGACGATGACATCCCGGAGGATTTTGCCGCCGGGCGGGATGAACGTCGTACCGGCTGAAGCCGGTGAACTCCTCGAATAACGCCGTTGCAGCCGAAACGGGTAGACTTCCGGGGAACCAATCTTCGAAAGGTCCATTCAGTGGCCTTTCGGTTCCACCCGGTGAACCGCCGTCGTGAGCCGTTTGAGCTCATGAAGACGCACGTGACACTGCCATGGCGGGCCGGGCCGACCAGACACAAGTGAGGATCGTCTATGGGCTCCGTCATCAAGAAGCGCCGCAAGCGTATGTCCAAGAAGAAGCACCGCAAGTTGCTTCGTAAGACCCGCCACCAGCGCCGCAACAAGAAGTGATCTTGGGCGCAGATCTGTTGTGGGTCTGCGCTTCCCGGTGCAGCCGGTGAAAGCCGTGGGTGGGACACTCCTTTCGAGTGTCCCACCCACGGCTTTTGTGCTGCCGGCACCGGTCCGTCCGTGAAATCACCGGCTATTGATGAGATGACACCCTGTTGCTGGTGATCTCATCATCAGACCTGACTCGTGCCACTTGAGAGCTCCTGGCTGACTTGGCCGGTGTTGTCGCTGGTCAGAGTCCTGTGGCGG
>NZ_JAAVUN010000010.1:0-21399 GCF_012163155.1 Kocuria subflava
CCGAAGTCTTCGAAGAGCAGCTACGCTCACTCCAACAACCCGGTGTTGCAACGACCGGTTGAAACCAGGCAGTACGTGTCGTTGGCCTACACCGACGCGCTCGTGACCGCGGGAGTGACCGCGTCGGTCGGCACCGTCGGAGACTCCTACGACAACGCTCTCGCAGAGACCGTCAACGGGCTCTACAAGGCCGAGCTGATCCGCAACAAGGGCCCCTGGGCCGGCATCAGCGACGTCGAGATCGCCGTCGCGGAATGGGTCGAGTGGTACAACCACCGACGCCTGCACGGCGAGCTCGGCTACCTACCCCCGGCCGAGTACGAGACCAACCACTCCGCTAACCACCACCAGGCGAGCTCACCCGAGCTCGCCACACACGGGAGTCTCCACGAAACCCGGGGCGATACAGCCGCTACACCGGTGGTGGGACAATAGTGTGCACGAGCGGGAGGAATGTCATGGCAGCTTCCATCGATCTGGAATACCCGTTCACTGGCCGCTGGATCGTCCAGAACAGCCCCGCCAACCGAGTACCCAGCCATGGCACGGCGCTGCTGGCCACGTCCTACGCCATCGACTTCGTTCCCGCCGATGGCGCCGGGCGCTCCGCACCCATCACGTTCAGTTCGTTCATACGACCCGAACCGGCAGAGAAGTTCTCGGGCTTTGGCCGCATGCTCCTGACGCCTGTCGAAGGGATCGTCGTCTCCGCGCACGACACCGAACCCGACCACCCTGCATATCGCGGACTACCGTCTATCGGCTATGCCCTCACCCAGCAACGCCGAGCCCGAGCAGGGTGGATCGCACTTGCCGGTAACCACGTACTCATCGAGTCCGATGGTGTCGTGGTCGCCCTCTGCCATCTCCAGCAAGGCAGCCTGAAAGTCCGGACGGGACAGCGCGTGCAGATAGGCACCGGGCTCGCGCGCTGCGGGAACTCCGGCAACAGCACCGAGCCGCACGTCCACATCCAAGCGATCACCACCCCCGATATCGAGCGCGCCGCAGCCGTGCCCCTCACGTTCAGGGGCACCCTCCCGCGCAACGGAGCGGTCATCGACATCAGCGATTAGTGGTGTCAAACACAACATGTGGTACTTCCAGCCCCCGCTGGCCCCACCAACACATCCACCACCCGGCCTGAGACCGCGACCGACGCCAAGGCTGCGGCCTGGTCGGGACCGAGCATTCGGCCCTCGGCATCGGGGCGTCTGCTGATGGTTTCGACGATAGCGAGGTCGATGCTCGGGCCAGTCGTGGCACGGGCCCGTTGCAGGAGGCGGTCTTCTGCCGTGAGGAGGGTGTCGGAGGAGAACACGGTCGAGTGCTTCGGACGGAACACGCTGGTGCCGTCGGGGCGGCGGAACTCCACCGGGCTGGTCGCCAGCTCGGGTGGGGTCAGGCGCAGGGACGCCTGTTCAGCGGCGTCGGCGACCATTGCGGTGATGGCTTCGCGGTCCTCGACGCTGGCGAACCGCCACCCCATCGTTTGGCGGGCGGCTTCGGCCATCAGGTTCCAGCGCCGCCACGTCGAACGCTTCTCACCGACCACCTCCACCACCGACCGCCCCACCTGCTCGATCAGATCCAACGGCACATCATCAGCCCGCAACAGCAACTGCCGCTCCCCACCCATGACGGCGCGCGCCCACACCGTCGTATCCACACCGAGCTGCTGGCTGGCGCGGGTGCGCCACTCAGTTGTTAGCTCCGCAAGCGAGCGGACCTGCTTATCCGGACGCGTCGCGAGCGTGGCCTGGGCGCGCAGTTTCACGATGGTCGCCGACGACGGGCGCTTGCCATGCTGAGTCACGTAGTCAGCAATCAACGCGTCGGTCGCCTCGTTGATGTGCCGGGAGCGGGTCGAGAACTCCGCCACCAGGTCTTCGGGGACATCGACGATCGCCCATGACGGGTTCCGGTCCCGGCCCATCTCCCGCGACTCCCAGCTCACGCCGAAGGTGCGGGTCATGTGATCGGCGAACACGGCCTCGTGCAGCTCCGACAACGCCACGACCGCGGCATGCATCGGACGCCCATCCAGACTACGCCACTTCCCATCCAACACCGTGCGGACCTTGTTGCTGATCACCACATGCGTATGCAAGTGAGGGTCCCCGGCCCGGGAATCGAAGTGATCAAACACCGTCGCGATCAAACCCGTGACATCGACCTGTGCAACCGCGCCATCCCCAGCAGTTGCACCCGTGCGGGTGGCTGCAACCTCGCGCTCCATGAACGCAACCACCGCCGCAACCGCCTCATGATGGGCCTGCGCAATCAACGCCTGCGTCCCCGCGTCCGCAACCGCCCACAACACCGACGCCGACTTGGGCACACTGAACGTGAAATCAAACCCCGCCACCGCACGCCGCGACCCCGCGCAGCCTCCTCAGACTCGATCTGCACCACCCTCCGCCCTCGCTTTACAGGGCTCAGCGACGGGTCCAGTTCCGCGATACGGTCCGCAACCCGATCCGCCGTCGAGCTATACACCGGATACGCCCGCCCCAACGGCACACCCGGTGAACGGGTCCCGCCCCATCCCCACCAGAAGCTGAAGCTGCGCCTCCGACACCTGCGCACCCGGCGTGAGTTCACCATGCCCCAGGGCGGCCACGCCCGAACCGAGCCAGCGCCCGGGTGGAGTGCCAGCCTCGGCGTAATAACGAGTCAGCGGAGTCGACAGCGACCGGTCACCATCACCAGCCGCCACGGTGCGCAGCGGGTACCTATAGCCGTCACCAGCCGACATCACCCGCATCGACACCGTCATACTCAGCAGGTGAGCCAGACCAGCGGCCTTTTGAACCGCCGGGCACCGGAGTAGGCGTCGAGTGCTCCGTACCCAATCGGCATCCCGCTTGGTTGATCCGATGACAAGACTCTGTAGACTGGGTCCGTGACCATTTGAGCGTTTCCCTGACCTGCGTCCGAGGCCGTCTGCCCGGCAGGTTTCGTCACGGCCTCGGGATCTTGCTCATGCCTCACGTACTTGGTTCATCGTCGTTCACTGCCGCGGGCTCGCATCTACGGGTGGAGGGTCTCTCGTTCTCCTATCCTGATCGGCGGGTCCTCACAGATGTGTCGTTCGTCGTGCCTGCCGGTGCCCGAGTAGGACTCATCGGGGAAAACGGGTCGGGTAAGTCGACGTTGCTGAAGGCGATCGCCGGAGTCTTGGAGCCTGCATCGGGAACGGTCACCGTGAATGCGCCGGATGCCGATGCGCCGGTGTTCGGGCTGCTACATCAGGAGCACCCGTTCTCTGCTACCGAGACCATCGATAATGCTATCGAGACCGCGGTCGCGCCGTCTCGTTGTGCCGCCGAAGAGGTCAGCAGGCTCGGCGTCGCCCTTGCAGACCGCCCCGACGATCCTGTCACGGCCGACGACTACGCACGTGCCCTGGAGACGGCCGAGCGCCTTGGAGCGTGGGAGATCGACGCGAGGATTTCCGGCATGATGGCCGGTCTCGGGATCGGGGACATCGACCGCCGCCGGCTTGTAGGAGCGCTCTCCGGAGGGCAGCGAGCTCGGCTCGCCCTAGTGTGGCTGCTGCTAAATGCACCGGATGTGCTGCTACTGGATGAGCCGACAAATCACCTCGATGATGCCGCGACCGCCTATCTCGTCAGCGTGCTCACGGCGTGGCGGGGTCCGCTGCTGATCGCCAGTCACGATCGGGCCTTTCTCGATGAGACGGTCACGTCGCTGCTCGATCTCGACCCTTCGCCACTCCCGCACGCGGTCGCGGGGCCGCTGGTTCACGACGGCACGGGAACCGGGATCGGCCTCACCCGTTTCACAGGCAGCTACAGCGACTACCTGACCGCACGAGCTGAAGCACGGCAGAGGTGGGAACGGCAGTATCGCGATGAACAGGCCGAGCTTTCCCGGCTTCGTAAAGCGGTGAAGGATCAGCAGACGGTGGGGCACTCGGATTGGCGCCCGCGTACCGAGGTACGCACGGCACAGAAGTTTTACGCTGACCGCAACGCGCAGGTCGTATCTCGCCGCGTCAACGACGCTCGCGCACGCCTGACGGACCTTGAAGACCGCCAGATCCGGAAGCCGCCACGGGAACTCGAATTCCGGGGGCTCACCGTTGCTGGCGCCCCGCGTGCCATCGGCGCCCTTGAACCCGTGCTCACCACCGTCAACGTAACGCTGAAAAATCGGCTCCCGGCCACGTCGTTCAGCATCAGCCGAGGCGAGAAGTGGCTCATAACCGGCCCGAACGGGTCGGGCAAATCGACCTTGCTCGGCCTGCTCGCCGGCACGCTGGAACCCAGCAGCGGGCAGGTCACTCGCGCACCGGTCGACCGCGTAGGGCTGCTTGCGCAAGAGACCGCCCTACCTGACCCCTACGATCGCGGTCCGGCTCGCACCGCACTCGACGCCTACACGGATCTGGTCGGCATGGAGCGTGCGGCACGAGTGCCGCTGGGCACCTTCGGACTGGTTGCTGGTCGAGACCACAATCGATGCGTGCAGGAACTCAGCGTCGGCCAACAGCGTCGCCTTACCCTTGCGGTACTCCTGGCTGACCCCCCAGAGATCCTGCTGCTGGATGAGCCGACCAACCACTTTTCGCTCAGCCTCGTCACCGCGCTCGAATACGCACTCGCCCAATACCCTGGCACTGTCGTCGTTGCATCACACGACCGGTGGCTGCGCAAACGATGGAAAGGCCAGCGGTTGACGCTGCCCGAAACAGGATGACAATCACATTCCACAACGTCGCGACGCAAGGTGCCCGCGTCGGCGCAGTAGCACGTCAACAGAGTCAGCATCGCCACCCTGAGTCAACCCCCCTGGTCGCCACACAGGAGAGCCGGCAGCCTCCCAACCTCGATCTGCAAGAGGCGTGGCAGATCTGTCGAGGTCTCTCACGGAACGAATCTCGATGATGCCGAGGCTCTGCGGCCGTGGGTTAGCTCGGGATTCGTACTGGCCATCATTGATACGGATCTCCGCGTCTTTGGGCAGAGACGGTATATTGAGTCGCTGACCGGCAGCGGGGTCACCTACGCTGGTGGGCATGTTGTTCTACGGCACTGCTTCGCTGCGTCTGCGCAGCCGCTAACAGCGGCGGGCACCCTCCACAGGTTGTTGCTCCCGCACCCGGTGATCACGGCCGGGCGGCTCTTTCAGCGTGCCCGGCTCCGCAACAACCACGGAGCAAACAGTGCCTACCTATCGTGGTGGCCGTCATGAGCACGGCCAGAACTTCCTGACTGACCCATCCACCATTGCCACGATCACACGGCTCGTGGCTGCCACCGAGGGCCCGATCATCGAGATCGGCCCCGGTGACGGAGCACTCACCACCCCGCTGGCCCAGCTCGGGCGACCGGTGACAGCCGTCGAGATCGACACCAGGCTCGCCCAACGCTTGACCCAACGACTCCCGTCGCACGTGGAGGTCGTCGCCGACGACTTCCTGACCTACAGGCTTCCAACATCTGCGCATGTGCTCGTCGGCAACCTGCCGTTTCACCAGACCACGGCCATACTGCGCCGCATCCTGCACTCCCCGGCATGGACCGATGCAATCGTGCTCGTGCAATGGGAAGTCGCGCGGCGCAGAGCGGGTGTCGGCGGTGCCACGATGATGACGGCGCAATGGGCGCCTTGGTTCGAGTTCACGCTGCACAGTCGTGTTCCCGCTCGCACGTTCACCCCGCGTCCGGGAGTCGACGGCGGAATCCTCACCATCCACCGTCGCGAACATCCGCTGCTGTCCCCGACACGGCGACGCCAGTTCCACGCCTTGGTCCACCGCGTCTACACCGGCCCCGGCCGCGGGCTGGCCCAGATCCTCGCGCGCACCACCTCACTCGGGTCACCACAGACCGCACAGGCGTGGCTGACACGCCACGGCATGACCGCTGCAGGACTTCCGAAGGACATGCCCGTCGAGGCATGGGTGGACTTGTTCAAGACCACAGGTTCTTCACCGCCTGCACACCGTGCGCAGACGCAGCAGGTGAAGTCGAGGAGGCGCCGTCGATGACCATCGCTGCGCGGCACCAGGCCTGCCGCTATACGTCAACAGCTAGGAGTGCCACGGAGCACCGTTCCGGTGAAACATCGACAGAACTGGCAGCGCGGCTGCTTGCAGAAGCACCTCAACGGGATTGGCGGCTCCGTGACCTTGCCGCGCTGGTTCACCTCTCGGTGTCACAGCTCGGCAGAGCGTTCACACAACGATTCGGGATGCCGCCCATGCGGTACCTGGCTCACATTCGGGCCCATCGGCTGGCTGAGCTCCTGGTCGAGACTGATCTTCCAATCGGCGTCGCCACGACAAAAGTCGGGTGGCGCAGCCGTGGGCATGCCGCACGGCAGTTCACCGACGTCGTCGGGATCAGCCCGTCCGAATATCGCCGCACTGCGATTGGGCGCACTCTCACGGAGACCAGCCCGTGGCCATCAGCAACGCAGGGCAGCCCCGAATCAGAAGGCCCCCTCACGACAGGAGTGCCGTGATGCCGTCGGAGAGAATCTCGCGTGGGCTGATGTGGTGCGTCGCGTGGAGCCGCGCATAGGTAGGAGCTTGGTCAGGGTCAATGGCGACGCGCTTCTCGTCAGACGCCATGGGTGCGGTCAGGGAGGCGCCAATCACCAGGTTGGACAATCGGTAGGCAGTTCCCAGCGGATCCGGGGTACCCGCTTGTTCGAGCAGGACGCACATCCGCTCGGAAAGGGCCAGGTACGCCGGGCCCCTGGGAGCGCGCATACCGATGACCTGACCGGCCCACCGGTGGGTCGTGAGGTGCGCGAAGAAGGCGTGTATCAGGGCAGGCAGGTCGGCGTTGCGGATCGACTCGGACATCACGGGATCGTCTGCAAGCGCTGTGTCGAGGGCGAGGTCGAACAGATCGTCGACGGATTCGACGCGGGAGTACAGGCTGGCTGGAGCGACACCCACCTGTTGCGCCACAGATCGCAGGGTGAGGGCCCTCAACCCGCCTTCGTCCAGCAGCCTCACCGACGCCCTCGCAACCTCCACGATGTCCACTGCGCGGAGGCGTCGCACAGGTTTGCGGTGTTCCCAGTAGCTCACCCCACCAGCCTAACCAAACACGCTTCAGTTAGCTATCCACTCTATGTTAGTTTTAGCGCATGCTGGATGCCACCACCCTTCCGATCACCTATGAGAACACTCGCCTACGCCCCCTCTCAGAGCTGGACGCAGACACGTATGCAGCCGGCACCAAGGATGAAGCTGTGCGGCGCTTCGGCCACCTGCCCGAGCCCGACTACACCCCCGAGTCCGTGCAACGCATGATCCGCGAAGAAGTTGCGGCGGGCCTGTCGTCGGGCACCTTGGCAGTCCTCGCACTTGCCGACGCCGAGACGGACCGGTTCGTGGGCTCCTTGGTGCTCTTCGACGTCAGCTCCGAGGCCGCCGAGGTCGGATTCTGGATTCACCCCGATGCACGCGGAGAGGGGCACGCCCGTCGAGGACTGGAGCTGGCATCGCGCTTCGCACACAACAGTGGACTTCGAACCTTGACGGCACGCACACTCCCGGAGAACAAGGCCTCCCAGCGATGCTTGACGACCGCAGGGTTCCGTGAGGTCGAGCGATCCGTAGGGACCACGCCAGCAGGACAGGACCAGGAGTTGTTTCATTACAGGCGCGATCTCAAGCCCACCGCCCAGTGGCCGTTGGTGACGGAGCGACTCCATCTCCGTCCGCATAACGTCGACGATGCCGAATGGCTTCACGAGCTGTACTCGCGACCCGACGTTGCCCGCTACCTGTTGGACGAGCCATGGACCGCAGAAGTCACCCGCGAAAAGCTCGCCGAGCGGCTAGCGAAGACTGACATCGATGGCGACACTGGTGCGCTTGCGCTGGTCATCGAACATGACGGCGTCCCGATCGGAGACGTCGCCCTCTGGCTCACCGATCACGAACAGCGCCAAGGCGAGATCGGGTGGGTCCTCGACCCGGACCACAGTGGGCGCGGCTTCGCCAGCGAAGCCGTCCGAGCAGTAATCGCCCTCGGGTTCGACCACTACAAACTCCACCGCATCACCGCGCAGATGGATGCCCGCAACAGCGCCTCGGCAACACTCGCTCGTCGTGTCGGGCTCCGGCTCGAAGCACATCACGTCCAGGACTGGTTCAGCAAGGGCGAATGGACCGACACCCTCATCTTCGCGCGACTTGCCTCCGAGCACATGCCCCAATGATCGGGAGTCTGACTTCATGCTCCCTTCCTTGCAGGTTCACTGCTTTCCCATGTCGGGACTGTAAGAAAAACGGTGTGTGAGGGTCCGGCCTGATCCGAAAGGAGACGGCCGTGACCGACTTCACGACAGACAGGACAGAGGAGATGACCGATCCCGTGACGGGAGAGATCATCGATCAGAAGGACCTCGCCGAGCGGCTGCTGGCCCAGGCGAAGGAGCAAGGCGTGAGTCTGGTCGGCCCAGGCGGGCTGCTGAACCAGCTAACGAAGAACGTCCTAGAAACCGCCCTGGAAGCCGAACTGACCGAACACCTGGGCCACGACCACGGGCAGACCCCGATCGCGGCCAACATGCGCAACGGGACCCGAGTGAAGACCGTGCTGACCGAGATCGGCCCCGTCGAGATCGAGGTGCCTCGGGACCGGGACGGGTCCTTCGAGCCGGTGATCGTGCCCAAGCGCAAGCGGCGCCTGGACGGGATCGATCAGATCGTCCTCTCCCTGTCGGCCCGCGGGCTGACCACCGGGGAGATCGCGGCGCACTTCGAGGAGGTCTACGGGGCCAGGGTCTCCAAGGACACCATCAGCCGGATCACCGAGAAGGTCGTCGGCGAGCTGGCCGAGTGGTCTTCGCGCCCCCTGGACCCGCTCTACCCGGTGCTCTTCGTCGACGCGATCGTGGTCAAAGTCCGCGACGGGCAGGTGCGCAACACCCCGTTCTACGTCGTCATGGGCGTCACCGTGCACGGGGAACGCGACATCCTCGGGATCTGGGCCGGTGACGGCGCCGAGGGCGCCCGGTTCTGGCTGCGGGTCTTCTCCGAGCTGAAGAATCAGGGCGTCGAGGACGTGCTCATCGCCGTCTGTGACGGACTCAAGGGCGTGCCGGAGGCGATCAACACCACCTGGACGCAGACGGTGGTTCAGCAGTGCATCGTGCACCTGATCCGCAACAGCTTCCGCTACGCCGGCCGCCAACACCGCGACGGGATCGTCAAGGCGCTCAAGCCGGTCTACACGGCCCCGTCCGAGGCCGCGGCGAAGGACCGGTTCACCGAGTTCAAAGCCGAGTGGGGCCAGCGGTATCCGGCGATCGTGCAGCTGTGGGAGAGCCCCTGGGCGGAATTCGTGCCGTTCCTGGAGCACGACGTGGAGATCCGCCGGGTGATCTGCAGGACGAACGTGATCGAGTCGATCAACACCCGTTACCGGCGGGCGGTGCGGGCGCGCGGGCACTTCCCGAATGAGGCTGCTGCGCTGAAGTGCCTCTACCTCGTCACCAGATCTCTTGATCCGAGCGGTGGCGGTAGAGCACGCTGGGTGATGAGGTGGAAGCCGGCGCTGAACGCGTTCGCGATCACCTTCGCCGGACGGTTCGAGAGAACCACTCACTGATGAGAACCGCCGGGCCCCACACACCGTTTATCGGACAGTCCCCACCAGCATCGACGCCCCGGCCCACGTCACCGCAGAAACAAAACTGCCCCGCCATCAGGCGGGGCAAGTTTCGATTTTCTCATCTTACGTGGAGCTGAGGGGACTCGAACCCCTGACCCTTTGCATGCCATGCAAATGCGCTACCAGCTGCGCCACAGCCCCTTGTTGTTGCTCCGAAACTTTATCACGTCCTGTGCGGGATGATCCCGGGGTGAACACGTCCCGTTGGTTCGGTGTTCGTTCCCCGTTCGGACAACGCTGTAGATCTTAGGACGAATGGTCGCCAGCTCGCAAATCGAGGATTCAGCGGACGGCTGGCACCGTGAGATCACCACTTGGTGATGAGATCACCCACAACGGGGTGTCATCTCATCAGCAGCCGGTGATCTCACGCCTGGGTTGCGGCCGAGGCGCCGTCGTCCTCTGAGCCAGCCGAGTCAGCTGGGTCAGTCGGGTCAGCCGCGGAGTCCGTGGTTTCCAGGCCAAGGTCCAAAACCGGGGACTCGTTCCACAGGCGCTCCAGGGCGTAGAAGGCGCGGTCTTCCTCGTGCTGGACGTGGACAATCACGTCTCCGTAGTCCAGCAGCACCCAGCGACCTTGGCCCTTGCCCTCACGGCGGATGGGTCGGATGTCGTGCTCCTGAATCAGGGCGTCCTCGATGGCGTCCACCACTGCACTGACCTGACGCTCGTTGGAGGCCGATGCCACAAGGAAGGAATCCACGATCCCCAAGGCATCGCTGACGTCCAGGGCCACAAGGTTCTCGGCCTGTTTTTCATCAGCCGCACGGGCCGCGGTACGCAGGTAGGACATGGAAGTTTCCGGAACGGTCATGGAGTGGTGAGTTCCTTTCTCACAGAAGAATCATCAGGACAATCACAGCAACAGCCAGCAGCACCACGGCCGCCAGCACCAGCATGATCGTCTTCAGGTGCGAGGACTGCCGGTAGTCCTCCGGGTCCATCAATTCCAGCCCTTGGGCATCCAGCGCACTCACGGGCTGTGCCGGTTCGGGTTCTGCCTGGCCGGCATCAATACCGGCCGCGGTCTCCACGTCTGCCTCAGCAGGCGACTGAGCCTCAGGGCCGGCCTGGAATTCAGCCCCGGTTTCAGGCACGGATTTTGGTTCGTCCGCTGGCTTGGCGTCCAGTTCAGGTTCGGATACAGGCTCTGCCTCGGGCTCAGGTTCAGCCTGCACCGGTTCCTGGTCATCAGCACCCGCGGGCGAGTCCGCAGCCTCAGCCGCACCAGAGTCGGCCGCTGGGGTTTCCGGGGCTGCCTCCACATCGGGTTGGGCGATGACTTCAGGTTCGGGGACCACATCCGGCGCAGCATCCAGATCAGGCTCAGCCACATCAGCCGAACGCTCGCCCCGCAAATCACGGCGACGCACCTGGTCCGCCGGGATGGACGCCGTCATGGGTTGTGCATCATCGGAAGCGCCAGAGCTCTCCGCCATGGCACGTTCCGCCACCATGCGGTCCTCGTCAGAGGACAGGGCGGCACGGGAGGCCAGCTGGGCCATGCGCATCTGCTTCTGTGCCAGGTCCTCATCCACGTGTTCGGGATCAGCGGACTGGTTCTGCGCCAGGTCCTCGGCATGCTGTTCCATCTGCTCACGCAGCAGCGCCAAGCGCCGGGGGCCCAAAGGCTTCTCAGCGTTGGAATCCGGGGCACCGCCACCCAGGTCAATCTCTGGGGCGGGCAGGTCCAAGGCTTTGGACTCAAAGTTCACCACGTCCGGGACGGTGATGTCCCCGGGCGATGGTTCACCGTTCTCCAAGAATCTGTCCTGGCTCATACAGCAGTCTCTTTCGAATCCTGAACGGGATCGGTCACGGGTTTGGCGGCCTGGGCAGTGGGGCCGCCGGTCTTGTCAGGGGCAGGCTGGTAGAGCCCGTATTTGGCGATGTACTGGACCACTCCGTCCGGAACCAGGTACCAGACCGGCTTGCCATCGGCCACTCGTTCCCGGCAGTCGGTGGAGGAGATCGCCATGGCGGGGACCTCCATCAAGGTGACGCCGCGGGCGCCGTCGGGAACCGTCAGTTCATGTCCCGGGCGTGTGACCCCCACAAAATTGGCCAGGTCCCACATCTGCTCCGCACCGTGCCACCCCAGGATTTCACTCATCACGTCGGCGCCGGTGATGAAGAACAAGTCCGAATCCGGGCGCTGCGCGTGCAGGTCCTTGAGGGTGTCGATGGTGTAGGTGGGACCCTCCCGGTCAATGTCCACGCGGGACACACTGAACCTGGGGTTGGAGGCCGTGGCAATCACGGTCATCAAGTAGCGGTGCTCCGCATGGGAGACTTTCTTGCCGGCCTTCTGCCACGGCTGACCCGTGGGAACAAACACCACTTCATCCAGATCGAACACCGCAGCCACCTCTGATGCGGCCACCAAGTGCCCGTGGTGAATGGGGTCGAACGTGCCGCCCATGACACCCACACGGGTGCGTCCGACGACTCTGGGAGGGACGTCGATGGATTGGGCAGAATTCACGTGGTGACTACAGTTCAGCGGCTGCGCTTGGACTCGTACTGGGCCACGGCGTGAGCCTCGTCCGCGGGCAGAGCAGCGGGGTCGGCATGGTGGCCCGTGGCCTCGGGCAGGGTGCTGCGCGGGCTGAAGGTCCAGGTGATCACAAACAGGCCGATGAACGTCAAGAAGGCGATGATCCCGAACCAGTGCGCTTCCATGGGCAGCTCGTTGACAATGTGGGCGCCCTCTTCGGCCGCCTGGATCAGTGCGCTCGACTGCAGCATGTGAGCCCTTTCGGTAACAGTTTCCGTGTGGTGGGGTGGACGGGCCCAGCCGTGATCAGCAGACCCGCAGCCGTTGCCCTCCGAATTTCTTTGAGTCCCATGGTAACCGCATGCACCCACGTTGGTGCGTGGCTGCACGGGCCCACGGTCAACGCGTCACTTACGGATGTGCCCGTCCCCGCGCACAATCCACTTGGTGGTGGTCAGCTCCTCCAGACCCATGGGTCCACGAGCGTGCATCTTCTGCGTCGAGATCCCGATTTCGGCACCCAGCCCCAGCTGACCGCCGTCGGTGAAGCGCGTGGAGGCATTGACCATGACCGCAGCAGCATCAACGGAGGCAATGAACTCCTCAGCATTGGCCAGATCGTTGGTCACAATGGCCTCGGTGTGTCGTGTGGTCCAGCGTTCAATGTGGGCCACGGCCTCCTGGAGACTGTCCACCACCTTGACCGCAAGGTGGGCATCCAAGTACTCGGTGCCCCAGTCCTCGTCGGTTGCCGCGGGCGCCTGCACCCCACCGGGCAGCATCTTGGCCGCACGGTCATCCACGTGCAGCTGGACCCCCGCCTTGGTCAAGGCCTCCAACACAGCCGGTCCCGCTGCGGCATCCTTGTGCAAAAGCAGGGTCTCAGCCGTGTTGCAGGTGGAGTTGCGGTGGGTCTTGGCATTCACGACGACGTCCACGGCCATCTTCTGCGGCGCGGAGGCATCCACGAACACGTGCACGTTGCCCTCCCCGGTTTCAATCACCGGCACGGAGGCGTTCTGGACCACCGACTGGATCAAACCGTGACCACCGCGCGGAATCAACACATCCACCTTGCCGCGGGCACCCATCAGGGCGGTGGCTCCGTCACGCCCGTGGTCGTCAATGGACTGAACGATGTCCACGGGCAGCTTCTGATCTGCCAGGGCATCACGAATGATGCCCACCAACGCGCGGTTGGACTCCAGGGCTGCCGAACCACCGCGCAAGAGCACCGCGTTGCCGGATTTCAAGGCAATGCCGGTGATGTCCACAGTCACATTCGGCCGGGCCTCGTAAATGGCACCCACCACGCCCATGGGCACCCGGACCTGACTCATGCGCAGACCGTTGGCCAGGGTCTGGCCGCGGACCACAGAACCCACAGGATCCGGCAGGGCAGCCAGTTCCCGCAGGGCATCGGCCAGTCCCCCAATACGGGTCTGATCCAGCTTCAACCGATCCAGCAGGGCAGACGAGGTGCCGTTGTGCTCCCCGCGCTGGAGGTCCCTCTTGTTGGCCTCGATGATGGCGGCAGACTGCGCCTGGATGCGGTCCGCAATGTGCAGCAGTGCCGCATCCTTGCGCCCCCGTGTGGCCCGGGCCAGGGATCGGGCGGCCACGCGGGCGTCATCAGCCATGAATCCCACGGCTGTCACAGGATCTTCACCGAAAGTCTCATGGGTGAGCTTGGCAGAGGCGGTCTGTTCTGACATGGACTTGAAGCTCCTGGGATCTCAGATCGGATCGTGACTACGTGCTGTTGATCGGGTCAGGCTTTTACCTGCGGCACCGCGTGGGTCTGACCGGCGGTGCCACCACGAACTCTGGTCTTGGTGGACTTGGAACGCATGGTCACCAGATTGTCCACGTGAACCAGTTCACGTTCATAGCGTGAACCCAATTCTTCACCAAGTTCGCTGGTGGATTTGCCCAACATGTCCGGAATTTCATGCGCCGAGTAATTGCAGATGCCGTGGGCGATTTCCCGGCCTTCGGCATCCACCAGGGAAACGGGGTCTCCCGCGTGGAAATCTCCAGACACGGCAGTGACCCCAGCCGGCAACAAGGACTTGCGCCGACCCACGGCCCGCACGGCGCCGTCGTCGAGCACCAGGTGACCCTTGATGTCCGCAAGATGGGCCAGCCACAGCAGGCGTGCGTTGCGCCGCCCACCGGTGGTGGCAAACCACGTGCCAACATCCGCGCCCTGCAGTGCCGGTTCAATGTTCTGCGCGGAGGTGACCAGCGCGGGAATCCCGGAGGAGGCCGCGATACGGGCGGCCTGCACCTTGGTCACCATGCCGCCGGATCCCACCCCGGCGCGGCCCACCGTGCCGATCTGGACACCCTCCAGGTCCTTGACGGGGTCCCGGACCATTGCAATGCGCTCCCCACCGTCCTGCGGAGGCTTGGTGTAGAGGGCATCGACGTCAGAGAGCAGCAGCAAGACGTCAGCTTTGATCAGGTGTGCCGTGAGCGCGGCAATGCGATCGTTGTCACCGAAGCGAATCTCCTGGGTGGCCACGGCGTCATTCTCGTTGACGATCGGCATGACACCCAGATCCAGCAACCGCTCGATCTGACGGTGGGTGTTCATGTAGTGGTGCCGCTTCATCAGGTCCTCAGCGGTGACCAGAACCTGACCCACTGTGACCCCGTACCGGGCCAGGGAATCGATGTAGCGGCCCATGAGCAGCCCCTGCCCCACGGAGGCCGCGGCCTGCTGAGAGGCCAGATCCTTGGGCCGCCGGGAAAATCCCAGCGGCGCCAGCCCGGCAGAAATGGCGCCGGAGGAAACGAACACCACCTCTTTGCCGTGGGACTTCAGACTGCCCAGGGCGGCCACAATGCGCTGCACAGCGGCCTCGTCAATCGAGTTCTGGATGCTGGTCAACGACGACGACCCCACCTTGACCACAATGCGCTTGGCCAGGTGAATCTGATCGCGCTGCTCAATGGGCGAACGCCGGTTCTTGCCGCGATTCTCCGCACTGAGCTGAGAGGCCGACTTGGCAGCCATCCCTTCCAAGGCTTCAACGTCGATTTCCTGCACCCGTGTGCGCATGCTCTCCGGTGTCCTTCCCACTGCCGTCACCTGATGCTGATGGGTCTCATTCGGACTCGCGCTTGCGGGCCCGGCGCTCGTCCACGGACTCGGTCCACATCCCGGCCAAACGCTCCGCCTCCAATTCGTCACGGGCTGCGGCTTTGGCGTCCATACGTTCGTAGTATTCACGACGACGCTGCTCACGCGTGGGCCGGTGGTCCTCTGACAAGCGGGGATCCGTGCCACGCGGGGAGGCCAACAGTTCGGCACCACCCAACATGGTGGGCTCCCAGTCAAAGACCACACCGTTTTCCTCGGGGCCGATCAGCACGGCGTCACCGGGGCGGGCGTTCATCTTGAACAGCTCCTCCTCGATCCCGAGCTTGGCAAAGCGGTCAGCCAGGTAGCCAATGGCTTCCTCGTTGTTGAAGTCGGTCTGCAGCACCCACTTCTCCGGCTTCTCTCCGCGCACGTGCCAGATGGGTTCCAGGGAGCGTTCCTCCCGGGTGATGGTGAATTCCTTGGCTCCACCGCGTACGGCCTTGGGACTCAGTACCACGCGTGCCGGCTCGGCATCAGGTTCCTGTTCCCGGCCCTCCTGCACAATCTGGCCCATGGCAAAGGTCAGTTGCTTGAGACCTTCATGGGAGGCCGTGGAAACCTCAAAGACCCGGTAACCCTTCTCCTCCAACATGGGACGCACGAACTCCGCGAGCTCACGAGCCTCCGGGACATCAATCTTGTTGAGCACCACCAGGCGCGGACGCTCCAACAGGGGCACGGAGCGGCCGCCGTCCAAACGGCCGTCCACGGCGTAGGCAGCCAGTTCCGATTCGATGATTTCCAGATCGGAGATCGGATCCCGTCCCGGTTCCAGCGTGGCGCAGTCCAGCACGTGCACCAGGGCAGCACAGCGCTCCACATGGCGCAGGAACTGCAGACCCAGGCCCTTGCCCTCGGATGCGCCTGCAATCAGTCCGGGAACGTCAGCCACCGTGTAGCGGTAGTCCCCCGCCTCCACCACACCCAGGTTGGGCACCAAGGTGGTGAACGGGTAGTCCGCAATCTTGGGGCGAGCCTTGGAGATGGCCGCAATCAGGGAGGACTTGCCTGCCGACGGGTAACCCACCAGGGCGATGTCTGCAAGGGACTTCAGTTCCAGCACGACGTCGTTCGCCTGCCCGGGCAACCCCAACAGGGCAAAGCCCGGCGCCTTGCGCTTGGGAGAGGCCAGGTGCGCGTTGCCCAGTCCACCCTGGCCACCGGAGGCGGCCACGTACTCGGCGCCGATTCCCACCAGGTCAGCCAGCACGTTGCCGTCACGGTCCTTGACCACCGTGCCGTCCGGGACGGAGAGGATGAGGTCCTCCCCCACGAACCCTTGGCGGTGATCGCCCATGCCGGGTCCACCGTTGGGTGCTGCGCGGTGCGGTGAGCGGTGGTAGTTGAGCAACGTGGTGGTTTGACCGTCCACGCGCAGGATCACGGATCCGCCGTCGCCGCCGTTGGCGCCGTCAGGGCCGCCCAAGGGCTTGAACTTCTCGCGTTTGACGGACACGCACCCGTGGCCGCCGTTACCGCCGCTGGTGTGCAACACCACGCGGTCGACGAACTCTGCCATGGATTCTCCTCGTGTGGATGGTTGGCCCCGTGGACCCGGCATGTTGCGTCGGTGTCCCGTGGAGCCCAGAAAAGTTGTGTGTAAACAAGAGTAGAGGGCGGGCGCACATGGCACCCACCCTCTACTTCATGCAGTGAGCGTGATGCACGGGTTCACCGTGCATCAGCAGGACCGGGCAGGTCAGCAGCGTGACAGCTGCGCGCCTGTGCCGGTCGGAAATCACTCGGCGGTTGCGGCCTCAACCACGTTGACGACCTTGCGACCGCGCTTGGTGCCGAAGGCAACCTCACCGGTGGCCAGTGCGTACAAGGTGTCGTCCTTGCCGCGGCCAACGTTGGCGCCGGGGTGGAACTTGGTTCCGCGCTGGCGAACGATGATGGAACCGGCGTTGACCTTCTCGCCACCGAAGCGCTTGACGCCCAGGTACTGCGGGTTGGAGTCACGGCCGTTGCGGGTGGAGCTGGCGCCCTTCTTGTGTGCCATGTCTAATGCCTGCTTTCGCTAGGTGGCCCCTGGATGAGCGTTCGCTGCTGCGTGACGCTGCGGGCCGGGCTGGTTGGGTGTGGGGACCGAACGCCTCAGGCGTCGATGCCGGTGACCTTCACGGTGGTCAGCTCGGCACGGAAGCCCTGGCGCTTCTTGTAACCGGTCTTGTTCTTGAACTTCTGAATGCGGATCTTGGGACCGCGCAGGTCCTCAATCACCTCGGCGGTGACCTTCACGCCGGACAGGGACTTGGCATCGGAGGTGACCTTGTCACCGTCAACCAGCAGAACTGCCGGAAGCTCGATGGTGCTGCCTGCATCACCAGCGACACGGTCGATGGTTACCAGGTCTCCAACTGCAACCTTCTCCTGGCGGCCGCCAGCGCGGACAATCGCGTACACCACTTGGAACTCACTTCTCTCGAGACGAAACGAAACTGTCTATGGCGAGCGTGTTCCCTTCACGGACCAAGGAGTCGTGCACATCCGCATCAAGACCGGCCAGTGGGATGGAGACGATGGTCAGGACCGATGTGCAAAAGGTCAGGAACTACACCCGGTGTGCGTGCCGCGCTCCGCGCTGAAGCTATGGACGGTAGTTCTGGGGGCTCGCAGGCCACGCACCAGGGATCGAGAATACGGTATGCCCGCAACCTGCGGCAAGCATCTGTGTCCCGCGAGTCGTGCATGCGAGCAGGCTCACGTTCCGGACGGCTCCCGTGACGGTCCCCCACGATCGCAGGGGTCACGGAAGAACTGCTCCTCCAACTCGCAGGCCCGGTGGAACGCCGTGCGCATCTGTTCTTGAACCTGCGGTGACACCCCGCGTGCCACATGATCGACGAGGACGCGAGCGCGCTGCGCGGCGTCGGTGAACACCGGATCCGAGTAGGCACTGATCCATGCGGCGTAAGGGTGCTCCGCGGCTGACACACCTGGGGCCTGTTGTGCCAACTGCTCACCGATCCAGGCGTAGAGCCAGTAACACGGAAGCACTGCTGCAACCCCCACCGCCCAGTCACGTGATTGGGTGGTGGCCAGCAGGAACTCCGTGTACTCGCTGGTCACACGACTGGCGGACACCTCCGCTCGGGTATCCACTAGCGTGGTGTGCAGCTGTGCTGTTTCTCGAGCACAGCCGGCAGCTCCTTCTGCAAGGAACGCCCTCCACTGTTCTTCCGGTGCCCTCACGGCCAGCTGTGCCAGTGCCACGGAGTAGTCCTGGAGGTAGAGCAGGTCCTGGGCCAAGTAATCCAGGAACACCGCGTGAGGCATGGATCCCTCCGCCAGCGAGGTCACGAACGCACCCTTCTGGATTCGGTCGCGAACATCAACGGTTTGATCCCACAGTGACTGCGTGAAAGAACCATCGTGACCGGCGTCCGTGGCGGCATCGGAGCCAACGCCTTGAGTCAGTGCCTGTGTCTGCACCATCCGGTCCACCAGATCTGCCAGGTGGTGCCCGTGATGCACAGGGCCGTTGCCACCGCCGACGTCCAGGAGGTCTGCCTGCTGGATGGCCTCCCGCAACCAGGATCTGGCAACAGCAACGCTGGCGACCCAGTCCCCCGTGCGTGCCGCCAGAACTGCCACGGCCGTGGACAGAGTGCACCCCGTGCCGTGCGTGTTGCGCGTGTGGATCTTGGGGGCACTTGCCTGGAACGCAGGTGTGGTTGCCCCTGGCGTTACCAGCGCATCAGGAGTGTGGTCACCAGCCAGATGACCACCCTTGACCAGCACCCTGACCTGGTAGGTGTCCGCCAACTGTTGACCTTGGCTCAAGGCCTGCATCCAGGACGTGGCCTCTTCCACATCCAGCAGAACAGCCAGTTCCGGAAGGTTGGGAGTCACCAGATCTGCCAGGTGCAGCATGTCCCGCATGGCGGATTCGGCGTCGTCGTCCAGCAGGCGCCCACCAGCGGTGGCGATCATGACTGGATCCAGGACCACCACCGGGGGCCGGTTGGCCGTGAGCCACTTCTTGACGGTGTGGATCACGGGGACGGAACCCAGCATGCCGATCTTGACCGCGTCCACCGTGACGTCATCGGACACGGCGTCGAGTTGGGCCGTGAGCACCTCCAGCGGCGGGACGTGAATGGAATGAACACCGCGGGTGTTCTGGGCGACCACGGCGGTGATCGCGCTCATTCCGTAACCGCCCAGAGCAGTGATGGTCTTGAGGTCTGCCTGCTGACCTGCCCCGCCCGTGGGGTCCGTGCCGGCTATGGAGAGCACCCGGGGTACACGTCGCGGTGTGATGGCTGGACCGGTTTCCGGGCGTGAGCATGGAGTGTCTGTGGTGGTCATCGCCCGATCACCTCCCGGTACGAGCGGGCGGCTTCTTGCGGGTCATCGGCCGCGCAGATCCCGGACACCACGGCCAGACCATCGGCACCGGCCTCCATCAGGGGTGTGATGTCCTGGACTTTGACCCCTCCAATGGCCACGGCCGGTACCGAACACAGTGACCTGGCGCGGGCAAAGCCCTCCACACCCAAGGGTTCGGGGTGATCGGGCTTGGTCTGTGTGGCGTGCACGGCACCGATCCCGGCGTAATTGACCAATCCCGTGGGCAGCTGCTGATCCAGCGCCACGAATTCCTCCGGCGTTGCTGCCGAGAGACCCACCACCGCCTCAGGGCCGCAGATGGCGCGGACATCCCGTACGGGCAGATCGGACTGGCCCACGTGCACCCCGGCCACGGCTTCTCCCCGGTTCCGGGCTGCCAGGTACACATCCACCCGGTCATCCACCAGCACCGGTACGCGGTGCCCAACCCGCCGCGCCACCTGACAGGTCAAATCCAGCAAGTCCCGTCCACCCACGGTCTTGGAGCGAACCTGCACCATGGTGACCCCACCGGCCACGGCGGCCTCCACAACCTCGGCCACGCTGTGGGGCGCGCTGAGCTCGGTGTCCGTGACCAGATAGAGCAGAAGGTCATCTGCGGAGAAACGGTTGTGGGTACTCACAGGGCCACCTCCGCACATGTCACGGCACCCTGAGAGGCCAAAGCCTCAGGGGCCAGGGAATTGAGCTGATCCAAGAGTTCGACGGCAAAAGAACCGGGTCCATTGGCTCGGGCAGCAGCATGTTCAGCCGCCACCTCCCACAACACACTTCCGGCAACAGCGGCCTCCACGGGATCCGCCTGCACGGCCAGACAGGCCGCAATCACAGCGCCCAGCGCACATCCGCCGCCTGTCACCTGAGTGAGGTAGCGGTGACCGTGGGGTACATGCCACGCCACCTCACCGTGGTCGGTGGCACCCACAATCAGGTCCACCTCCCCGGAGATGGCAACTGCCTGGACACCGTGGTCCGTGAGCAGGGTTCGCGCAGCATCCAGAGCATCCCCAGGTTGATCCGTGGTGTCCGTGCCACGGCCCCCGGCCCCGCCGCACAGCCCGATGATCTCGGAGGCGTTTCCCCTCACCACTGCGGGCTTGAACTGCAGCAGGTCACGTGCCAAATGGGTTCGGACGGCAAGTGAGCCCACGGCCACGGGATCCAGAACCCACGGTGTGCCGGTTTCCTGACACACTGCGGCTGCTTCCACCATGGCTTCACGCTGTTCCGGGGTGGGCGTGCCCAGATTGATCAGAACGGCATCCGCGATCCGGGCAAAATCACCGGACTCCCCCACAATGTCCGTCATGGCAGGAGCAGCACCGGCTGCCAACAGCGCATTGGCCGTGAAGTTGGTGACCACCGCATTGGTCAGGCACTGCACCAGCGGGCGCTGCCGCTTGAGGTCAGCCAGTGCTGTGGACAGGTGGTCTGATGGAAATGGAGAGCCAGGGGCAACCGTGTGCGTCATGGCGACAATCCCTTCGCTAGTACGAGCTAGATCAGGTTCAACGGGTGTGCTCTCAGCCGCGCCTTGCATGCGCGGCACCCCGTGTCACTGGTAACCCACCTTAGCTTTGCCCAGTCCGGTACGCAGCCCCTGAACCTCAAATCGCTGCCCACGTTCACCCACCGCACAGACCAGTGGCCCCGCCCACACCGCCCGGACCCGGCCCCCCCCCGGGGGGGGGCCGGCCCTCTTCGCGCGCGGCCCCCGGGGTGCGGCC
>NZ_JAAVUN010000010.1:21409-45364 GCF_012163155.1 Kocuria subflava
AGTGGCCCGGGTTCCACAAGGGAATCCGGGCCACTGGTGGGAAGGCCTCAGCCTTATTCGGCGTCCGCGCGCGGTGCTGCAGCCGGTGCCGAGGCTCGGCGTGAGCGACGCGGCTTGCGGGCTGACGGCTGCTGCGGGCCACGCTCCCCCAGCGAATCCGCCAGGGAATCCAAGGACGCAACAGCTGACTGGTCGGACCCTGCCGGCTGTGTGGAGGGTGCCCCACCGGAGCCGTAGGGCAGATCAATCACCTGCCCGTTGATGGTCACCTTGGACTGGTCCTCCCTGCCACCGGTCACGGCCACCGCAGTCCCCGCGGTCACCGTCACGGCCGCAACAGCCGGGGCATCAGCCTTCTCCGGTGTCCCCACGGGGGCGGCAGCGCGCCTGGCCCCACGGGTACGACGACGCGGCTGTTCCCGTTGCATGGGTGCCACGGGTTCCGTGTTCTGCTTCTTGGCTGGCTCTCCCTTGGCTGCGGCCTCCTTCGGGGCATCCGCGCCCGCAGAGTCCGCGCCTGCAGAGTTCGCGACCGCAGAATCCGAGGAGGATTCCGTGGTGGGTTCCGGCGCAGCATCACGGTCCCGGCCCTCGCCCTCAGAGGATGCGGTGCGGTTCTCCGAGTCGTTCTGACCACGGTTGCGGGAGCGCTTTCCACGGCGCTTACGACGACGCTTGTTGCCCTCTCGGCCGTCATCCGGACCGGTTTCTCCGCCCTGATCCGTGACCTCAGCAGTCTCCGATTCCGGCTCGGACTGCTTGGAACTTCCGGACTTCTTACGCCGCTGCGAGCCCTTGCCCGCACCAGCACCATTGGCTTCCGCAGACGTCTCCCCGTTCTCCTGGACGGTTTGGGAATCATCAGTGCCAGCACCCTCGGCGTCCTTGGCCGGTGCGTCGTCGTCGTGATGAGAAGCCGAGGCAATGGCTGCAAAGGCGTTTCGGGTGGCCTGGGCGCGCTTGGCCTGCTCGGGATCCTCCGGTGCGGCAGAGGAGTCACTGCCCGCGCTGTTCTGATCCGAGGAGGAATTGTTGGACGTGTTGGAACGGCGATTGCGCTTGCGCTCGTTGCGGTCCCGGCGGCTGGAATCCGTGGAGATCCCACCCTTGCCCTTCAACGGGTGGTCATGGATCACCACACCACGGGAATCGCAGGCCTCACAGGGCTCGGAGAAGATCTCCAGCAGGCCGGTACCCATGCGCTTGCGCGTCATCTGCACCAGACCCAACGAGGTCACTTCCGCCACCTGATGCTTGGTGCGGTCCCGCCCCAGGCACTCCACCAGTCGGCGCAGCACCAGGTCACGGTTGGCTTCCAGCACCATGTCGATGAAGTCGATCACGATGATCCCGCCGATGTCGCGCAGCCGCAGCTGACGCACAATCTCCTCGGCGGCTTCCAGGTTGTTCTTGGTGACCGTCTCCTCCAGGTTGCCACCGGACCCGGTGAACTTTCCGGTGTTGACGTCCACCACGGTCATGGCCTCGGTGCGGTCAATCACCAGGGAGCCACCGGAGGGCAGCATGACCTTGCGGTCCAGTGCCTTGTAAATCTGCTCGTCCACCTGAAAGTGCTCGAACAGGTCCTCGTCCTCCGTCCATTGGGACACGCGGTCCAGCAGATCCGGGGCCACGTACATGACGTAGGCCTCGATGTTGTCCCAGGCGGCCTCACCCTGGACCGTCATGGAGGTGAAATCCTCGTTGAAGACGTCACGGACGGTCTTGATGGTCAGATCCGGTTCCGCGTAGAGCAGCTCCGGAGCCAGCGTCTTGCCCTTGGCCGACTTCTCCTGGATCTGTTCCCACTGGGAGCGCAGCCGGTTGATGTCGTTGGTCAGTTCCTGCTCGGACGCACCTTCAGCCGCGGTGCGCACGATCACGCCGGCGCCTTCCGGCAGGTGATCCTTGAGGATCTTCTTCAACCGCTGCCGCTCAACATCCGGCAGTTTGCGGGAGATGCCGGTCATGGAACCACCCGGGACGTAGACCAGGTAACGGCCCGGCAGGGAGACCTGGCTGGTCAACCGCGCACCCTTGTGCCCCACAGGATCCTTGGTGACCTGTACCAGCACGGAGTCGCCGGGCTTCAAAGCGTTTTCGATCCGTTTGGCGGAACCCCCCAGATCGGCATCGTCCCAGTTGACCTCACCGGCGTAGAGCACCGCGTTGCGGCCCCGTCCGATGTCCACAAAGGCGGCTTCCATGGACGGCAGCACGTTTTGCACCTTGCCCAAGTAGACGTTGCCGATCAGCGAATCCTGCTGGGTGTGGGAGACAAAGTGCTCCGCCAACACGCCGTCTTCCAGCACGCCGATCTGAATGCGGTCATCCTTCTCCCGCACCACCATCTTGCGCTCCACCGATTCACGGCGGGCCAAGAACTCGGCCTCGGTGATCACCTGGCGGCGGCGTCCCGACTGACGCGATTCACGACGGCGCTGCTTCTTGGCCTCCAACCGGGTGGATCCCTTGACGGATTGCACGGTGGTGGGCGCGGAGCTGTCCACCACGCGACCGGTGCGGATGCGGGTGACGGTTCCAGGGGGATCGTCGTCGTTGCCGCCCTCCAGTTCCATGTCCACGGATCCACGACGACGCCGCCGCCTGCGCTTGCTGGTCACCCCTGCCCCGGGCTCAGGATCCTCGAACTCGGCTTCCTCTGCGGCTTCAGCTTCCTCGATGGCGGCCTGACGGGCTTCCTCCCGGGCCACGGCAGCGCGCTCGGCAGCAGCCTTGATGGCGTCCGTGTCCGGGGCGTGGAACATCAACGACGTGGCGGACGCGGCGCTGAACACGGCGAAGGGGTCAGCTTGGCCGGGTGCGTCGTCTGAATCAGCTTGGTCGTTGGAGTCGGTCTGTGCGTCCAAGTCGGTCCGACCGTCCGCGTCCGCCTGGTCGTCGGAGTCGGTCTGCTCTTCCGATCCTGCCTGCTCGTCCGACTCGGTCTGCTCGTCGTCGTCGCTCTCGGGGGCGTCCTCCGGGGAGTCCGCCGATTCGGGCGACTCGGACGATTCCGCAGATTCCGAGGAGTCGGCAGACTCCACGGATTCCTCTGGCTTCACGGCCGGATCTTCTGCTTGCTCCTCGCCGTCGGCCGGGGCGTCGCTCACGGGCGCCTCATTCTCAGGCGCCTCAGTTGAAAGAGTCTCGGTCGACGGTGCCTCCGTCGACTCGTCCAGGGGCAACTCGGTCTGTGCGACGTCCTGCCCGCCCCGGGCCTCGGCCTCCTGCAACGCCTGGTACGCCGCCTCAGCGGGCGATTCGGCAGGGGTTTCTGCCTGGATCTCGGCCGGAGCTTCAGCAGAGGCGTCCGCGGGAGCCTCCGCGGCAGGTTCGACGGGCGTAACGGACGCGGCGACGGTGGGTGTGTTCGAGGTGTGCTCGTCGGCGGGGAACTCTGAGCCTTCGCTCGCTTGATTCACCTGGTCGTTGGTCATGTATTCGCCATGTTCCTGCGGGTAGCACCGTCTACACCCGGTGGCCCGCCGGTCGGTGGCGCCGTGCGGGGCCCCTGAGGGTCGCGCGGCTGCCAGAAGTCGTCGTGTGCTCCGTGCGGGGCGCGGTGGTAACCGACCTGCCGCACGGGCCGTCCGGTGTGCCGAGCCACCGGGCCACCTGGAAACAGTGGCACTCGGGCGGTCTTGACCCCGACGGACGCGCTCGATCTTTCTGAGAGCTGCTGTCCACCGGGCGTGCGATCGGAACCGGTACGGATCACACACCGGGTGCAGCCGATGCGTGACCGGCTTCATTCTGGCACATACAACCCACGGCAACGTGTTCAGCGCGTACTCAAGCACCGCGCCTATGATCACGATGTGATGACGAAAGCCACCGAAAACCACAACCAGGCCGCCCTGGACGAATCCGATCCCACATCGCGCCTGCCGCGCGGGGACAGAACCTGGGCCCTGCTTGCGTTGATCACCGCAGGACTTGGCCTCTACGCCTCGATCTCCCTGGTCATCGAGAAGTGGGCGATCGTGCAAGATCCCCTGCACGTGACGGCGTGTGACATCAACGCCACGTTCTCGTGCGGCACCGTGATCCGGTCCTCCCAGGCCAACCTGCTGGGCTTCCCCAATCCGTTCATCGGCCTGGTGGCCTACACGTTGGTGATCGTGATCGCGGTAGGCGTGCTGGCGGGGGCCCGGTACCGCGCTTGGTATTGGTTGGGCTTGCTGGCTGGTCAGATCCTGGGCCAAATCTTCCTGCTGTGGCTCTGGACCCAGGCAACCTTCTCCATCAACGCCCTGTGCTTGTACTGCATGCTCGTGTGGTTCGTGCACCCGGTCCTGTTGATGGCCACGCTGGCGCGCTGCGTACGCACCGGAGCGCTCCCGGCCCCGGACGGTCTGCGTGACACCACACGGATCTGGGCGCCGGCTCTCGTGGTCCTGGTCTGGCTTGTGGTCTTCGGTTCCGTGCTGGTGCGTTTCTCCGGCACCATGTTCGGCTGACCCGACACCCCTCTCAACGCCGCGAACCCTCGCGAAACTGCTCGATCAACAACTGATCGGCGAGTTTCGCGAGGGTTCGCGGCGTTGTGAGGTGGTTCAGGCGAACCAGATGCCGATTTCGCGTTCCGCGGACTCCGGGGAATCCGAGCCGTGCACGATGTTCTTCTGCACCTTTTCGCCCCAGTCACGGCCCAGGTCACCGCGGATGGTACCCGCAGCAGCCTTCACGGGGTCCGAGACGCCGGCCATGGCGCGGAAGGACTCGATCACGGAGTCGCCTTCGAACACGGCTGCGACCACGGGGCCGGACATCATGAACTCGACCAGCGGTTCGAAGAACGGCTTCCCCTCGTGCTCGGCGTAGTGGGCCGTCAGGATTTCGCGGGTCGCATCCAGCTTCTTGAGCTCGACGAGCTTGAAGCCACGCGCCTCGATGCGGGCCAGGACCTGCCCGGTCAGGTTCCGCTCGACGCCGTCCGGCTTGACCAGGACAAGGGTGCGTTCCGTCATGGACGAATCTCCTTCTTGACGTGACGGGCCGGTGGGTCCCCGGCCGTCGGTTGTTCGGCGGCGCGATGGCGCCGCTCAGATCCACGGGTCAGCCTACTGTGCGCACCCACCCGCCTTCCGGTCCGGGCACCCCACGGTTGAGGGGACGACGGCGGTCTCAGGGCTCCGTACCGGGCGGTGGCATGAGGCGGTCGTAGAACGCCGCGCGGAATACGCCCTTGGGGTCCAGGGTGTCGAGCATGTCCAACGCTTCCCGCCAAGCGGGGAACTGGCCGGGGATCCCCTCCTGCAACTCGTGGTCGTCGGTCCAGGCACCGGCCGCGGTGTGGGCGAAGCGCTTGGACCATTCGGGTCGTGCCACGCCGAGGTTCGAGGGCAACGCCATGAACCAGGCGTCCAGTTCCGCGAAGAACTCCCCCGTGTTCGGCGTGCCCGGAAGGTTCAGCACGTCCAGCCAGACGGCCGTGTCCAACTCGGGTCGACCCGGCACCGGTAGCGCCGAGGACAACGACGGCGTAACCGCCCCCTCCACACCAATGTCGCCCGGCTGGTCCAGCCCCGTCACGCGGATTTCGCACACGTTGTTGGCCGGGTACAGACCCCGGTTCTTGTACGCGTCGATCAGGCCTTGGTAGTGCGTGGTGAAGTCCGCGACCACCCGTTGCACCTGGGCGCGGCTGGTGATGACCACGTGGCTGCCGGCGGAGAGCAGCAAAGTCGTGGGCCGCACGAAGTGGATGAAGTTCTTCGCCTCGCCCCACATGTCGAGCGCCCCGGTGGCCACCAGTCCCGCACGGGTGGCATGCAGCATGGTGTCCGTGGCCGTTGGGGTCAGGGACCGCGCCCCTTGCGTGACTTTCGTGATCAGGGAAACGACCTCGGACGGCAGCTGGTCCGCGAACGGGTAGTTGAACGGCGCGAACCGTTGGCTGGAGAACAGTGGCTTGGTGGGTGTCACCTGCCAGGTCTGGACCCACGGGTACTTGGTCATGGCGTACCAGATCACCCCGACCCGACCGCGCCGGTCCAGCAGGGAGCTCAGGGACCGCGACGCCGCGGCCTCCGGTGCGGCGAACAGCTCCTTGGCGGGGATCAGCGTGGTGTTGCGGCAGCGCAGGTTGTAGTTGGCCACGGTCTGCAGGACCACTTCGGTGACGAACGCGCGCCCCACGTGGGCCAGCAGCGGCGCAATCTCCGACTCCGTCCGTTGAGAGGTCCGGAGTCGGTATCCACCCGCGGCCTGGTCCCACACCACGGCGGTGAGTTCCACGACAGCGTTGGACAGGGTGCCGTACGTACCACCGACCGGGCGTTGCTCTCCTGCGGTGGGCAGGTTTGGTGCCGTGGCCGTTGACGGCCAGGACGCCACCGACGGTCACGTCCCCGGGAGCCGGCGCTCCGACCAGGCTGCGGCCTTGCCCGGACAGGTAAGCCATGACCTGTCCCATTTCGGCACCGGCCTGCAGGCGCACCCGTTCGCCGTCGTCCATGCTCATGGCTGCCAGACCCGTGGTGTCGACGACGACCACCTTGGCGTCCGCGGACGTTCCCCCCGTCACCACCAGCGGTGACCAGGTGTGGCCGTAGCCGCGCGGGCGGATGCGATAGGCAGCGCCGGCGGCCCAGTTGACGATCTCCTCGACCTGCCCCGGAGTGGTGACCTTGCACGTCCACCGCTGGTCCGTGACCACCGTCCCGTCCCAGTTCTTGAAGACGTCGCGGTACAGACTCACAGTCCCGGGGAAACCGGGCGGGGTGTCAGCGGCCTGGGCGTCGGTGGGCGTCACGACGCCGATCAGGCTCCAGGTTCCGGCCAACGCCAACCCGCCTTTGACGAGATCACGGCGGGTGACCCCGACCCCCTGTGCGCATGGTTGATTCAGGTCCGGTTTCCTTCTCCTGGTGGCTTCTCGTGCTGCCTGCTGGTGATGCCTGACTGGACACTCTCAGTCGAACTGCGCGGCCCAGTCGCACAAGGCCTGCCCGGCCACGACCAGGTTGTGCGCGAACTCTGCGACCCGTTCAGCGTGATCGGCCCGGTGATTGATGACGTACTCGAACCCGTCGTCGTACTTGATGTAGCCGATGCCCAGGCCGTGCGGGAGGCTCGGGGCGAAGGCGTACCGGTCGATCGGTTGCGATTCGCCCAGGGACGTGGTGGAGAGGAAGTCCTTTCCGAGTGCCTGGAGGCCGGGGCTTTCGAGGAACGCAAGGTCCTCCCCCGTCTGTTCGGCCATCATCCGCAGGCCGAACAGATGCCGGTCAACTCCCGCCCCGCGCTTACATGCCTTGATCCAGTCCCGGTGAGCATCCAGGACGTCCCTGAACTGATCGAGCGTGGCGGAGTTCTCCAGCAGCGCACGCGCGAACGTGACGGCCTGGGGCGTCAGCGGGCGCAGGCATTCCGTTCGACCGGCCTGGAACTCCCGCATGTCCACGGACTCGTAGACGCTCCGCACGCGGCCGTAGGTTGCCAGTTGGGCGTAGGTCATGAGCAGCTGGGCCACGGCGTCGTCGCTGACTCTGAGACCAAGGCGCGTCAGGTCGGTACGTGGGGCGAACGTGGACAGCACGCCGTAGGGTGCGCTCGCCTCCCGGTACTCCGCCACATGCGCCTCAAGTCGCCCGCGGAAGTCGTCGGTCATCGACCAGACGAGTTCCCGCGGCTCCTGGACGTCGGCCTGCTCCGGGCTGGAATCCTCATCGGCGAGGTCGAGCTCCTGCATCCGCGCGACGGCGGCCCGCACGGTGGCGCCGTCGGCCGCGCTGTGCTCGAAATGGATGGCCAACCAGTCGCTGGTCAGGGACAGCTCGTAGGTGATGGGCTTGTACGCCCAGGCGTGGCCGGGTTCGAAGGCGAGGTTGCGCAGGCGATCGAGGTCACCCTGTGGAGCCCCGTCCTCGGTCTGTACCATTGCACCGTGGCTGTCCTCGGCGTCGTCCAGGACATGGAGGACGAACAGCATGTCCGTGAGGTGGGCGTAGACCTCGGCGTTCTCGGGCGAGCCCAGGAGTTCTTCGAGCATGGGCCCGGCGACCTCGCTGCCCAGGTACGAAAGACCCGTGAACCCGGCAACAGTTGCCGGCACGGCGTCCTCGAACGGCGACGACTCCGGGTCGGTCGCTCGATCGATGATGCCACTCACGACGTCGCGAATGGTCGCGGACGGCAGGATCCGACCGTCGTCGTCAGCAACAGGTGCCAGAAAGAGCCGCCCATGGAAGAGCACGCCGATGCAGGCTCGTGACGGCGAATCCGACGGACGACGGGCCTCGTCGCGTCCTGCCTGAGGATGGCGCACTCCACCGCTGAGAATCTCCCACTGGTCCATGTCCAGGGTGGTCCCGCGAGGATCCACCTCCACGGGTGTTTCACCTCGACGTTGCAGCAGGTGAATGGTTGCCGCTCGGTGGAGGAAGTCCGCTGCACGCTCCAGCCCCACAGCACTCGGGAACCCGGCCAGTTGAAAGGACACGCTCGTGGTCAAGGGCAAGGGCGTTCGCGTGTCCAGGTAGCTCTGGGTCCACGCATCCGAAAGGTAGGAGGCGCCGTGGCGGGCTTGTTCCTCCGCAAAGGCCTCGAGACGTGCTTGCAGTTGGGCACCGGGGCTCGCGCCGAATCGGTCCACAACACCCGGGAACTCGGCTGCAGTCTCGGCTTCAACGACGGGCTCGACCGTCGAGCCCAATCGTTTCAGCGTGTCGGACAGCGGCGGAACCGGGAGGAACTTGGACACGATCATCTGCCTTTCATCCGGGCCCCGCGCACCCCACGGCGCAGACCGACCCACCGAGTCACCACAGCTTTGTAACCACGCAACTTCTTGATGTGGAGCCTACCCACGGCCGGCGAAGTGGACGATTTGCTACGGCCAATGCAGGGCAACCCGACGTACGGCCCCCGAGGCCAAACGAAGTGTCTGGCCACGAATAAGTCGGCGCCGCTCGTAGGCCCGAAGCGCATCCGCCGGTGCCAGCGTGGACAAGCACTGCGCCAACGTTGCGGCGTCCACCAGGGCTTCACAGGCTCCGCGCCCCAGGTTCGGCGACATGGCATGTGCGGCATCGCCGACGAGCACGTGGCGTCCGCGGACCAGACTCCGCAACATCGGTGTCTCCACGATGGGGTTGACCAGGGTGTGTCCCGGCTCGGCGCGCTTCAGGACTGTGTGGACCGGCGTCGGAAATCCGGCGAAATGCCGACGCGACCATTCGAGTGCCTCTTCCGGGGTGGCACGGAATTCCCGTGTCGAGGCAAACCAGTTGGTTCGACCGCCGGTGTTCGGTGAGATGCCGAACAGGCTGCCTCGCCCCCAGAACTCATGGAGCCCTTGCTGGCCCGGAACCAGGTCCTCGATGCTCCCGTCCACCACCCCACGGAACGCCATGGCGCCCGTGCGACGCGCCGGACGGTTCCAAGCTGCCGCCCTGGTCACGGAATGGACGCCATCTGCCCCAACCACCACGTCTCCGTCCAAAGTGGCTGGATCGAGGATGGCGTGGGTGAACCGTTGGACGGTCGGTGGCACAGCCTCGGCAAGAACCCTCAGAAGGTCGGGTCTGGGGACCAGCCAAGAATCGTCTGGAGCCCGGGTCCGACCGATGCTGCGCCCCGCGGAGGTGGACACCGCAGCTCCGAGTGCGGGATGCGAGCACGCCCTGACCTTCTCGTCCACGCCCAGCATCTGCAATGCGCGCAGAGCATGGGGCCAGAGCCCATAGACCGTGGCCAGTTCCCGTCGGTCAGGGGCGCGTTCGTGGAGGCGGACCTCGAAGCGCTGCGGATCCAGACCTGCGGCCAGCGCAAGCCCGGCGACCCCTCCCCCGATGATGTCAATGGCGACCATGCACTGACACTACATTTGTAGTGAGGCTAGATTCAATACATGGCAACACACCGCGACAACCTGGTCGATGCCGCCATCAGGGTCCTGTCCGAAGGCGGGTCCCGCGCACTCACCCACCGTGCGGTGGACCAATCCGCCGAAGTGCCTACGGGCACGTGCTCCAACCATTTCCGCACGCGCGCGGCACTTGTCGCAGCCGTCGCCGATGAGTTGGAACGTCAGGACATGCAGATGGCGGAAGCTCTCGACGTCGCCTCCGTACGGTCCGCCGACGACGTCGCGGACCTCGCGGATGCTTTCATTACGGCTCAACTGGCCAACCCGGGACCCCAGCGGGCGCGTCTCGCCCTGGCCACCGAGCCCAGCGTGGACCTCAGCACCCATCACGACCGTCTGCGCACGCTGATGGTGGATGTCATGTCGAGCGCCGGGTTGGCCGATCCTTCCAGCGCGGCGCGCATGGCAGCAGACCATCTCAACGGAGTGCTGCTGAACGGGCTGATGCTCAGCACCCGAAAAGTGAACCCCGGCGAAGTGGCGGAAGCAGTGCGTCGTCTCCTCGGCCCGAGCAGCGTCTAACCCCCGTGCCGCGCCTGCCAGTCCAGTTCCGCCTGGTACCGCTCGGCGTTCTCCCGGTCCAGCTGCGCCCCCTTGCGGACGGCATACCACCAGAGCAGGACGAAGATCGCCCCCAGGGCGAACATGGCCGGCAGGAAGAAGCCGGTCAGCACCATCCAGACCTGCAGTACCCAACCGGCGGCCACACCCCAGGATTTCCGCAGGACCGCGCAGCACAGGATGAACAGCACCGCGAACACGGACCCGCCGATCAGGACCCACAGCCGGTGCGGGTGTTCCGGCCCCCACAGGCCGAACACCGTGAGCGCCCCGAAGAACACGACGAATGCCTCCATGGTCAGCACGGTGGAGGCGAACATCATCTTGATCGATCGCGGCTTCTTGATCTGATTGGGCCGCCACTCGCGCTGGGCCTTGGTCATTCGTGCCATGGGTCAGCCTTTCAGGATCCGGCGGGCTTCACCGGCGACGGTCACGGAGCCGGTGATCAGAACGGTGGACTCACCCTTCTCAGTTTTCTCCGTCCGTGCTGCCTCGAGCGCTTGGGTCACGGCGTCGTCGACCGTCTCCGCCGAATGAACTGAGCCCTCCGGGAATCCCAAGTCAATGGCCGCCTGGGCCAGGGTCTCCGGAGCAATGGCGCGGGCCGAGTCGGATGCGGTGAACCACCACTGGGCGTCCAGGTGCGAGTAACCGTCCATGAGTGCCTGCAGAATGCCGTCAACATCCTTGTCACTCAAGGCGCCCACCACGGCGTAGAGCCGCTCCGGGTGGAAGGTCTCCACCAGGGCAGCCGCGGAAGCTGCCACGCCGTGTGGGTTGTGCGCAGCGTCAATGACCACGGGCGGGGATGGTTGCATGAGCTCCAGGCGCCCAGGCGAGGAGGCCGCCCCCAGACCATCACGCACGATGTCCTCAGCCAAGGCCTTTTCTCCCCCGCCCACGAACGCTTCCACGGCCGCAATGGCCACGGCAGCGTTGCTGGCCTGGTACTCACCCAACAGGGGCAGCAGCAGGTCCGGGTAGGTGCCCGCCAGGCCACGCACGGTAATCTGCTGGCCACCCACACCGGGCAGCCGCTCCTCAACGCCGAACTCCACACCCTCGAACCGGAACGGGACACCCAGCTCCTGTGCCTTCTCCAGGAGGACCTGGGCGGCATCCGGGTCCTGGGCAGCAGAGACCAGGAATCCTTGGGGTTTGATGATCCCGGACTTCTCCTGGGCGATCTCCCCCGGGGTGTCGCCGAGCCGGTCCGTGTGGTCCAGATCGATCGGCGTCACCACGGACACTGCACCGTCGGCCACGTTGGTGGCATCCCATTCACCGCCCAGACCCACTTCCAGCACCATGACGTCAACGGGAGCGTCCGCAAAGACGGCAAAGGCCAGCACGGTGACCAGTTCAAAATAAGTCAGCTTGGGTGCCCCGGCCTCAGCCAACCGCGCATCCACGACGACGACGTACGGCGCGATCTCATTGAACACCCGAACGAACGTGTCATCATCCACCGGTTCGCCGTCCACGCTGATGCGCTCCGTCACGCTCTCCAGATGTGGAGAGGTGTAGCGGCCCACCCGCAGGTCCTGCGCCAGCAGCAGGGATTCGATCATCCGCGCCGTGGAAGTCTTTCCGTTGGTGCCGGTGATGTGGATGACCGGAGCAGAACGGTGCGGGTCCCCCAGGACCTCCACCATCTGCTGCATGGCATCCAGCCGTGGCGCCATCTTGTTCTCCGGTGCCCGGTCCAGCAGCAGCTGGTACACGTCCTCGACCGTCTGCGCGTCGGGCAAATCCCAAGCCTCAGCGATCACTTGCGTCGCCTCTTTCGGGAGCACTTGCATGCTCACTTGAATCGACCTTCTCCACAGACACCTCATCGTCTTGGGGCCTAGGTGGTTCAATTGAGTCAAGATCAAGAGAGCTTAGATTTGGTATTTGAACTTGAAAGTTCAGGGGGCGCATCGAAACAGTTTTCAACAACTTTGATGGAGGATTCATTTTCTCAAATATCAGTTTCCGTCCGGTAAAAGCGGATGGCATCATGTCCCGATGTTGCTGCTTCAAGAATTCAAAAGCAGGCGTCGACACCCTCCAACCGTGCACTGCGCTCGACGCCGCCAAAGAACCTTGTAATTTTCGAGTCATTCCCGAAGACGGGACGAAATCTACGACACGCGACATTGTCTCGCTCATGATTAACGAGAGATTCGGTGCGAGTTTGGTCAAAATATTTTCGTCCACGGGAATTTGAACTCTAACTATGTCGGAGACATTCAGGCCCGCGTCCTTCCGCGCCTGCTGGATGGTCCGGATCATGTCACGGGCAACGCCTTCGGCTTCGAGTTCCGGGGTGAGTTCGGTGTCCAGCACCAGGAACCCGCCGCCGGGCAGCACGGCCACGGCACCGGAACCGGCGTCGTCGGACACCACGGTCTCGAGCTCGTACTCGCCCTCCACCAATTCAACGCCGCCGGCAGTCACGGTGCCGTCGTCGTTGATCTGCCAGTCGCCGGTCTTGGTGGCCTTGATGACCGCCTGCACACCCTTGCCCAGGCGGGGGCCGGCCGCGCGAGCGTTGACCTTGATCTGCTGGGAGATACCGAAGTCTGCGGGGCTGGTCTGGGCAGCGTCCAACAGGGTCACGGACTTGAGGTTGAGCTCATCCGCGATGATCTGCTCGAAGGTCCCGGCCAGGTCCTTGCCTCCGGGCACCGCCACCGTCAGACCCGCCAACGGCTGGCGAACACGCAGCTTGTGAGCCTTGCGCAACCCGGACCCGGCCGAGGCCACGGTGCGGGTGGTCTCCATGCGCTCCACCAGAGCAAGGTCCTCATCCGAGTGCGGGAACTTGTCAGCGTCGGGCCAATCCGTCATGTGCACGGAACGACCGCCAGTGAGTCCGCGCCAGATCTCCTCGGAGATCAGCGGCAACAGGGATGCAGACAATCGCGTGGTGGTTTCCAGAACCGTGTAGAGGACGTCAAATGCTGCAGGGTCCTCGTCAAAGAACCGGTCGCGGGAACGGCGCACGTACCAGTTGGTCACCAGCTCCATGTGGTTGCGCAAAGCCTCGGCGGCACCCCAGATGTCGTAGTCATCGAACTTCTGGCCCACTTCACGCACGGCTGCCCCGGTGCGGGTCAGCACGTAGCGGTCCATCACGTTCTCGGACTCACAGCGTTCAGAGGCTTGGTATCCTGAACCGTTGTTCGCCGCATTGGCGTACAGGCTGAAGAAGTACCAGGTGCTCCACAGCGGCAGCAGCATCTGGCGGGTGGCTTCTCGGATGCCTTCCTCGGTCACAATCAAGTTGCCACCGCGCAGGATGGCGCTGGACATCAGGAACCACCGCATGGCGTCGGCGCCGTCACGGTCCAGGACCTCGTTGACGTTCGGGTAGTTCTGTAGGGACTTGGACATCTTCTGTCCATCGGAGCCCAGCACGATCCCGTGAGAGATCACGTTGCGGAACGCGGGACGGTCAAACAGAGCCGTGGCCAGGATGTGCAGCGTGTAGAACCAACCGCGGGTTTGGCCGATGTACTCCACGATGAAGTCACCCGGGTTGTGGGTGTTGAACCACTGTTCGTTTTCCATCGGGTAATGCACCTGGGCATAGGGCATGGAACCGGAATCGAACCACACGTCCAGGACCTCGGGAACACGGCGCATGGTGGCACCGGCGGCAGCGGCATCCGGGTCCGGGTGGGGCCTCGTCAGATCATCGATCCAGGGACGGTGCAGGTCCACCTGGCCGTCGTCGTTGAGCGGAAGCCGCCCGAAGTCACGCTCCATCGCCGCCAGAGAACCGTAGACGTCCCGGCGCGGGAAGCGCGGGTCATCCGACTCCCACACGGGGATGGGCGAACCCCAGTAGCGGTTGCGGGAGATCGACCAGTCACGGGCATTCTCCAGCCACTTGCCGAACTGACCGTGCTTGACGTTGCCGGGGATCCAGTTGATCTCCTGGTTCAGTTCCAGCATGCGGTCCTTGAACCGGGTGACCTCCACGAACCAGGAGTCCACGGCCCGGTAGATCAGCGGATTCCGGCAACGCCAGCAGTGCGGGTAGGCGTGGAGGTAGGAGTCCTGCTTGACCAGCAGGTTGCGTTCGCGCAGATTGCGAATGATGGTTCGCGAAACCTCGGGGTCGAACACGTTCAGCCGCGCGATCGCAGCCAACGGAGCCTCGGCGGACACCGCGGTGTCCCCGAGCCAGGGCAGGAACTCACCGGAATCGTCCACGGAAAGCACCACGGGGATGCCGTATTCGGCGGTGGCCTTCTGATCGTCCTCACCGTAGGCCGGTGCCTGATGCACCAGGCCGGTGCCGTCCGTGACGGTCACGTAATCGGCCACGATGATCTGCCAGGAGTTGGCCGCGTCCTGACCCGGCGCCGGCTCCACCAACGTGGTAGGCAGGTTGGCCAGGTAGTCCCACAGGGGCTGGTACTTCAGCCCCTCCAGTTCAGCACCACGGTGCCGGGCGACGACGGCCCCCGCAGCGGCCTCAGAATCCTCGAATCCCAAGGCCTTGGCGTGAGCACCCAACAGGGCCTCGGCCAGCAGGAATTTCCGTCCCTCCATCTCACCGGTACCTGCAACCACCACGTAGTCGATTTCCGGGCCGACCGCGAGCGCCTGGTTGGTGGGCAGCGTCCAGGGCGTGGTGGTCCAGGCCAGGGCTTCCACACCGGCCAGCTCGGAAGCCAGCTGTTGAGTGGCGGCAGCCGGGGCGTCGTCGTCGACCTTGCCGCCGGTGGCCAACTCGCCGGTCAGGCGGAAGGCGACCGTGACGGTCTGATCGGTGCGGTCCTGGTAGACGTCATCATCCATGCGCAGCTCGTGGTTGGACAGAGGGGTCTCGTCCTTCCAGCAGTACGGCAGAACGCGGTAGCCCTTGTAGACCAGGCCCTTCTTATCCAGTTCGGCGAAGGCGTGGATGACCGACTCCATGTACTCGACGTTGAGGGTCTTGTAGTCGTTCTCAAAATCCACCCAGCGGGCCTGGCGGGTGACGTAGTCCTGCCACTCGGTCGCGTACTTCATGACGGACTCGCGGCAGGCGGCGTTGAAGCGGTCGATGCCCATGGCCTCGATCTGCTTCTTGTCGTTCATGCCCAGCTGCTTCATGGCCTCCAGCTCGGCCGGCAGCCCGTGGGTGTCCCAGCCGAAGCGGCGCTCCACACGGCGGCCCTTCTGGGTCTGATACCGGGCCACCAGGTCCTTGGCGTAGCCGGTCAGCAGGTGACCGTAGTGGGGCAGACCGTTGGCGAACGGAGGGCCGTCATAGAACACGAACTCGTTGGAGCCATCCTCCCCCGCCGGGCGCTGATCAATGCTGGCCTGGAACGTGTTGTCCCGCTTCCAGTACTCCAGCACCCGCTCCTCGATCTCTGGGAAGCGCGGGGAGGTGGGAACACCCTGGGCATCAGGGTTGGTGCTCGCCTTGGGATACAGCGGCTGGTTCACTTCGCGTACGTCCTTGCCTTGGCTCATCTCCGACCAGTCACCTGATCGGCCGGGCTGCAAGGACGCCACCGACCCGGTTGGGTCGGCCACGCGGTACCACCTCGCTTGCACCCACTGAAGATTCACGACGACGGACGCGGTGCGTGCCGTAGTGACTCCCCAAGCGGATGCCGCTTGATTGCAGGCTGTCACGGGCCTGACCCGTCCGGTTCTACTGAGCCCGCTGAACGTGGCGGCGGACCGTTCTTCCGAAGAGCTCCCCGGTGATGGCCGGATCAACGCCAAGTCGGGTCAAGTGTACGTGGTGAGGGCCTGCGATTCACGCCAGAGGGAGGGCCCCGTCGGCTTTCATGTCAGTCCTGGTGCCAGTCCAGGACGTCGAGGCCCTGCCCCAGAGCCTCACGGAGTCGACGCAGATCCCGGGCGGACGGATTGACCACATGCGGTGTGCGGGCCGCCATGAGCAACGGGAGATCCGAGTGGCTGTCCGAATAGGCGTGCTCCACCGGCAATTGCACGCCCAGGGCCTCAAGGGCCCGCAGTTTGGCGATTCCGCGCACGGGTTCTACACGGCGAGGGAACCGCCATCGGCTTCGGACCATGGTCGACGCAACCACCTCGACTCCGACGAGCCCGGCCTCCTCGCACACTGCCTGCGCCACGGGCGCAGCGCAGGCAGTGACCACCAGCACTCGGTCGCCCCCGTCGAGATGGTCCTGCACGCAGGCCAATGCCGGTGCGGACGTCCGCCCACCGGCAGGACCCGCGTGCTCGGCAGCGAACGTACGCGCCTCCGCCTCATAGGTCGGATCGTCCAAACCCACGGAGGCCAGCCAGATCAGGTACCTCTCGGCGGCCACACGCGTGCGTCGCAACGCCCACGCGGGGATCCAGGCGGGTGCCGTGAGGACGGTCGCGGCTGCCCGCAGTAGGTTGCCTGAGATGCGGGCTTTGAGGAACCGGGCGAAGGAGTCGCCCGCCACCAAGGTGTCGTCCAAGTCGAACACCACCACACGCTGCCGGAAGCAATCGTCGTCCGGGGCACCGTCCGTCGTCGTCATGGGCTCAGCCTATGTCCAGCGCAGGGCCGGGCTGTGGGACCATGGTCGGCAGCCAACATCCGTCTTGACTTCTTGGAGGCCGCAGCTCCATGGCCCAGCGCATCGTCCGCGTCACCTGTCCCGACCGTCCCGGCTTGGTGGGCACCATCACCACCGCCTTTGCGGACCGAGGTATGAACATCCTGCAGCTGGACCAGTTCACGGATGGCGATGCGCTCCCCCAGACTGGCGCCCCGGTCCACGGTGCCTCCGGCGGGTCTTTCTTCTTCCGCGCCGTGCTTGACTCCTCTGCCGAACGCACCCCGAACGACGACGCCGCAGACGCCGAGTTTCACCGCCTCCACGAACGGTTGACCAACTCCCTGGATGCCTCCACGGTGGAGATTCAGCCTTACCCGGCCACCTTGCGTGTGGCCGTACTGGCCTCCCAGACGGATCACTGCCTGGTGGAAATGATCCGCCGCGCACAAACGGGTCAGCTGGCAGGAGAGGTGGTCAAGGTGATCTCCAATCACGATGTCCACCAGGCCCTGTGTGACTTCCACGGCATCCCCTACCAGGTGGTTCCCAACGCAGATCTCACGAAGGAAGAACATGAGGCAGCGGTCCTGGCGGCCATTGGTGACGACGTCGACGTCATTGTCCTGGCCCGCTACATGCGCATCCTCAGTGACGACTTCCTGCAGAAGGCCCCCACGCCGATCATCAACATCCACCACTCGTTCTTGCCGTCATTCATCGGCGCCAACCCGTATCAGCGCGCGCATGATCGCGGCGTGAAGATGATTGGTGCCACCGCGCACTACGTCACGGCTGATCTGGATGAGGGCCCGATCATCGAACAGGACGTGGTCCGGGTGGATCACCGCCACACCAAGCAAGAACTGGTGAAGTCCGGGGCGGACGTGGAGCGCAATGTGCTCTACCGCGCTGTGCGCGCCCACTGCGAGGGACGGATCTTCTTGGATGGGGACCGCACGGTCGTCTTCGGCTGATAAGCCGCCCAACAACCTGTAGCCCTCTGGACGAACCCTCACGGCACTACGCCATCAGTCGCTGATGGCGTAGTCCCGTGAGGGTTCGTCGGAGCACCAACAACTCAGCCCTTGCGGATCACCTTGTGCTGGGCCGCTTGGGCCACGGGGCGCAGCGTGATCAGGTCCAGGTTCACGTGATGCGGCAGGTTCAACGCATATGCGCAGACGTCTGCCACATCCTCTGAGGTCAGAGGCTTCTCAACACCGGCGTAGACCTTGTTCGCCTTGGACTGGTCCCCACCCAGGCGCATGAGCGAAAACTCCGGGGTGTGAACCATGCCCGGTGCCACCTCAATCACTCGCACGTTGTGCTCGGCCTCTTCCAACCGCAACGCCTGCGTCAGCGCCCGCTCACCGGACTTGGCCGCGTTGTAGCCGGACCCACCCTCGTAGGCGTGTTCGGCCGCGGTGGAGGTCAGGTTCAAGATGGTGCCCTCCCCGTTCTGGCGCAGCGCCGGGAGGAAGGCGCGAACCACACGCATGGTGCCCATGACATTGACCTGGAACATGAACTCCCAGTCCTGGTCTTGAGCTTCCCCCACCGGGTCCGTGCCCCGCGCACCGCCGGAGATGTTCACCAGGGCGTCAAGGGTCCCGGACTCGGAAAGAACTCGGTCCCGCAAGGCCTCAACCTGGCCTTGGTCCGTCACATCAGTGGCCACAGGCACCACACCGGTCTCCTGGGCCAGCGCCTCCAACCGGTCCGCACGACGAGCCACGGCGTAGACCGTCCAACCGTCTGCTCGGAGTTTCCGTGCCGTGGCTTCTCCGATTCCGGTGGATGCACCGGTCACCACGGCCACCGGGTGCCGTTCGTGGTCGTTGTTCGTGTGCCCTGTTGCTGTGGTCTCAGTCATGGTGACCACGGTAGCGCGTGCAGCGCGCGTCATGGAGGCCATGAACGGTGGTGGATCGGCTACTGTAAGGCGGCTGCGTTCCTGCAGCGAACCGCAAGAACAGGGGGAACCGTGGCACAGCACGGCACCGAGGTCACCGCTCGCATCCAAGGCAGCACCAGCGCCTACGCCGAGTTGATTTTTTCCGTGGCAGCCGCAGCCGGGCCGCAGATTGTGGAGGAGGAGATCAACTGCACGCTGGACGGTCAGCGTGTGGAACTCACGGAGATCGAATCTGTGCACGGAACCCGTCTGCACAAGGCGGTTGTTGAGGCCGGCCAGGTGGACTTCACATACCGCGCCGTTGTCGGCACCGCTGGGGCATCAGCTGACTTCGACGACAACCAGGACATCCTCTATCGCCGACCCTCGCGCTACAGCGAGTCCGACAAACTGACACCCCTCGGCAGTGAACTCTTCAAAGGCCTCAAAGGTCAGCAGGCTGTCCAGGCTGTGAGCGACTGGGTGCACAAACATCTCAGCTACGTGATTGGCTCCTCCATCCCCACCGATGGTGCCGTGGACACCTACCTGGCCCGCAGCGGCGTGTGCCGCGACTTTGCCCATCTGAGTGTGGCCCTGCTGCGCGCCTGCCAGTTGCCGGCCCGGCTGGTCTCCGTGTACGCCCCGGGTCTGAGCCCCATGGATTTCCACGCGGTGGCAGAAGTCGCCGTGGACGGCCAGTGGCAGGTGGTGGATGCAACTCGATTGGCTCCCCGTCAGTCGCTGGTGCGCATTGCCACAGGCCGTGACGCATCCGACACTGCGTTCCTGACCTCCCTGCACAGCGATTTCGACCTGGCCTCCATGAAGGTCACCGCCGTGGCGCTGGACGGGCTGCCCACTGACGACCACTCAGGTCCAGTCAGTCTCTGAGGCCGGTCACCCCGCCTGGTAAGCCAGCCAGTCCCGCAGAATTAGAGCGTGGTTGTGCTTGGTGTCCTTGGCGTCGTACAGCAGCGTGACTTTGGGGTGGCGCTCGATCTGCGCGGCCAGCTCAGCGGCTGCTGAATTCTCCTCCAGCTCCGCTCGGTAGCGCTCCACGAATTCCTCCCACTTGGCCGGCTCATGGTTGAACCACTTGCGCAATTCCGGGGACGGGGCTGCCTCGGGCACACGGCAGCCCACATCGGCCTTCGCCTTGGACAGCCCCCGCGGCCACAGCCGGTCCACCAGAATCCGCACACCATCCTGTTCCTGGGGTTCTTCACGCACACGCTTGATCACGATTTCGGTCATGCCCGCACGCTACCCCCGCCTAGTCAGCCGCTACTTGACGTCAGTCACCTACGCTGGAACGACGACGACGAAAGTGAGCCCATGTCCCAGGCTTCCCGCACCCAGCTCCCGGTCCCGGCTGACCGACCCAAGTCATCGGATGATCTGCCCACAGGTGCCTGGCTCACAGAGCTTCACGAGGATGGATACCGTCCCTTCACATGGTCATCCAGGAGCGGGTGGGTGCCGGTGGGGATCGGCGTCGTGGTTCTTGTGGCCACACTCCTGATGGCCGGGGCCATGTGGGACCGAATTCCGGACCAGGTGCCGTTGCACACCGGCGCGGACGGCCAGGTGACGCGTTGGGGCGAAAAGACCGTGACCAACGTGCTGATGGCGCCGCTGGTGGGTGGCGGAGCCATTCTGTTGTCCATGGCAATCATGCTGGCCGTGATGTCTGTGTCCCGTTCACGCCCCTCCACGGGTGTGGTGCAAGACGCCGAGAGCCTGGGCACCATGATCCGGCAGGCCGCCACCATGACCGTGATCATGCGAAGTTTGAGTTGGTCGCTTCTGGCATTCCTGGTGGTCATCTGTGCCCTGGAGATTCCGCGGTGGATCAGCGGATACCACGCTGCATCTCCTGTCTGGTTGTTCGGTCTTGCCACCTTGGCTGTGGTGGTGCTGCCGGTCCTGATGGGCCGCCAGGTACGGCCGATGATTGAGCAAGAGCTCGCCGCTTTGGCCGTGCCCCTGGGACCGGGCACTGGACGTGAGCTGCACGCCTGGCGTTTTGTGACCGTTGTGGATGACCCCGATGCTCCGTTGTGGATACCGTTCGACATCCCGCGCAGCAATTACACGGTCAACATCGCCAAGCCTGCAGGCAAGGTCCTGGCAGCTGGTTTGGTGCTGTTCCTCCTGACACTGGCCGGTTTCCTCCTGCTGACCCCGGTCCTCTTCCCCGCCCAATAGTCCCCTCCCCTTCTCCCGCCGAGTAGGCCGTTTGATCGCTCCTGACCCACTCAGGGGCGATCAAACGGCCTACTCGGCGGAGGAGCGGGGCGGCGTGCGGAGCTCAGCACAGTGACAACGCGGACACCCCACGGGCGCGTGTGGATCCCCGCAAACATGAAAGACTGGCCCGCATGGCTGAAAACACGCAGGGCACAGACACGCCCACCACCGTGAACTACCCGGACAAGCCCGCATTGGAGGGTCTGGAGGAGAAGTACTCGCAGCAGTGGCGCGAGCACGGCACATTTGCCTTCAACCCGGACACCACCCGCGAGCAGGTCTATTCGATCGACACTCCCCCGCCCACGGCCTCCGGCTCTCTGCACGTGGGACACATGTTCTCCTACACGCAGACGGACGTGATCGCCCGCTACCAGCGGATGACCGGCAAGAACGTGTTCTACCCACTGGGTTGGGATGACAACGGTCTGCCCACTGAGCGCCGCGTGCAGAACTACTACGGCGTGCGTTGCGATCCCACGTACTCCTACGTGGAGGGTTACCGTCCCCCGGAGAAGCCCGCCAAGAACCAGCGGGACTGGGATGTGGTCTCCCGCAAGAACTTCATTGAACTGTGTGAAGAACTGGCGGTCGAGGACGAGAAGGTCTTTGAGCACCTCTTTGCCACCCTGGGGCTCTCCGTGGACTGGGACCGCACGTACCGCACCATTGATGATCACTCCCGCAAGGTCTCCCAGCTGGCTTTCCTGAAGGACCTTCAGGCCGGTAGCGCCTACATGGCAGAGGCCCCCACCATGTGGGACGTCACGTTCCGCACCGCCGTGGCTCAGGCTGAGATCGAGGACAAGGAACGCGAGGGTGCCTACCACCGTGTGTCCTTCCACCGTCCGGACGGCCAGAAGGTTTTCATCGAGACCACCCGCCCCGAACTCCTGCCCTCCTGCGTGGCGCTGGTTGCCCACCCGGATGATGAGCGCTACCAGGAGTTGTTCGGCACCACGGTGCGTTCGCCGCTGTTCGACGTCGAGGTTGAGGTCAAGGCCCACCCCCTGGCCCAGCCCGACAAGGGCTCCGGCATTGCCATGATCTGTACGTTCGGTGACCTCACCGACGTCACCTGGTGGCGCGAACTGGAGCTGCCCACCCGCGCGCTGATCGGCCGTGACGGGCGGTTCGCCTCCGAGAACCCGGAGTGGATCAACGACGGCGCCCCCGCCGAGCGCTACGCCAACGTTGCCGGCAAAACCGTGTTCTCCGCCCAACAGGCCGTGGTCGAGATGCTGCGTGACTCCGGTGATCTGGAAGGCGAACCCACGAAGATCACCCACCCGGTGAACTTCTACGATAAGGGCGACAAACCCCTGGAAGTCGTCACCTCACGCCAGTGGTACATCCGCAACGGCGGCCGGGACGCCGGGCGTCGTGAAGCCCTGATCAACCGCGGCCGGGAAATGACCTGGCACCCCGGCTTCATGCGCTCCCGCTACGAGAACTGGATCGAGGGCCTCAACGGCGACTGGCTGATCTCCCGTCAACGCTACTTTGGCGTGCCCATCCCGGTCTGGTACCCGCTCAACAACGACGGCGACCCCGACTACGCGAACCCGATCCTGCCCAGTGAGGACCAGCTGCCGGTGGATCCTGCCGCGGATGCAGCCCCCGGTTTCACCCAGGATCAGCGTGACGTGCCTGGCGGCTTCACCGGGGATCCGGATGTCCTGGACACCTGGGCCACTTCCTCGCTGACTCCGCAGATCGCCACCGGCTGGGCCGTGGACGAGGACCTGCACAAGGTCACGTTCCCCATGGACCTGCGCCCCCAGGGTCACGACATCATCCGGACCTGGCTGTTCTCCACCGCCGTGCGCTCGGATTCTTTGGAGAACTCCGTGCCGTGGACCAACACAGCGCTCTCCGGATGGATCCTGGACCCGGACCGCAAGAAGATGTCCAAGTCCAAGGGCAACGTGGTGGTCCCCAACGAGGTCCTGGAGAAGTACGGCTCGGACGCCGTGCGCTACTGGGCCGCTTCTGCCCGCTTGGGCGCGGACACCGCCTATGACGAAGGTCAGATGAAGATCGGGCGCCGCCTGGCCATCAAGTTGCTCAACGCCTCCAAGTTCGTGCTGGGCCAGGGCGTCACGGAAGCCTCCGTGATCGGCGGGGACCTGGCTGACGCAACCGATGCCTCGGTGCTGACCAACGGCTTGGACCGTGCCCTGCTGGCACGACTGCGCGAAGTGGTCACCCGGTCCTCGGGGGCGTTCGCCCAGTACGAATACGCCCGGGCGCTGCAACTGACCGAGTCCTTCTTCTGGACCTTCACGGACGACTACGTGGAGCTGGTCAAGGACCGCGCCTACGGTGCTCGCGGGGAGGCGGAGCAAGCCTCCGTGCACGCAGCACTGGCCACCACCCTGGACACATTGCTGCGCCTGTTCGCACCGTTCATCCCGTTCGCCACGGAAGAGGTCTGGTCCTGGTGGCGAGCCGGTTCGGTGCACCGGGCACAGTGGCCCACCGCGGAGTCCTTTGCCACCACCGTGTCTGAGGCCGACCCCGGTGTGCTCACCACCGTGGGCCAGGCACTCTCCGGGCTGCGAAAGTCCAAGTCCGAGGCCAAGGTCAAGCAGCGTACGGAGGTCCTGTCAGCGACCATCACCGGCACCGCCGCCCAAGTCGCGCTGTTGGAAGTTGGTTTGGAGGACCTGAAGGCCGCGGGCAACGCGCGGGAACTGACCCTGGCAGAAGGCACCGTTGAGGACGGCGGGCTGCTGGTCACCGACGTCGTTCTGGCCGAGCCGGAGGAAACCCCGACCGGCTGACGACCCGGCCGAAACGCCGAGTTCGGGGTTGTTCCGCCTATCAGATGAGATAGGCGGAACAACCCC
>NZ_JAAVUN010000010.1:45374-102588 GCF_012163155.1 Kocuria subflava
CGGGCGGCGCGGCCCCCCCGGCGCGCCGCCGGAGGCGGGGGTGCCCCCCCCTGGCGGAGGAGAGCGGGGCCACCCCCCCCACCCCGGCGTTTTTCATGCCCGGTTTCGACCTCCTCAACCACGCCCAAGCCCTGTGAATATACCCCTGAGGGTATTAGGTTGGAAGGTGTGAGGCGCAGCTGCGCCGTACCTACGACTCCCCGAGGAGGCACTCATGCTCTTGGAGCGCATCTACGACGAGGACCTAGCACAGGCCAGCTACTTCATTGGCTGCCAGCGCGAGAACACGGCGGTGGTGGTTGACCCCCGCCGTGACATCGAGGTGTTCCAGCGCCTGGCCCACGAGCACGGCATGCAGATCGTCGCGGTGACCGAAACCCACATCCACGCGGACTTCCTCTCCGGAACCCGTGAATTGGCGGCCGCCACCGGCGCGACCATGTACGTCTCTGCCGAAGGCGGCGAGGACTGGCAGTACCGCTTCGAGGCGGAGCGGCTCCACGACGGGTCCAGGCTCCAGATCGGCAACATCACCATCGAAGCCGTGCACACCCCCGGCCACACCCCCGAGCACCTCTCCTTCCTGGTCACGGACGGCGCCTTCGCGGATACCCCCGGGTACATGATGACCGGCGACTTTGTGTTCATCGGAGACCTCGGTCGCCCGGATCTGCTGGACGAAGCCGCCGGCGGCATCGACACCCGTTTCGAAGGCGCCCAGCGCATGTTCCGGAGCCTCAAGGAGAAGTTCCTGACCCTGCCCGACCACGTGCAGGTCTATCCGGCCCACGGCGCGGGCTCCGCTTGCGGCAAGGCCCTCGGCGCGATCCCCTCCACCACGGTCGGCTACGAACGCAACTACGCCTGGTGGAGCAAGTACGTCGAGAACGACGACGAGGCAGGCTTCGTGGACGAACTCCTGTTCGGCCAGCCTGATGCCCCGTTCTACTTCGGCCGCATGAAGAACCAGAACCGTCAGGGTCCGGACGTCATGGGTGAGCGAGGCGAGTTGCCGGAGTATTCCGCGAGCCAGCTTGCACCGCAGATCGAGTCCGGCGCTTTGTCGTTCGTGGACACTCGTCCCGTCGATGAAGTCCACAAGGGCACCGTGAAGCATGCGCTGCACATTCCGTCGGACGGCAAGATCGCCAGCTTCGGAGCCTGGGCCGTGGACCCGGACCGCAATCCAGCCCCGCTCGTCCTGCTGGCACCGAACGGCGATGCGGCACGCGAGATCTGGGACCACCTGGTGCGCGTGGGCATCGATGACGTCACGGGATACATCCCGTCCATGGACGGCCTCCCGCAGGAGACCCCCGAGGTCATCGATCCCGCGGAGCTCGAGGGCTTTGACCGCGACTTCCTTCTGGATGTCCGTGCGGTTAGCGAATACCAAGGTGGTCACATCGACGGCGCCGAGCAGCTCCACGGTGGACGTGTGTTGTGGAACCTGGAGAAGCTCCCGCAGGAGGGCACGATCGTGACCTATTGCCAGAGCGGTCTGCGCAGTTCGATTGTCGCGAACATGCTGCGCAACAACGGCTTCCAGGTCGCGGAGCTCAGGGGCTCGATCAACAACTGGATGAATAAGGGCCGGGAGGTCGTGACCGCCTGACGCACCGAAACGACACAATGAGGGCCCCTCACCAAATCTGTGAGGGGCCCTCCGCCATGCGATGGCCAATCGTTCCGGAAACCGTGCGGAGGTCACCCGGGTATCGGGTCTCACATGGTCACGACGGTGCCGGTCGAGATCCCAGCGGACAGGCCGGAACCACCCGACACACCAGGACAGCCACACCCGTCACGGCAGCCACGCCTGCCAGGATCAGGCCCGCCGGATCGGGAAGCTCTTGCACCAGGACCACAATGCCCACGGTCAGGACGAACCATCCGAATCCCTTGCGCAACGCCTGGGCCGGAACCCTGGCCGCCACGTTGGAACCGATCAGGGAGCCGAGGACCGCCGTCGTCGTCACGGCCGCGACCAGTGTCCACTGAAGATGCACCGAGGACAGGTGACCGACGAGCCCCACAAAGGAGTTCATGGCGATCACCATCAGGAACGTTCCCACGGCGACAGGCATGCTCAATCCGGCCAACAGCGCCAGGGCCGGGACCACGAGGAAACCGCCCCCGGCACCGATGAGACCCGTGACCATACCGACCCCCAGACCGATGGCAACCAACGTCAGGCGGGAAGATTCGGCCCGGCAGTCCGGACCGTCGCACGGACGGCGACCGCGAATCATGACCACCGAGGTTGCCACCGTCATCACGGCAAAGGCCACCATCAGAACTGTGGGGCTGATGTGTTCACCGATCATGGCGCCCAGGAAGGCTGCAGCCATGCTGGTGGCCCCGAAGACCAGACCGGTACGCCATTGCACGAACCCGCGGCGAGCATGGGTCAGAGCGCTGATGGCGCTGGTCACGCCCACCACGAACAGGGACGTGGCGATGGCCTCCCGTGGGTCGAGTCCGGCCACGTAGGTCAGCATGGGCACGGTCAGGATCGAACCGCCTCCGCCCAACATGCCCAGTGAGAGCCCGATGGCCAAGGCCAGGACCAACGTCGGGATCAGGAGCCCGCTCATGCCGGCCACCGCGCCGCTGTCTCAGTGCCCACGACTGATCACCGGCCGCTCGGCAGTTGGTCCAAGACGTCCTGAGGCGTGACCTCCCGGGTATCGCGGTTCCACGGCATCTTGGCCAGCACACTGCCCATGGCGCACGTGTTGGTGGCGGCGGAGTAGGCCAAACCGGCACCGACTCCCCCGCTGAGCAGGCGCAGTTTGGGAGAGAGCAGCTGCCCACCCAGGACCCCCGCCAGCACCAGCGACCCGGCCGCCATGCGCACCTGGCGCTCCATGGCCCACGCCTGTTTGCCCTCCACGACCGCACCCCCGGCCGCCGCGTAGGCTGCGGCACCACCGTCCAGCACATGGGCGTCCTGCAGCCCCGCAGCACTCAGCCGCTGCCTTGCTTGCGCAGCACGGACACCGGAGTGACAGACCAGGACCACGCGCTGATCCAGCCGATCAGCAATGTCCTCGGCGTGCTCGGAGAGCAGGTGCAGCGGGACGTTGTAACTGCCGCGGATGTGCAGGGACTCGAACTCGGCGGATGAACGGACGTCCACGACCGTGACATTGCCGTCCTGCATCCAGGTCAGCAGCGTGGCCGGGGCAATCTCGGTGACATGGGTGGTCATCGGGCACGGCTCCTCAAGCTAGGGAATGTGGCACCGTCAGTATGTCACATACCCCCAGGGGTATCCTGCCCGATGTGACTCAGCTGAAGTCCGGGCCCTTCTCGCGGCCACGCTTGAGCTCGTAGAACCCCGGGTAGCTGGACAGCGTCAACGCAGCGTCCCAAATCCTGCCGGCTTCCTCACCCTTGGGTGCCGGGGTGAACACGGGGCCAAAGAAGCCTACGCCGTTCACAGCGATGCACGGTGTTCCGATGTCCTGACCAGCCACTGCACGAGCAGCATCGGTGGAGGCCCGCAGGGCGTCGTCGTGGTCTTCCGAGTTGCGGGCTTCGGCAAGCTCGGTCGGCAGGCCCACCTCCTGAAGGGACTCCTCCAGCACCGCCACCAGCTGATCGTCCTTGCCGCGGCGTCCCGGGTGGATCCGGGTCCCGATGGCGTCGTACAGCGGCTTGCGGTATTGATCACCGTGGGCCTGAGCGGCAGCTTCCACCACACGCACCGGCCACATGGATTCAATGTGGCCGTGGTGGTGGTTCTCCGGGTTGTCCTCATTGAGGATGCCCAGGGAAATGACGCGCCAGTTCACCTGGACGTCGCGGATCTGCTCCACCTCACCCATCCACCGGGAGGTCATCCACGCCCACGGGCACAGGGGGTCGAACCAGAAGTCAACGGTGTCACTCATGAGGTCTCCTAACGCAGCAAGCGTTCTAGGGATGCATCGGCACGTTTGCCGTGCCACTGCCTCAAACTTACGACGACGCCGCCCGGGATGCCGTGTCCGGGAGCTCAAAGGCGGGCTGTGATCTCGCGCAGCGAACGCAGGTTTCGGGCGGTGCCGCGCCGGCCGTCAGGCAGAGTCAGACGCATGAGCCGCTCAGCCATCCGGGAGGTGGAGAGTCCTGCGGGTGTGTGCAGCCAGACAACATCGTGATCCGCGCTCACCTGGTCAGTGTCATCCGACCGCACAAGGTCAAGAGCCTGCTGGAGCATGGGAGTGGGGATGGCCGCGGGATAGAAGATGGCGTGCACACAGCGAGGATCTTCTACGGCAGGCCACGGGCAGTCAGCCAGGATGTCCCGGAACCGACCGGCTGAGACCATGACCACGGGGACCGGGAACCCGAACTCATCCTGGATCGCGGTCTCCAAGAGCTGACGGAGCGAATCCGTGGTGCACTCCTGTGGGTCAGTGGCCACCACGTTGCCGGACTGGATGTAGGTCTGAATCTCAGTGAGGCCAATGGATTCCACCACGGCCCGCAAATCCGCCATGGGAACTTTGTGGCGCCCGCCCACGTTGATGCCACGCAACAGTGCGACTACCCGTGCCACGGCGTGCTCAGCTTCCGTGCTGTGGATCAGGCGGACTTGGATTCGTCAGCCGGTTCGGCCGTGACAACCTGCGGGGCAACACCGTCAGTCACGCTGTCCGCATCCACAATCACCTCAGCGGCATCTTCCACCGTGGGCAGATCGAACATGACCGGCAGCAGCACTTCTTCCATGATGGCGCGCAATCCGCGGGCTCCGGTTCCCCGTTCAATGGCCTTCTCCGCAATGGCTTGCAAGGCCTCCGGGGTGAAAGTCAGAGCCACACCGTCAAGGTCGAACATCTTCTGGTACTGCTTGGTCAACGCGTTCTTGGGCTCCACCAAGATGCGCTTGAGGTCCTCATCCGTGAGCTCGTTCAACGCGGTGATGATGGGCAGTCGGCCGATGAACTCCGGGATCAATCCGAACTTCAGCAGGTCCTCCGGCATGACCTTGCCCATCAGTTCAGACACCGGTCCGTGGGCGATCTGCTCCACGGGGGCGCCAAAACCGATGGAGGTCTTCCCGGCCCGGGACTCCACAATGTCCTCCAGCCCCGCAAAGGCGCCGGCCACGATGAACAGCACGTTGGTGGTGTCGATCTGGATGAAATCCTGCTGCGGGTGCTTGCGCCCACCCTGCGGTGGAACGGACGCGACCGTGCCTTCCAGGATCTTCAGCAGAGCCTGCTGGACACCCTCACCGGAGACGTCCCGGGTGATGGATGGGTTCTCCGATTTGCGGGAGATCTTGTCGATCTCATCGATGTAGATGATCCCGGATTCTGCACGCTTGACGTCAAAATCAGCGGCCTGGATGAGCTTGAGCAGGATGTTCTCCACGTCCTCGCCCACATACCCGGCCTCGGTCAGGGACGTGGCATCAGCCACGGCGAACGGCACGTTCAAGCGCCGCGCCAGGGACTGCGCCAGATAGGTCTTGCCGGAACCGGTGGGACCAACCAACAGAATGTTGGACTTGGCGATCTCCACGTCCTCGTCCCCCGCAGCGGTGGCCAACTGTAACGGCTTGCCGGACTGGGAGGCGCGCACACGCTTGTAGTGGTTGTAGACCGCAACCGACAGCGCACGCTTGGCCGTCTCCTGGCCCACCACGTACTGCTGGAGGTGGTCGAAAATCTCACGAGGGGTGGGAAGGGCCGACTCTTCAGAGGCCTCAACCTCGGTCAGCTCTTCCTCGATGATCTCGTTGCACAGCTCGATGCACTCGTCACAGATGTAGACGCCTGGCCCAGCGATGAGCTTGCGGACCTGCTTCTGACTCTTTCCGCAGAAAGAGCACTTCAGCAGATCAGCGCTTTCGCCGATGCGGGCCATGTGCACTCCTTAGAGCTGGTCGTGATCACAGGAACCTCTTCCGTTCCCACCGGTTCTGGGCAGGACGCGTTTGCCCCCGTGTACCAGGAAGCCCACGATACGCGAGCCCACTGACAGCCACCAACGCGACACCACTTGCACCATCAAGAACGGGGCTCGGCCGGTTCCGCGCCCGCGGCGTCGTCGTTGTTGTTGTTAGTCAGGAACCGCTGCGGTAGTTGATGGGCCACGGACGGCCCGCCCGACGACGTCGGAAGAACCAGCGGATCCTTGCGCAACAACGCCACCACGGACACGGCCAACGCCAGGATCACAAAGATGAACGGTGCCGCGGAGAGCATGACCGCGGTCTGCAGGGCCTGCAATCCCCCGGCGTAGAGCAACACGGCCGCCATGGCACCGGTCAAGGCACCCCACACCAGCAACACCGGGCGGCTGGGATGCATGTTGCCATCCGTGGAAATCACGGCCAGTACGTACGTGTTGGAATCAGCACCGGTCACAAAATAGAGGACCACCAGGATGATGGCCACCACAGAGGTGAGCAGGGTCCAGGGCAGTTGGTCCAACAGGCCGAAGAACGCGGTGTTGACGTTCTCCGCCGCTGCCTGGCCGATGGCTGTCCCCCGATTCATGTCCATGAACATGGCACTTCCGCCAAAGACCGTGAACCAGGCGGAGAACACCACCGTGGGAACCCCCAGGACCACACCCACGAACTGGCGGATGGTCCGGCCCTTGGAGATGCGGGCCAGGAAAACTCCCACAAAGGCACCCCAGCTGACCCACCACGCCATCATGAAGTAGGTCCACCACTGCATCCATGCCAGCTCATCCGAGGTGGCAGGCAGCATCAGGCTGATCTCCAGGAAATCCCCCGCATAGCTGCCCACCGCGCGGAAATACATGTTGATCAGATAGGTGGTGGGGCCTGCGACCAGCACAAACACCAGCAGCGCCAGTGCCAGAACCATGGTGATCTGACTCAGGTGCCGGATGCCGCGGCCCACACCACTCATGGCCGAGGCGGTGAAGATCACGGTGATCACTGAAATGATCACCAACTGCGCAGGGATGGTGGTGAGGGCTGCGCCGGTGACCTGCTCCAGACCCTGGCTGACCTGGGCTGCCCCTAGTCCCAGGGAGGTTGTGGTGCCGAACAGCGTGGAGAGGATCACCAGGACATCCACAGCCTTGCCGACGACGCCATCTGCATGGCGTGCGATCAGGGGCCTGAGGATGGGTGAGACCAATCCCTTGTTGCCCAGCCTGTGGGTGGAGTACCCAATGGCCAACCCGAAGATCCCAAAGATGGCCCAGGCGTGCAGACCCCAGTCCAGAAACGTGAACCGCAGGGCATCCACCACGGCGTCCTGGCTTCCAGGTTCAGACAGTCCGTGCGGCGGTGTCCACAGATGGATCACCGGTTGGGCCACGCCGTAGGTGATCAAGCCAATGCCCATGACCGCCCCCATGAGCATGGCGATCCACGCGTACGTGGGGTATTCAGGTTCAGAGTCATCCGGGCCCAACTTGATCCGCCCGTATTTGGTGACCGCCAGGACCACCAGCAACACCATGATGGCCAGCGGAATCACCAGCATGGACCAGCCGGTGTTCTCCGTCACCCAGCTCAAAGCCTGGTCGGAAGCCTCACCCACCTGCTCCGGTACGGCCGCGGCCACCACCATGATCACCAGGATCAACACCACGGAGACCCAGAACACCACCCGTCCGCGGCCGGCGTCGGGAGAATTTTCAAACACGGATGCGTCCTGAGACATGGGGGTTGCGCTTCCTGCCGGGATGGGGTGTCGTCCTACTGTGACACGACTGAAGGCCACTTCCTTGCCGGGAAGTGGCCTTCAGTCGTGTCACACCTGGTCTGAGATCACGGGATGCTCAGGCAGTCACCGTCTTGGGCTTAACCGCCTTGCGGGATTCCAGAACGTGATCCACGATCCCGTACTCCTTGGCCTCGGTGGCCGTGAGGATCTTGTCGCGCTCAATGTCCCGGTTGATCTGCTCGGAGCTCTTGCCGGTGTGCAGCGCCATGGTGTCTTCCAACCAGGTCCGCATGCGCACGATCTCGTTGGCCTGGATCTCGATGTCCGAGGCCTGGCCGCCACCCTGACCCTGCATGGCCGGCTGGTGGATCAACACACGGGCGTTCGGCAGCGCCAGGCGCTTGCCCGGGGTGCCCGCTGCCAACAACACGGAAGCAGCCGAGGCCGCCTGACCCAGGCACACGGTCTGGATCTCCGGGCGGATGAACTGCATGGTGTCGTAAATGGCCGTCATGGCCGTGAACGATCCACCGGGAGAGTTGATGTACATGGTGATGTCCCGGTCCGAGTCCTGAGCCTCGAGCACCAGCAGCTGCGCCATGACGTCGTCGGCGGAAGCGTCATCCACCTGGACGCCCAAGAACACAATGCGGTCCTCGAACAACTTGGTGTACGGGTTCTGGCGGCGGTAACCGTAGGGCGTGCGCTCCTCAAAATCGGGCAGCACGTAACGGCTGGTGGGCACGTTACCAGCGGTCGAACCCGGAAGGTACGGCGCGCCGGCCTGTCCAAACATGGAGTTCATGGAAGTCATCCTTAGAAAATTGAGCCGTGATCTGGCAGAGGCGTGGTGGTCAGGGGCCCGGTCAGGACTCCTGGTCCTTCATGGTTCCGCCGCCACCGGAGACACCGGATGCGTTCTGGGCAATGTGGTCAAAGAAGCCGTACTCCAGGCCGCGCTCGGCTGTGAACCAGTTGTCGCGGTCGTTGTCTTCCAAGATCCTTTCAATGCTCTGACCGGTCTGCTCAGCCGTCAGCTCTGCCAGGCGCCGCTTCATGTCCATGATCAACTCGGCCTGGACACGAACGTCAGAGGCCGTACCACCCATGCCACCGGAGGGCTGGTGCATCAGGATGCGGGTGTTGGGCGTGGCGTAACGCTTGCCCGGGGTGCCGGAGGACAGCAGAAACTGCCCCATGGAGGCTGCCAGACCGGTGGCCACGGTCACCACGTCGTTGGGGATCAACTGCATGGTGTCGTAGATCGCCATCCCGGCGGTCACGGAACCACCCGGAGAGTTGATGTAGAGGTAGATGTCCGCTTCCGGGTCCTCGGCGGAGAGCAGCAGCATCTGCGAGCAGATCAGGTTGGCGTTGCGGTCCTCCACCTGGGAGCCCAGCCAGATGATCCGCTCCTTGAGCAGACGGTTGTAGACATAGTCGTCCTGGCCGGCAATGGGCTGGCTGTCCATCCGCGGCTGTACGGAGGAGTGCTCCGGGGTCAACGGAGAGGTCATCAGTGCATCCCTCTTTCGCATGAGTTCACGGTCCCGGTTCTCACCGGGCCTACCTGCCGCCTGCCACCCCAAGGGGTACCTGCGCTCAGGTCTGGTCGGTCGCGTTCGAGCCTAGTTGACCGGCACGCACGGGGATCCGTTGCCCGCGCATTGTTCGCTGGCGGCGTGCCTCACCTCGGCCTGGACAGACGACGACGCCCGCCGGGCAGGTTGGTCACCTACCCGGCGGGCGTCGTCAATACGGTGTCGGTCAACCGTGGCGGCTCACCGCACGGCTCACTTCTCCTCGGATGCCTCGGCCTCAGCGGAGTCCTCGGCTGCATCCTCAGCACCGGCCGGGGTCACGAAAGCGGACAGGTCCACCTTGTTGCCGTCGGTGTCCACAACCTCGGCCTGCTCCAGAACCTTGGCCAGGGCCTTACGACGTCGCACCTCGCCAACCATCATTCCGGCCTGACCGGAACCATCCAGCATCTGGGCGAACTGGTTGGGGTCCATGCCGTACTGCTGGGAGGTGGAGATGATGTAGTCAATCAGCTCGGACTGCTCAACACCCAGTTCTTCCTTGTCCGCCACGGCATCCAGGATGACCTCGTTGCGGAAGGCGGACTTGGCGTTCTCCTCCACCTCGGAGCGGTGCTCGGGGGTGTCGTGATCGGCATCAGCGTTGGGGTTGTTGAAGTGCTGATCGATCTGTTCCTTGATGACGGACTCGGGCACCTCGACCTCAACCAGTCCGACCAGCTGCTCCAGGACCTTGTCGCGGGCCTCAACACCCTGCTCCACCACCACGGAGTCGGCGGCCTGCTTCTTGAGGTCGCCGCGCAGTTCCTCGATGGTGTCGAATTCGGAGGCCAGCTGGGCAAAGTCGTCGTCGGCCTCGGGCAGCTCGCGCTCCTTGACGGCCGTGACCTTGACCTTGACGGTCGCCTCCTGACCGGAGTGCTCGCCACCGGCCAGCTTGGTCACGAAGGTGGCGTCCTCGTCAGCGGAGAGCCCGGTCACGGCCTCGTCCATGCCTTCCAGCATGGTGCCGGAGCCGACCTCGTAGGAGAGATCGTTGGCGGCGTCGACCTCTTCGTCGTCGATCAGGGCCTGCAGGTCCAGGGCGACGAAGTCACCTTCGGCAGCCGGGCGATCGATGGTCTTGAGGGTGCCAAAGCGGCTACGCAGCTCGTCCAGAGCCTTCTGCTCGTCCTCATCACCTGCGGTGCGGGCTTCCACCTCAACCTTGAGGCCCTTGTAGTCGGGAAGCTCGATCTCGGGGCGCACGGTGACCTCGATGACGGCCTTGGTGTCGGCCTCGCGGTCCTCAGCGGTGGGCTGCTGGGACACTTCCAGCTGCGGCTGGGCGATCGGGGTGAGCTGGTGCTCGGCCAGGGCCTGCTGGAAGAAGGTGTCCATGGCCTCGTTCAGGGCGTTCTCCACCACGAACTCGTAGCCAACACGCTGCTCGATCAGCTTGGCCGGGACCTTGCCTACACGGAAGCCGGGGACCTGGATCTGGTTGGCCAGGGACTTGTAGGTCCGGTCGATAAACGGCTTGAGGTCCGCGAACGGGATCTCCAGATCGATCTTTGCCTGGGTGGGGCTGACGTTTTCGACGGTGCTCTGCACTGGCGCTGCGCTCCTGATAAGTGGGTGATGACAGGTCTCAGCCCGCGGCCCTCACACAGGCGCAGCCACTCAGCTGATCTGCTCGAGGTCACGGGCGCGGTACGCGACCGCCACGGTCTGACACGTCCATTCGGTGCCTGACCTGCACGGTCGAACGTCGGGGTGACAGGACTCGAACCTGCGATCTCCTGCTCCCAAAGCAGGCGCGCTAGCCACTGCGCTACACCCCGTGGGTGATCTGTGCTCCCGTCCGGCGGGCCGGACGGTCAACCGGACACCAGGTCCGGGCACAGACATCGCACGAGTCTAGCGCGCCCGGGACCGTACGCGAACTCCCGGCGATTCGGTGGTGTCCCTCCCCCACTCGATTGCGCGTGCCCGCCCTCCCACCCGCACTCGAGTTTGTCTACGACGCCGGACCTCGGGTACCGTTGCATCGCTCACTGGCACTCGCCTGGTGGCCGGGACAACCCGGCGGCCGGAATGGATTGCAGTGCGCGGGGATGTAGCTCAATGGTAGAGCCCCAGTCTTCCAAACTGGCTACGCGGGTTCGATTCCCGTCATCCCCTCCGAAGACGCCTGAGGCCCGGTCATCATGACCGGGCCTCAGTGCTTTGCGCGGACCAACCCGTGAGATCACCACCAAATGATGAGATCACCGGCACCGGGGTGTCATCTCATCAACAGCCGGTGATCTCACGCCAGCCGTGGGCACCCATCCGGGTGGTCAGGTGCCAGGTGCCTGGCAGGTGGGACACCAGTACAGGGTGCGGCCCACCATTTCCGTGACCTCCACGGGAGTCTGGCAATGACGGCACGGTTTGCCGGCCCGTTTGTAGACGTAATTGGCGTGCTCCGGCCACGCTCGCTCGTCCGGAATGCGTGGGCGATCCGCCTGGTCCGTGGTGACAATGCGTCCCAGCCTGACGCCGATCTTCAACAGCTCCCGGTTCTCCGTCCACAGCCCACGCAGAACCTCCTCCCCCGCCTGGTTTCCAGGAAGGAAGGGATCAACCTTTTGTCGGAAGAGGGATTCGGCCCGGTAGATGTTGCCGACTCCCGCAATCACCTGTTGTTCCATCAGCAACGCCGCAATCGGCCGTGCGGATCGACCGGCTCGGGCCACGAACAACCCACCGGTTTCATCGGGGTCCAACGGGTCCGGCCCCAGCCGCTTCAACGCAGCGGCAGCCTCGGACACGGTTTCCACACGGCATTCCGTGGGACCCCGCAGATCCGCCCATCCGTGCTTCCCACGCAGACGCACGCGGATGGCACCGCGCGCGGCCTCGGGCACCACCCAACCGTGCTCATCACGCGCACGCCCGTGGCCGTCATCTGCAGCAACCCGGTCAGCACGACGCCGCGGGTTGTCGGCCGTGGCCAAGGATTCGAACTGCTCGTCCCCGGCAAAAGTCCATTTCCCGTAGAGACCCAGGTGTGAACGCATGACCAGGACGTCGTCGTGGTTCTCCGGGGCGGCAAAGTGCATGTGCAGCTGCTTACCAAAGGCTTGGGCGAACACCAGGCGCCGCCCGTTGAGCAACAGTGCACCCCGGGAGAACCGCCCCTGCGGGCTGCTGACCTCCAAGAGCTGACCGCCAAAGACCGAGTTCATGCGCGCGGCCAGGCGGTGAATGGTGTGTCCTTCAGGCACCGGCTTCCGCGTCCCCGTACGGGCGGGCCGTCACATGTGAAAGGTGACCGGAGACGTCCCCGGTGGATTCGAATTCTTCGATCTGGTTGATGCGGCGCACGTGGCGGTCATCGCCGGGAAACTCCGTGGACAGAAAAGCGCGGACAATTTCCAGGCCCTCCTCCGGCGAATGCTGCCGACCGCCCAAGGCCACCACCTGTGCGTTGTTGTGCTCCCGCGCCAACTGCGCCGTGGAGATGTTCCAGGCCAGAGCAGCACGGACGCCGCGGACCTTGTTGGCCGCCATCTGCTCACCGTTGCCGGAGCCACCCAGCACGATGCCCAGGGAGTCCAAGCCGTTGGCGCGATCCTCCATGACCGCCTGAGCTGCGTGGATGCAGAAAGCCGGGTAGTCATCAACGGCCTCGTAGACCTGGGGACCGTGATCGATCATCTGGTAACCGTCGGCGGCCAGATGCTCCACCAAGTACTGGGAGAGTTCCATTCCTGCGTGATCGGTGGCGATGTGGACGCGCATTCGCGCAACTCCTTCACGGTCGGGCGGCACCCGGCTGAAACCTGGGCACCTGCCAGCCTAAACCAGCGGGCTCGACCAGAACGTGACGCATGGCATCATGGGGCGAAACCCCTGCACGTCTTCCCCTCGTCAGGAAGCGCAACACCTGCGTTTCCGTTGAAAGGACTGCACCACAGTGCCCGGAAAGAACCTCACCCGTCAGGAGGCCGCCGAACGCGCGCAGCTCCTGGAAGTCGACTCTTATGACGTCGTTCTGGACCTCACCACCGGGGACAGCACGTTTCACACGACGACGACGGTGAAGTTCAAGGCCAAACCTGGTGCCTCCACGTTCATTGATGCCTTCACGGCCTCGGTCAACTCGATCCAACTCAACGGGCGTGACCTGGACCCGGCCGAAGTGGCGGACGGCGTACGCATTCAGCTGCCTGAGCTGGCGGCCCACAATGAGCTGACGGTGGATGCGCAGATGTTCTACACCAACACGGGTGAAGGTCTGCACCGCTTTGTGGATCCCGTGGACGGTGAGGTCTACCTGTACTCACAGTTCGAGGTGGCTGACACCCGACGCATGTTCCCGGTGTTCGAGCAGCCGGATCTGAAGTCGCGCTTCACGTTCACCGTGACGGCTCCGGAGCACTGGCAGGTGGTGTCCAACCAGCCCACTCCTGAACCCACCGCCGCCGGTGAGGGTAGCGCCACCTGGGCTTTTGGTGCCACGCCCCTGCTACCGCCCTACATCACTGCCCTGGTGGCCGGGCCGTATGCAGCGGTCCGGGACCAGCTGACCTCAACGGATGGGCGCACCATTGCCCTGGGTGTGTTCGCGCGGCAGTCCCTGATGGAGCACGTGGACTCGGAGGAGATCTTTGAGATCACCAAACGGGGTTTTGAATTCTACGAATCCCAGTTCGACTCGCCTTATCCGTTTGAGAAGTACGACCAACTTTTTGTGCCCCAGTTCAATGCCGGGGCCATGGAGAACGCCGGGTGTGTGACGTTCGTGGAGGCCTATGTGTTCCGGTCCCGGCCCACGCAGGCGCGGGTGGAACGCCGAGCCACCACCATCCTTCACGAGCTGGCGCACATGTGGTTCGGCAATCTGGTGACCATGCGTTGGTGGAACGATCTCTGGCTCAACGAGTCCTTTGCCGAGTACGCCTCCACCCTGGCCCAGGCGCAAGCCACCCGGTACACGAATGCCTGGACCACCTTTGCCGCCATGGAGAAGTCCTGGGCCTTTGAGCAGGATCAACTGCCCACCACCCACCCGGTCAAGGCCGAGATCAACGATCTCGAAGACGTCCTGGTCAACTTTGACGGCATCACCTACGCCAAGGGCGCCTCTGTGCTCAAGCAACTGGTGGCGTGGGTGGGCCAGGAACAGTTCATGGCCGGTTTGCGCACGTACTTCACCCAGTACGGATGGGCCAACGCGGAGCTCTCTGATCTGATGGCCGAGCTGGAAGCGGCCTCCGGACGCGACCTCAAGGACTGGACCGCGCGCTGGCTGGAGACCGCCGGGGTCAACACCCTCAGCCCGGACTGCGTGCGCAATGACGACAACATCATCACCTCCTTTGCCATCGAACAGACCGCAACGGAGGACTACCCCACGCTGCGCCCGCACCGGCTGGCCATCGGGTTCTACGACGTCGACGACGCCACGGGCCAACTGATCCGCAACCACCGGGTGGAGATCGACGTGGACGGCCCCCGCACCGAGGTCCCAGAACTCATTGGCCTTGAAGCTCCGGATCTGGTGCTGGTCAACGACGACGACCTCGCCTACACCAAGATCCGCCTGGACGAGTATTCGCAGGACACCGCCACGGAGCACCTCAAGGACTTTGCAGAATCCCTCCCCCGCGCACTGGTGTGGCAGGCCGCTTGGGACGGTGTTCACGACGCCGCCGCCCCGGCTCGCGGATACGTCCAGACGGTGTTGAACAACGTCGGTGCCGAGACTGACTCCACCACCGTGCTGGTCCAGCTGCGCCAGTTGGACACCGTTCTGGACTCTTACATCGCAGCGGAAGACCGGGAGGCGATCGACGTCGACGCCGCTGAGCGACTGTGGCACCTGGCCCAGGCTGCTGAACCAGGATCGGACAACCAACTGCAGTTCGTCCGCGCCTATGCCCGCCGGGCCCGTACAGCGGAACAATTGGAACGTGTGGACGGGTTGGACTCCGGCGAGCTGCTACTGGACGGTCTGGAGATTGACACTGACCTCCGGTGGGCCCTGTTGATCTCGCTGGCCGCCGGCGGGCGGGTTGACTCTGCTGGAGTGGAAGCCGCCTTGGAGCGGGACAACACGGAGCACGGTGCCATTGCGGCCTCCCAGGCGCGTGCTGCCATTCCCACCGCAGAGGCCAAGGCCGCTGTGTGGCACGCCGTGATGGAGGAAGGCTCCATGCCCAACTCCTTGCAGGAAGCCGCCATTGCCGGTTTCCAGCAGGCACCGGATGATGACCTGCTGGCCCCGTACGCCGAGCGGTACTTCCAGGCCGTCACGGGCATCTACCGCGAGCGCTCTCATGAGATCGCCGAACAGATTGCCGTGGGCATGTTCCCCCGCCATCCGGTGCAGGCCACTGTGGATGCCGCCGATGAGTTCTTGGCTCAGCTGCCGGGCGATCTCAACGGTCTACGGCGCTTGGTGTTGGAGGGTCGGGACCGTGTGGCCCGCGCTGTGGCGGCACAGGCCGTGGATGCGAAGGCGCAGGCATGAGCCAGGATTCTGCTCCGGTTCAGGGTGGCGATCCGGTTCAGGGTGGCGATCCGGTTCAGGGTGGCGATCCGGTTCAGGGTGGCGATCCGGCTGAAAACCACGCGGTCCAGGCAGCGCCTGACGCCACAGCGGCAACCAGCCCGGAGGCGGCCGCAGCTCCCAGCACGCCGTTGATTCCTGTGGGGCGCCCGCTATCCGCCATGCGTCGGCCCATGAAGCAAGTGGGCGACAACCGGGATTCGGCTGAGTCATCCGGTGGGGCCTCTGTCTCGTTCTATGACCAGATCGGCGGGCACCAGACCTTTTCCAAGCTGGTGCACGAGTTCTACAAGGGTGTGGCCGCAGACCCCGAGTTCCGTGCCATGTACCCGGAGCAGGACCTGGAACCGGCGGAACGGCGCCTGCGGATGTTCCTGGAACAGTACTGGGGTGGACCCACCACGTATTCGGAGGAGCGGGGGCACCCACGCTTGAGGATGCGCCATGTGCCGTTCCGGATCGACTCCCACGCCCGGGACACGTGGCTCAAGCACATGCGCGCGGCGGTGGACACCTTGGAGCTGTCTCCGCTTCATGAAGGCACTCTCTGGGACTACCTGGAACGCGCAGCCCACTCGTTGGTCAACGCTCCGGGCTGACCCTCACATCCGCCCAGCAGCGACGTGTGCCGCCCATCAAAGCTGATGGGCGTCACACGTCGCTTCGCGGCCCCTACGTTGGGGACCGAACCGTTGGGGACCCAACCGTTGCAGGTGGCTCTCAGCTGCGGGTCAGGACGAATCCCCCGGGGCAGGAGAGCCTGCTCCAGGATCCGTTGACGGCAACGGCCACCTGGGAGTCGTCATCCGAGCGCAGGAATCCCAACGCCCAGGCCGCAAACGCTGCACCGTCCGGGACCGTGCACAGGCTGTTGCCGTTGTTCTCACTCAGCTGCCCCCACTCGGAGACCCGACTCCACACGGCTGAGCGCACGCGCTGCACCATCTCCTTGCCCGAATCGGTGGGAACGGTCTGGGCCACTTCTTCCGTGCCGGCCTTGGCCGTGAGCACCAGGTCTTGGGCGTGAATCATGCCTGCAGGCTCCCAGCCTGACAACGACGGGGAGATCCCGGCCCAGGATGCTTGATCGTCATAAGGAGGCAGGCGAAGCACGGCGTCGTCGGCCCCTTGGAACCGCGGCATGCGGTCCAGAACGGACCCCACGTTCACCACGGCATCCAAAGTGGACGGCTCCCCCAGTCCAGCCGTGCGCAGGCCCAGGACCGTGGGGGTGGAGTCCAACAAACCGGCACGGGTCAGCACACAGGTCCAGATCCCCACCGCACCGCCCACGCCTTGGAAGCGGACGGCGGCGTCGTCGTTGATGGTGCGAGCCCGGGTCAGGTACGTACGGACGTCCTCCACGGACGTGGGGTCCACAAGTTGGAACGAACGCCCCATGTCAGTGGGCCTGCGGGTGCTCGGGACGACGACGGAAGTGCACCGGCTGCGCCGAATACGCCTTCAGGAAGGTGATCTGTTCCTGGCTCAGGGCCTCCGGACGTCCTGACTCACGGCCGATCTGGACGGTGGTGGACTGGGCCATGGCAAAGATGGTTCCGCCGTCGTGATCCTGGAGATGGTAGTTGAGCACGTAGGAGGATCCACCGATGTTGGACACCCAGATCTTCACCTCAATCGGCTCTAAGCGGTAGTGCAACTGCGCGGTGTACTCCACCTCCTGGCGTCCCACCACGGTCAGGCGCTGGCCCGTGAGCTTGCGGAACGAGGTACCTTCCGGGATGCCCTCCAGGCCGTGGATGGGCATTTCGCTCAGACGAACACGGGCATCCTCCAGGTACTGAAGTTGAACCACGTTGTTGGCGTGGCCGTAGGAGTCGATGTCACTGAAGCGCATGTGAATGGGGACGCTGAGGGAAGTCATGGGAACCATGGAAACACACGGGGCCCACCCTTGAGCCCCGTAAAGTAACGGCCATGACCTCTCAGCAGAATCCGGGCACGGAGCATGACCCCACACAAGCCTTGATCCACATGCTCAATGTGAGCGAACGAGGCGGGATTCGGACGTTGGAAGACATTTTTGTGGGGCAAACCATCTCCTCCCCACGCGGATCCGTGTACGGCGGGCAGGTCATGGCACAGTCCGTTCGCGCGGCCATGGCCACCGTGGATGAGGAGCGCACCATCCACTCCATGCACTGCTACTTCCTGCGGGCAGGCAACATCCACGAACCCATCACCTTTGGCGTGGAACGCATGCGCGACGGCAGGTCATTCTCCACTCGACGGGTGCACGCCTATCAGTTCGGCGCTCCCATTCTGTCCGGGATCTTCTCCTTCCAGACGGAATCCTGCGGCTTGGACCACCAGGACGAGTGCCCCAAGAACATGCCGGATCCGGAGGACCTGCCCACGGCCGATGACCTGTTGGGGCATCTGGATCTGCCGCAGGCAAGGGCTATTGCCAAGGAGCGCCCGTTCGACATCCGCTACATCACGCCCGCCATTTATCTGAGCCCGGCTGAGCACCAGGAACCGTTCAACGCGGTGTGGGTACGCACCCACAAGCGTCTGCCGGATGATCCGCGGCTTCACCAAGCCGCCCTGGCCTACGTGTCCGACTACGTGATGCTGGAACCGGCCCTTCGGCGCCACGGGAAGTCCTGGATCGAACCCGGCATGGCCATTGCCTCCCTGGATCACGCCATGTGGTGGCACCGGCCGGCCCGCGCGGATGAATGGTTGCTCTACGTCCAGGCATCACCGTCTGCTTCTGGTGCCAGGGCCCTGGGAGAAGGCCGGATGTTCGACCGTGACGGTCATCTGGTGGCCACCACCATGCAGGAGGGCATGCTCCGCTTCCCGGAGTTCCGCGACTGAGGTCGCCTGAACCTCGCCTGAGACACGACGAACCCTCACGTGACTCGCCCATCAGCTGCTGATGGGCGAGTCACATGAGGGTTCGTGAACAAGTGCTGCGTGAAATTTCAGTCGCGGGTCAGGCGGTGGCCGCTCGACGTCGTCGTTTCAGCACCGCGTAGGTCAGGTAGCACAGGGCCACGAAAGGCACGGTCCAGTACAGGGCGGCACGCTGGTTGGGGTCAAAGACGATCAGCACGCACGAGGCCAGGCTCATGACCAGCGCCAGAATCGGCACCACGGGGTAGCCGGGAACCCGGTAGGCCAGCTCGGTCACGCTGTGGCCCTCGGCAATCCACCGACGCCGGAAGTTCAGCTGGGACCACGCGATGGCCACCCACACCAGCATCACGGCCAAACCAGAGATGGAGACCAGCACCAGGTACAGGGTCTCTGCGGCGTACACCGAGCTGAGCAGCGCCAGCAGGCCACCCACCATGGAAGCGGCCAGCGCAACGGACGGCACGCCGAATCGGTTGGTGCGCCGGAACACCGCCGGAATGGTGCCCTCGTTGGACAGGGACCACAGCATGCGGGTGGAGGCGTAGAGCCCGGAGTTGGCGGCCGAGAGAATGGCGGCCAGGATCACAAAGTTCATGATGTCCGCGGCAAACGGAATGCCCATGGACCGGAAGACAGTCACAAAGGGGCTCTCATCCACCCCGGCTTCCTTCCACGGAATCAATGCGGCCATCACAATGATCGAGCCGATGAAAAACACGGTCAGACGCCACAGGGTTGCGTGAATGGCCTTGGGCACCGTGCGGGTGGGGTCCTTGGTCTCGCCAGCGGTGATGCCGATCAGTTCCGTTCCGGAGAACGCGAAAGTCACGGTGAGCATGGTGGCGAACACGGCACCGATGCCGTTGGGGAACAACCCGCCATCGGTCAGATTGCTCAAGCCGGGGGCGCCGTCGTACCCACGGACGTTGATGATCCCCACGATCGCCAGGACACCCAACACGATGAACAGGATGATGGCGGCCACTTTGATCCCGGAGAGCAGAGTTTCCGATTCAGCAAAGGCACGCACGGAGATGGCATTCAAGGTCACGATCAGCACAATGAACACGGCACTCCAGACCCACACCTCCGTGTCCGGGAACCACTGCTGCATGATCAACCCAGCACCGGTGAACTCAGACCCCAGCGCAATGGTCCAGGTCAGCCAATACAGGACGGCCACGGTGAAGCCGGTGCCCGGTCCGATGAACCGGGTGGCGTACACGTGGAAGGCGCCGGTCTGCGGCATCGCCACGGACAACTCGCCCAGGCACATCATCACCAGGTACACCAACACCGCACCCACCGCGTAGGCCAGGACGGTACCGAACGGGCCGGCCTGGCTGATGGTGTAACCGGAACTCAGGAACAGCCCGGTGCCGATCACCCCGCCAAAGCTGATCATCATCAGGTGACGGGTTCCCATTTTGCGGCGCAGGGAAGGTTCGCTGGAGACCGGTTCCGAGGTGGTCTCCGTGGTGCTCTGGGGCGTCGTCATGGTCAGACCTTAAGTGCGGGCCGGGCAACCCACGGCGGTAGCGTTGCCTACATGACCCTGCGTGACCTGCTCCAACACCAAGTGGTTGTTCTGGACGGAGCAATATCAACAGAACTTGAAAAACACGGCGTGGAGACCTCCAACCAGTTGTGGGGCGCGCTGGCCCTGGATTGCGCCCAGGACGCGGTCCGTGCCGTGCACCGCGCCTACCGGCAAGCCGGCGCCCAGGTGCTGACCACCAACACCTACCAAGCCACCGTGCCTGGATTCATGGCAGCCGGATTCTCCGCCGACGACGCCCGCGCCCTCATCTCCCGCGGTGCCACTCTGGCGCAGGACGCGGTTCTGGCAGAGCCGAATGGTTCAGAAACCGGATCCACGTTGGTGGCGGGAAGCCTTGGCCCGTACGGGGCCTATCTGGCCGACGGCTCGGAGTACACAGGCGCCTATCAACTCAGCACGGAGGAGTTTCAGGAGTTCCACCGCCCGCGAGTTCAGGCTCTGTTGGCAGCAGGCCTCACGCTGTTCGCGGTGGAAACCCAGCCCCGTTTGGACGAGGTCCAGGCAGTGTTGGCCTTGCTGGAGGAGTTGGCTCCTCAGGCGCAGGCGTGGGTGTCTTTCCAGCTCAGGGACACCTCCACCTTGGCGGATGGGACGCCACTGGCTGATGCCGTGGACTGGGTGGATGAGTGGGCCGCCGAGCATTCCGTTCTGGTGGCTGTGGGCGTCAACTGCGTGGCCCCGGAAGTTCTCACCCCGGCGCTCACGCTCATGGGTTCCCGCACCAACCTGCCGTTGGCCTGCTACCCGAACTCCGGGGACACCTATCATGCGCAGACCAAGACGTGGACTGCGGCGTCGTCGTCGGCGCGGTTCACCGCGTTTGTGGAGGATTGGCTGGAACTGGGAGTGCGCCTGATGGGCGGATGCTGCCGGACCGCGCCTGCAGACACGGCCCAGATACGACGAAGCCTCATGTGACTCGCCCATCAACTGCTGATGAGCGAGTCACATGAGGGTTCGCGGGCAGATGCCCGGTGGAAACCTCAACCGAGGGGCACGCCTCAGTCGCGGGGCACGCCTCAGTCGCGGGTCAGGCGGCGGTGGGTCACACGCTTGGGACGTGCAGCCTCCGGGCCAAGGCGCTCCACCTTGTTCTCCTCGTAGGACTCGAAGTTGCCCTCGAACCAGTACCAGTTGTCCGGGTCCTCTTCCGTGCCCTCCCAGGCCAGGATGTGAGTGGCCACTCTGTCCAGGAACCAGCGGTCGTGGGAGATCACCACGGCACAACCCGGGAAGTCCAGCAGAGCGTTCTCCAGGGAACCCAGGGTTTCGACGTCGAGGTCGTTGGTGGGCTCATCCAGCAGCAGCAAGTTGCCGCCCTGCTTGAGGGTCAGGGCCAGGTTCAAGCGGTTGCGCTCACCACCGGAGAGCACACCGGCCTTCTTCTGCTGGTCCGGGCCCTTGAAACCGAACGCGGAAACGTAGGCACGTGAAGGCATCTCCACCTGGCCCACGTTGATGAAGTCCAGACCGTCGGAGACAACTTCCCACAGGGACTTCTCTGCGTCAATGTTTTCGCGGTTCTGGTCAACGTAGGAGATCTTGACGGAATCGCCGACCTTGAGTTCGCCGTCGTCCTTCTGCTCCAGACCAACAATGGTCTTGAACAGGGTGGACTTGCCCACGCCGTTGGGGCCGATCACGCCCACAATGCCGTTACGAGGCAGCGTGAAGGAGAGATCGTCGATCAGAACGCGGTCGCCAAAGCCCTTCTTGAGGTTCTTGGCCTCGATCACCTGGCTGCCCAGGCGCGGTCCCGGGGGAATCTGAATCTCTTCGAAGTCCAACTTCCGGGTCTTCTCCGCCTCAGCCGCCATTTCCTCGTAACGAGCCAGACGTGCCTTGGACTTGGCCTGACGCCCCTTAGCGTTGGAGCGCACCCAGTCGAGTTCATCCTTGAGGCGCTTGGCCTGCTTGGCGTCCTTCTTGCCCTGGACCTCCATGCGCTTGGCCTTGGTGTCCAGGTAGGTGGAGTAGTTGCCCTCGTACGGGTAGAGGCGGCCGCGGTCCACCTCACAGATCCATTCGGCCACGTGGTCCAGGAAGTAACGGTCGTGGGTCACGGCCAGAACGGCACCCGGGTAGGAGGCCAGGTGCTGCTCGAGCCACAGCACGGACTCGGCGTCCAGGTGGTTGGTGGGCTCGTCCAGCAGCAGCAGATCGGGCTTCTCCAGCAGCAGCTTGCACAGTGCCACGCGGCGGCGCTCACCACCGGAGAGGTTGGTCACCGGGGTGTCACCGGGCGGGCAACGCAGTGCGTCCATGGCCTGCTCCAGCTGGGAGTCCAGGTCCCAGGCGTTGGCGGCGTCAATGTCCGTCTGCAGGGAGCCCATCTCCTCCATCAGGGCATCAAAGTCCGCATCCGGCTGCGCCATCTCTTCCGAGATCTGGTTGAAACGGTCCAGCTTGGTCTTGATCTCACCAACGCCTTCTTCAACGTTGCCGAGCACGGTCTTTTCCTCATTCAGCGGCGGTTCCTGCAGCAGGATGCCCACCGTGTACCCCGGGGATAGACGTGCCTCACCGTTGGAGGGCTCGTCCAGGCCGGCCATGATTTTCAGGATGGTCGACTTACCGGCACCGTTGGGCCCCACCACGCCGATCTTGGCGCCTGGGTAGAACGACATCGTGACGTCGTCCAGAATGACTTTGTCGCCCACTTTTTTGCGGGCCTTGTTCATGGTGTAAATGAATTCCGCCATGACCACCAGGCTACCCGTGGCCGCCGGTGCCCGGGGAATCCGCACCGCCCGGGCACCGGCGGTTTTCCTCATCGCGTAGAGCCGCTCATCACATCCGCCCCCTGCTCGGCATCCGCCTCGGACTCGTTCAGATGGAACTCCACCCGGGATTCCTGGTTCAGATCAGCAACCTCCCCTGGCTGCAGACCCACACCACCGGTCATGGGGTCATCCTCCGGAGACCACGCGGTCATCCGATCGACGACGCCGCCCTCCCCCTCTTCGAACACCTCACCGGTGTCGGGGTCACAGTTCGGTTCAGAGTCATAGGTCTGTGCCGACTCAGGGTCGGGTCCTCCACCGGTGAGGGAGTTGCCTGATTCCTGGAGCCGGGCGTCGTCGTTGCTTGTGGAGGTCACGCCCTGGTCACCTGAGGCGGTGTTCTCCTGGGTTGCGCCGTTGTTGCGCCCTCCACCTGCCCGGCTGTACTTGGCCGAGCCCAAGGCCAGGTCCGGTCCAACGGAGGTGGCCTCGATCTCCACGGTGTGCCGTTTGCGCCCGGAGTTGTCCGTCCACTCGCGGATCTTCAGACGCCCATGCACCAGAACGGCGTCCCCCACCGTCAAGGACACGGCCACATTGTCCGCCAAGTAGCGGTAGCTGGTGACTGTGTACCAGTTGGTGGCGCCGGCATCCACCCACTCGCCTTTGTCGGCGTCGTAACGGCGGGAGGTCGAGGCCAACCGAAAGTCGGAGACGTGAGTGTTGTTGAAGGTCTGGCGCAGTGAGGGCCTGGTGGCCACAAAACCGCGCACCGTGATCGTGTCAGTCATGAGTGCTCCTGATCAGAGGGCCGGGCCATGATGGCCGACCAGGTGGTCCCTGACCCGGGGCGGATCCCCGGAGGGTTCACCCCACTGTGACCGGTTCATGGGCGGTCGTACTGAGGCCATCTGCCGAACTGGGGAGAACCTCTGGGGGCTTGTGCGGACCGTGTGCGCTGTGGAGGAACAAGGCCTGGCCGGAGGTTGGTTAGACTGTCTCGGCCGGCCTCGGTAGCTCAGTGGATAGAGCAGGAGCCTTCTAATCTCTTGGTCGGGGGTTCGACTCCCTCCCGGGGCGCCCACAGCCCGCCTGCCGCATGACCCTCATGCGGCAGGCGGGCTTTTTGCTGCCTGCATCTCCCCCTGCGCTCCCCCGCCCTTCCACCCTTCCGCCCTTCCGCCGAGTAGGCCGTTTGATCGCCCCTGGGCGCTCAGGGGCGATCAAACGGCCTACTCGGCGGGGAAGGGCGAGGACACTGACCAGCCAACGGAATGACGCCGCATGACTTATCTGGGGAGCGCATTGACTTACTTCGTATTCACGTCTACCCTCCATGTCAGACATCGAAACCACGAGCCAGAGGTATCTCATGAAAGAAGTAACAGTGCCCATCCCTGAGAGCAGGATCGCGGAGTTTTACCAGAAATTTGGAGAGTTCATGGCAGACAGCACACCGGGAGCCCATGTTGAGTCAGCCCCCCGCACCCAGCCCCCTCTAGAAGTGGACGGCGATGAAGTCGCGAGGTGGATACAAGACAGCAACGCCCAGGTGCTGGCCGCTACCTTCTGGAACCATCTGTCAGACAACGGTAAAGACACACTGGGCGCACTCATCGACCGTGCACTGGACGGCGACAAGTTGAATCACATGTCACCCGAAGAACTGATAGCTGTCACACGTAACAGCAAGGCAGCCAGCGGGCTGGCGGGAGTGTTCGGCGCAGCCGGTCGTGCCACGAAGGCCGCCCGACTTCCTCGATACACAAACAAGAAGGGCAATGGGGACTGGTCCTACATCTGGAACTGGGATGGGCAGCACTATTGGATCCCCCGCCCCATGGCCGAACTCTTGGATAAGGTTCGTTGATTGCCCCCTTCACCTGCGTCCGCCGAGTTGCCAATTTCCTAGCCCATCAGCGCTGACGAGCTAGGAAACTGACCAGTCAACGGAATGTGCGAGGGCAGTGGCCATTTGGTGGTCACCTGCAACACTGCGCTCATGGGCAAGAACTCAGCTGCACGGCTACGTACCATTCCTTCACTGACTGGCTCTGCTGCCCCACCAGATCTGGAACATCTCCCGTCAGAGCCCGTGACCATGTTCTACTCCTGGCTGGATGCCGCACTGGCAGCAGGCGTCGCCGAACCGCTGGCCGCCACCGTTGCCACGGTTGACGACGACGGTGTTCCCGACTCCCGCACTCTCCTTCTGAAAGACGTGGATGAACACGGGTGGGCATTTGCCGGGCTGGCCTCCAGCAGGAAGGGACGTCAGCTGGCGCACAACCCCTCAGCTGCCTTGAATCTCTGGTGGCAGCCGATGGCAAGAGCAGTCCGGGTCAGGGGCGTCGTCGTCGAGGCTGATGAGGCGCAGACGCGAGCCGATCTGGAGGCGCGCAGCCCCGCCGCACGAGATGACGTGAACCCCGACGATTGGCGACTGTGGCGGATCGACCCGAGTCGCATGGAGTTCTGGCAGGGTGCTGCCGACCGGCGCCACACGCGCATTGTCTATCGACGCACTCAGGACGGCTGGTCCGTGACCTGACGACCGCCCACCCCGCCCCGTCTAGTGACCATTCACCTCACCCCTTCCGCCGAGTAGGCCGTTTGATCGCCCCTCAGAGCTCAGGGGCGATCAAACGGCCAACTCGGCGGGGGAAGGTGGGTGGGTAGGTGGTTGCTGAACGCGGAGGGGTGCCTGGGTGACTGCCCACAGGCAACAATTCCGCTTTCATCAGCGCCTTTGCCCCACCTCTTGTGCTGTCCGAACCCATCCATACACTCGAACACATGTTCGGATGGATGGGGAGGTTGTGATCATGCCAACAATGATCGACCAGCCGATTTCGGTGGCCGTCGCCCCTGACGGTGAGCCGCGATCTTTCATGTGGGGCCCGTACGAGTACGAGGTGGTGGGCGTACCTCAAGCCTTCTTCCGACGCCGCAAGTGGTGGCGGGAGGCCGGGGATCTTGCCCGGATAGATCAGGAGTTGTGGCGGGTTGAGGCCTCCTGCGACAGCGCTGAGTTCCGCCTTTACGATCTCCTTCGCCGCCCGGACGGTGGATGGGCGTTGTACGTCCAGTGGGAATAGTGACCGCCCAGATCAGGAGGAACTTTCACCGATAACACCCAGTAGCAACCGAGTCGCACATGTCCTTCACGCACTTGCACGTCCATTCCGGATTCTCCGCCCATTACGGCACAACTTCCCCGGAGCGTCTGGTGCAGTTGGCCCACTCCCACAGCGCACCCGCGCTTGCCCTGACCGATCGGGACGGGCTGTACGGTGCCGTCAAACACATTGGTGCCTGCATTCAGGCCGGCCTGGCCCCCGTCCTGGGTGTGGACCTGGCTGTTCATCACGACGACGGCGCTCCTCTGGGGCGGGTGGTCGTCCTGGCTCATGGCCATCTGGGCGGTGCCGGATACGCAGCATTGTGCCGGGTGGTTTCAGCTGCTCATGCTGCGGGAAGCAAACACCCGTCCATCAGTCGGACCGAGCTGGCCCGGCATGCAGCCGGCTGGGGAGCAGATGATCCTCCCGGCGCTAGTTCGCCAACGGCCAGTTCATCAGATGCAGCGCACTCCCCTGTGCTCAGCGTCCTGTTGGGCCCCGCCTCAGACGTGGGAAAGCTGGTGGAGAGACGCCAGCTGGCTGCAGCCAAGAACGCCCTGAGTGGATGGGTTCGCACCATGCCAGCGGGGTCCTTGAACCTTGAGGTGGTCTGCCATCTGGCTGAGCCTGGACAACCAGGCAGCGTCACCCCGGCCACCAGGATGTTGGGGCTGGCAGAGGCCGTGTCCCTGCCTGCGGTGCTGACCAACGCGGTGCGTTACGGGCAACCGCAGGAAGCGGTCACGGCAGATGTTGCTGATTCCACCCGCGCCCTGCTGCCACTGGATGAGGTGGTGGAACTTGACCCCACCGGGCAGGCGTGGCTGAAACCGGACACGGAGATGCTCAAGGTTGCCCGGATGGTGGTCACAGTGGGTGATCACCAGCGCAACGCCGGGGACCTTCTGGGCGCCACGGAACGTCTGGCCGAATGCTGCGCGCTGGATCCCGTCAGTGACCTGGGGTGGGGGCAGCCCAAGATGCCGGAGGCCTCCGTGATCGGTATCACCGGGGATCCCATGACTGCCCTGTGGGAGCGCGCCCGGTCCGGAATCGACCACCATTACCCGCGGGCCTCGCCCTCCATGCGCCGGAAAGTGGAAGAACGCCTGGCCCATGAGATGGCCACCGTGGAGCATCTGGGGTTTCCCTCCTACTTCCTGACCGTGGCACGTGTGGCGGACATCATCCGGTCCATGGGCATCCGGATCCAGGCCCGCGGTTCGGGTGTGGGGTCGGTGTTGAACTACCTGTTGGGCACTTCCGGCGTTGAGCCGTTGTCCAACGGGCTGTTGTGGGAGCGTTTCCTCTCCCCGGAACGCCTGAGCTTGCCGGACATCGACCTTGACGTGGAATCAGCCAGACGCCATGAGATCTACCACCGGTTGTTCCAGGAGTTCGGGGACCAACGGGTCTGCCTGATGTCCATGACCAACACCTACCGGTCCCGGGGTGCGGTCCGGGATGCCGGGTTGGCCCTGGGGTTGCCGGAGGAGCAGATCGACCGCATTGCCAAGGAACTGTGGCGCTTTGATGCCAAACAGTTCCGCCAGGCACTTGAGGAGAAACCCGAGTTGGAGGAGATTGCCCAAGAAGTCCGCGGGTCCCAACAACTGGACCTGCTGGTGGAACTGACACAACGGTTGGACTCCCTGCCCCGGCACATCTCCATGCACCCGTGCGGGGTGATCCTCTCGAACACCTCCCTGCTGGAGCGCACCCCGGTCCAGCACTCCGGGTTGGGGCTGCCCATGTCCCAGTTCGACAAACACGACATGGACCCCATGGGGTTGATCAAACTGGACATCCTGGGGGTTCGGATGCAGTCCTCCATGGCTTTCGCCGTGGAGGAGATCAGGCGCAACACCGGTGAGCGGATTGATCTGGACCGGATTCCCCTGGATGACGAGCCCACGTTCCAGACCATCCGCACCACCCACACGTTGGGGATCTTCCAGGTGGAGTCCCCCGGTCAGATGGAGCTGGTGGGCAAACTGCAACCGGAGAAGTTCAATGACCTGACCGTGGACATCAGCCTGTTCCGTCCAGGCCCCATGAAGAACAACATGCCGCAGCACTATCTGGCGGCCCGTCACGGTTATGCCCGTCCGGACTACATCCACCCGCGGCTCAAGCCTTTCCTGTGGGAGACCAAGGGGGTGGTGGTTTTCCACGAACAGGTCATGCAGATCCTTGACCAGGTCACCGGTTGTGGTCTGGGCAAAGCTGATGTCTACCGGCGTTGGTTGGGCAAACCGGAAAAAATGCCGTTCATCCAGGACCTGGTGTATTCCAAGGGCCCGGAGCGAGGATTCGATCCCGCCGCGTTGCACAAGGTCTGGATGATTCTTGAGGGGTTCGGGTCCTTCGGGTTCGCCAAGGCCCACGGTGCAGCGTTTGCCCTGCCCACATATCAGAGTGCCTGGTTGAAGACCCATCACCCGGCTGAGTTCCTGGCGGGTCTGCTGACCCATGATCCAGGGATGTGGCCCAAGGACCTTTTGGTGGCGGAGGCCCGCCGCCTGGGCATTCCGCTGTTGCCCATGGACGTCCAGCACTCCGGCTTGGAGTACGCCACACACCCTTTGCCGGATGGGCGTACCGGGATCCGTATGGCGTTGGGGGAACTGATGGGCAGCACGGAGGCCGAACGGGAACGGATTGCCGAGTTCCAGCCCTTCAGAACCCTTCACGACTTCCGTGATCAGGTCCGTCCCCGCCGCACCACGTTCCAGAACTTGGCCCGGGTGGGCGCCTTGGATGCCTTCATCGGTTATGACCGCAGCCGTCGTCATGACCTTCTGACCTATGTGCGTTCCATGAGTGCCCCTGCTGAGCACGTCCCGCGCCACCAGTTGTCCCTGGACTTTGCGGTGCCGGTACCTGTCCTGGACGGTGTCACCGCCTTGGATCTGCACGGTCAGCGTCAGGTGGATCTGGAGTTGCAGCAGTTGGGTCTGGGTGTCAGCGAACACCAGATGCAGCGTTTCCACCCGTTGTTCCGCAGGTTGGGGGTGGTGCCCGCCAAGAATCTGGTGGATCTGCCCAACGGATCGGAGGTCTTGATCGCTGGGGTGCGCCGGGCCACCAACACCCCACCCATGCGCAGTGGTCAACGGGTGGTGTTCGTGAGCCTGGACGATGGCACCGGGGTTTCCAACACGGTGTTCTTCCCGGATGCCCAGGAACGGATCAAGAACAAGGTGTTCCGCACCAACTACATGCTGGTCCGCGGCGTGACCAAACGGGAGGGTGCCCGTGGGATCAGCGTGGTGGGTTCCATGGCGTGGGATCTTTTGGCGTTGCCGGATGCCATGGGCCAGCAGGTGCCCAGCCCCGCCGTCGTCGTGGGGCCGGCTACCCACCACAACGACGACGCCCGCACCGGTGCGGAGGTGATCCGCCTTGCAGTGTGAGCCCTCAGATGACCGTGGACTGCAACGTGTGGCGGTACTTGCCGCGGAACAACCGTCTGGTGGCGGGGTCCAGGAACCACAGGTAGGCGCCGTAGGCAATGGCGATCACCGCGGCAATGGTCCGTCCGGAGCTGAGGTCGATGTCCAGGTACGGGAAGACGTCAATCTGATCGGAAACCGCGTAGATCATGAAGAACGCGGTCAGGAAGAACAGCACGTCCACCTGCCAGTCGGAGCGGATCCCGGTGACCGCGAACAACGGAATCAGCCACACCACGTACCACGCTTGAATCATGGGTGCAAAGATCACGATTGCCGCAAACGACCAGGTCAAACGCCAGATGATCCTCTGATCCTTGCCAACAAACATCATGTAGAGAATCACCGGCACCGCCATGAGCTGGCCGATCCTGTGGACCAGGTCCATGGCTTCCCCGCCGTTGCCGCCCAGCAGGCCCACCACGGCACTGGCCAACAGGCCCAACATGCCCACGGGGGCGTACCAGATGAACACGGAACCGGGTGTGGACATGGCCGAAACCCAGCCGAAGCCGAAGTCGGAGACCAGTCCCATGACCGCCATGATCACCACGGACCAGGCAAGGGTCAGGAACCAGATCAGGAACTTCCGTGGCCAGGAGGCGCCCTTACCGGCCCACAGCAGACCGATGAACGGCAAGAACACCAAGGTGATGGGTTTGATGGCCACAGACATGGTCACCAGGAATGCCCCCAGCAAACCACCCTTCCAGTTGCGCCACGTGGCCGCAGCCAGCACGCCACCCAGAGCCAGGGCGATCATGATGGCGTCGTTGTGGGCGGCCAGGATGAAGTTGACCAGGAACAGAGGGTTGGCCACGGACAACCACAGGGCGCGGGTGGGGTTGATTCCGTGCATCCGAGCCAACTTGGGGATCATCCAGGCCATGGCGATCACGGAGATGATGCACAACGCACGGAACAACAGCACCGATTGATCCGGTTGGGCATCCGTGATGGCCACAACCCCTTGTTCCATCCACAGGAACAGCGGCCCGTACGGCGGCGGGGACTCACTCCACAGCTGGTCAGCGCCCAGTTGGAAGAAGTTCTCAATGTAGGAGACGCCGTATTCGTAGGGATTCAACCCGGACTGCATCACACGGCCTTGACCGATGTAGGAGTAGATGTCCCGGCTGAACATGGGAATGGCCACCATCATGGGCAGCGACCACGCAATCATGGCGGCATTGATCCACTTGCGGGTGTCCGGCCCCCAGTGGTTGAGCTTCTGGCCCAGCCGCAACCATTCACGCACCAGAAGCATCCCACCCAGGGCCACCAAGATGATGGAGATGATGGCGCCGGGGGTGGTGAACCGCAGTGCGATCACCATCGGGTTCTGCCGCAGCTCGGAGACCGCTGCCAACCACCCAACACCCAGAGAACCCACGAACAGCAGAATCGAACCCACGGTTCCTGCAATCACGGTGCGCAACGGGGACCGCCGGAGTCGTTGCTGAGAGATGACTACGGCATCCGTCGTCGTACCGGGCTCAGTGGCCGCGGCGCTGGAGTCGGCGTTGGCTGCTGACACAGGTCCCCTCTGATGTGGGCCCGGGGGCGGGTGCGTGGCAGCCACTCCGTGAACCGCGTGATTGCAACACAGTGAGGGGAGGATGCCCGCGGTCCAAGGCCGTGAATCTGCGGTCGATCGTGGGCCATCCTACCGGGGGCACACCGAAGTTACCGGGGAGCCATGCGAAAGAGACTGGCATTACAGTTGCGTGGGTGGCTATTTCGAATGAACGAATCGTGTGGATCGACTGCGAGATGACCGGGCTCTCCCTGGAGGATGACGCCCTGGTCGAGGTTGCCGTTCTGGTGACCGATGACCAGCTCAACGTCCTGGGTGACGGGGTGGACGTGGTCATCAAACCCACGGACGCAGCCCTGGCACAGATGAACGACTTTGTGCGCAACATGCACACCACCTCCGGTCTGCTGGAGGAACTCCCCCACGGCACCACCATGGAGGAGGCCCAGCAGCAGGTTCTGGACTACATCCGTGAGTGGGTCCCGGAGCCCGGCAAGGCGCCCTTGGCCGGCAACTCAGTGGGAACGGACCGCACCTTCCTGGTCCGGGACATGCCTGCGCTGGTGGAGCATCTGCACTACCGGGTCATTGATGTCTCCACCATCAAGGAGCTCTCCCGCCGCTGGTACCCGCGGGCCTACTTCCAGTCTCCGCCCAAGACCGGCAACCACCGTGCCCTCGGTGACATCCAGGACTCCATTGACGAACTGCGGTACTACCGCGGTGCGGTTTTTGTCCCCGATCCCGGGCCGACCTCGGATGCAGCCAAGGAGGTGGCCGCCAAGATCGTCGCCTCCCGCACCGGAGCCGACGACGACGCCCCGGCCGCCAACCCCGAAAGCTAGCCATCTCACACGCGGCACACACACCCTGCGTTCATGGGTTATAGTGGTCCGCGTTGCTTTCACGGCGGGCGGTTCACACCGTCACCGTCAAACGCATCTTGGTGGGCGTAGCTCAGTCGGCAGAGCGCCTGGTTGTGGTCCAGGAGGTCGCGGGTTCAACCCCCGTCGCTCACCCCATGCACACAAGGTCGGATCTTCCCGGGACATCGGGAGGATCCGACCTTGTTTCATTGCCTGCCCACTGGCCTGCCCGAATGCGATGTGGAGGTTAGCCGCAGGGATGTGCGCTTGCGCCACCGGTATGTGCAGTTGCGCCACTGACACGGGTCTTGCGCGGTCGGAACTGAACATCGCGGTGGCCCAACCGTGCCCAGCGGCACAGGCCCCCACACCTTCACGGCTTCAGCCCTGGCGGCGGCGACATCCACAGTGCCAGTGCCAGTTGCAGCCACGATTGTCACGGTCGTCACGTTCAAGGCTGTGACAAGACGTTCTGCCCTGTGCCGTCAGTATCAGCCCCTAGTCTTGACATCTTAGAGCACTCCCCCGGAACCAGCCGCCACCCACGGGGATCACGTGCTCCGCTGCGCTGCACCTCACGATCGGTACCACCCTGAGGAAGGGACGGCATCATGCCGCATGTCAATCTGACCAAGAACCACCCAGCTGCCTACCAGCAGGTGGTCGACCTCGATTCCCAGCTCAGTGAGGCCGTCAAGGCCGCAGGCCTTGACCCCAAGCTCGCCGAACTGGTGAAGATCCGGGTTTAGCAGATCAATGGCTGCGCGTTCTGCCTGCGCATGCACACTCGGGACGCCATCACCTTGGGTGAGACCACGGACCGATTGGCCGTGGTTGCTGCCTGGTGGGAGTCCCAGTACTTCTCCGCCCAGGAACAGGCTGCCCTGGCACTGGCCGAAGAGGTCACCAACATCTCCGGCCCACCCACCCGGACGTGGGATGACGATGCCCTCACCGATGAACAGGTCTCTGCCATCACCTGGTTGGTCATTGTGATGAACGCCTGGAACAGGATCGCCATACGCAGTCACTACCCGGTGACCCCGTGACTCCTCAACACCGCAGGAGGATTAGGTGAAGGGCGACAAGGTTTCCGGGACCTCCTGGGACTCACTGATCCGCAACGGGGCCTTGGTGGTGGTCCTGCTGGTCATGGTCTGGTTGGTGTTCAACGTGGATCTGCCATCCGCCCAGGAACTCGAGGACCGGATAGGAGATTTCGGCTGGCTGGCCTGGCTGGTGTTCATCGGCGTCTATGCGGTGGTTGCGTTGACCCCGATTCCCGTGACTGTGATGGCCGTGACCGGAGGTCTGTTGTTCGGTCCGGTGATCGGCAGCGCGGTCTCCGTGGTGGGTGTGCTGCTGGGATCCTGGGGTGGGTACTGGATCGCGCGCGCCGTGGGCACCGATTTGATTCGACGCATCCTGGGTTCCCACGGTCCCCGCGTGGAGAGTTACTTGGACGGCGCCGGATTCGAGGCGGTGGCCACGTTGCGCCTGATGCCCGGTGTGCCGTACTGGCCGGTCAACTACGGCAGCGGGGCCTTTGGCATTGACCAGAAGACGTTCTTGAGCGCCAGCGTGATCTCAGTGGTGCCGGGGCAGATTTCCTTGGTGGCCTTGGGCGCCGTCGTCGCCAATCCCACCTGGTACAACGGGGTGATTGTGATACTGGGGTGGGCTGCGGTGATCACCATGACCGTGGTGGCCTCGCGCCGCTGGAAGCGCGCCAGTCGGGAGAACCGGGAGAGCCCCGCCGCTGAGTGAGGTCGGCGCGGCTTTCAAGATACGACGACGGCGCCGCCCGTCACCTGGCCGTATGCAGCCGCCCCGGGGCCAGAGCCAACTTGATGGTGAAGGCAAGGAACAGGGACATGGGGATGATCTCCCCAGCTGTTTCGGCCAAAGCCACCGCCCTCAAAACAGGACCGGGCACGTGGCCTTGGAGCATGATGGCCAACATGTCCAGGCCGATGGCAAAAACGGCCAGCAGGATCAGGATGGCCACAAAGATCCACGACTGCCTGCGCTCCCAAGCGCCCGCCTTCACGTAACCAATCACCAGTGGCACCAGGACCAGAACACCCAGGACGGCCCAGGTGAGCAATTCGCCGAAGTCTTCAGGCCGTAGACCGAAGGCGGCGTTGAAGCCGAACATTTCGGCAAAGACCTCGCCCACGTCCTCGTGGATCTGGAAGAGATCGTCCACCACCACCACGAACAGCGCGAATCCCCAAGCGCCCAGAAGGAAACTGCGGTAGCTGCGGGCAAGGACTGCCAGGATGGCTGCGGCGGCAAACAATTGGATGTGCCCCCAGACCTCAATGTGGGAACCGTCGTAGTCGCCTTCCCATGCCACGGGCGCAAAGATGCCCAGCAGACCATCTTCTCTGCCGTCGCCCATAGCGTGAGCAACATTGGCCAGCAGGAACAGTGCATTGACGGCCAACAGGATCACCAGGCTGGCCCACACCACTGTTTTGGGGGCCGGGGGACAGGGTACCCCTGGACCAGTGGGCTCATCGGCACCCGTTTCCCATTCGGCTGCCACTGCTCGCTCATCACGGTCGCTGCGCGTACGCATGCTCATGGTTCTCTCCCCCAATGTTGGTGCGGCATCCCCATGCCGCTTGTGTTTCCCCAACAGTCCATCGATTGTACCGGAGAAAATTAAGAGCGTTTTAATCTTTTGTTCAGCTAGGGCACAGGAACGGCAACAGTGGTGGTCACGTTTGTCACCGCCGGAAACTGTGGCGTGGAGCTGAAACCGAACCGCGGTGACGGTCTCACATCGGTCATAGCACCCAGGGACTGGCCGTCCCAGGTGGCCACGGAATCGGTGAGTCGGTGGAGGTCATGGGCGGTATACCACTCTGTTCGGCCCTTCCCGGCCGAACCCACGGTCCGCACACCTGGCATCACGCGTGATGCCACCACATCGGTGATCCGGGCAAAGTTCAAGGTGGTCCCCACCCATCTCGGCACCGCGCGCAACAGGTGTCCCAGTGGATGGCGAGTGCCCACCGTGAACTCCCACTGCAAGGGACCAGCCGTCACAAACCAGCGTGACCCACGCGCAGTGCCGGATCGGTGAACGTGAACGTCAACCACGGCGACGTCGTCAAAGGTGTAGGTGTTGGTGACAAAATCGGCCACCCAGGCATCAGGGGCCAGTAGGAGTCGGTGGCCGTCAGCGCGCTCCACCATGACGTCCGCGAACGGGCCGTGCGGGGTCCGGTTCCAGCAACCCAGCACCAGACGTGTCCCTTCCTGCGTCCCGACCCCTGCAATGTGTCCGTTGAAGCGCAGTCGGCGTGTTCCAGTCATGGACCGATGGTAAGCACGTTTCCCCTGCCATCTGACAGCATGCTTCCCGTACGATGGAGGGATGACTCAGCGTTGGCGAACCTTCCACACGTCCTTGGCGTGCCTGACCGTGGCCGGACTGGGGTTGGTGGCCTGCGGTGACGGCGGTGACGGGGCTCAAGACCAACCCACCACCTCGGTGGCCTCCCCCACCTCTGAAGATCCGAGCCAGGAGTCGCCGTCGTTCGCAGAAGCGGATGCAGGCGAACTGCCGTTTGCCGTGGAGGAGATGGGAAACTACGACTCCCCGTGGGCTCTGGAGTTCCTGCCGAACACCGAGCAGCTGCTGATCACCACCATCACCGGTGACCTGATCCTGCGGGAGACCAACGGTGACCGGCAGATCACGGTGGACGGCGTGCCAGAACCCGTGGTGCAGGGACAAGGCGGCCTGGGGGACATTGTGCTGGGCCCGAATTTTGAGCAGGACCGCACCGTCTACTTGAGCTGGGTTGAGGACGGCGACGGCGGCACGGGTGCTGTGATCGGGCGTGCCACCTTGGAGCAGACGGAGAACTCGGCCTCCCTAGGCAACCTGGAGGTGATCTGGGAGCAGCAGCCCAAGACCTCCGGTAACGGGCATTTCTCTCACCGCATGGCATTCAGCCCGGATGGCGAACACCTCTACGTGTCCTCGGGCGACCGGCAGAAAATGGAACCCGCACAGGACGTGGACAGCGGTCTGGGCAAAATCCTGCGGCTCACCCCGGACGGGGACCCGGCTCCCGGCAATCCGTTTGCGGATCGCGGTGGGGTGAGCCAGGAGATCTACAGCTACGGGCACCGAAACCCCCTGGGTCTGGCCTTCGCCCCGGATGGAACGCTGTGGTCCTCAGAGATGGGCCCGCAAGGTGGCGATGAGCTGAACGTGATTCGCGCCGGTGAGAACTACGGCTGGCCTGAGGCCTCCAACGGCTCCCATTACGGAGGGGATGAGATCCCGGATCACAGCTCAGATGACGAATTCACCGGACCCGTTGCCTGGTGGACTCCCAGCGTCTCCCCCGCAGGTCTGATGATCTACGACGGCGATACCTTCCCCCAGTTCCAGGGAGACGCCTTCATGGGCGCTCTCTCCGGTCAGGCCCTGGTCCACGTCCAGATCGACGACGACCCCGCCGTTGCAGGGGAGATCTGGGACATGGGTTCCCGCATCAGGGACGTGGCCCAGGCCCCGGATGGCAGTATCTGGGTGGTTGAAGACGGCGACGACGCCAAGCTGCTGCGATTGACACCGCCGGAGAACTGATCGGAGCTGCCAGGTCCCTGCCTCAGAGTCACCGCCAGGGCATCAAGCCCTGGAAATCCGCGAGGCCTCTGCCACTTGATCGTGGGTGGGGCGCACGCCGGTGTAGAGCACAAACTGTTCTGCTGCCTGCAGGGCGATGACCTCAGCACCTGTGATCACCGGCTTGCCCAGTGCACGTGCTGCCAGGACCAACGGTGTTTCCGAGGGGAAAGCCACCACGTCAAAGATCACGTTGGCCTGTGCGATCACCGATTCGTGCACTGCGAGCTCATCCTGTGCAGGCCCGCCAGCCATGCCCACAGGAGTGGCATTCAAAACCAGAGAGGTCTCCAACCCGTCGGCTGTAGGCCTCCAGGTGTGTCCGTACTGCTCAGCCAGGGCCCGTCCGGAAGTTTCGTTGCGGGCCACCACCGTGCCCGGTCCGAAACCGGCGTTGGTCAAGGCTGCCACCGCTGCTTTGGCCATGCCACCGGAGCCCAGCACCGCAAAGGATCCAGGTCTCACGTTGTGCGAATCCAGAAGGTCGTAGATGGCCTGGTAGTCCGTGTTGTACGCCGTCAGATGCCCCGCGTTGTTCACGATGGTGTTGACCGACTGAATCGCCACAGCAGAGTCCGCCATCTCATCCACCATGGCTATGACGTCCTCTTTCCACGGCATGGAAACGGCGCAACCTCGGATCCCCAGTCCCCGGACACCCGCAATGGCCTGAGTGATGTCGTCCGTGGTGAACGCCTTGTAGATGAAGTCCAGGTCCAGGACCTCATAGAGGTGATTGTGGAATCTGGTCCCAATGTTGGTGGGCCGGGCCGACAACGAAATGCACAGCTGGGTGTCCTTGGTGATCTCACGCATGGGGCAAGATTCCCACTTGGAAGCACTCAGCCATGAATTGTGTCCACACATGGCACGGCTCAGCCGACGTCTGTGATCACCAAGGTCATACGGGACGCCTCCACGGCCGTGACCGCATGCGGCACACCGGGTGCAAGGTAAAGAACGTCTCCCCCGGTCATTCGATGCACCGTGCCATCCACCGTGAAGTCCAGTTCGCCCGAATTGAGCACCACGGCCACAGCCCCCGGTGCGTCGTGTTCGGACAGGCCCGCACCGGCATCAAAGGTGAACTGAACCACCCGCATGGCCGGATTGTTGACCAACATGCGGGACTGTTTGTCACCGTCCACCACGGGGTGTGATGGGGCCAATCCAGTGTGTGCAAGGGATTGGGTGACGGGAGTTGGCTCGGACATCGCAGGCCTTTCAACGGTGGGTGGCACGGGTCGTGGTCCCACCGTAGGTCCGACAACCGACCCCTCGCCTTGACCTGGGCCAAGCACGACGACGACGCCGTCGCGCCCCTCAGCCACTCACCAGGTGTCGATGGCGTCTTGAATGAACCCAGCCCCGGATGCCACCACGTTGGTGGCCAGCGGAATCTGGTGGGAGGCACTTTCCAGGATGTGCATGAGATAACCAGCCGTGTTGGGCAGCGCAATCACATCCCCCACGTTGACTCCCCGGGGAAAATGCAGACGCCGTTTCAGGATCAGCTCCGCCTCAATGCAGTAGGCCCCCACCAGAAAAGCACCATCGGGTGCACTCCAGGAATCGGTGGACCCGTGGGACCCATCGACTGATTCAGCCCCTCCGGTTTCACCGGTACGGACCAGAATCGGGTCCACCAGAAAGTCCGCCGAGGTGGAGCGGCACTGGGTACGGTTCATTTCAAGGCCCACCACGGCAACGTCGTCACTGGTGTGTTTGCGGAACGCCACGCGGGCCAGAGTCAGCCCGCAACCATCCAACATGGAGCGGCCTGGCTCGCAGTGCAGGGCCAGGCCACGCTGGCGCAATGCCTGTGCCGCAGTCACACCCGGTGCGATCTCCCCTGTCAGAACGGACTCCAGCCATTCACCCCGTACCAGCTCCTGGTGATACGGGTAGGTGTCGCGTTGTCCCGTGACCCGGGGCCCGTCGTCGTGGTCCTCGCAGTACAGGCCGAGCCCGTCACCCCGCCAGGTCAGCGCGTCGTCGCTGCGCAGGACTGCCTGGTGGAGGGCTTGGCCAAAACGTGACCAGGCGGCGGCGTCGTCAATGTAGGACATGGGCACTCCCCCACCCATGTCAATGAACTCCACCTGATGACCGCGAGCGCGCAGCTGATCCACAAGATCGATGGCCTGCCCCAACGCTGTAGTGCGGTGCTGTGGTGCGTAGCCGTGGAGGTGGAAATGCACTCCCACCACCGGCAGGCGCTGTTCGATGTCAGTGGCCTGCTGGCTGTCCAGGAAACGCAGCCAGATGCTGCTGCGCTCGCCGAACCGTGTGGGGGTGAGTCCGTCCAGGACTTCCGGGGCCAGCCGAAGCACTGCGGGGGAACTGACGCCGGCATCACCGCTGACCTGGAGCGCCAATGTGGTTTCATCCAGATTGTCCAGGGCCACAGGCACACGGTGCGTCAGGGCATGGTGGAGCAACTCACGGGTCTTGACAGCAGCGGTCAGGATGATGCGTTCAGCCGGCATGCCCCGCTCCAGCACCTGCGTGAGTTCCCGGTGACTGCCCACGTCGATGCCATGACCCAGGTCCCGCACGGCATCCACCAGCCCAACGGTCTTGTTGGCCTTGCGCGCCACGAACACGCGTAGATCAACACTGTGCCGGGCTGCCGCATCCACCATGTCCCGGGCGTTGCGTTGCAGGCTGGAGAAGTTGTGCACGTTGACCGGGCTGCCGAACTCCGTCACTAGGGAAGCGCACGTTTCCCGGTCGGTCAGCAGGTCAGACATCCACGGTTCCAGACGCGCCGGCAAGGCGGGTTCACCGTGGACAGCCTGCCTGAGATCACTCTGGGTCACGGCGTGCCTCCTGGTCTTTGCGTGATGTGCTCCACCACTGCCTGCGCCCATCCTTGCGGCATGGTGTGGAGGGCGCGGTTCAGGGTGTCATGACCCAGCACGTGGTCCTCCGTGGGGCGCCCGATCACCGAAAGTCCCGCCACGGCCTGCCCTGAACTGTTCAGGGCCTGCCCACTGGGCGTGACCATGACTCCTCGCCTGCCAGGCGGCACCGTCAGTGTCCCGCGTTCCAACAAGCTCAGGTACATCGGTTGGTCCGTCCCCACCACACCAGGCGGGGGCAGCACGGCATCAATCACGACGTCGGGACGGGGTTCTGATTCATCCAGGCCCGTGATCCCTGTGGCAGCGATTCCCACGCCTTGACGCATCCACAAGGCATCGACCACACCGGCCTGAATGAGTGCGGCAATCTTGCGGGCGTTGAGCAGTGGTGGGCCAAAGGCCAGGCGTTCCATGGTCACGGCCATCTGTCGGAATTGCGCCCAGTCCCCAGCATCCAGGTCACGAAAGCTCACGACCTGGACCAGCGCCGGATAGAGCTTGGCCCACGCAGCACCCAAGGCCCAGGCTGCTCCGGGATCAGCTCGTCCTTCTGCCACCTCAATGCTGCGGGTGAAAACACGCACTGCGCGGTTGAGTCTCTCGGAACCAGGTTCAGCGCCGTTGCGGGCCGTGTAGGAGACCTCCCAGGCGGCATCACTGGCGGTGCTGCGGGTGCACCTGTCCAGGATCTCCGCGGCTGCGTGCTGGACGGTGTTGATCACCTCTGTGATGGTGCACTGCGCAGCCAGGCGGACCCGTGCGTGGTCCAGGACCGTGTCCAGATCCTCCACAGTCACGCACGGGCCGCTCTTGGCATCCAGGAACAGCCCGGACCGTGTGACGGGCAGAATCCTGGAGGGTTCCTGCCCGCTGGGGATGTAGCGCAGGTGGCCGTCCTCCCCTGTGGTGAACACGCCTCCGCGCCCTTGGGTGAGCGCCAAGCAGACATCGATGAACGTGAGAGCACCACCCCGCACAGCCACCGTTGCACCTGCCGGGATCTTTGACTGGGACAGCCATTGCTGGACCGGATAGACCTGTGGGACCAGTGGGATCTCAGCCGACCAGGTGTGTTTCAGGGCGCCGTCGTGATCCGGGGCGTGCCCGGTGGCCAACAGAACCTGCCGGTACGGTCCGTGCTGTTCACCGTCTGCGGTGTGCACCACCCACCTCGGCTCCGCGCTGTCCCCACCCACAGCCGTCAGATCCACGGCCCGGGCAGTCACGGTGTTCCACTGGAGATCCGAGCACACCTCCTGCACGCGGTTCCAGGCGCAGTGAAGATATTCACCCACGGTGGAGCGCGGTGGAAAGCTCTCCTGATCGCGCTGCGGAGCATGTTCGACTGCCCACTGGTGGAAGCTCGGCACAAAGCGTTCGGCGGCACCGGGTTCGTGAGCATCCACGATGCCTGCGGACACGTTCAGACGCAGATATTCAGGTTGATCCGGCGCGTAGGCGCTGCCCGCATAGGGGTTGGTGTCGATCACGTCCACCGCAACGCGGGGAACCTCACCGCCTGCAGCCAATAGCCTGCGCACCAGGGATTCCAGGGCGAACAGTGCCTTGGGCCCGGCCCCGACCACACCGATCCTGTAGACGCCGTCCAACGCCGCCTCAGCCGAACCGTTCATGCGTTGGCCTCCGTCAGTTCCTGCACACTGCGTTCCATCGATTCAGGTGACACGCCCAGATGCTGGGCCACCCAGTCGTCGTCGTACACGGTGTTCATGTACGGCAGCCCACCATCATGTACCAGCATGGCCACGCGCTGCAGTCCAGGGTGTTCTGTGAGCAGCCTGGCCACCGCGTGGACCACCGCCCCGGTGGAGGCACCGGCCAGAATCCCCTCAGTCCGTGCCAGGGCCCGGGCTCCCGCCACGCAGTCCCGCTCCCCCACCCGGAGCACCTGGTCCGGCGTCACAGTCCGGGAGAGGTCCGTGACAAACCCAGCCCCCATACCGGGAAGATTGCGTGGTCCTGCCGTGCCCCCGAACAACACACTGCCCACGGCATCCACCGCGATGACCTTGGTTTTCATGCCGTGTTCCCTGATGTAGGCAGCACACCCGCTGATGGTTCCCGTGGTGCTGCACGCCGCCACCACCGCATCCAGCTGGTGATCGGTGGCTTCCGCGATTTCACGCATGGTGCCGTCACGGTGGGAACCCGGGTTGGCCGGATTGCCGTACTGGTAGAGGTTCACAGCGCCCGGGATCTCCTGCAGGAGCTGTTGGACCCGCTTGATCCGGGCCGTCAGAAGATCCCCGGTCTCCGGGTCCGGCTCCATGACCAGCTCGATCTTCCCGCCCAGGGCCTTGATGGCAGCAACGGTGGTGGTGTTGGCCCGTGAATCCACCACACACACGAACGTGATGCCACGGACGGTGCAGCTGCGGGCAAGAGCAAGCCCCAGATTGCCGGAGCTGGACTCAACCACCGTGCCACCCGGGGCCAGCTCGCCAGTGGCAAGTGCTGCATCCAACATGGCTGCTGCCGGACGATCCTTGGCGCTACCGCCCGGATTGACGGATTCCACCTTGGCCAGGACCTGGGTATGAGGAAAGAGTCGGGAAAGGCGTACCAACGGGGTGTTTCCCACCGCGGCTGAGATGTCATCCACGATGCGTCCATCAGGTCTAGTCACTCCATAAGCATACTGCTGTTTACGGCAGAGAACCCTTAGTCCTCCCGTAAGATGAGGTGCCGTTCAGCCTGGCCGTTCGCCGCGTCGTCGTCGGCACCCCCGGCCCCGCCGTTGACGCCCACACCTCACCCAGCCAAGGAGCTGCCCACATGCCGATCCGTCCCGTGGTCATCACCGGTGACCCCGTCCTGCACCGGCCCGCCGCCAAGGTCACCGAGTTCAACCAAGAACTGAAGAATCTGGTGGCGGACATGCACGTGACCATGGACGCCGCGCACGGCGTGGGCCTGGCCGCCCCGCAGATCGGCGTGGGCCTGCGCATCTTCACCTTTGTCTTCGCCAACGACGACGACGCACCGGATCGCGGCGAGATCATCAATCCTGTGCTGACGGTGGGCAAGGTCTCCGAGCAGAACCCTGATCCGGACGAAGAATCCGAGGGCTGCCTTTCCGTGCCCGGGTTGAGTTTCCCGCTGAAAAGGGCGGAATGGGTCAAGATCGCTGGATTCGACGTCGACGGCAACCCGATCGGGTGGGAAGCCAACGGATGGTTTGCCCGAGTCATGCAGCACGAGTACGACCACCTGGACGGCAAGCTGTACGTGGACCGGCTCAACACCAAGTGGGGCAGGAAGGCCAAGAAGGCGATCCGTTCTGAAGGCTGGGGCACTCCGGGCAACACCTGGGAGCCAGGCGTGGACGAGGACCCTTTCGGTCACGGCGAGGGCTGAACCCCGCGTCAAGTGGGGCCGGTAAGCCTCTGGCGCGTCCGCTCACTCCTGCTCGGGCAGAATCAGGGTCAACTCTCCTGGTTTTTTGGATGTGGGCGCTGTCAGCTCCACGACCCACTGTTGACGCACCGCATCCGCCACAGCTTGGACCGTATTCAGTACCGCGCCGTTTGCGAGCTGGTCCACCAGGAACCGGGCCACCAGTCCGCGGGTGTGTTTGGCATTGTGGGACACCACTTTCCGTTGCCCCTTGACCATTTGGACCACCTTGATGGTCACCGTGTTTTCAGGTGCCGGTTGAAAAGCTGCGGCGTAGGTGGCTGAGCGGCAATCCACCACCACCTGACCTTGCGCCTCCGGGCACAGATGACGGTTGAGATGGGGCTTCCAGTAGGTGGACATCTTCAGGCCACCGGACCGGCCCAGCCCGCGCAGGGCCGTGGCCCCGGACAGCCTGTAAGCCGGAATCTGGTCCGCGGCCTTCACAGCACCCCACAAGGCGGAGATCACCACCAGGACCTCATCAGCCACCGTTCGCTGCGCCACCGTGAAAGATCCGGGATCGAGGGCGTCGAACAAGACCCCGGTGTAGACCTCCAATGCCGGTGCGGCGGGTGCTTCCAACAAGGTGGTGTTGCGTTGCACCTCAGAAGCCAAGGACGCACCAACGCCCAGGACCTCCAGTGCGTTCTTCTGGACACTGACCTTCATCAAGGCTTTGAGCGCTCGTTCCCGCTGAGGCTGCAGCTGCGGCCAGGACAACGTGGTCATGTCCACAGGGTTTCCGGAACTCGGGGCGGACTTGGTCTCTGACGGGGGCAGCAGAATCAGCACCGCTCGATCCTATCGACTCACCCCTCCCCCGCCGAGTAGGCCGTTTGATCGCCCCTGGGTCACTCAGCAGCGATCAAACGGCCTACTCGGCGGGGAGGGGCGGCGCGGGTATCAGCTGAGCGGTAGACTCACCTGCCGGATAGGACGGCCGGGTGACCGCGCGGTGCACGAATGTGCATCTCGAGGAAAGTCCGGGCTCCGCAGAGCAGGACGGTGGGTAACGCCCACTCGGGGCAACCCGCAGGACAGTGCCACAGAGAACAGACCGCCCGCAGCGATTCGTCGTCGTGGGTCAGGGTGAAAAGGTGGGGTAAGAGCCCACCAGCGCACCGGGTGACCGGTGCGGCTCGGTAAACCCCGTCCGGAGCAAGGTCAGACAGGATGCGTTGGAGGGCTGCTCGCCCGAGCATCCGGGTAGGCCGCTTGAGCCCATCGGCAACGGTGGGCCTAGATGGATGGTCACCGCCACGTCACGGGTAACCGGGCGTGTGCACAGAACCCGGCTCATAGGCCGTCCTGTCCCCCGAACACCCGTCCCGTCAGCTCGCGAAAATCGCCCCGCAGGACGGGCAGGTGGACACCTCCGTGGGATCCGCCTCCACCTCGGAGAGTTCCACCGGGCTCATGGTGGATCCGCAGGAGCCACACGTGGCACCGGTGCGGGTGGTGGCTGCCACGCGCACCGCGTGTCCACCGGTTCGGATCTTCTGGTACCGGGAAACCAGAGCCGCGTTGTCAACAGCAGTCACGTACTGATCCCGCTCACCCGCCAGTTGTCCGTGTTCGGCCTGCATGGCCGCACCCTTCTCCTGGGTGGCTGCAACCAGTCGTTTGGCAGCGGCATCTGCTGCCTGCAACTTGGGCAAAATGGCGGATCGCTCGGTCATGAACGCATCCAGTTTTTCTCCGGAAACGGCTTTGGCGGCCCGAGCTTTCTCCACCTGCGTGGTCAGGGAATCGATCTGGCGCTGCAGGGCAGAGACTTCCTTGGCGGATCCTCCTGCGTCCCGGCGCGCCCGGTCTTTCTCCAGGCGATCCAGCAAGTCAGTCACCTTTTGCTCGGCCAGTGCTGCGGCCTGTTCAACATGCGCCCGCTGCGTGTTCAGTTCCTTGGCCTTGGCCACAGCGGCCTGCCTCCGTTTGAGGGCAGTGACCAACTCAGGTTCTGACTGGAGGGTCTTCAACGATTCCTCCAGGTGCGTCATCCGCGCATCACGGCGCTGAAGTTCCAGCAGGGCGATGAAGTTCTCTGGTGTTGCCTTAGTCATCACATCTCCTTGGGTCCGTACCTGCTGCGTGCCATCCGACAGTTGGGAAAGAGCTCAGGCCCACCGGTCCTGGGGTTGCGGATGGGGGCTGGGAACCTGGAAATCCCAGGGATCGGTTCGTGCGGTGGCAACCACGACGTCGACGTCGTACCCCCGCTCCCCCAACGCAGCCTTCAGCGAGCGCGCGGCCACTGGCGCCCACAGCCATTCGCTGGCGGAATGGGAGAGATCAATCAGACACAACCCGCCGTCGTCGTGTGCGTGCATGGCCGCCTCCCGGGCTTCAGAAACCGGGTGGTGCCGCAGGTCAGCGGTGACGTAGACGTCCGCCTCAGTCTGCGCCACGTCCTCCAGAAGCGAGCCTCCCGCACCTCCGCACACTGCCACCGTCTTGATCTCTCGCCCGGCAGGCCCTGCCACCCGTACACCTTGGGCGGTGGGGGCAACGACGCCGGCCAGTCGCCTGGCCAGCTCCTCCAACGTCACGGGGGTCTCCAGTTGACCGATCCGCCCCAGTCCCGTTGCCGGATCCGAGTCCAACGGTTTCAGAGGCGAGTACTGTGCGACACCACATGCCTGAATCAATGTTTCCGAAACACCGGACGGGGCGCTGTCTGCGTTGGTGTGGCAGGCCAACAACGCAATGTGGTTCTCGATTAGGTCGTGGACAATTCGCCCTTTGTAGCCATCGGCGGCAATGGAGCTCTGCCCGCCCAGTAGGAGGGGGTGGTGAACCAGGAGAAGGTCCACTTCCGCTTCCACGGCCTCCTGCACCACGGAGGTCACCGGATCCACGGCCACCATGATCCGGGCAACCGGGGCCTGGGGTCTGCCGATGACCAGCTCGGAAGCGTCCCAGGACTCCTGAGTGGAAAATGGCCACAGGGTGTCGGCCATCTTCACCACTTGGGCGACTGTGGGCGCTGACTGGGTGTCCGTGTCTGCAGATGCCATGTCTTCAGTCTAGGAGGGTGCAGAGCCGCCGGAATAGGCAGCAGCGTGACCGTGTTGGACACCCACGTGAGACCAACGACTTTTGTACTGGCAGGCGGGTGCTTCTGGTGCCTGGACGCCGTGTATCGCATCACACGGGGTGTGCAGGCGGTTGAGTCCGTCTACACCGGCGGGCACACTTCCGATCCCGATTACCACAGCGTGTGCACCGGAACCACGGGGCATGCAGAGGCCGTGGTGGTCACCTTTGATGCGGAGGTGGTCTCTGAAAACACCATCTTGGACATCTTCTTCACGGGGCATGATCCCACCACCTTGAACCAACAGGGGCACGACGTCGGCACGCAGTACCGTTCCGCCATGTTCCCCGCGGACCAGGGGCAGGAAGATCTGTTCCGCGCTGCTATCGACCGCGCCCAACAGCTCTTCGATGATCCAGTGGTCACAACGGTGGAGCCTCTGGGCACGCTGTATCCGGCGGAGTCCTACCATCAGGACTTCTACGCCAGGCAGCCGTTCAACGGATACTGCCAGGTGGTCATCAACCCCAAGTTGTCCAAGGTCCGCCAACGTTACGCAGAGTTTCTTACTCTGAAGTAACTGCTCGATTCTCGATAGCCTGGCAGACATTGCGCCAGCGCACTGATCCACGCGCATGAAATCCCGATTGGAAGGATGAAGACCCATGGCCAAGATTTACAACAACGTCACTGACCTGGTCGGCGGAACCCCCCTGGTCCGCCTCAACGAGCTGGACAAGGACCTCCCCGGCAACGTGGCCGTCAAGTTGGAGTTCTACAACCCGGCAAACTCCGTGAAGGACCGTATCGGCAAGGCCATTGTGGACGCCGCCGAGGCATCCGGTGAACTCAAGGCCGGCGGCACCATCGTGGAAGGCACCTCCGGCAACACCGGCATCGCCCTGGCCATGGTGGGTGCAGCCCGCGGTTACAAGGTCATCCTGACCATGCCGGAGACCATGTCCACCGAGCGTCGCGCCATGCTGCGTGCCTTTGGCGCAGAGATCGTGTTGACCCCGGGTGCTGAGGGCATGCGCGGTGCCGTGGATCGTGCCCGCGAGATCGTGGAGAACACGGAGAACGCCGTTCTGGCCCGCCAGTTCGAGAACCAGGCCAACCCCACCGTCCACTACAACACCACCGGCCCGGAGATCTGGGAAGACACCGACGGCGGCGTGGACATCTTTGTGGCAGGCATCGGCACCGGCGGCACCATCACGGGTGCCGGCCGTTACCTCAAGGAGCAGAACTCCGGGGTGCGCCTGGTTGCCGTGGAGCCCGCCGACTCCCCGCTGCTGACCGAGGGCAAGGCCGGCCCGCACAAGATTCAGGGCCTGGGCGCCAACTTCGTGCCGGACATCCTGGACAAGGAGATCTACGACGACGTCTACGACGTCACCACCGATGACTCCATCCGTGTCGCAAGAGAGCTTGGCACCAAAGAAGGCATCCTGGGCGGCATCTCCTCCGGCGCCATCGTGTGGGCTGCCCTGGAAGAGGCCAAGAAGGAAGAGAACCGGGACAAGCTGATCGTGGCCGTGGTCTGCGACTTCGGTGAGCGTTACATCTCCACCATCCTGTACGACGACATCCGCGGCTGATCACCCGTATGTCCTGCCCCTGGCGTGTGTGACCACGCGCCAGGGGCATTTTGCCCCACCACAAGGAGTCACGTGAGTTTTCTGAGCCGACTGCGCGAGGACCTGGACACTGCACGCACCCACGATCCTGCTGCTCGCACGGATCTGGAGGTGGCCCTGAACTATTCAGGTATGCATGCCATCTGGTTGCACCGTGTCAGCCATCGCTTGTGGCAGACCGACCGCACTCGTGGTGCTGCCCGTACGGTCTCGCAGCTCGGCCGGTTCCTCACCGGCGTGGAGATCCACCCCGGTGCACAGATCGGCCGTCGCTTCTTCATCGATCACGGCATGGGTGTGGTGATCGGAGAAACCGCTGAGATCGGCGACGACGTCATGCTGTATCAGGGGGTGACCCTGGGCGGGACGTCACTGGCAGCCGTCAAGCGCCACCCCACCATTGGTGATGGTGTCACTGTGGGCGCAGGTGCCAAGGTCTTGGGTGACATCCAGATCGGTGCAGGATCCGCTGTTGGAGCCAATGCCGTGGTGGTCAAGGACGTTCCCGATGACTCCGTGGTCACCGGCATTCCGGGCAAGGCTCGACCCCGGACCCCGGACAAGCAGGAGCCTCTGGTGGATCCGGCCACCTACATCGATCCCGCCATGTGGATCTGAGTAGTGCTCGGCTGACCCGCTGAGAAGTGTTTTGTCCCGCCCATCGCATCTGATGGGCGGGACAAAACACTTTTCGGCGGGGGTGCTTGCCGTCAGGTCAGGAGTCGATCTCCGAACGGTCACCGCTCCACAAGGTGTGGAAGGCGCCGTCGGTGTCGATCCGACCGTAGGTGTGAGCGCCGAAGTAGTCGCGCAGGCCCTGTGTCAGGGCAGCGTTCAGGCGCGGACGGCGCAGTCCATCGTAGTAGGCCAAGGAGGATGAGAACACCGGTGCGGGAATGCCACGCTCGGTGGCTTCCACCACCACACGGCGCCAGGACGGCAGGTACTCCTCGATGACGTCTCGGAACACCGGGGCGAACAACAGGTTTCGCGGCTCAGCACCGTCCTTGTATGCGGCCATGATGTCCTGCAGCAGCTCGGCCCGGATGATGCACCCGGCTCGCCACAGGGAGGCGATGGTGTCCAGCTTCAAGTCCCAGTTGTGCTCACCGGAGGCCGTGGCCAGCATCTCCATGCCCTGGGCGTAGGCCACCAGCTTGGAGCAGTAGAGGGCGCGGCGAACATCCTCCACAAAGGCGGCATCCCCCACGGTGTCGGACTCACGGACGCCAGCAGCCAGGGTCTTCTGAGCTTCCAGGCGGGTCTCACGCTCGGTGGAGGACAGGGCGCGGGCGAACACCGATTCGGCAATGGCCGTCACGGGGGATCCCAGGTCCAGGGCGGCCATGACCGTCCAGGTGCCGGTGCCCTTCATGCCGGCGGCGTCAACGATCACGTCCACCAAGGGCTTGCCGGTCCTGGCGTCCACCTGCTTGAGCACCTCAGCGGTGATCTCGATCAGGTAGGAGGACAGCTCGGTCCGGTTCCATTCGGCGAATGTGTTGGCCTGATCGCCGGGCTCTTGCCCTGCCACGTCACGCAGCAGCTCGTAGGCCTCGCCGATCACCTGCATGTCCGCGTATTCAATGCCGTTGTGCACCATCTTCACAAAGTGCCCGGCGCCATCGGTTCCGATCCAGGCGCAGCACGGGGTGCCGTCATCAGCCTTGGCGGAGATGTCCTCCAGCAGCGGGCCCAAGGACTCGTAGGACTTGGCGGAACCACCGGGCATGATGGACGGGCCGTTCAGCGCACCTTCCTCGCCGCCGGAAACGCCAACGCCCACAAAGTGGATGTTCTTCTCGGCCAGAGCGGCCTCACGCCGGATGGTGTCCGGGTAATGGGAGTTGCCGCCGTCAATGATGATGTCGTCCTCATCCAGCAGCGGAACCAGCTGATCGATCACGGCATCCACAGGAGCCCCCGCCTTGACCATGACCAGGATGCGGCGGGGCTTCTCCAATGAGTCCACCAGTTCCTGCATGGTTTCAGTGCGGATGAACTCGCCGTCATCCCCGTGCTCGGCCAGCAGAGCATCGGTCTTCTCCACCGAGCGGTTGTGCAGGGCCACGGTGTGGCCGTGACGGGCAAGGTTGCGGGCCAAGTTGGCCCCCATCACCGCAAGGCCGGTGACACCGATTTGTGCTTTCTTCTCTTCAGCCATGCGGCCAGCCTATCCCCGGATCAACACCGGAACGTTGTTGTGTCTGCCGGTGGTCACGCGGGCTACGTCACGTGACCCGGCCCAGCGGAGCGGGACGTGCACCGGCCTGCTCACTGCGTGACATGGAAGATCCCGTGCGCGCCCCGCTCGGCATCCGCCATCACGTGATTGACCAGCGGGAAGTGCCCCGGTTCATCGAACTCGAGTTCCACAAAGCCACCTTGTGCCGCTTCCAGCCCCAGGGCCTGGGACCCACCACCGGTCGTCCCAAAAGGGTCCACCCCGTTGCGCAAGCTGTAGGCGCCTTCCTTGAAGACGGTGTCGAACTGGTCTCCCACGATGTGGAAGCTCAATGGACGGTTGGGCCCGGCATCCAACACCCAGACCCGAACCCGCTCCCCCACCCGGGCCTCCAGCGGCTGTTGGTCGTATTGGTTCGCGGCCCCGTTGAACACCACGAACGTTGGCTCAGCCCCGCTGCCGACGGCTTCCGCGTTGACGGGCCTGGCCTCATCCCTGGAAGAACCGTTCCCGTCCATGTAGACCTCCGACTGGACCAGCACGTACTCACGATCCACCGGTGCCAGGTCTTCTGGCTCAATGATCACCGCACCGTGCATGCCCCCGGCGATGTGGGCGCTCATGGGTGCCGTGGAGCAGTGATACATCCAGATCCCAGCCCTGTTGGCGGTGAACCGGTAGGTCAGTTCCTCCCCGGGAGCAATGGTCCGCATGGTCTCATCCGGTGCCACCTCACCGGCGTGGAAGTCCACGGAGTGTCCCATGGTGCCGTTGTTGACCAGGGTGATCTCAAAGGTGTCGCCGATCTTCCCGTGCAGGGTGGGACCCACGGTGGAGCCGTTGAAGGTCCACCGCTGCTGCCACACGCCTGGGGCCACTTCCATGGGCTCCTCCGTGACCTCCAGAGTCAGCCGGTGGTCAGCTGGTTCGCCGTCGTCGCTGCCACCGGTGCTGTCCACCGGGCTCAGCACGGGATCCACGACGTTTTCCAACGTGGCTTCCGGGTCCACGGCCACGGCATGGGATCCGCTACCGGAAGCGCCGTGGTCCATGCCGTCCATGGCCCCTCCGGATGCATTGTCCTGGGAGGCGGCGTCGTCGGTGTTCTGGGCACTCAGCGAATCGGAGTCCCCGCCCCCTTCCACGGTGAGGGTGAAGGTCATGCCCATCTGGCGGTGACCGGCCACGGTGCACCAACCCTCCATGGACTCGGAGACCACGCCCAGGTCGATCTCCCCGGTCTGCCCCTCCCGCAGGCGTTCAGTGCGTTCGCCACCGATCTGGAGATCGTGGACGTTGGTGGGATCCGTGTTGGTCAGTTCGATGATCACGTGATCTCCGGCGTTGACCGTGGCCTGGTTGGGCGTGTAGCTCATGTCCACGGCGTCGATCTCCAGCCGGACGGTTTCACCGGTGGGCTCCACCTCCGTCTGTTGGGAACCGCCGGCTCCGGTGGCCTGCAGCCCGGCCGCTCCGGGGTCCACACCGATCCCCACGGTCACCGCCAGCAGAATGGCTGCGGCCCCCGCCATCACACCGGATCCCGTCAGGGTCTTGGGACGGGCAGCCACACCGGCTCTGGCCTGGGCGGCCTCACGGCCACCGGGACGCTCGGCCATCACGTGGGGGCGCTTGCCGTCGGCGGCTTCCTTGGCCATGGCCTTGCGCTCCGTGACAGCGGCCTTGACCCCCAGCACCATCAGGGGCAGGAAGGCGGCCAGACCCGCCAGGACGACGACGGAGGTGGCCACCTTGACCCAGGACGGCACCGGCAGCAGCCACACGGCCAACCCCAGGTTGATCACCGTCAGACGGGCCGCCGCCCACCGTTCCAGCCACGCGGAGCCGGCTTTGAGCACCCGCGGCCCACCGCCCAGGACGGAGGGCAGCAAGTAGGTCATGGCCCCGGTGACCAGTTGCAGCAGGAAACCCACCGCCCAGATCGCCCCGAGCCGAGGATAGGCCTCCGCCAGGCTGACGTCGTCAAGGCGCAGCACCGCCCAGCCCGTGGCCAGACCGGCCACGGTGAACCACACCATGGCGGCGGCAATGGAGGCCGAGGCGAACTCCCGGGGCGGACGCTGCCGGGCGGGTCCCACCAGGCTGCGGCCCCACCACACAAGCCCCAACGCGTAGATCACCAGACCGGCCACGGACACCGGCCGCCACCCCAGCAGCGCCCCGGCCACGGTGACCGTCAGGGCCACCAGCAGGACGGGCAGGGCCTGGGTGGCCAGGCGTTCGGAGCGCTGGTCCATGCGCGTCCTCAGGACGGTGGGCCAGAAGGTGACCAGGGTGCCCACCACGGTCAGCCCCACCCAGCCCAACAGCATGGTCATGGTGTGGGCGATCAGCAGGCGGGTGTGCCAGGTGTCCCCCAGGCCCCACGCCAGGGCGGCACCGAGCCCCGCCCCGATCGGCATGCACGCGGCCGAGGCGATGTAGTAGCGCACCACGATCCGGAACCGCATGGGCAGGGCGCGGCGCAGATCGCGGACGAGTTCACCGGCGTGCCACACCACCATCGTGGACACCACCGCAACACCCACCGCCACCAGCCACCACTGCACCGTGGGCACCCCCACGAACACGGCCAGGGAACCCAGCGCCAACAGCCCGAGTCGACGATTCTGCCGGGTCACGGCGCGTTCGTCGGCCCGGGTCTTGAGCAAGGAGGTGGTGAAGTAGGCGCTCCACACCATGATCGAGTGCGTGATGATGCCCAGACCCACCAGGTGGATCAGCAACCACGCGGCAGAGGGGATCCACACATGGGCCAGGGAGACCGTGACGGCCATGGCCGCCCAGACCACCACCGCGAAATCGCGCCATCCGCGCCGCCGCCTCATGATTCAGTCCTTTCCGATGAAGATTGCGCGGGATGCGCTGTGGAGTCTGCGCCACGGTTGGCCGTGACCACGCTGAGCCCGGCCGTGATCAGGAACGTCATCACGGCCACCACGGTCACCACCCCGCCGGCTTGCCACAAGTGCTGGCTTCCCAGGACGTCCCCCATGGCCCGGTAGGTCATTCCCAGGTGCAGCAACGCCAAAGGGACCCACATGACGGGACGGTAGGGCAGCGCGCGGCCCAGAACGGCGGGGAAGATGGTGGGTGCGTGGGCCATGATCATGGAAAACCCAAACCCCAAGAACACCCCGTGGACCACCAGGTCATAGGAGTAGGTGCTCTGGGGCGCTCCCGCGATCACCCAAGTCAACCCTGCGGCAGCCAACCAGACATTGCTGGCCAGCAGCGCCACGGCGTTGAACCGGCGGAAGCCCTCCGTACGGATCATGCGCCGCCCGACGTCGTCGCGGAACAGCCACGCCGCGGTCAGCACACACAGCGCACCGAGCACCCGCAGACCCGGCTCCGGCCACAGCACGGCGGCCACAGCGCTCACGCACAGGGCGAAGGTCAAGGTCACCAGGGTGGGTACGGCACGGCCACCCATGGAGATTTGCGCCAGTTCGGCGCGTTCGGAGGCAATGGTGACCACCAGGAAAACCACCAGAACCGGGATGAGATCGGGCACGTTCAGCAACCACCACAGAACGGATCCGATCAGCAGCAGGAAGGCTCCCAACGTCTGGGCCGCCACCAGATCAGCTCGGGTGCGCCGCCACAGCCCCAGCATCACCAGGACAAAGGCGGCGGCACCCTCAATCACCAGCAATTTCCCCAGTGCGCTGGGTGCCCCCAGGACCAGCATCAATGACCCTGTTCCCAGCAACCCCGGCGCCAGCAGCGCCAGAGGACGGCGGATGGCCTGGGCACGCTCGAGCGAGATGACCGTTCCCAAGAATCCCAGAACCATCAACGGACCGTGCAGATCTGCCAACCGGTCTGAGGCCACCGGGGCCCACAGCCCCAGCCGGAGCACGGCACCGTTGAGCCCAGTCGTCAGAGAAATCCCACCCAGGATCAACAGCGCCACGCGGATTCGTCGCAGTGCGGTGGGGCCTGGTGGAGAGTCGGTGAAAGGGCGTACTGGCGGCACCCCACCACATTAATACACGTAGAGATGTATTAATTCAGGTACGGTACTTCCATGCAGGATTTCGGCCCGCGCCCCACTCCCCACCCAGCCAACACCACCCCTGCCCAATACAAGGTTCTACGAACGGTCGCGGCACTGGGTGGCCGGGACATCCGCCATGCCGACATCGCCAAGACCCTGGGCGGGCACCCCAACGCCGTTCGCCCCCATCTGGAGGCCCTGGTCAGTGCGCAGCTGCTGTCTGCCGGAGAAATCCGCGACGGTCATCGCGGCCGCCCACCGCGGATCTATCACGTGACCAGCAAGGGCCACGCCGCCCTCAGCCAGCACACAGCAGCAGGCAACGGCGCCCTGGTGGGGGCCCTCACGGCCTTCATGCTCACCTCCGGCCACGGTCCCGAGGATGCACATCGCGTGGGCCGGATTTGGGGGGACGCACTGGAGGATTCACCCCACTCACCGACCAACGACGGCGACGCCACCCCCATCTCGCGCAGCACACCGGCAGCGGATGCCCCCACCCAGGCGGTGACGCGCGTGGTGGACGTGATGGATTCCCTGGGTTTCGAACCCGATCTTCAAGCGGTGGAATCCGGGCACACCGTGACTCTCAAGGCTTGCCCCATGCTGGAACTGGCCCAACAGAACCCCGAATTCATCTGCCGGATCCACGAGGGACTGATCGCAGGCGTCATGGAACGTGAGGGCACACCCGCCCAGGTTCACCTGCACCCGTTTGCCACCCAGACAGCTTGTCAGGTGCACATCACGCCGCAGCGCCAGCTCTGAGCTCTGGTTTCCAGGACGTCACATGGGTCGAACGGTCAGGGTTTGTGCCACCACACCCACGGGGCCGTCGTCGTCGTGAATGGTGGCAGTGGTGAGCCCGACCCCGGTTGGGCCAAAGGAGACCGAGGTGTGCAGACCCACCCAGGGCAACCGCGGCTCGCGGAAGAAGTGGGCCGTCAGATCCAGGTTGGGGAAGGCCACGGTGGTGTTCTCCGCCCTGGCCGCCACACCGTTCATCACGTCCACCAGGCCCAGGAAAGTCGCGGTGGGTGAGACCGGCTCATCCCGAACCAGGGGTGTGTCCGTGCGCAGCCACGCCATGGCGCGCCCGCGTTCCACCTCCGTACGACGTGCCGTCAGAGAGGCAATGAACCCACCGGGCCACACCTGGGAACCATTCCACGGCTGGTGGTCGCCAGGTCCGCCCACTGGATTCAATCCCACCCCTTGGATGGCGGTGGTGTTGTAGGTCTGCATGAACCATCCGCGTGCAATCACGACGTCGCGCCCGTCATGTGACAACCGCGCCTCCACCAGTTCAATGGTTCTCCCGGGACGCAGCACGGTGACGACCACGCCCACCTGGCCAATGGCAAAGGTGCCCAGGATGTCGTAGGAAACCCGCGTGAGCTGCAGGCCATTGACCCCGCGCGCCCGGCGATCAACCTCCATGCAGTGCGCCAGCAGACCGAGTGCGGGAGCGATGTGCTGCTCCTCCGGATCCCATCCCCCACCCACATGTTTGGTGGCGGCGAAAGAGGCAGGGCCGATACGCTCAAAATAGGAGTTGGTTGGCCCGTGGGCTGTGTTCTGCATCATGTGAGACATCTTCACCCACCCAGCCGTTCCCCAACCACCACACCTGCCCGCCCCCATCCGCCGAGTGGGCCGTTTGATCGCCCATGGATGCCTCAGGGGCGATCAAAGAGCCATCTCGGTGCCCAGAATCACCGTGAGAGGAACCCCATGGACAAGCGCAAGGTCGTCTTCCTGGACGTGGATGGCACACTCGTGGACTACCGCAACAACATCCCGGATTCCGCTCGGGACGCCATCCGGGCGGCCCGCCGCAACGGCCACCTGTTCCTGATGAGCACAGGACGCAGCAAGGCAGAGGTGTACCCCGAGCTGTGGGAGATCGGCCTGGACGGGCTGATCGGCGGCAACGGCAGTTACGTCGAATTTCAGGACACAGTGGTTCTGGAGCAGACCATGACAGAGCAGCAATGCCGTGCTGTGGTGTCTTGGCTGCGGAACCGCGACTTGGAGTTTTTCCTGGAATGCAATGCGGGATTGTTCGGAAGCCCTGGCTTCCAGGAGGTGGCCCAGCCCACGGTCCGCCAGTACGCCCGCACCAAGGGCAACACCCATGCGGATGACCTCACGGTGCGCGACGTCTTCCCAGACATGATTCTTGGCGCCGACCTGGTGCGCTCTGATGTGAACAAGATCAGCTTTGTCCTCAACACCTTCCAGGACCACACGGATGCCACTCAGGCATTTCCCGATCTGAAGACCGGGACCTGGGGTGGCCGCGGCAGTTCAGCACTATTCGGAGACCTGGGGGTGGCCAACATCTCCAAAGCGTTCGCCATTGAGCGGCTCCTGGAGCATGTGGGTGCGGATCCGGCCGAAAGCATCGGTGTGGGTGATGCCGCGGTGGACATCCCCATGCTACAGATCTGCGGTGTGGGTGTGGCCATGGGCAACGGCAGCGATGACATCAAGGCAGTGGCCGACCACATCACGGACGACGTCGAGGAGGACGGCCTGGCCAACGCTTTCCGCCACCTGGGCCTGATCGACTGAACTCTGTTCACCGATCACCGGGCGGTAGATTCATGTCATGACATCGGTCAGTGTGATCATCCCGTGCTTCAACGCCGCGCCTACCTTGCCGCTTCAACTGAAGGCTCTGGCCGAGCAAGTTGATGCCCCGGAGTTCGAAGTCTTGGTGGTGGACAACGGTTCCACGGACAACGTGGAATCCGTGGTCCGCGCATTCCAAGTACCCGCAGGCATGACAGTGCGGCTCCTGTCCGCACCGGATCACCAAGGGGCGGGTTACGCCCGCAATGTTGGAATCCGGGAGGCCGCAGCCGATCTCCTCATGTTCTGCGATGCCGACGACGTGGTGTCGCGGTGGTGGCTGGCCCATGCGCTGCGGACCTTTGAAGTGGCCGATCTCTGGTGCGGCTCGTGCATTCCGCTACCGGATCCGGTGTTCAGCCAACCCTTGGAGACCATCCGCAGGTCTTTTGGCGATTCTTCAACCTGGCAGCAACCGGTTGAGGAGCAAGGAGCTACAGCCTTCCCCGTGCTCATGGGTGGCAACTTCGGGGCGCGCCGCACCGTGATGGTGGCTCTGGGCGGGTTCGACGCCGCCGCCCCCACCGGGGGCGAGGACAACGACTTGGGAATCCGTGCCCAAGCAGTGGGCTATCCAGCGGTGACGTGCAAAGCCACCAGGATTGGTTACAGGAATCGGCCCACACCGGCAGCAGTTCATCACAATGCGGTCAGCGCGGCCCGGGCTCACGCGCAGTTGGCTCAACGGTACGGGCTCTGGCCGCGGTCGCACTTCCGCCACTGGCCCACAGACCTACTGAAATCGGTGGCCGCACACTGCCGACAACTGATGCAGCCAAAGGCGCTGCTAGCGGACATGCCAATCTCCCTGTAGGCGGACACGTACCTCCCTGCTGATGGACAGCTGATCTCCCTGTCCATGGCCATGG
>NZ_JAAVUN010000100.1 GCF_012163155.1 Kocuria subflava
TTGGACTCCAAGTCTGAGGCCCGCAGGCACCACGAAGAGCAGCAACGTCCCCCAGCCGACGGCATGCAGTAAAAGGACGGTCAGTGACACTAGGAACGTGGAACGGCGTTCGGCTCCGCGCACGTCGGCTGGTGCGGCACTCAAGCGGGTGACACTCTCCATACGGTCAGTACTTTCTCAAGTTCAGCCTGGTCTTATGCCCCCAACGACGACGCAGCGCGGCGTGGATGTCGAGCAGCAACTCGTGGAGAGGACCTGTTCCAGGGCCCATCAAGCGAACTGCCAGACCGGCTGTCTCGCGCACCTGTGGATGTGCTGCAACTGCGGAATCACGCGGCTCGGCCAGCGGCGTCACCCCACCACGTGACCCCGGAACAGTCGCTTCGTACTCCACGAGGAGGTCATGGACTTCTTCGACGGCGTCCGCGTCCAACTCTGGGGCAACGGCCAGCAACGTGCCCAAGTGGGTCCGCTCGGCAGCGAAGCCGTGCGGGTCCAGGTCGCCGGAGACCGAAAAGTTCGTGAGACTCTCGCCCCTGTACGCACCGTGCGCCATATGGACCGTGTCCCAGGCGATCAGGGCTCCTGTCGGACGCCCGATTACGGTCTTCAGCAGGACCGATTTCCACTGGTAGAGCGATCCATCTGGGGCCCACCCCGGCGTCACGATGTCTGTCATGACCAGCCTCCCCCCGCGGGCCACCGTGGCCCGCGTGCGTTGAACGTAGTCGGCGTCCCGATATGCGATCAATGGGTCCGGAACCACTTCCAGGACAGCATCCGGTTCCACCACGAACCGTTGCTTCTGCTCCACGGGCTGCCCAGGGGTCCGATAGACCTTGGTC
>NZ_JAAVUN010000101.1 GCF_012163155.1 Kocuria subflava
GGTCCAGTCCTTCGTCGCCACTGCCGAACACCTCCGAGACCGGGGTGTTGCGACGACCAGTTGAATCCGCCTTGAGACCCGGCGTCCGAATGTGCGCGGAGCTGCTCGGGCCGGATCGGGTGCCCTTCGCGCGCTCGTTCCCACAAGGCCATACGCAGCGGGATCATCACCAGCTCGACGTGCTTGGTGGTCTGCGCGTGCCAGGCCACGATTCGTTGTGAGAACACGTCGACGATGAACGCGACATAGACCCAGCCCGCCCACGTTCGACAGTAGGTGAAGTCCATCACCCAGGTGTGATCCGGGCGCGGCGCAGTGAAGTCGCGGTTCAGCAGGTCGCCGGCACGAACCCCGTCTTTCGCAGGGATCGTGGTGCGCACGCCTTTGTCGCGACGGATCCCTGAGAGCCCCAGCGCTCGCATGGCACGGTCGACCGCGCCCCGCGACGCGTCGGGCATCGAGGTTCGGCGGATCAGGGCAGTCATCTTCCGGCGCCCGTAGAGACCCTCCGGGGTGAGTACGCGACGCATCGTTCCGTTACGTTCGACAACGGTCCACGCTGCCGACCGAACCGCATCTTGAACCTGCGCGTCCGTGATCGTCCGCGACGCAACGATGCCTTGCCGGTGGGCTCGGTAGGTGCGCGCGGCGATCTTCATGCCCTGCTCACGCAGGACCCGGATGATCGACTCGACCGCGTGCCCCTCAGCTCTCATCGTGTCGATGAAGCCCAGCATCAACGGTTGCGGGGGTCGAGTTCCCCGATGCTCCTATGTCAAGTTGGATCGCTCAGGCGGCCATGAGCGGCATCAACGACGCAGGATGTTCGATCG
>NZ_JAAVUN010000102.1 GCF_012163155.1 Kocuria subflava
AAGGCTCCATGTGAAATTCTCCCCACAGCCACCAATTGACCTAGGGCCGGAGCTAGACTATATCAACTTACAGCATATTCTCCCGCGCCTAATATTATTTCATGTACTCTCCATTGCGAAATCTACCCACTTTTCAATGTTCATCATCTTATTCTGGATAACAGACTCTTCATGCACGGCTCTAGCAATATTCCGCTTGTAAAACACAAAATTGAATCGATTATGAAAGAGTGCAGCAAGAAACGCCATAATCATTTGCCATGCAAGAGTCATTGCAAACCAAAAACCTAGCGGTTCAATAAAAGATGCCATCACAAATACGAGAATAAGCCCCAAGGCGCTGCTGAACATTATCAGGATGATGGTATCACCAATTCTATCAATGCGCTTCTTACTGGATGGCAGATTACTTGTGCCGTAGAATCTCCATATAAACCACCACATTGCGATCGCACATTCTACTGCCAACCCCAAAGCGATGGCAACTACCAAATTGCTATTATTCACGATAAGAAAAGTAAAAACGAAAACGAAAGATGTGCCCTGCAGTATCCACATCCTCCATCCTGAAAAAATGAAATAGGTTAATCTAATATATTTGGATCGAATAAAAAATCTTCTCGTGTAAGAAATTGAACTCCTGCGTAAACGACTCAGCGAAAGATTAAGGTCGCTCCAGCCCTCGACGGCACTTCTCAGAAACCCGCCGCGTAGTTGAGAGAGGGCTCCAGCAACTATCGAAATCACTCCAAACAACAAAGCGGGAAATATAACTACGAGATCCCAACGGTTATGCGCAATTGCCATGATGCTTC
>NZ_JAAVUN010000103.1 GCF_012163155.1 Kocuria subflava
CCGGAAGCACAGAACAGCCACGCGCCGGTCGTCGGCGAGCAGCGCCCGCAGCTGGTCCAGGAAATCGATGTCATGGGTGGCCAGGACGACGTCGCCGTGGCCCTGTTCCAGGATGGCGTCCAGGGTGCGCTGGATACCCACGTCCACGACCTTGACCCGGGCAGGACCGGACAGGGGCACCACCTGGTAGTCGAACCCCCGCAGTGCGGCCACGAAGCTGAAGGGAAGGTGCCCGTTGGACCCGTTGAGGAAGAACAGCCCCTTGGTCCTGCGCCCCGATCCGGGATCCCACAGCTTACGAGCGCCTTGCATCACGCGTTCCCACCGCGGCCGCTCCTCAGGTCGCGGCTTGCGTTCCAGCAGGGACATGCCCAAGGTGGCGTCGATGTTCTCACCGTCGGCCACCAGGTAGGGCACCCGCTCACCGGAAGCCGCCTGACGGTCTTGGTCGGCGGACAGGGAGGCGACAGCGGGGCCCACTCGTTCTGCAAAGGCGGGATCTTGCGCATTCATGACCATGAGCCTACGGGAGACCGACCGGGGCGCACTCATATCGCACCCATATCGTCCGGGAACTCATTCGCTCAGGGTCCGGAACCAGGGGAATACCCGGTGTGGTGGGTCACAATCGCGGGCTAGGGTTTGGTGCATGAGTGAGCACAGCCCCGCACGTCTGCAGTCCGATCTCGCCCGCCTGAGCAGGGAGGTGGAGCAGTACCTTTCCACCGTCGAGTCCTTCCACGACGACGAATTCGTTCGTGCCTCCCTGTGCCAGGACTGGACCCGCGCCGCCGTGGTCGCACACGTCGCGG
>NZ_JAAVUN010000104.1 GCF_012163155.1 Kocuria subflava
GCGGCGCCCGGGGGCCCAAGACGGGGGTGCCCCCCGCGCGACTGCGCAGTACGCATCGAACGTTCCAGGATGTACTGGACACGCAACGCACCGATCCCCTGCGGGAGGAGATCAAATGGCTGGGTGAAATGCTCGGCGGTCCCCGCGATGCCGAGGTTCTCAAGGACCGTCTGGGTGAATCCTTGGAAGAGTTACCACCCGAGGCCATCCTCGGGCCCGTCCGCGAGCGACTCACAAACGAACTCGACGCACGACATGCTCAGGCCCACGCCGAGCTGTTGGAGGCTCTGGATTCCCGCCGTTACAGGGACCTGAGCGATGCCCTCCACGACCTGGTGGACCATCCGCCGTTTCTACCGGAAGCCAACCATGCTCGCCGGAAGACCCTGGCACCCTTGATGAAGGCTGCGACCCAACGTGTGACGCGCCGTTGGGACGCCGCACAGTGTGCACCTGAGATGCAACGAGCGGCCCTTGCCCACGAAGCCAGGAAGAAGGCGAAGGCCGCGCGTTACGCCTGGGAGGCTGTGGCTGACGTCTTTCCCGGCGGGAGCGATTCAGCTGAGGCATGGGAGGCCGTGACGGAGGTCCTTGGCACCGCCCAGGACTCCGTGGTGGCGAGGGAACGTCTGACGGAGCTGGCCCATGTCGCCGAGAAGTCGGGTGAGCAAACCTTCACGTACGGTGTGCTTTATGCCCGCGAGCTGACCCACCAGGGTGACGCGCACGAGAGCGCTGACGCCGCGATTGTGGCGGCCGTCAAGGCTTCACAGACCGCAACGGGGCGCTAGAACGGCGCCCGCCTCCAGA
>NZ_JAAVUN010000105.1 GCF_012163155.1 Kocuria subflava
GCGTTGCTCTCGGGGGTGCCTTGGAGGGTGTCGCCCGTCCCGGCGCGGGGGTGAAGGGGGGCGACGTCGGTGGCCAGCGTGATCCCGTTGCCGCCCACCACTTCGCGGGCCAGCGCCACGGTTTCGCGCAGGTGCAGGCTGATCCACATCTTGGCCAGTGCGGAATCCTCGTCCCGGTAGATGCCCTCCTGCTGCTTCTCGGCCAGGCGGGACACCATCGACAGGGAGGCGGTCAGGTTCCCCAGCATGCGGGCCAACTTCTCCTGAACCAGCTGGAAGCTGGCCAAGGGGCGGCCGAACTGCTGGCGCTCGCGGACGTAACGCACCGCGGCCTCGTAGGCCCCGGCCTGGATACCGCAAGCGATCCATGCGACGTCGGAGCGCATCTGCCGCAGCATGGCCGCCACGTCCTTGAAGGAGTTGCAGTTCTGCAGTCGCGCAGATTCAGGAACCCGCACGTCGGAGAGGGTGATGTGGGCGTTCTGCATCATCCGCAGGGAGGTCTTGCCGTAGATCTTCTCGAGAGTCACCCCGGGCGCCTCGCGGGGCACCAGGAAGGCCTTGACCTGGGAGTCCTCGGTGTCGCGGGCGAACACGCACAGGTAGTCGGCAGTGAAGGCACCACCGATCCACCGCTTCGCGCCGTCGATCACCCACTCGTCCCCGTCGCGTCGGGCCGTGGTGGACAGCCCACCGGCAATGTCCGAACCGTGTTCGGGCTCGGTCAGGCAGAACACGCCCTTCATCTCGAAGGACTTGATCTGGGGATCCCACTCGGCGAACTGCTCCTCCGAACCACCCACACG
>NZ_JAAVUN010000106.1 GCF_012163155.1 Kocuria subflava
GTTTGAATGCCAAGTGGATGGGCGCCTGGTTCGCGGTGATCATCACCATCACCTACGCCTTCGTGTTCAACTCGGTGCAGGCCAATGCGATCGTGGACTCGATGTCCAGCTCGTTCGGGGTCGATGTCACACCGGGCAACGGAATGGCCTTCAAGGTCGTCGTCGGTCTCCTGCTGGTGATCCTGACGTCGTTGATCATCTTCGGCGGTATCCGCCGGATCTCTGCAGTCACTCAGGCCCTGGTTCCCGCGATGGCGCTGCTCTACATCGCTTTGGGCGTCATCGTGATTGTCATGAACATCACCGAGGTGCCCGCCATGTTCATGCACATCATCGAAGGCGCCTTCGGCATCCGAGAGTTCGTCTCGGGTGGCTTTGCCGCGGCCTTCATGATGGGTCTGCGTCGTGGTCTGTTCTCCAACGAGGCAGGTATGGGTTCTGCCCCGAACGCCGGTGCCACGGCGTCGATCTCGCACCCGGCCAAGCAGGGTTACGTGCAGTCCTTGGGTGTCTACTTCGACACCTTGCTGGTCTGCTCGATGACTGCATTCATCGTGTTGCTCTCCAATCCCGAATACGGCACCACCCAGGGCGCTGCCCTGACCCAGACGGCACTGGCCGACCAATTGGGAACCTGGGCCATTCACTTCCTGAGCGTGGCGATCTTCTTGTTCGCCTACTCGTCCGTGATCGGCAACTACTTTTACGGAGAGGCGAACATCCTCTTCCTGACCGGTTCCCGGAAGGCCATGCTGGCATTCCGTCTGGTGACTCTGGCCTTCGTGATGCTGGGCGCCGTGGT
>NZ_JAAVUN010000107.1 GCF_012163155.1 Kocuria subflava
CTTCACCGCGTGCGGTCCCACCAACCGCCATGTACAGAAGGGGGCAGCCCGAGTGGCGGAGCTGGGGGAATGGGTGGGATCCCGGTGCCGACGGGACATGCTGGCCGATCAGGGGTTCGGAGCGGCCATTTGGGCGGCAGCAGATCGAGGAGAGATCACCGAACAGCAGGCCCCGCTCGTCGTTCGGTCCTTGCTCACGGCGGGCGTTGACACAACCGTGCACGCCATCTCCGCCATCTTGCACTGTTTCGCGACTCACCCGGACCAGTGGCAGCGCCTCCGTGCCGATCCTTCCTTGGTTCGGACAGCGTTCGACGAGGCCATTCGTCTAGAGTCGCCGGTCCAGACGTTCTTCCGAACCACCACCCAACCCATTCGAGTGGGGTCTGTGGAGATACCGGCAGACGAAAAGGTGCTGCTGTTCCTGGGTGCCGCCAACCGCGATCCACGGCGCTGGGAGGAACCCAACACCTTCGATCTTTCCCGCGACCCTTCAGGCCATATGGGCTTTGGCATGGGGATTCATCAGTGCGTGGGTCAACACGTGGCTCGCCTTGAAGCCGAGGCGATACTCAACGCGCTGATCAGGCGCGTACAACACCTGGAGCTCAACGGCGAGCCCGTTCGCCACCTCAACAACACGCTGCACGCGTGGGCGTCCGTTCCCGTTCGGGTGGAGCTAGACCACGAAGGGGCTCAATCGACCGGTTCGCCAACATCGCTCGTAACTCCGGCAGCCAACCCGTAGCCTTTTCCTGCACAACTGGCCGCGTTCAGGGAATTCGGGACTA
>NZ_JAAVUN010000108.1 GCF_012163155.1 Kocuria subflava
GGGTGCCTCTATGGTTTTCGTCAAGCCGCTAGGGCGACTGTCGACGGGGTCTGAGGCATGGTCGGGTCTTCGTACAGGGTGCCATCGCGCAGCATCGCGTAGAGCACGTCGGTGCGGCGCCGGGCCAGAGCGATCAGTGCTTGGTTATGCCGTTTGCCCTGGGCCCTCTTGCGGTCGTAGTACGCCCTCGAGGCCGGGTGATGCAAGGAGGCGAAGGCCGAGAGGAACAGGGCTCGCTTGAGGCGCTTGTTGCCGCCGCGGGGTGCGTGTTCGCCGCGGATCGAGGTCCCGGAGCGTCTGGTGATCGGGGCGATGCCGGCGTAGGAGGCCAGGTGCCCGGCATCGGCGAAGTCCTTGCCGACGACCTCGGTGAGGATCCGTGCAGCGGTCCTGACCCCTACCCCGGGCATCGAGATCAGGACCGGGTGAAGAGGGTGGGCCTCCACGACAGCTTCGACCTGGGTGGCGAGCTTGTTGCGCTGGTGGATCAGTCCGGCGAGCTGTTCGGCCAGGATCGGCACCACGGTGGCTGCGGCCTCGGTGCCAGCCACGACCACGGTCTGCTGGCCCAATGCCTGGAAGATCTCCTCGGTGAGCGGTGCTGCCAGTCGGGGTGCGTGCTTGCGCAGCCGGGCGCGCACATGGCCTGGTCCTGCGGTCTTCAGCTTGGCCGGGGTCGGGTAGCGGCCCAGCAGATCAGCTACTGCCGGGTGCGTGATCCTGGGCCCCAGCACCCGTTCCAGGGCGGGGTGGATCTGGGTGAGCAGCCCGCGCAG
>NZ_JAAVUN010000109.1 GCF_012163155.1 Kocuria subflava
TTCTTGCTGCGCCCCCTGTCGTGGAGCTCCGAGGCCCGGCCGCTTTGCTGTGCGCGGGCAGCCCCGAAGAGCGCTCGGTCAGTACCTCGATCCGGCCACCGGCAGGTGCTCGAGCAATGCCAGGTCCTCGTCGTCCAACTCGACCTCCACGGCCCGAGCGTTCTCGGCCAGGTGTTCCAGGGAGCTCGTCCCCGGGATCGGCAGGGACACGCCCCCGGCACGGGCGGGCAGCATGGTCCAGGCAATCGCCACGGCTGCCATCGGAACACCGTGCTTTGCCGCCACGCTCCGGATCGGCGGCAGTACCACGTCGTCGGTGGTGGCCCTGGCCTCATCCCTGAACCGTGGATTGCGCGCACGGAAATCCCCCGCCGGGAACTGACGTCCACCCAGTGCGCCGGTGAGGTACCCGCGGCCCACCGGTGAGAAGGGAACGAACACCGCGCCGTTGTCCCGGCACCAGCCGATCACGTCGCCGGCAGGGTCACCGTCCGAGGTGTGGCCGGACCCGTCGGGGTCGCGGGTCCAGAGGGAGTATTCGGACTGGACCGCGGCCACGGGGTGGATCGCCTGGGCGCGCTGCAACTGCTCCACGGAGACCTCGGAGAGCCCGATGCTGCGCACCTTCCCCGATGTCACAAGTTCCGTCATGGCACCCCAGGTGTCCTCGAGCGGCACCTCCGGATCGATGCGGTGCACGTAGTAGAGGTCGATGACCTCTGCCCGCAGTCGCCTCAGGCTGTCGTCGGTCGCGGTGGGGATGTATTCCGGGTC
>NZ_JAAVUN010000011.1:0-77031 GCF_012163155.1 Kocuria subflava
GGCCATCAACCAAACAAAACAATATTTGGTATCAACAAACATGAAACACTATTGAGTTCTCAAACAACAGACCAGTGGAACCAGCACCCACCACAACCGTGATGACCACCAAGAACCCCGGAGTTCTTTGTTGCTGCGATCCTGTCCGGATCACTGCGGCCCGCAACGTTACTCGCCTTCCCGGCTCTTGGCAACTCGGTGATTCCCGTACGTACGCACGGCAACTAGCGGTTGCTGAGTTGGGGGGGTGTGGAGTAGGTCTTGGACCTTGCGTGCCGCGGCTGCTGAACTTCTGTTCGTCAGCCCCTTGCGGCAACAGATGAAAACACTACACCCGCCTCCAGGGGCTCGCAACCGGATGAGGCCGTAAGGGCCGGTGCCCTCCATCACAGACCCCACCCTCGGAGTGGCTCGCCCCGCAAGAGGCCCGCCAGCACGAGCTGCCCGTCACCACGAGCCGCCCGTCACCACGCGGGATCCGCGCCCACAACGACTCCGCACCACAGCGACTCGGCACCACGGCACCTGAGCGACGCGGTGCCTCAGCACCACAGTGGCCCGGCACCCCAAGGGTGCCGGGCCACTGTTCCCGTGAGAGGCGCCCCGTCCCATGGGCCACTCAGGTGACGGTCATCCCGTCACGGTCACGATTGCCATGTTCTTCTTGCCGCGCTTGATCAAGGCGTACTTCCCCAGAAGGAGTTCCTCCGGGGACAGCTGGGCATCAGCCCCTGTGACCTTGGTGTTGTTCACGGACACGGCACCCTCGGCCAGCATGCGCCGCGCCTCCGACTTGGACCCGGCCAACGGAGTCTCAACCAGCACGTCCACCAAGGCCAACTGTTCGGGTGACACCTGCGCCGACGGCAGTTCCTTGGCAAGGTCGGTCAGGGTTGCCTCATCGAGCTGGGCAAAGTCACCCTTGCCGAACACGGCCTCAGATGCGGCAATCGCCTGCCGAGTCGCGGACTCACCATGCACCAAGGTGTTCACGTCCGTGGCCAGCACCTTCTGTGCTTCACGTCGGAAGGGTTCCTCTGCCACCTTGCGCTCGAGTTCAGCAATCTCATCACGCGTGCGGAAGGTGAATACCTTGAGCCGATCAATCACGTCGGCATCTGCCGTGTTGAGCCAGAACTGGTAGAACGCGTACGGAGTGGTCATCTCCGGGTTGAGCCAGATGGCGTTGCCTTCGGACTTGCCGAACTTGGTGCCGTCCGAGTTGGTGATCAGCGGTGTGCCGATCGCATGGACGTTGACGCCCTCGGTCTTGCGGATCAGTTCCGTGCCAGCAGTCAGGTTGCCCCACTGGTCAGATCCGCCGGTCTGCAGAACGCAGTTGTAGTCCCGGTAGAGGTTCAGGAAGTCATTGCCCTGCAAGACCTGGTAGCTGAACTCGGCGTAGGAGATGCCCTCATCAGAGTTCAGGCGCTTGGCCACGATCTCCTTCTTGATCATGGTTCCCACGCGGAAGTTCTTGCCCACCTCACGCAGCAGGTCAATGGCAGAGAGCTTGGAGGTCCAGTCCAGGTTGTTGACCATCCGGGCGGCGTTGGAGCCGTCGAAGGACAGGAAGCGTTCGATCTGCACGCGCAGCTTCTCCACCCATTCGGCCACGATCTCCCGGGAGTTCAGAACACGTTCGGTGCTCTGCCGAGGATCGCCGATCAGGCCCGTGGAGCCACCCACAAGACCCAACGGTTTGTGGCCGGCCAACTGCAGACGCCGCAGGGTCAACAGCTGGACCAGGTGGCCCAGGTGGAGGGAGGCGGCAGTGGGATCGAATCCGCAGTAATAGGTGATCGGATCGCCTGCCAGGACTTCTTCCAGCGCGGCTTCATCCGTGGACACGTGCACCAGGCCGCGCCACTTGAGCTCCTGCCAGACGTTGGGGAAGGAGGGATCGTTGTGCTGCTGATCGAAGTCAATGCTTTCCGTCACCCGCGCAAATTTACCAGCCCGTCACCCCCGGTCACGACGCCGTCAGCCCGGCTGGCATGGCGCCGGCACCTATGATCCTCAACCGCTGGGTGGGACGGGTCATGGCCACGTAGAGGGAACCCACACCGTCATACTCCTCCACAATTTCCGAAGGTTCCACCAGCACCACGGAGTCGAACTCGAGGCCCTTGGCCTCCCAGGTGGAGAGCACCACCACGCTGTTCTCCACGCGGCGCATCCCGGCACCAACCTTCCCCGGAAGACGTCCGCTCAGGACCTCGCCCAGGTGCGCCACACGGTGCTCGGGGGCAATCACGGCAACCAGACCACCGGCCACAGCCTCAACTTCAGCTTGGGTCTGATCCGCAACCTCGGCGGCCAGGGCGGCGTCGTCGGTGTTGGTGGGCAACTGGGTGAGCAGCGGCGCCTGGCCATCGCGGACAGCCTTGGGTGTGGAGATCTTCAGACGCGCGGCACGGGCCACAGCCACTGCGGCATCCGCAATCGCAGCGGGCGTGCGGTAATTGACGGTGAGCTCGTCCAGGGCAAAGCGGTCCCCCACAAACGGTTCAAGGGCCGCGTCCCAGGAGGTGGCTGCCGATGCTGCACCGCCCTGGGCGATGTCCCCGACCACGGTGAATGACTTCATGGGGCAGCGGCGCATGAGCACCCGCCACTGCATGGGAGTCAGTTCCTGGGCCTCGTCCACCACCACGTGCCCGTAAGCCCAGGTTCGGTCCGCGTGCGCTGCCTCGGCTGCCGTCATGCGGTACTCGGATTCCTCATTGAACGCGGTCAGGTCCGCAGCAGTGACCACCCCGTCCACGCCAACGTCCTCCAAGGACTGGTGCATGTTGTAGAGCGCTTTCTCGGCGTTCTCCGTGGCCTTGGCCCGCTCAGCCTCAGAAGTTCGGAAGCGCACACCGGCTTCTTCCAAATCACCCAGCAGTTCAGCGGCCTCGTCCAACAGCGGCACGTCCGAGACCGTCAGTGGGGCATCCGCTGCACGGGCCAGGAGGTCGCGCTGGGCTGAGGTGTAGGTGCGGAAGGCCGAATCCAGATAGTGCCGCTTGGCAAAGACCTGCCGCACCAGCGTCTCCGGGGAAACCGGCAACCAGCACAGGTTCAGCGCCTTGCGCACCTCCGGTGCCTGACGCAGGTCCTCCACCAGGTAGGAACGGTCAATGGCATTTCCGGAACGCTTGTTCAAATCCTGGCCGAGCCGATCCGCCAGTTCCCGCAGCACGATCTTCACAAACGTGGCCCGCGCCTGGTTGTGCGGCTTGCCCGTGGCCCGCGCCTTGTCCCGGGCACGGCGCACCAGTTTGCGCGGCAGCACCACCTCATAGGAGTCCGCACGCAACTTCTGGTCCGTGGCCGGAACCTTTTGGCGGTCCCGCACGGCCTGTCGGATCACGTCTGCCATGTCCAGACCGGCCTTGATCCGGGCAACCTCCCGGTTGCACTCCGGCACACCGTGCACCCCGGGATACAGGTCGGCCAGCGAGGACATCACCACGCCGGTCTCCCCCAAGGAAGGCAGCACGCGGTCGATGTACCACAGAAACGACGACGACGGCCCAACAATCAGCACACCCGACTTCCTCAGCCGTTCACGGTGTTCGTAGAGCAAATACGCGGCACGGTGCAGGGCCACAGCGGTCTTTCCCGTACCCGGGCCACCCTGCACCACGTGCACACCGGGCAGCGGTGCGCGGATGATGCGGTCCTGTTCGGCCTGGATGGTGGAGACAATGTCCGTCATCCGCCCCGTCCTCTTGGAGTTCAGGGCAGCCAACAGGGCACCTTCGCCCTGGAGCACACCGTCCTCCCCCAACATCTGAGGATCCAGGACGTCGTCCTCAATGGCAGTCACGTCCCGGCCGTCCAGGATCAGATGCCGCCGCCTACGCACTCCCATGGGATGACGAGCCGTGGCCTGGTAGAACGCGGCAGCTTCACGCGCACGCCAGTCCACCATCAACCGCTGATGGTCTTCCGTGGCCAGCCCGATTCGGCCGATGTACCGGGTGTGGGCGCCGTCGTCGTCCGTGGCGTCCAAGCGACCGAAGACCAAACGGTTGTCCACGGAATTCAGCTGAGCCAAACGGTCCTCGTAATGCGTGGCAAAGGCATCACGTTCGGAGCGGCTCTGGTGGTTGCTGCCCGTGTCCGTGCGGCGCACCCGGGCCAGTTCCTCTGCCTTCTCCTGACGCAGCGCATCCAAGCGGGCGTAGAGAATCCGAACGTACTCACGCTCCACGTCCAACTGACGCTGAACCATTTGGGGCGTCTGAGTGGTGGCCTCGGTCATGCGATTGCTCTCCTCCGCTGAATACCGACCCACCATGGTAGTGCCGGGCGGCCTTTCGGGGCAGGTGGCTTCCGGTGAAGAAAACCTCACACGCGGTAAAGGGCCCGAACGCGGTGACCACCCAACTTGGCGCGGCCACGCAGGTCCGTCAGTTCCATGACCAGACCGAATCCTGCAATGTGAAGCCCGGCGCGGTGCAGCAGGTGACCCGTGGCCTCCAGCGTTCCACCGGTTGCCAGGAGGTCATCCACCACCAGGACTCGAGAGCCGCGGGGCAGGTCATCCGTGTGGACCTCCAAGGTGGCAGAGCCGTACTCCAGCTGATAGCTCTGCTTGAAAGTCTCCCGTGGAAGCTTGCCCTCCTTGCGGACGGGCAGCACACCGCAACCGGCCACATTGGCGATGGCCCCAGCAAGGATGAACCCGCGGGCCTCCACACCAGCCACACAGTCGAACTGGCCGTCAAAGGCATCCGCCAAGGCCTCCACGGTGCGTTTGAACCCGGGTCCGTCTGCAAACAGTGGGGTGAGATCCCGGAAGAGCACCCCGGGTTCGGGGTAATCGGGGATCTTGGCGCACAGACGATCAATCATCTGCTCAACGGATTCGGACGGCTGCGCGGTCTGCTGGTGATTCACAGGCGACATCGTAGCGGCTGCCCACCGCCCGTGCCGCGCCGCGGGCCTGAGATCAACGCCCTTTACGCGGGGCGGCAGCCCGGTACGGGGAGACCGTGGGGTCCCCCGTCACCGCGAATCGCCAGGGGAAGCTCTCACCGTCACCACCAGGCCCGGACACCCCCGTCCGTGCCGTGACCGTGACCGCCTCCACAGCCTCCCCCAGTTCCAAGTGAACCCCCGGTTCCTGGGGATCGGCGGTCAGCGGGGCGGCGTCGTGATCCAAGGTCAGCCCGAGAGCTTGGGCAACATTGCCCGGTCCGCGCGCCAAGGCCACATCCGCAACGGCCGTGGAGCGGCGAGCCGCACGACGACGCCGCGCCAGCTCCTGCCCGTGGATGACCTCACCGGCGCGGATCAGGCAACCGCCGGCAGAGCCCACCGGGCGGCAGACCAGATTCACAGCGTGGTGCATGCCGTAGGTGAAGTAGACGTAGATGTGTCCGGGGGCTGCGAACATGGAGGAATTGCGCGCAGTCTGCCCGCGGTAGGTGTGGGCACCAGGATCCGGCAGGTCGGAGTCCGCGGGTCCACCGTAGGCCTCCACCTCAGTGATCCGCAGGGCCACGCGCCCCTCAGCACCGGTGGTGGAGAGCACCGCACCCAACAAGCGCGGGGCAACCTGCGGTGCCGGGGCGCTCAAGAGCTCCAGCACCGCAGGATCCAGTTCCGCACGTCCTTCAGGCATCCGGGCTGCTCGGCCTTTCAGATGGTTCAGGCGTTCAGGCCGAGACGATCGGCTGACGGTTTTCGAACGCGGCCAAGGCCTCCAGGCATTCCTTCAAAGCGCTGAGCTGCTGGGACACCGCATCCGGGCCCGTGCCACCCTGGGAGGAGCGGCTGTTCAAGGAACCCTCCAGGGTCAGCACGCTGCGAACCTCCGGGGCGAGCCTGGAATCGATGGCGGCAAAGTCCGAATCGGTCAGGTCCCACAGTTCAATGTCCCGGGACTCGCACACGCGCACGGCATCGCCAGAAATCTCGTGAGCGTCCCGGAACGGCACGCCCTGGCGGACCAACCACTCGGCAATGTCCGTGGCCAGGGCAAAGCCCTGAGGTGCCAGTTCGGCCATGCGCTCGGTGTTGAACGTCAAGGTGGCCACCATGCCGGAGACCGCCGGGAGCAGAACTTCCAGCTGGTCAATGGCGTCAAAGACCGGTTCTTTGTCCTCTTGCAGGTCACGGTTGTACGCCAAGGGCAACGCCTTCAACGTGGCCAGCAAGCCGGTCAGGTCCCCGATCATACGCCCGGCCTTGCCGCGAGCAAGCTCTGCCACATCTGGGTTCTTCTTCTGCGGCATGATCGAGGAGCCCGTGGAGAAGGAGTCATGCAACGTGGCAAAGGAGAATTCCTTGGTGGCCCACGTGGTGATCTCCTCAGAGATCCGGGAGACGTCCACGGAGAGCATGGCGCACACCCAGGCGAACTCGGCATACACGTCCCGGGAGGCAGTGCCGTCAATCGAGTTGAACACGGCAGAGTCAAAGCCCAACTCATCGGCCACCGCATTGGGATCCAGACCCAGGGTGGAGCCTGCCAACGCTCCGGAACCGTACGGCGACACGGCTGCGCGGGCATCCCAGTCCACAAATCGTTCGACGTCGCGCACCATGGCCCACGCGTGGGCCAGCAGGTGGTGGGACAGCAGGATCGGCTGGGCGTGCTGCAGGTGCGTACGGCCCGGCATGGGGGCATACGGGTGAGCCTCCGCCTGAGCAATCAGGGCACGAACCACGTCCAGAAGATCCTTGGCGATGATGGCGGCGTGATCACGCAGGTACATCCGCCCCAGGGTGGCGATCTGGTCATTACGTGAGCGCCCTGCACGCAGCTTGCCGCCCAGCTCCGCTCCGGCGCGCTCGATCAGTCCGCGCTCCAAGCACCCGTGGACGTCCTCATCCGATTCCGCCGGGACGTAAGCACCTGAACGAACATCCTCTTCCAGACGGTCCAGGGCATCGATCATGCCGGTCAGTTCGGCGTCGTCGAGCAAACCCGCCCGGTGAAGAACCCGAGCGTGCGCGCGCGAACCGGCGATGTCATACGGGGCCAGGCGCCAGTCGAACTGCGTTGACCTGGACAGTGCCGCGAGCGCCTGATCAGGGCCGCCGGCGAACCGACCACCCCACAGCGCACCCTCATTGGTCCCGTGCTTGACGTGCTCGGTCATGCTTCCCCTTGCGTTGCTTCCAGAAGTGTTCGCCCCAGGATACGTGCGGCTTGGTGCAAAGACGACGACGGTCGCCCTCCGTAGGCCGTCAAGCGAAGCAGGCCAAGGAGGGCGACCGTCGTCGTCGGACCTGGGAACCGGGGTCGGGCTCAGTGACCGTCGGCAGCCAGGCGCTGGTCGCGGGCGGAGGCGACCTTGGAGGACATGCCGAACAGTTCGATGAACCCGCGGGCCTGGGACTGGTCGAAGGAATCGCCTTCGTCGTACGTGGCCAGGTTGAAGTCGTAGAGCGAGGTCTCCGAACGGCGCCCGGTCACGGTGGCTTTGCCCGCGTGCAGGGTCATGCGGATGTCGCCGTTGACGTAACGCTGGGTGTCGTCCAGGAACACATCCAGGGACTTCTTCAGCGGGGAGAACCACTGGCCGTCGTACACCAGTTCGGTCCAGCGCTGGCCCACGGTCTTCTTGAAGCGGGCCTGCTCGCGCTCGATGGTCACGTTCTCCAGCTCCTGGTGGGCTGCAATCAGAGCCATGGCACCGGGGGCCTCGTAGATTTCGCGGGACTTGATGCCCACCAGGCGGTCTTCCACGATGTCGATACGGCCAACACCCTGGGCGCCGGCGCGGCGGTTCATCTCCTGGATGGCCTCCAGCGGGGTCACCGGGCGACCGTCGATGGCCACGGGGATGCCCTGGGAGAAGGTGAGCACCACTTCATCCGGTGCAGGGGCAAAGGCGGGATCGTCCGTGTAGTCGTAGACGTCCTTCGTGGGGGCGTTCCAGATGTCCTCCAAGAAGCCGGTCTCAATGGCGCGGCCCCACACGTTCTGGTCGATGGAGAACGGGTTCTTCTTGGTGGTGGCAATGGGAAGGTCGTTGCGCTCGGCGTAATCGATGGCCTTTTCGCGGGTCAGAGCCAGGTCACGGACCGGGGCAATGCACTTCAGGTCCGGGCCCAGGGTCTGGATGCCGACCTCAAAACGCACTTGGTCGTTGCCCTTGCCGGTGCAACCGTGGGCCACGGTGGTGGCCCCGAACTTCTTGGCGGCGTCCACCAGGTGCTTGACGATCACCGGACGGGAGACCGCGGAGACCAGCGGGTAGGAGTCCATGTAGAGGCCGTTGGCCTTCAGGGCGGGCATGCAGTAATCGTTGGCGAACTCGTCGCGAGCATCCGCGACCACTGCCTCCACGGCACCGCAGTCCAGAGCGCGCTGGCGGATGGATTCCAGGTCCTCGCCACCCTGTCCGACGTCCACAGCACAGGCGATGACCTCTGCACCGGTGGCTTCACCGATCCAGCCGATGGCCACAGAGGTGTCCAGTCCGCCTGAGTAGGCGAGTACAACGCGCTCGGTCACGAAAGTTCTCCTTGATGTCAGTTCGCTCGACGTTCATGCATGACTATACACACCACAGTGTATTTATGCATTGCTGCCGGTTCGGACGGCGTCCTCCCCCACCTCGATGGTGCGCTTGAGGATCTTGCCGGTGGGACCCTTGGGCAGCGCCTCCACAATCTGCCACACACGCGGCACCTTGTAATTGGCCAGTTGGGCTCGGACATGCTCATCCAGTTGCGTGATCACCGCACCTGGATCTTCGGGTTGCTCCACAAAGGCGACGACGGCGGCCACCTCCTGCCCCAGGCGATCATCCGGGACACCGATCACCGCACATTCGGAGACACCCTGGAACTCAAAGATGACTTCCTCGACCTCGCGCGGATACACGTTGTAACCACCCCGAATGATCATGTCCTTCATACGGTCCACGATGTAGAACAAGCCGTCGTCGTCCTGACGGCCCAAGTCCCCGGATTGGAGCCAGCCGTCCCGAATGGCCTGGGCCGTGGCTTCCTCCTTGCGCCAGTAGCCGGCCATGACGTACTGCCCGGAGATGGCGATTTCTCCGACTTCCCCATAGGGGACCTCCTCACCCATAGCATCCACCACCCGCAGGTCGGCACCGCGCACGGGCGTGCCGATGGAACCTGCCGCACGGGGTCCACCGAACTGGTTGAAGCAGACCACAGGTGAGGTCTCGGAAAGCCCGTAACCTTCCAGCACCACGGCATCGAACACCTTCTCCGCCCGCCGCAGCACCTCCACCGGGAGCGGGGAGCCCCCGGAGATGAGACCACGGATGTGTGGAAACTCCTCAGCCTTGCGCTTGACCGCTTCCTGCACCATGGCGATGTGCATGGAGGGCACGGCGGCCACCAGGGTCACGGCGTCGCGCTTCAGAACATCCACAGCCTTGACGGGCTCAAACCGGCCCAGCAACGTGACTGAGGCACCGGCCGCCGCCACAGCATTCATGGCCACGGTCTGACCGAACACGTGGAAGAACGGCAGCCCACCGAACAAGACGTCCTCCGGGGTGATGCTGAACAGCTCCACCACCAGTTCCGCATTGGTGCGCATGTTGCGATGGGTCAGCATGGCACCCTTGGGGCGCCCCGTGGTCCCGGAGGTGTAGAGCAGCACGGCGACGTCGTCCTCGTCCTTGTCCGCCACGTCCTGCGCAGGCTCTTGTTCCCCCATGCCCTGGAGAGACCCCGCCTCCAGCGTGATGACCGTGCGGTCCCCGGCGGCTGCCTCAGCGGTGACTGCCATGGCTTCCCACACGACGACGGCAACCGCCTGCGAATCTTCAAGGTGATAGGCGACTTCACGCTCCGTGAGCAGTGGATTCAGCGGCACCACAATTGCACCCAGGCGCAGGATCGCGTTGTAGATCACGGGAACGTGCGGCACGTTCGGCAGGATGATGGCCACCCGATCACCATCAGAAACCCCTGCTCTGCGCAGCTGACCAGCAAAACACGCACTCAGGTGATGCACCTGGGCGTAGGTCAGCTGGGCGTCGTCGAGTTTGACCATCACCCGGTCGGCATGCGTTCCAGCGGAGGTGGTCAGCAGGGTTGCCAGATTGGTCACGGGGTACTCCTTGCAGCCGAACGAGTGATGTGCGCCACAGTCTAAATCCGCAGTACAGGTCAGACACAATGGAGTCATGACCCAACCCCCAGAGCTCAGCCCCCAAGAACTCGAACTCCTGCAGTCCATGTTCGACGCCGCCCGTGATGGCCGCACCCAGTACCTGGCCTCAGCCGTGGACCAAGGCGTTCCCGTGAACCTGACCAACAGCAAGGGCGACACCCTGTTGAACCTGGCGTCCTACCACGAACATCCGGAGACGGTGGCTGCCCTGCTGGAGCGCGGTGCAGACACGGAACGAGTGTCAGACATGGGCTTCACGGCCCTGATCTGTGCCGTGTTCCGCGGCAACCAGGCCATCACCCAGATGCTGTTGGAGGCCGGCGCCCGTCAGGACACCGGCCACCACCACGCCCAGGCCGTGGCTCGCGAGTTCGGCCGCACTGCGGTGCTGGAACTGCTCGAAGCCAACGACTGACGGCTCAGTCCAGCACGATCTCCCGCTTGAGGATCTTGCCCGTGGGGCCCTTGGGCAGCGATTCCATGACCCGGTAGTGCTTGGGTCGCTTGTAGACGGCCAGGCCCTCACGCGCTGCGTGGCGCAGTTCAGTCACCACGGAATCGGCGTCCGCGCCGTCGTTGAGCACGATGCACGCGACCACGTCCTGTCCCACGGTGATGTCCCCCTGCCCCACCACGGCAGCCTCATGGACGGCAGGGTTTTCGTAGAGGATTTCCTCGATCTCGCGCGGGTACACGTTGTAGCCGTTGTGCAGGATCATGTCCTTCTTGCGGTCCACGATGAAGAACCGGTCCGTCTGATCCTGGCGGCCCACATCCCCGGTGCGGAAGAACTCCCCGCTGAATGACTTTGCGGTGATCTCCGGGAGGTTCCAGTACCCGGCCATCACAAACTGCCCACGCACCACGATCTCCCCGATCTCGCCGCGGGGAACCTCTTGGCCGTCGTCGTTGAAAATGCGGACGTCAGCGCCATCGCAGGCCGTGCCGATGGAGCCGGGCACGCGGTCATTGACGGGGTGGTTGAAGCAGACCACCGGGGAGGTTTCGGACAACCCGTAGCCTTCATACACCGTCACGCCGAACAGGGATTCGAATTCCTTGAGCACTTCCACGGGCATGGAGGCACCACCGGAAATGGCATTGACCAGGGTGGGATAGCTCTCCCGTTCTGCGCGCTTCAGGCTGTTGACGGCCACGAACATGGAGGGCACCCCCACAAACCGTGTGACGCCGTGGGCCTGAATCTGCTTGAGCACGGAGCGGGGCTGGAAGGCGGCGACGGCGCTGACGCATGCACCCACCGCAATCACTGCGTTGAGCACCACGGTCTGGCCGAACACGTGGAAGAACGGAAGGGCCCCCAGGAACACGTCCTGGGAGCGGTAATCGAACATGCGCGTGGTCATCCAGGCGTTGGAACTCAGGTTGTGGTGCGTGAGCATGGCCCCCTTGGGGGTGCCGGTGGTCCCGGAGGTGTAGAGCAGAACCGCAAGGTCGTCATCCACGCGCTGGACCATCTCCGGCGCATCAGAGCGGGCACCTTCGGCCACCTGATCAGTGTCCACCGTGGCAGCATCCAGCGTGATGACCTCAATGGACTCGTCCATGGTGGCCACCACCTCCCGCACGTGATCGGCCATCACCTGGAACACCAACACGGCACTGACCTGGGCGTCACGGAACAGCCCCTCCAGCTCACGTCCCGTCAGCAAGGGGTTCAGCGGAACCACCACGGCTCCAGCCTTGAGCACCCCGTAGTAGGCAACGGGCATAGCCGCGACGTTTGGGGAGATCAGGGCCACCCGATCACCCGGCTGAACACCCACCGCTTTGAGACGGGCATGCATGGCATCCGCCAGATGATCCAGCTGCTGGTAGGTGATCTGCTGGGAGTCGCTGCGCACAGCAATGTTCTGGGGATGCCGTTCGGCGGAACTTGTGAGCAGTGTGGCCAGGTTCGACACGGTCATTCCTCAGGTTGCGGAGCACTGGATACCCGGGCCTGGGACACACCATGTGACGACGTTCCCCCATTGACCCGAATCCTTATTGGATCACACACGGTCACCGCCGTGCTGGGGCCCGGTGCCCCACCACCCGAGGTGTGATCAGTCCCGGGAGGTCAGCGCCAGGAAATGCTCCGCCAGGTCCTGACCGCCCTTGGGGTCGCGGGTGACCACCATGATGGTGTCGTCCCCCGCAATGGTGCCCAGCACCTGGTGCATGGTGGATTGGTCGATCACCGAGGCGAAATACTGGGCGGCCCCCGGTGGGGTCCGCAACATCACCAGATTCGCGGAGGCCTCCGCGGTGATCAGCAGTTCCTTGCACAGGGCAGCCAGTCTGCTGTCCAAAGCCTCGGCAATCTTCTCCCCACCCACCACGACGTCGCTGGAGCCAGGTTGCGGTACGGCGTACACCAGTGTCCCGGATGCGTCCCGTACGCGCACGGCTCCCAGTTCCACCAGGTCACGGGAGAGAGTGGCCTGGGTGACCTGCAGTCCGTCCTGCCCCAGCAGCTCGGCCAGTTCAGCCTGAGAGCGCACGGATCCTGCCGTCACCAATGCCACGATGCGCGCCTGGCGTGCTGTTTTTGTGGCGGGAATGGTCATGATCGCACTGCCCCGGATTCCAGGTCGTAGCGCCCGGAGCGGGCCAACAACCACACCATCAAGGCTTTCTGGGCATGCAGTCGGTTCTCGGCTTCATCGAACACCACGGACTGGGGGCCGTCGATCACCTCCGCGGTGACCTCTGATCCCCGGTAGGCCGGCAGACAGTGCAGGAAAATGGCGTCCTGTGCAGCCTGGTCCATGGCTGCCTGATCCACCGTGTAGACCTTGAACACCTCAGCCCGGTCCGCCTTCTCAGACTCCTGTCCCATGGACACCCAGGTGTCGGTGCAGACCACATCTGCACCGGCCAATGCCTCGGCAGGATCGGTGGTCACCAGAATCTCCGCCCCGGTTTCCTGGGCCCGCTGCCGGGCGGCATCAACGACGGCGGCATCCGGTAGGTAACCCTCTGGCCCGGCAATGCGAACGTTCATTCCTGCCGTGGCCATGCCCAGGAGATAAGAGTTGGCCATGTTGTTGGCGGCATCCCCCAAGTAGGCGAAGGTCAACCCCTGCGTGGTGCCCTTGTGCTCACGGATGGTCTGCAGGTCTGCCAGGATCTGACAGGGGTGGTACTCGTCCGAGAGCGCATTGATCACCGGGACCGTTGCATGTTGTGCCATCTCATCCACACCGGATTGGGCAAAGGTCCGCCACACGATCACGGAGACCATGCGAGAGAGCACCTTGGCCGTGTCAAAGATGGACTCCTTGACTCCCATCTGCGCCTCCCCGGGGTTCACAATCAATGGCTGACCGCCCAGATCAGCAATGCCCGCGGCAAAGGAGAACCGGGTACGGGTTGAGGTCTTGTCAAAGATCACGGTGGCCGTCTGAGGACCGGCCAACGGCTTGTGGATCCAGCGGTCGGCCTTGAGTACTGCTGCCAGGTCAAGGACCTCGGCCTGCTCTGCTGGTGTGAGATCGGTGTCCCGGAGGAAATGCCGCAACATGAGGTGTCTCCTGATGGTGGAAGTCTGGGGGTGTTTGGTGCCTTGGGTCTCTGACTCAAGCCGGGTTGGCGACTCAGGCCCGGTTCGTGACTCAGGCCCGGTTGGTGACTGTCAGGCCTGGTTCACGGCTGTACGAGCTCGGGCCACGATCTTTGGCAGCTGGGTCAGGAAGGACTCTGCTTGCTCTTCCGTGAGGATCAGCGGTGGAGCCAGTCGAAGGGTGGCTCCACCAGTGCTGTTGACAATGAATCCCTGGGCGCGGGCAGCCGCCACCACGGCCGCACCCAACGGGGCCGTGGTTTTTGAGTGCTCGTCACGGGTGTCCACCAGATCGAAGCCGATCAGGAAGCCGTGGCTTCGAACTTCCGCGACGTCATCCAGCTGACCCAAACCATCGGCAATCACCTTGGAAACAGAGCGAACATTCGCCATCAGATCCTGTTCTTGGATGATCCGCAACGTGGCCAGACCAGCCGCAGTGGCCAGAGGGTTGCCGCCGAACGTGGTTCCGTGCTGGCCGGCAGTGAGCAGGTCAGAGACCTCCTGCCCCAGGGTGATCATGGCGCCGATGGGGAATCCACCACCCAGGCCCTTGGCCAAGGTGATGGCATCCGGGAGCTCGCCGGGGTTGAGCTGATCAGGGAAGGCCAGCCACTGGCCGGTGCGCCCAATGCCCGTTTGGACTTCGTCTAGGATCAGCAGGGCGCCGTGCTGACGGGTCAACTCACGCGCACGTTGGAGCCAGCCCTCAGGTAGTGCGTGCACACCCTGTTCACCGCGGATGGGTTCCACCACCAGCGCGGACACGGTGTTGTCCATGACCTCTTCCAAGGCTTCCAGCGTGGGCGCAATGTGCACCACACCGCCCGGCAACGGCTCAAAGGGTTGCCGGTACGCCTTCTTGGCGGTCAGGGCCAAGGCCCCCATGGTGCGCCCGTGGAATGAACCATCCACCGCCACGATCTTGGTGCGGGCTCCGTCCTCCCCCGCTTTCTGGTGTCCGTTGCGCCGAGCCAGCTTGAAGGCAGCCTCATTGGCCTCAGCTCCGGAGTTGGCAAAGAACACGTGTGAACCAGCCGGTGCACCGGAGATCTCCAACAGCGCATCTGCCAGTTCGATCTGCTGGGGTGAGGTGAAGAAGTTGGAGATGTGCCCCAGCGTCCGGGCTTGGTCTGCAACCGCCTCCGCCCACTGAGGATGGGCATGGCCCAACACGTTGACCGCAATGCCGCCCAACAGGTCCAGTAGTTCGTGACCATCGGCATCCCACACTCGCGCGCCCTCACCGCGGACCAGAACTGCCTGGGGCGCACCAAAAACACCCAGCAGGTGGTCACGGTACTGCTGCAACAGGTGGTCCTGGGTGGAGATGGGCGAGCCGTTGGAGGGTTCCGCGGTCATGATGTCTTTCCTCGAAAGTCCGGGTCGATGATCTGCAGGGCGGCGGTGTCCGCCACAGGTGTTTCCAGCTTGGGAGCCAGAACGGCAGGTGGTTGGGCGGGCAAGGCACCGTCGGGACGGACCTCTGTACCGATACCACGGTCCGTGAAGATCTCCAGGAGTACGGAATGGGCTTCACGGCCATCCACAATGGTGGCCCGCCCCACCCCGCCGTCCACTGCCGCCAAGGCAGCCTCCATCTTGGGGATCATCCCGGACTGCAGGGACGGCAGGAGTTCACGCAGCTCGGAAGCGGTGAGGGAATCAATCAGGGAGTCCCGGTCCGGCCAGTTGGCGTAGAGCCCCTCCACGTCCGTGAGGGCCACGAACTTCTCCGCCTGCAAGGCAACTGCCACGGCAGCCGCGGCAGTGTCTGCGTTGATGTTGAGCACTTCCCCGGTCACGTTGCCGTGGGCATCAACCTCCGGTGCGATCGAGGAGATCACCGGGATGTTGCCATTGGCAATCAGCTGGCGCAGCGGCTCCGGATTCACGGACACCACTTCCCCCACGTGCCCCAGGTCCACTTCCTGGCCGTCCACCACGGTCCCGCGGCGCACGGCGTTGAACAAGGAGGCATCCTCCCCGGAGAGCCCCACCGCATACGGCCCGGTGGAGTTGATCAGATACACCAGTTCCCGTTGGACCTGACCGGTGAGCACCATGCGGATGGCATCAATGGCTTCACGGGAGGTCACCCGGAGGCCACCACGGAACTCCGATTCGATCCCCAATCGCTCCAACATCGCGTTGATCTGGGGGCCGCCCCCGTGTACGACGACGGGTTGGATGCCCACTGAGCGCAGGAAGACCATGTCCGCGGCGAATGCGCGACGCAATTCATCCGAGACCATGGCGTTGCCGCCGTACTTGAACACCATGACGCTGCCGCTGAATCGTGTGATCCACGGCAGGGCTTCCATGAGTACGCCGGCTTTGACCTTGGCGGTCTCGAACCGGGAATAAGGCGATGTCATGTGGGTCTCCGAGTAGTTCCTACGGGTGGTTGAACACAGCTCGTGTGAAGAACGCGCCTCAGGTGGAGTACGCGCTGTTTTCTTCCACGTAGTCATGGGTGAGGTCATTGGTCCAGATGGTGGCTTCATGGGACCCCACCTTGAGGTCAATCAGCACCTCTACCTGGCGAGTGGATGCCAGATCCACGCCGTCGCGCGAATCCCCGATCATGCCGTCACGGCACACGGTCACTCCGTTGATGGTCACATCCAGCTCATCAGGGTCGAACACCGCCTGGGTGGTGCCCACGGCGGAGAGCACACGCCCCCAGTTGGGGTCGTTGCCGAAAATGGCGGTTTTGAACAGATTGGAGCGGGCCACGGAGCGGGACACCTCAGCGGCGTCGTCCTCACTGACAGCGTTGTAGGTGGTGATCACGACGTCGTGACTGGCGCCTTCGGCGTCGTGGATCAGTTGTGTGGCCAGGCTGTGGCACACGGCAGTCAGGGCTTGCAGGAACTCGGGTTCATCAGCTGCCACCCCGGAGGCGCCTGAGCCCATGAGGACCACGGTGTCATTGGTGGACATGCAGCCATCCGAGTCCGCGCGATCAAAGGTGCGCGAACACGCCTCTTCCAGGCAGCGCTGCAGCACCGAGGAGGGGATCTGGGCATCCGTGGTGATGACCACCAACATCGTGGCCAGCCCCGGTGCCAACATGCCCGCGCCCTTGGCCATGCCGCCCACACTCCACCCCTCCGGGCTCACGTAGGCGGCCTGCTTGGGCACCGTGTCCGTGGTCATGATGGCAGTGGCAGCAGACAGACCGGCAGCGTCGTCCTCAGCAAGGGCTGCAACCACGGGGTCAATGCCGCCGCGGACGGTCTCCAGCGGCAGCTGTTCACCGATCAACCCGGTGGAGCAGACCACCACGTCCCCGGCACCGATTTCCAGAGCCGCACCCACCAGCTCTGCGGTGGTGTGCGAGGTCTGGAAACCTTGCGGGCCGGTGCACGCGTTGGCGCCACCGGAGTTGAGGACCACGGCACGGGTAGTGCCATCGGCAACCACCTGCCGGGACCAGTGCACGGGGGCTGCGGCCACACGGTTGGTGGTGAACACCGCCCCCACGGCGGTCTGAGGGCCGTCGTTGACCACCAAAGCAAAGTCCGGGTTGCCGGAAGGCTTGAATCCCGCCGTGATCCCGGAAGCCCGGAATCCCGATGCAGCGGTCACACCGCGGTCGGTCACCACGGACATGCCTCCACCGGGGTTCTGGGACGGGTGCATGGAATCGTTCACGGGGCCACTCCCTGTTGTGTCAGACCTGTCTGCTCCGGCAGACCCAAGGCGATGTTCATGGACTGGATGGCACCACCGGCGGTGCCCTTGGTCAGATTGTCCAGAGCGGCCACCACAATCAGGCGGCCGGCCCGTTCATCAGCAACCACCTGCAATTGCACGTGGTTGGATCCCAGCACCGCCTGGGTAGTGGGCATCTGCCCCTCAGGCAGCACGTGGACGAACGGCTCCTGGGCGTAGGTGTCCACGTAGAAATCGCGTACGGCGGTGGCTGCCATGGTGCCGGTCAGTTTGGCGGTCGCCGTCGTCAAAATGCCGCGGGGCATGGGCGCCAACGTGGGGGTGAAGGAGACGGTGACCTCACGGCCACCGGCCACCCAGCCCAGTCCCTGTTCGATCTCCGGGGTGTGACGGTGGACGCCCCCCACGCCGTAGGCGGACATGTTCCCCATGACTTCAGCCCCCAGCAGGTGCGGTTTGAGAGCCTTGCCTGCCCCTGATGTACCGGAGGCGGCCACAATCACAATGTCCGTGGTCTCCACCGCACCGGCTGCAACGGCCGGTGCCAGTGCCAGCTGCGATCCGGTGGGGTAACAACCAGGCACCGCGATCCGCGACTGGCCCTCCAACCGCGAGCGCTGCCGGGTGCCGTGCGGGTCCACAATCATCTCCGGCAGACCGTACGGCCACGTCCCCGCATGGGCGGAACCGTAGAACTGCTCCCAGGCCTCGGCTGATTCCAGGCGGTGATCCGCTGCAGCGTCGATCACGATGGTGCCTTCTGGCAGTTGCGCCGCGATCTCCCCGGAGCGTCCATGCGGAAGTGCCAGGAACACGACGTCGTGACCGGCCAACGACTCCACGGTGGAATCCACCAACACTCGATCGGCGAACGCATGCAGGTGCGGTTGCAGATCCCCCAACCGCTGGCCTGCATTGGAGTGGGCTGCCACAGCCCCGATCTGGACCTGTGGGTGATGGGCCAACAGCCGCAGGACCTCTCCGCCTGCGTAGCCCGTGGCGCCGGAAACAGCTACGGAAAACGTCATGCGCACCACTTTACGCAAATTTATGCAGTCGTGTCGATATTTATACAACTGCGTCCGTGGCGCTGCGGCGATAGGCTCGTGACACACGCCATATGACCGCTGCAGAGCTCTCCGCTCGGGCATCTCGGGCGTGACCAGCGCTACCCAGAGTGAGGAGACAGTCCCATGCGAGCCGTCCGAATCCACAAACACGGTGGCCCGGAAGTCCTGACCGTGGATGACGTGGACACCCCCACCCCAGGACCCGGTCAGGTCCTGGTGCGCACGGCACGCACCGGGGTCAACTTCATCGAGACCTACCAGCGCGAGGGGGTTTACGACGTCGAACTCCCCTTCCTTCTGGGCTCAGAAGGCTCCGGAGTGGTGGAGGCCGTTGGCGACGGTGTCACCCATCTCTCCCCCGGTCAGCGTGTGATGACCTCCCAAGGTGTGGGCACCTACGCCGAATACTTCCTGGTCAACGCCGATCAAGCCGTTGTGGTGCCAGATTCCATCAGCGATGACGACGCCGGTGCCCTACCCCTTCAAGGTTTCACCGCGCATTACCTCACCCGTTCCACCTACGCCGTGGGCCCAGAAACCACTGCGGTCATCACCGCTGCTGCGGGTGGTGTGGGCGGTCTGGCCATTCAGTACATGAAACAGTTGGGCGCCACGGTGATCGGACTGACCTCCAGCCAGGACAAGGCGGAGACCGCGCGGTCCCTGGGAGCAGACCATGTTCTTCCGTACGACGGATTCGCAGACGCAGTGCTGGATCTGACCGACGGCCAGGGGGCGGACGTGGTGTACGACTCCGTGGGCAAATCCACTTTTGACGAATCCTTGGCGGCCACCAAGACCCGCGGGACCGTGGTGCTCTTTGGTGGCGCCTCAGGCCAGGTTCCGCCGTTCGACCTCCAGCGCCTCAACGCCATGGGATCGCTCTACGTGACCAGGCCGTCCCTCAACGCCTACCTGCGCACCCCGGAGGAACTGCAGTGGCGCGCCCAGGAGATGTTCCAGGCCATTGAATCCGGGCTCACAGTCCGCGTGGGTGGAAATTACACGCTGGAGGATGCCGCATCAGCACACACGGATCTGGAGTCACGGGCTACGCAGGGCAAGCTGCTGCTCACCCCGTGATGTCCTTGGTGTTCTTGTGAGAGCGCGCCGGGGCCTCAGTCACGGTCCCGGCGGCGCAACCACAGGGCACCAGCAATGCCTGCCGCCAAGGTCACCAACGCCGCTGCGGCCAGCAACCAGCCCTTGACCTGCTGCTGGCTCACACTGCGGTCAGTGACCGCACCATCCAGGCTTCCGTGTTCCTCCGTGGAGAGCACCTGCAAGGTGTCGTCCTCCACACCCAGCACAATGTCCGCGCTCTGATCAAAGTCACCGGTCACCTCACCGATGTCCGTACCGCGGACCTCCGCGGCCTGACCGGGGCGAGCAAAAATCGGGTCTGCCATGCCGGAGTCGAACCGCTGGTTGGCCACCTCCGGATCATCCGGCAGCGCGATCTGGTAGACGGGGTTGAACCCGCTGCCTTCCAGGGCATTGGTCATGTTGGAGTAGTGCCCGCTGACCACCCAGGTGTCATTGGCCCATCCGCGCAACTGGTATGCGCGCTGGAAAGCGTTGTGGGAAAAAGCCACCAGCAGCACCGCCAGCAACAGCCCCAGGATGGCCACACCCACGGAAGACCACGTCACGGAAGAGTCACTGGAGGATTCTGCGTCCAGTCGGTTGAATCCCTGCAGCGGGTCGTCTCCGCCTGTCTGGTGGGCGTCCTCGGCAGAGCCCTCAACTGCATCCGGCTCCCGTTCCGGGACCGCGTCACCGCCCAGAAGGTCGGACTGCTCGTTGCCGTCGTCAAAGAGGTTGTGCTTGTCCATCGTCTGCTCCTGCCGGGTCAGGTTGTGTGGTGCGGCAGAGCCGAGTCTGCCGCACCACCAATCCACGGTCTGGTGAGGGAAGTGTGAGCACCCCGCGGGCCGTCATGCTGTCTCCCACGGTATCGCCCGCACCGGATGCGGTGAGTCAGCCGCGCAAAACGGCGCCGTGACGCTCAGCGGCCAAAGCCACCGCCGCTTCACGTGAGGCCGAAGCCTCATCAGCGGTCAAGGTGCGGTCCGGGGCACGGAAGCGCATGGCCAGAGCCACGGACTTCTGTCCTTCCGGAAGTCGATCACCCTGGTAGACGTCAAAAACGCGGACGTCTTCCAGGAGATCTCCGGCGCCTTCGCGCAATGTGGTGACCAGAACACCCGCCGGAAGATCCGCATCCACCAGCAGCGCCACGTCTTGAGTGGCAGCGGTGTGCACGGAAAGATCCTGCGCCTGGACGCCATCGGGCCGGGCTGCCAGCAGCGCATCCAGGTCCAGCTCCACGGCACACGTGCGCTCGGGCAGGTTGCCGGCAGCCACGATCTGCGGGTGCAGTTCACCGGCCCAGCCCACCAGCGCGCCGTCGGCCGTGGTGAACGTGGCCGTACGGCCCGGGTGGAAGCCCTGGTGCGAGCCATTGGCGATCTGCATCTCCACGCCCAAGGTGTCAGCCACCATGAAGGCGTAGTCAACGGCGTCCTGCCACCCCAGGGCTCGGGCACCCACGCCTGGTGCCGTGGGAGCTTCCTGACCAGCCAGAACCACACCCACGCGCCATGGTTGCTCGGGGATGCCGGCGTTGACATCGGCCAGGACGTCGTCGTCGAGCTTGAGGCCACCGGCCGGTACGTGACGGGATCCCACCTGGCTTGCCGGGAGGAACACCAGACCGGCCTGGAACAGTGCCAGGTCCCGGAAGCCACGCGAGTGGTTACGCCGCAGCGTTTCCAAAAGACCGGGCAGCAAGGAGACCCGCATCCAGCCCTTGACCTCGGAAATCGGGTTGAACAATTTGATGCTGGGAACGTGGGTGCCCGCCTGAGCTGCACCCCAGAGGTTGTTCTCTGCCTGGGACACGAACGGGTAGTCCAACACCTCGGTCAGACCGGCTGCAGCCAGCGTGTTCATCACACGACGACGCCCGATCTGCTGCCGCGTCAGTCCCCGCCCGGGAGGTGCCACGGGCAGGCGGGACGGAATCTTGTGGTAGCCGTCCAGCCGCGCAACTTCCTCTGCCAGGTCCTCCTGGGCCACCAGGTCTGAACGCCACGACGGCGGGGTGACCATCCATGCGGTCTGCCCTTCACCTGCGGTGGTGGACTCCAGGGAACAGCCGATCTGGATCAGGAGTTCCTCGATGCGTTCTGGCGAATACTCCACACCCACGCGCTGAGCCGGGTAGTCCGCCTCCAAGCGCACCGCCTGCGGCTCAGGCCGTTGACCCGCCACCACGTCTCCGGCGGCGTCCTGAGCTGAGCCACCGGCCAATTCCACCAGCAGTTCCACCGCGCGCTGGGCTGCGGCGGCCTGAATGGTGGGATCCACCCCGCGCTCAAAGCGCTTGGAGGCCTCAGACGGCAGTCGGTGCCGCCGTGCGGAACGAGCGATGGTGATGGGGTCAAAATGAGCGGCTTCCACCAGTACGTCAGCGGTCTGCGCGCTGACCTCGGTGGAGGCCCCGCCCATGACTCCGGCGATCCCAATAGGGCCGGAGGCATCCGTGATCAGCAGGTCCTCGGGATCCAGCGTGCGCTGCTTGTCATCCAGCGTGGTCAGGGTCTCCCCGGCCTGGGCGCGACGCACGGTGATCTTGTCCTGAAGTGTGGCCAGGTCATAGAAGTGCAGAGGCTGGCCGAACTCCAACATCACGTAGTTGGAGATGTCCACGGGCAAGCTCAAGGACCGAATGCCGGCCAGACGCAGGCGGGAAGCCATCCACGGCGGCGTGGGTGCCTCCGGGTTGATGCCCGTGACCACGCGGGTCACAAAACGATCGCATCCGGGCACCCCGTTGATGGGGTTCTGATCGGCCAGCTCGACCGGGAATCCGGCGTCGTCGTTGGCCTGCGGCGCGCGGTCTGCGGCATCCAGCACAAAGTCGTGGAAGGGCTGGTTCACGGCGTGACTGTATTCGCGGGCCACACCGCGGATGGAAAAGCCGTAACCGCGGTCCGGGGTCACGTTGATCTCAGCAGCTTCGTCGTAGAGGCCCAGCAGCTCCAGCGCGTCCGCGCCGATCTCCGGGTCCAGTCCGATGCGGGAGAGCACCAAGATGCCGTCGTGATCCTCACCGATCCCCAGTTCGCGCACAGAGGCGATCATGCCTGCGGAGGTGTGGCCGTAGGTCTTGCGCGGTGTGATGCGGAAATCACCGGGCAACACGGCACCGGGCAGGGTGACCACCACCTTGTCCCCGACCTCAAAATTGTGCGCACCACACACAATGCCCTGAACACCGGTCGGGTCGATCCCCTTCCCGGTCAAAGTCTGCTCCTGGCCCTCAGGAACCACGCGGACCTGGCACCAGTTCACGGTCTTGCCGTTGGAGTGCTCCTCCGGCTCACGGGAGAGCACCTGGCCCACGACCACGGGGCCCTGGATCTCATCCGTGGGGCGGTGGACTTCCTCTTCCTCGAAGCCCACGGTGACCATGGTGTCCAAAACCTGCTCAGCGGTGGCGTCCTCCGGGACGGGCGCGTACTCACGCAGCCATGACAAAGGAACTCGCATTTCAGACCTCCATCCCGAAGTGCTGGGTGAAGCGAACATCGCCTTCAACCATGTCGTGCATGTCAGGCACGTTATTGCGGAACATCAACGTTCGGTCAATTCCCATGCCGAACGCGAACCCTGAATAAACCTCCGGGTCCACACCGGCAGACCGCAGAACGTTGGGGTGGACCATGCCGCAGCCGCCCCACTCGATCCAGCGGGGACCGCCCTTGGCGTTCGGGTGCCACACGTCCATCTCCGCTGACGGTTCTGTGAAGGGGAAGAAGTTCGGCCGCAGGCGGATCTGTGCCTCCGTGCCCAGGATCTGCCGGGCAAAGTGCTCCAACGTGCCCTTGAGGTCCGCCATGGACAGACCCTTGTCCACGGCCAGACCCTCGATCTGGTGGAACACGGGGGTGTGCGTTGCATCCAGCTCATCGGTGCGGAACACACGGCCCGGTGCCACAACGTACAGGGGTAGGTCACGAGTCAGCAGGGAACGCATCTGCACCGGGGAAGTGTGGGTGCGCAGCACCAGGTGAGAGTCCAGGGGATCCACAAAGAAGGTGTCCACCAGCTGGCGGGCCGGGTGATCCGGCTTGAAGTTCAGGGAGTCAAAGTTGTACCACTCGGACTCGATCTCCGGACCCTCGGCCACCTCCCAGCCCATACCCACAAAGATGTCAGAGGCCCGCTCCATGAGCGTGCTGATGGGATGCCGCCCACCGATCCGGCGCCTGCGCCCGGCTGCCGTGACGTCCACGGCCTCCTCCACCAGGATGCGTTCGGCATGCTCAACCTCAAGAACCTCCTGGCGTACGGCAATGGCCTTGTTCACGCGACCCCGGGCCTGGCCCATGAGCTTGCCAGCCACGGCCTTCTGGTCCTTGGGCAACTTGCCGATCTTGCGGTTGCCCAGTGCCAGCGGAGACTTCTCACCGGTGTGCGCCAAACGCACGGTTTTGAGCTGGTCCAGATCCGCTGCTGCCTGGATCTCACCCAGCGCCGTCTCCACGGCAGCATTCACAGCAGCCTCATCCGTGGGCTCAACAGCCACATCCGTTGCTCCGTCCGCCACGGGGTCGACCTGCGGTGCGATCTGCTCCTCCCCCGGCGTTGTCTCAGGTGTGCGTTCGGACATGCGGCTTCCTGACCTCTGCTTTCGGTGACGTTCTCCCGCCAGGGGCGCATACGCCATGGTGGTGGGGGCGGCGCCCAGTCTAGCGAGCCCGCCGACGGGGTAGGTAACCGACCCCGGTTGTCTCTGCCGTGAGATCACCTCCTGTTGTTGAGATGACACCCCGTTGCTGGTGGTCTCAACAGTTGGCGGTGATCTCAGCGGCGGACGGCCAGTTCCCGGCGCACCATCGCCACCAGCGCGTAGGGATGGCGGGTGACCATGGCCCAGTCCACGCGGATAACCCGCCACCCCGCGTTGGTCAGCGCCTTTTCACGACGAGGTTCGGCCCGGATGACCCCTGACGGATCTCCGAACTGGCCGGAATACTTGACCTCTCCGTCGAACTCCAGGATCAGCTTTTCTCTCTCCCAGGCGAAGTCCACCCGGAAGCGCTCCCCACCCACTGTGACCTGAAACGGGGGTACAAAGCCGGTCAGGTGGTTTTCCACCAGCACCAAGCGGGTCAAGGTTTCGGCCACGGACTCGCTGCGTGGATCCGCAAGCTCAATGACCTGGCGCGCACGTGCAACTCCGCGCTTGGTGGTGGATCGACCGAGCTGCTCCACCAGAATCTCCCGGCTACCGTGGCCCTACATGAGGCGGAGGTACCCGTCGACCACCACCAGCCCCTCACGCAGAGGCAATTCGCGCGCACAGTCGGCTGCGGTTCGGGCCAGCGTGGTGAGCCGAAAACCGTCAAACTGAGTCACGTCGGAATGCTCAATGGGCCACACCTTGTGACTTCGTCTGCTGAATGGCGGGGTTCTTCGGTCGCTTCGTGGCGGGGTCAGGTGACACCGATGACCAGGGTGCTCTGTGCGGCTTCGATGACGTCGTTGGTGATGGTGTCGAGTTCGTTGATCTTCAGGACCCGCTGGATCTGGGGGAAGAGGCGTTCGAGGAGCCGGAAGTTGCCGCGGGTGATCCGTGCGATGGCTGCGATGGCTTGGGCGTCGGTGAAGTCGTCGGGGTCGAGGGTCTTGCCGAGGGATCGCCAGTGTCGCTCGAGGACGAACAGCAGTTCGTCTTGTCCCAGGGGCCGGTACTGGTGGGCGAAGCCGACTCGGCTGTAGAACTGGGGGTAGTGGCTGAACTGCTTCTCCAGGCCGGGCATGCCGATCAGGATCAGGGCGATGTCGTCGCGGTCGTAGCGATCGCGCAGCAGTTCCAGAGCGGCGGGACGCAGTCGTTCGGCCTCGTCGACGATGATCAGCTCCACGTAGTTCCTGCCGTCTCGCCATCCCCAGGCCTCGGGAGTGGCCGTGCCGGGAGGTACGAGGTGCTGCTCGATGCACATGTTGGTGCGGGTGATGGCTTGGGTCAGCTCGTCCTTCAGGGTCCGCGGGGTGGTCAGCACGCTGGGGGTGTAGAGCACGGTGCGGCTCCGGTTCAAGGCGGCGTAGATCTTGGCGTCGTTGTCGGAGCACGGCCCCCAGTAGGTCAGCAGGTCATGAGCCTTCTCGTAGTGTGCGTAGCGGCGCGCGGAGAGTGTCTTTCCTACGCCGGCTGATCCGAAGCACAAACCGATGGTGTGCCCGCGGCGCACGGCCTGGTCGTGGTGCTCCTGGTTGACGGCCTTGCAGAGGAACTCGTCGTGGTCGAAGACGCGGATCTCGGTGATGTCGCGGGGGTCGTAACGGATCACGACCGACTGTCCGACGTAGCCGGCCAGGGTCGGGGAGACGTAGCGCAGGCCCTGGAAGCGGATGCCATCGCGGCGCACGACGCGGGTCTTGGCCACGGTCAGCAACAGTCCGTCGAGAGCTTCCAGGCTCTCGGGCATGCGGGGCAGCCAGCCCTCGGCGATCCACGCGCTGCGCGGGGAGGTGCCGATCTCGCTGTGCGTGCGGTCGTTGTAGGTGGCCACGAACGCCTCCAGGGCGCTATAGAGGGCGGCCAGGGACAGTTTCGGTGTCGGCCAGGGGTGCCCTTCGGTGATGTGTCCGGGCAGGTCGGCCAGCAGCTCGGTGTTGACGGTGCCGAAGAACCGCTCGATCTTGCCCCGTCCCTGGGGTCGGGCGACGGTGGAATGGATCAGCCGGATGTGGAGGTCGACGGCGGTGCCGGCGAGCTGGTGGCTGATGAAGTCGCTGCCGTGATCGACGTAGAGCACGTCCGGTAGGCCGCACATCGGCCAGGCCGGGTCGGCCTTGTGCCAGATCGCTTGGCGCAGCGCCAGGGCGGTGTTCATCGCCGACGGTGCGCCCAGGAAGACTGTGTAGCCGCAGACCGCCCGGGAGCAGTCGTCGAGGATCGTTGTCAGCCATGGCCGTGCAGGCTTGCCGTCGGTGCCCACCACCAGGATGTCGAGCATGGTGTGATCGGATTGCCACATCGCGTTGGGCAGCTCTGCTTGCCGGCGTAGCACCAGCTCGTGCTTGTCGCGGTAGGACGCTGCGCCCTCCAGGGCGAGGGTGACCATGCCGGGATCCAGGGTCCGCACGATGTCCCACACCACCGAGTAGGAGGGGACCGGCCATCTCCGGGCGGCGCAGATGCCGGTGACTTTGCGGTGGATCGTGGCGATGGCCGGCCGCGGCTTGCTCAGTGCCAGGCCCTCGATCAGGTGGACGAGGTCGGGCGGAAGGCGGCGGGAGCCGGTGTCCGCTCGCGAGGCTGTCTCCAGTCCGGCGTAGCCGTCGGCGCGGTAGCGGGCGTGCGAGCGCTCCAGGGTCCGCAGCCCAACATCGGTCTCGCGAGCTAAGCGCGCGAGGGGCACCTGGTCCTCGACGTGGAGCCTGAGGATTCGCCACCGCGCTCGAGCGTCCACGACGCACCTACTGCAAGGCGTTCTCGCGCCCGCGCTCGGCGCGCTGAAGGGCGCGGTAGACCGTGGAGCGGCCCACGCTGAACAGCTCGGCCAGCTCGCCCACGGTGTGCTCGTCGGCGGCATGTAGCTGGACGAGGTGAGCTTCTTGCCGGGGGGTGAGTTTCGGTGACTTCCCGCGCAGCCGGCCCTTGGCCTTGGCAACCTTCATCCCCTCGCGGGTGCGGGCACGGATGAGGTCGGCTTCGAATTCGGCGACCATCGCCAGCACGTTGAACAACAGTTTCCCCATCGGGTCGGTCGGGTCGTACACCGATCCGGCGATGCTCAGCTTCACTTCCCGCGCCGCGAGGTCGTCGGCGATCTGGTGGGCATCACGGACCGAACGCGCCAGCCGATCGAGCTTGGTGACCACGAATGTATCGCCGTCCCGACACGCTGCCAGCGCCTGCTGCAGGCCCTCACGGTCGGCGTTGCGGCCCGTGAGCCCGTGATCGACGTAGATGCGCTTGGGATCGACGCCGAACGCCGCGAGTCCGTCACGCTGCGCGGTCAGGTCCTGCTCGTCGGTGGAGACTCGGGCATAGCCGACCTTCAAGGGGGACATGCTCCCCAGTGTGTCATATAGCCTCCCTTCACCGGACAGTTCACCGGACGGGTCTTACGGGACAGCCCGCCAGGCGTGCCGTCGTTCCTTGTGAACCGCATCGATAAGTGGCGGTGTTCTGACGGAGCTAAATGGCGGCATCGAGGTCTTGCGTCCCGATCGGAGTCGTCGGGCCGGCCGAGCTCGAGGTGATCGACGTGTTGATCGCTCTCGGGCGACTGTCCCACTTCCTTGGTAGTGGGACGGCCCGCGTGGGGATCCTTGCCCGATGTGCACGATCGGCGATTCCTGTACCAGAACTTGGACCAAAAGTGCTGAACCATTTAGGTCGTACGGAACCGACTTCCGGTACGCTGGGCGCATGGAATTGGGCTACGCGCGGGTCTCGACGGCCAAACAGGACCTCGACCGGCAGATCGATGCCCTCCGGCAGGTCGGGATCGCCGCCGAGCGGATCTATGTGGACAAGAAGTCCGGGGCCACCACGGAGCGTCCCGGGCTGACCGCGGCGCTGGCCTACGCCCGGGAGGGTGATGTGATCGTGGTGCACACCCTGGACCGGCTCGGGCGCACGGTGCGCGACACCTTGAACCTGATCCATGACCTCGCCGAGCGGGGGGTGGGGGTGCGCAACCTGGCGGACCCGATCAAGGTGGACTCCACCAATCCGAGTGATCCGATGGCGCAGTTGGCGGTGGTGCTGCTGGCGTTGTTCGGGCAGATGGAGCGCACCTACACCCTCGAGCGGGCTGCTCATGCCCGGTCGGTGGCCGCGGCGAAGGGCCGGCGGATCGGGCGGCCTACGGTGGTGGATCCGGACAAGCTGGCCTACGCGGCGCATCTGCGCGAGAGCGGGCACACGATGGCGGAGATCGTGGCCAAGACCGGGATCACGCGCACCAGTCTCTACCGTCACCTCCCGCCGCGGTCCCCGGAGCCGGTGACGGCCGGACCGGTCACCGCCGCCGAGCCCGAGCCCGGTCCGGCGGACTGACCCAGGTGGGGTGATGGTGGTGGTGCAGCTGGGTCCGCAGGAGAGAGCGGCATTGTTGCGCCAGCACCTCGACGAGGGGGTGCCGCTGACCCGGCTCGCCGCCCACGCCCAGGTCTCGGTCCGCACCCTGCAGCGCTGGGCCGCCGAATACCGGGCGGACTCCTCCGCGGCCGGCTTGCAGCGCAAGGCCCGCAGCGACCGCGGCCAACGCCGGCTGCCTGCGGAGCTGATCGCGGTGATCGAGGCCCTGGCGCTGCGCCGCCCGGCGCCGACGACCAGGTTCATCCACCGCCGGGTGTGCGATCTGGCCCCGGAGCGCGGCTGGGCACCCCCGAGCTACTCGAGCGTGCGCAGCGTGATCGCCGCGATCGACCCCGGGCTGCGCACCCTGGCCCTGGAGGGAGACACCGCCTACCGGGACCGATACGAGCTGGTGCACCGCCGGTCGGCGGTGAGGCCCAATGAGCAGTGGCAGGCCGACCACACCCTGCTCGACGTGGCGATCCTCGACAACCGGGGGCGCCCGGTGCGGCCGTGGCTGAGCGTGATCCTCGACGACTACTCCCGCGCGGTCGCCGGCTACACCGTCTTCACCGGCGCCCCGAATGCCGAGCAGACCGCCCTGGCCCTGCACCAGGCCGTGCGAGCCAAGCCCGACCCGCGGTGGCCGGTCCAGGGGTTGCCCGAGGTGCTCTACAGCGACCACGGGGCCGACTTCACCAGCACCCGGCTGGACCGGGTCTGCCTGGACACCCACATCCGGCTCATCCACTCCCGCGTCGGGGTCCCGCAGGGGAGGGGCAAGATCGAACGCTTCTACGGCACGATCACCACCGAGGTGCTCCCGCACCTGCCCGGGCACATCCCGCACGGCACCGGCGGCACCCCCACCTCACCACCTGCCCTGAGCCTGGAGCAGCTCGAGGCAGTGGTCCAGCGCTACCTGATCGAGGACTACCACGCCCGGGTGCACTCCGAGACCGGACAGGCCCCCGCCGCCCGCTGGATCGGGGCCGGGTGGATCCCGCGCACCCCGGCCCGGGGCGAGGATCTCGACCTGCTGCTGCTCACCGCTGCGACCACCCGCATCGTCCAGCGCGACGGCATCCGCTTTCAAGGCACCCGCTACATCTGCCCGGTGCTGGCCGCCTACGTCAGTGAGACCGTGACCATCCGCTACGACCCCCGCGACGCCGGCGAGGTGCGCGTCTACCACCAGGACACCTACCTGTGCCGGGCGATCGCCCCCGAACTGGCCGCTGAGACCATCACCCTCCAACAGCTGCAGCAGGCCCGGGGCGCCCGACGCGCCGCGCTCAAGCAGCAGCTGCGCGCCCGGCGCAGCCTCGCCGACGCCCTGCCCGCCGACGACCGCTGGGCACCACCACCCGCCCCGGCGCCGGGCCCGACGGCAGACCCGCCGGCGGAGCCGGCGCCCCGACACCGGTTGCGGACCTATGCCACCGACTGAGCCCGACTCCTCCCGGAGCCTGCTGGGCAAGGACGACGACGGCCGGCGCTTCCTCTCCGGCACGTTCGGGGAAATCGCAGCCTTGGGCCCACCCCCGGACCCCGCATCACCCCTGCTCCTTCCCACCCGGGAGCACCGCCGTTTCACCGAGTTCGCCGACACCGTCCGCGCCCACCGCTACATCGGCCTGTGCTGGGGCCCACCCGGGGTCGGCAAGACCCTCTCGGCCCGCCACTACGCCGGGGCCCCGCAATGGGAGCAGTGGCAAAGAGACCTGGGCGAGGACCGCGAGCCCGGCCCCATCCCTGAGCAGGTCCTGCAGGCCCGCACCGCGCTGTGGACCCCGACCGTCACCGCCAGCCCCCGACAGGTCGACCAAGCCCTCCCGCGGGCCTGCCAACAGATCTCCTACGCCATCGACTACCACCACCACGGCCGCGTCGACCCGTTCGTGCACCCCGACTCGCGTTCCTCCGGGCTCACCGAGCTGCTCATCATCGACGAGGCCGACCGGCTCAAGACCACCGGCCTGGAACAGGTCCGCGACTACTACGACCGCCACACCCTCGGGGTGATCCTCATCGGAATGCCCGGCATCGACAAACGCCTGGCCCGTTACCCCCAGCTCTACAGCCGTGTGGGCTTCGCCCACGAATACCGCCCCCTCACCCCCGAAGAGCTCACCGCCGTCCTGAACCGCCGCTGGCACACCGACGGACTCGCCGGCGAGGACGACGAGTTCACCCAGGCGGTCGCGATCGCCACCATCGCCCGGATCACCGGCGGCAACTTCCGTCTCGTCGACCGCCTCCTCACCCAGATCCAACGCATCCTCACGATCAACCAGTTGGCCACCGTCACCCCCGAAGTGGTCGAAGCCGCCCGCGAGTCACTCCTGATCGGTCACTGAGCACACGGGCCGGCCACCAGCTCCTGAGATCCACCGGCCAGGCAATCGCCTCTGGCAGCGACTCCTCGAAAGGGCCCCCGGGTCTGGGGCACATACGGTCGTGCACATGACATTGCCGCGGTGACGTCTTGACCTTCCTCTTCAGGGGAAGGTGCAGGCTGGGCACAGCACAGCACCGCACACAGACGGCCCGTCGGGGCCTTCATCACGGACTTACGGAGGCCGGTCATGCCTGAGACGGGAACGCACGAAGTGGACCTGGCGATCATCGGTTCCGGCGGTGGTGCGTTCGCCGCCGCGATCCGGGCCACCAATCTCGGCAAATCAGTGGTGATGATCGAGCGTGCCACGGTCGGGGGCACCTGCGTGAACACCGGGTGCGTGCCGTCGAAGGTGCTGCTGGCCGCCGCCGAGGCCCGCCACGTGGCGCTGGACGCCACAGGACGGTTCCCCGGTCTGAGCACGTCGGCCGCCGGGGTGGACATGCCCGGGCTAATCGTCGGCAAGGACGCGCTGGTGGAGGGAATGCGCTCGGACAAGTACCTGGATCTGATCGCCGACTACGGCTGGGAACTGGCCACCGGCGAAGCGGTGTTCACCGGCACCGCCGAGGATCCGGCGCTGGAGGTCACCGGAGCCGACGGTTCCTGCCGCCGGGTGCGGGCGGCCCACTATCTGGTGGCCACCGGCTCCACCCCGATCGTCCCGGAGATCGAGGGTCTGGATCAGGTGGAGTATCTGACGTCGACCACGGCCATGGAGTTGGACGAGGTGCCGGAATCGCTGCTGATCATCGGTGGCGGGTACGTGGGCCTGGAGCAGGCTCAACTCTTCGCCCGCCTGGGCTCGATGGTCACCATGGTCGTGCGGTCCCGGCTGGCCTCCCATGAGGAACCCGAGGTCTCCCGGACCCTGAGGGGCGTGTTCGCCGAGGAGGGCATCCGGGTGATCCCCCGGGCCACCGTCTCCTCCGTGACGCCCGACCGGGACACCGGGGAGGTGGTGGCCACCGTCACGGGCCCGGGCGGGCAGGACACCCTGCGGGCGGGCCGGCTCATGGTCGCGGTCGGGCGCCGTCCGGTCACCGAGAACCTGGGCCTCGGCTCGGTCGGGGTGGACACCGGGGCGCGCGGGGAGATCCTCGTCGACGCCCGGATGGCGACCTCGAATCCGAAGGTGTGGGCGGCCGGGGATGTGACCGGGCACCCCCAGTACGTCTACGTGGCCTCGGCCCACGGGGTCACCGCGGTGGAGAACGCCTTCCACCACACCGGCCAGCAGATCGACTACACCCACCTGCCGCGGGTCACTTTCACCTCCCCGGCCATCGCGGCGGTGGGCATGACCGACCAGCAGGCCCGGGAAGCCGGCCTCCGGTGTGAATGCCGGGTGCTGCCCCTGGAGTACGTGCCCAGGACGCTGGTCAACCGTGACACCCGCGGGTTCGTGAAGATCGTCGCCGAGGCCGAGACTGGGCGGATCGTGGGTATCACCGCGGTGGCCAAGGACGCCGGGGAGCTTGCCGCGGCCGGGGTCTACATCTTGTCCGCGGGCATGACGGTGGATCAGGTCTCCACCCTGTGGTGCCCGTACCTGACGATGGCCGAAGGCCTCAAGATCGCCGCCCAGTCCTTCCGCACCGACGTCTCCAAACTCTCCTGCTGCGCCGCGTGAGGATCGGTCGGCCTCGAGCATCGAGCACAGCCGGGAGCTGACGACTCAGCAGGCACTGTAACGGAAGGGGAAGTCATGGCCCAGAGGTTGATCGTCATCGGTGGGGACGCCGCGGGGATGAGCGCGGCCTCCGCCGCCCGCCGCCAGCTGCCCCAGGACCAGTTGGAGATCGTGGCCTTCGAGCGGGGCCACTACACCTCGTATTCGGCCTGCGGGATCCCGTACTTCATCGGCAAGGACGTCGCCGACACCACGGAGCTGATCGCCCGTACCCCGCAACAGTTCCGCGACCACCACGCCATCGACGCCCGCACCGGTCACGAGGTCCTGGAGATCGACCTGCACCGCCGCGCCGTGCTCGTGCGCGACCTGACCGCCGGCCGGGAGGCCTGGGAGGGTTTCGATCAGCTCATGGTCGCCACCGGGGCCACCCCGGCCCGCCCGCCACTGCCCGGGATCGATGCGGCCGGTATCCACGGGGTGCAGACCCTCGACGACGGCCTGGCCCTGCGGGCGGTGCTGGAGCGGGACCGGCCGGGCCGGCTACTACCCCGGGGCCAAACCCATCCGCACCAAACTCATCGCCGAACGCGGCACCGGACGGCTGCTCGGCGCCCAGATCGTCGGGGAAGAAGGCGCGGCCAAGCGCATCGACGTGCTCTCCGTGGCGCTGTGGCACGAGACCCCGGTGGAAGAGCTGCTCAACATCGACCTCTCCTACGCCCCGCCGTTCTCCCCGGTGTGGGACCCGGTGCTCATCGCCGCGCGCAAGACCTGGCAGGCCGTCGAGACCGACCGCGCCCGCACCGAACCCGGATGACCACCGGCCCCTCCAGGGGCAGGCAGTGCCCTGCCCCCGGAGCCTTCCTCTACCGTGGAAGGCCACAGACCAGTCCAGGATCGAGGTGCGCACCGTGCGGATCGGTGAAGCGGCCGCAGCCGCCGGCATGACCACCAAAGCCCTACGGTTCTACGAACAGCACGGGCTGCTGCCCCCGGTGCACCGCGGCCCCAACGGGTACCGCGACTACCCACCCGAGGCCCTCGCCCGCCTGCAGTTCATCCGCCGAAGCAAGGCCGCCGGACTCAGCCTGGCCGAGATCCGGAACATCCTGCAGATCCGCGACGCCGGGCAGGCCCCCTGCGCCCACGTAGCCGCACAGCTCGCCCAGCAACTCACCGACCTCGACCAGCACATCGCTGAGCTCACCGCCCTGCGGGCCTCCGCGGCCGAGCACTACCAGGCCGCCTCCCAAGGCGACCCCACCCAGTGCGATCCCGCCCAAATCTGCAGCTACCTCTGAGCCCACAGCCGCACCACGGCCGCCAAATACCTCTGTCAGAACACCGCCATTCACCGTCGACAGTCACAGTCGTTCCTCTCGATAAGTAGCGGTGGTGTCCGGTGAGGGTTCCCCTTACGGGCATGCGATCTGGGCTGACGCCTGTGACCGAGTGTTCAGTGCGCGCTGTATAGTTCAGTTCATGCTGACTATTGCTTCGCGTCTCGACGTGATGAACCGCCTGGGTCGTGCACTGGCCGACCCCACTCGATCCCGGATCATCTTGACCCTGCTCGACCATCCCGCTTACCCGGCGGAACTGGCCCGAGATCTGGACCTGACACGCCCGAACGTGTCCAACCACCTGGCATGCCTGCGCGATTGCGGGATCGTCGTCTCCGAGCCCGAGGGTCGTCGGACACGATATGAGATCGCCGATTCGCACCTGGCGCAGGCGCTGACGGCACTGGTCGATGCCACCCTGGCAGTGGACGAAGACGCCCCGTGCATCGATCCCGCCTGCTCGCTTCCCGGATGCGACGCAGCTGGGGAGGGCGCATGATCCTCACCTCGGTCTTGCAGGCGATGGGCCTGTTCGCAGCGACCAACATCGACGACATCATCGTGCTCTCCCTCTTCTTCGCGCGAGGGGCAGGCCAGCGCGGCACTACCGCCCGCATTCTGGCCGGCCAGTACCTCGGATTCGCCGGCATCCTCGGTGCCGCGGTCCTGGTGACCATCGGTGCCGGAACATTCCTGCCCTCGGCAGCCATCCCGTACTTCGGTCTCATCCCTCTGGGCCTCGGCCTCTGGGCCGCATGGCAGGCCTGGCGCGGAGACGATGACGACGAGGCCAAGGTTGCCGACAAGAAGGTCGGCGTGTGGACAGTCGCAGGCGTCACCCTTGCCAACGGCGGCGACAACATCGGCGTCTACACCCCTGTCTTCCTCAGCGTGGAACCTCTCGCAGTAGTCGCCTACTGCATCGTCTTCCTCGCGCTCGTCGCGGTCCTGGTGGCCCTGGCAAAGTTCGTCGCCACCCGCCCCCCGATCGCCGAAGTGCTCGAACGCTGGGAGCACATCCTCTTCCCCATCGTTCTCATCGGCCTCGGCATCGCGATCCTCGTCAGCGGCGGAGCCTTCGGACTCTGACGTAGCGGCAGCGATCCAAACGGCCCCGACCGGGCGCACCCATCTCGGTTCAGACCGCGACACCTACCTGCAGCCAGTCCTGCGTGATCGCGGCAACAAGACCGCCACGGAGCGCTGCAAAAACCCCGCCACCAAGCGAACGAAGCCACAGCCACACCTTGCCAACCACGGGCCGCGCGGTTCGCCTTCTTCCTCCCCCGTTACCGGAGGTCACTTGCGGCTTGGGCGGAACCTTCAGGACGGGAAGTCGCCACAGCAACGCCGCGGAGGCCAGGCAGAAGACGGGAGGTTGGGGCGAGGTCTTGTCCACTGCATAGTGCCTGGCCAAGGACCTTGCCCACGGTGGCAACGATTCCCACAGTGCAACGCTCACCCAGGCGCCACGTGAGACCCGTAGCAGGCCCGTGGCTTCATCCACACCGTCAGCATTGGCACGCGGTGCTCGGCCCCATCGGCTGCGCACTTGAGCAGTGGTCAAAATGGAGTCCGGGGTCAGGTGGCGTGTACCGGTTGAACTTACGGTGGGTGCCTGCGGGACGGGATACGTAGTGGCCATATGGAGAGCGTCCCCACTCTTGAACGCCAGCCGTCAGCTGAATTCTCCGAATGTGGACAACCCCCAGGGCCTCACGGTGTCCACAGTGCAACGGTGCCTGCCTTAGCCAGGGTGCGCCGGCGTCGTCGTTACACCCCGCCCCACCCCGCCCCGGGAGATCACCACCAAGTGATGAGATGACACCCCGTTGCCGGTGATCTCAGCAATTAGCGGTGATGTCACGGCCGGTAGTGCGGAGGACGCGCCTCAGCGGTACAGCGCCAACAGCGCTTCCACGATCGGGCGGTCCGCCGGGATCCATTCGAGGTCCCGGGCGGCCTGTCCGGCGTCTTCCATGGGGATCCAGCGCAACTCAAGGTGGTCGGCGCCGTCGTACTGGTGGCCAAGCATCAGCTCACCGTCCACCACGGTGGCGGTCCAAACCCGCATGGCTGCGGAATCCTTCAACGGCCAGCCTTGCGGGTGTGGCCCCGGGATCTCCTGGTGAAGTCGAAGGTCAACGTCGAGTTCCTCGGCGCACTCGCGGATCAGGGCGTCCTGGCAGGTGGCGTCTTCCGGGTCGGCCTTCCCGCCCGGGAACTCCCACATGCCGCGCAGGGTCTCCGGGTAGGCGCGCTGAGCGGCCAGGAAACGGGCGGGGTTCTCAGGGTCGTCCAGGACGGCGGCCCCCACAACTTGGGTACGGAACACGTGGTCCTGCGGATAAGACTCGGGACTGTCACTTTCGGCGGTCACCGGATCAGCGTAACCCGCCTGTGAATCTGTTTCACATTGTGCAGCTTCACGCACCGAACGACGACGGCGCCCGCCCACCCTCAGCGCCGTTGCGCTCTGGCGGAGGCGTAGAGGCACAGGGTTGCAGCTGTGCCCACGTTGAGGGACTCGGCGCGACCGTACAACGGGACCGCCACGCGGTGCGCTGCTGCCTGCTTCTCCGTGTCTGAGAGGCCCTGTGCCTCATTTCCGAACAACCACACGGTGGGTGTTGCCAGGTCACAGGCAACCGATGCGCCGGTCAATGGGGCATCCTGGAGCTCATCCAGGTTCAGCGCGGCATATCCGTCGGCGGCCAACATTTGCGCTCCCACGGCTCCAGCCGCGCGCACCAGATCGGTGAACTCCACCTGGGTGAGGACCGGCAGGTGAAACAGGGAACCTGCAGTGGAGCGCACGGTCTTGGGGTTGTGCAGATCCACGGAGCCACTGGTCAGGATCACGGCATCGGCACCGGCGGCATCAGCGGCGCGGATGATGGTTCCGGCGTTGCCCGGGTCCTGAACGCGGCACAGGGCTGCAGTCAGTCGTGCCGGCCCCTGGGTGTTGGTCTCACCCGCAGGCCCCAGTACGTCGGCCACAGACACCGTGGGAATCCGACACACCGCCACGGCCCCCTGCGGGGTCTGGGCGTCGGAGATGACCTTCAGGACCTCGTCAGTCACCAGGCGGATGAACACTCTGTGCGGCCCCGCGCCGTCCGCCACGGCCTCAACCAACTGGGCGATGTCCGGGTGACGATCCAGGCAGGATTCCGTCACGTAGAGCGCATCCAGGACAGGCAACAGGGCTGAGGATGCCCCACGGGGCGTCGTCGTCGCGGGGACCTGGAAAGATCCCAAGGCAACTTGCGTGGACAAGGCCTCCCGCACGTTCTGCGGCCCCTCCGCCAGGAACAAACCCTGTTTGCAACGCGCAGAACGCCTCGCCAAACCCGCAACTGCCCTGACCCGATCGGCTCGGGGGTTGGACAGCAAGGATTCGGCGAGGCGTTCCGAAATGCTCACGTCAGTGCGCGTCTGAGGGTGACTCAGGCGGCGTCGCGCGGAGCGGAGGTGTCAGCCGGCAGAGCGTTCTTGGCAACCTCAACCAGCGCCACAAAGGCAGCGTTGTCGTTGACGGCCAGCTCGGCCAGCATGCGACGGTCAACCTCAACCTCAGCCAGCTTCAGGCCCTGGATGAAACGGTTGTAGGTCAGGCCGTTGGCGCGAGCGGCAGCGTTGATGCGCTGGATCCACAGGCGACGGAAGTCACCCTTGCGGGCGCGGCGGTGATCGTAGTTGTAAACGTACGAGTGGATGACCTGTTCCTTGGCCTTGCGGTACAGGCGCGAGCGCTGTCCGCGGTAGCCGGAGGCGGCTTCCAGGGTGGTCCGACGCTTCTTGTGGGCGTTTACCGCCCGCTTCACACGTGCCACGTGTGTACTCCTTACGGTCTTGCTCCCGGTTCAACGCGGGAACGGCTTACAAGTTTTGGGGTGCGGAGCTGAACATCAGCCCGCCAAGTGCTCAATGAGCCAGGGTCACTTTCCCAGCATCTTCTTGACAACCTTGGCCTCACCGGGGGTGACGATCTTGTCACCGGCCAGGCGGCGGGTCAGTCGCGAGGACTTGTGCTCCAGGTAGTGGCGGCGGTTGGCCTGCTGACGCTTGACCTTGCCCGAACCCGTGATCTTGAAGCGCTTCTTGGCACCCGAGTGGGTCTTCATCTTCGGCATGTCGGCCGTCTCCTTGTTTCTCTCACCGCGGTCGCGGTGCGTCACCGTCCTGGTGACCTGGTCTGCGCTGTGCCGCGCTGGGGTTGCGCGGCACAGCCCTTAGGTGCTCGTTCTGCTCGATCCCTGGCGGGTTCAGCAGGTGAGTCGGGTCAGCCCTTGCTCGGACCCGGCTTGGGGCCGGGCTTGGGAGTTGCGCCGGGCTTCGGCGCGGGGCTTGCGGAACCGCCCGGTTTGGGGGCTGCTCCTGGCTTGGGTGCCGCACCGGTTGCGGCGGGGCGGGCGGCTGCCGGTCGCGGTGCTGCTGCACCCGGGGCACCCGCCGGACGCGGGGAACCGGTGCGGGGACCGGACGACGACGCCGGACGCGGCGCACCTGAGCGGGCCGGTGCACCGGTACGCGGACCGGATGATGCCGGACGGCCACCCTCCGGTCGGCCGCCACCAGCAGGCCGACCTGCCGGACGTCCACCACGATCGGAACCACGCTCCGGGCGCTCCGTGCGATCCGGCCGTTCGCCACGATCGGCGCCACGGGAACCACCACGCTCGGTGGGACGTCCACGGCCACCGGCGGGGCGTTCACGGCGCTCCTCCTTGGGTGCCATGACCGGCGGCTGGTCTTCGGAGACCTTCAGAGGCGGTGCCCCTTCCGGAACCTCGAACTTCTGCTCAGCCATCTTGCGCAGTTCCTCGGGGATGGCCTCACCAATGCTGTTGCCACCCACGGGCAGAGCCGAATCGGTGTCGATCATCCCGGCGGCGCGGGCTTCACGCTCGCGGTCACGACGGGAGGACTTGGTCTTCTGCGGCAGGCGCTCTTCAGCGCCGTCCGACACCTTGGCGCGACGCGCAGCTGCACGGGCCTCGGACTTGTTCTTGAGCGGGCCCAGGACCATGACCATGTTACGTCCGTCCTGACGCGGGCTGGACTCGACCTGACCGAACTCGCCCAAGTCTTCTGCCAGCTTCTGGAGCAGACGCACACCCATCTCCGGGCGTGACTGCTCACGGCCGCGGAACTGGATCATGGCCTTGACCTTGTCACCCTCGCCCAGGAAGCGGCGGGCGTGGCCAACCTTGGTCTCGTAATCGTGGTCATCGATCTTCAGACGGAAACGGACCTCTTTGAGGTTGGTGTTCGTCTGGTTCTTGCGGGACTCACGGGCCTTGACGGCAGCCTCGTACTTGTACTTGCCGAAGTCCATGAGCTTGGCCACAGGCGGCTTTGCGTTGGGAGCCACCTCGACCAGATCCAGGTCCGATTCGCGGGCAAGTCGCATGGCATCCTCAACTCGGACTATGCCAACCTGCTCGCCACCGGGGCCCACAAGACGGACCTCGGGGACTCGGATTCTGTCGTTGATGCGTGGATCGCTGATGCTTGACTCCTGATCTAGTGCCAGGTTCCACCCCGGCTACATGGTGCTCTTCGAGTGCTGGTGGCAACAAAAAACCTCCGCTGCCACGTGGGGCAAGCGGAGGTCACCTGACTAATCACACCGGAACTTCACGTTCCACACGTCATCCTGAAGATGCTGTGACGGTTCACATTTGAACCGTGGCGGACGGTCATCGTCTCTGACCCGGGGGCTGTTCCAGCTGATGACTTCAGATGGCGGCCCGCGCGGGTGGGAGTCACCTCCACTTGCGCACTGCCGACCATCATACACACTGAGGCGCCGGACCAGCAGGGGGCGGAACGTGATCCCGCTTTCGTCACCCCCAGGATCACAAGTCGGAATCTTCGGCCAGGAAAGGGGCAGTGAGCGATTCCATCACTTCCCACAATTCGTCCTCGCGGCCGACGTCGTACGACTCCGCTGACGAACTGGTGATGTGGTCACGGTCTATGTAGGCACCTGACGGGCCAGACACATCCCCGACCAGGGCATTCTTGAACAACTGGCCGGCCCTCTGCTGAGTGGTGGCCAATGGCGAAAGCGTGAGAACCGGCAGGACGTACCGCAGGGCAAAGCGCGCGGCAGGCCCGGCATCACGCCCCAGACCCGTGCTCGGCACAAAACCCGGGTTGAACGATTGAATCGACCACGACTCTGCGCAACGGCGTGCCCAGGCATGAACCAGGTAGATGGCCGCCAGTTTGCTGGTTGAGTAGGCCATGCGACCCGCCCTTGGACTCAATGGATTCTCGAAGGCACCCGGGCGAACAAGAACTTGAGGGTACATCCACTGCGGAGCTGGCACCATGCCCAAGTTGTGCCGGAGATCGCCAAAATGAGTGTCGCTGACGGTGACCACTGCGTGCACACCTGTGGCACCACTGGCGTGAAAGCTTCGAAGCAGCAGGTGGTTGGCCAGGACGTTCACCGCGAACGTTGCCTCGTAGCCGTCCATGGAGTCCCGGGTGGCCGTTACGTACTGGGCCCCCGCATTGAGTCCCAGAACACCCAGTGGAGGAAGTGCGCCACGGCGGATGCGGCCGGTCACCTCAACCGCTGCTTGCCGCACACTGGTCAAAGACAACAGGTCAGCGTCGATTGTGGATATTCGCTCCGTGGAGCTCTCACGGGTTTGTAACGCACCTCGAGCTCGGGGCCGCGCCAACACCACCAAGTGGGCGTCAGGGTTCTCAGCCAGGACGCGTCGTGCTGCCGTTGCCCCGATGCCGCGAGAGGCTCCCGTCATCACGATGGTCTGCTCTGCCACGGGAATCCAACCTCCTCGCGTGATGTGTGTAGTCAACCATCACTTTCGAGCGTTTCCAATGCCAGTACCTCTACATCAACAGTTGGAGTGGGTGTGATCACGGACACGAATGCGCCGCGGCATCGCTCCAGATCGATGATCAGATGGGATGCGAACCCAGCGGCGAATCCGCTGTGCCAGGCCATGTCCCGACCGTTGGTCTTGTCCACGAAGAAGCCTGCGGCAACCCTGCCCTTGGAATCGGTGTGCAGTGTTTTGAAGCAGTCTTGAAATGGACCGTCTTGGACCAGTAGCGCTGTCAAAATGGTGGCGAAATCCTGGGCACTCCCGCGAATGGCCCCTGCAGGTGCGTATCCGCGCCCTGTCCAGGACCGTGCCCGTCCGCCGAACACCGTGTAGCTCACGGCATCATCCACGCAGTGGTGTTTCACCGCTTCTTCCACCCGAAGAGTGGGACAGGCCAGCGCGGTGGCCAGATGTTCCTGAACCAGTCCGGGGTAATTCACCCCGGCCGCCGCTGCCAAAGCATGACCGAGTGCTGCTCCGCCAACAGTGGAGTACCGGCACACCCCGGCGTCCGTCACAGTGGCTTCTCTGAGGTGACGCATGAACTCTGCGACGTCCTGCGGCTGGGGATCCCGGCCGAGCACCGTAGCCATGCCTTGCTTGAAGCGAATGCAACGACCGCCCACTTCTCGTGGCAAACCAGAGGTGTGCGTCAAACACGATTGCAGCGTGATCCTGCCGACTGCAGTTCCATGAACAGGTAAGTACTGTTCCAGCCTGTCATTGGCTGCGATGAGACCTTGATCCAGCAACTTGGTGTAGATCATGCCGGCCAGGCCGGTGTCACCGTCCAGTCTGGTGGTCGACGACACAGGATCAGGCCTCATGAGCCCTCACGCTACTGAGACCTGGCACCAGGTGAAAGTCACCTCGCGGTCGGTCTCCGCCCGCTCCGTGCTCTGGGTTCACACGCGCACCGCATAGGCTGGGGCCATGACTTCCGAGAACACTTTCCGCTTTGGGGCAGCTGGTTCCGACGACGCCGCAGCCACCTCCGCAGGACACGACGATCCGGTGAACCAGGACACAAGCTCCACTGGCTTGGACGCTGACACCAAGGCCGCGGTCGATGAGCAGATGCGCGACATTGCAGAGGTCCCGGCGATCGAGGTCATCACCACTTCGGCCGTTCACCTGATGTCAGCTGCGGCCGTCAAATGTGGGTTGGCGGATGGCCCGGATGCTGATGAGCTGAAGGACCTGGATGAGGCCCGCAAACTGATCACCGCTCTGGCCGGGTTTGTGACCGCTGCGGCGCCTGAGATCGGGTCCCAGCACGCCGCGCCCCTGCGCGACGGCCTGCGCTCACTACAGTTGGCCTTCCGTGAAGCCTCACCGTTCCCGGACCAACCGGGGCAAGGCCCGGGTGAGAAGTTCACCGGCCCCGTCTACGCCTGAGTCGGACGGTCCCACCCTTCAGAACACGCTTTGAGCCACCTGGAACACCTGAAACATGGCTCAAAGCGTGTTCTCAATCCGACGACCTCAGATTCGGGCGGTTTCCAAGGAGATCTCCAGGGAATCAACCTGGCCAGCCACCACACTCTGCGTTGACAGTCGGTTCTGGAAGGCTGAAAGCACCTGATTGAGTTTGTGCTGATCCATTCCCGGCAGCAGCTGAAGCACCACCGTGAGTTCAGGACCAGATCCACCTCCGCGCAGGGCCGCATCAGATCCGGACTGCGCGGTATCAGATCCGTGCAGTGCCGCATGAGATCTGGCTGAATCTGCAGTGCCAGCAACGTGTGCGGAAGCCACGGCATCCACCCCGCGCCCTGGCCGGACGTTGGCGCCGGCCACACCGTCCAGGCCCAGAGCTGCGTTGAGCACCGCTTGAGACACAGGTGCAGAAGCGTAGGAGGGCACCCAGGTTTCCCCCTTGGCCACGGCCCACAATGCAGGGCGGCGCACCACAAACGGGCTGCCGGCACCCGGGTTGAGCACCAACAACTCGGTGCCGTCCTTGACCGCGGCGATCGCAATCTTGCGCACCTGAGCAGCCACGGGGCGTGCCTGCGCGTGCCACTGAGGAATCAGACGGTCGGAGGTGAACACCGGTTGCGCTTTGCGGCCATCAGCAGCCTGCAAAGTCACCAGGGACATGTCAGCTTCCTTGTCCGCCACCAGACCCTCAGCGGTGATCTCCGAATGGCTAACTTCTGCCATCACGGGCACGAACAAGCGGGTGTCAGCCAGGGCTGCCACCACGTCCGTTTCATCCACCAGCCCGTTCTGCCACTGCTCAAAGGTGCGTTCCAGGGCGGCGTCTGCAGCGCCGTCGTCGTGAGGGAACTGGTGGTGATGGCCGTGGGCCAGATCCCGGCCGGCCCACGGCCGACCACCGGTGTCGGTCTCACCTCCCGCGCTGCGCAGCTGAGCCGCAATGTGCGGGGGCAGCGGTCGAGACCCGTCAGGTGTGCGTTCAGACATCAGGAGCCCGGGCGGCCGGCGACGTCCAGCGCCTGCTCCAGGGTGAAGCGCCCGGCGTACAGGGCCTTGCCCATGATGGCGCCCTCCACCCCGGAGCCGACCAACTGGCGCAGTGCTGCAATGTCCTCAAGCGTGGCGATCCCGCCGGAGGCCACCACGGGCTTGTTGGTCCGTTCAGCAACCTGCTTGAGCAACTCCACGTTGGGGCCCTTGAGCGTGCCGTCCTTGGTGACGTCCGTGACCACGTAACGCGAACAGCCGTCCGCTTCCAGACGGTCCAGGACCTCCCAAAGGTCGCCGCCCTCCTTGGTCCACCCGCGGGCAGCGAGGGTGGTGCCACGGACATCCAGACCCACGGCGATCTTCTCCCCGTACTGGCTGATCACCTTGCGGGTCCACTCCGGGTTCTCCAGAGCTGCGGTGCCCAGGTTCACGCGGGCCGGATCCAGGGACAGGGCCCGCTCCAGGGATTCGTCATCCCGGATACCGCCGGACATCTCCACTTTCAGGTCCAGGGACTGGGCCACGCGAGTCAGCACGTCAATGTTCTCCCCGGTGCCGAAGGCGGCATCCAGGTCCACCAGGTGCAGCCACTGAGCACCAGCGTTCTGCCAGGCCAAAGCCGCTTCCAAAGGATCCCCGTAACCGGTCTCCGAGCCGGATTCCCCCTGGACCAGACGCACGGCCTGGCCGTCGCGGACATCGACGGCGGGCAGCAGCTCCAGGCGGGGCAGCCCCTCGCCCTGAGCCACCAAATCGGATACGGACGGCGTGGTGTTCTCAGTCATGGATTCCTCACGAGTTGTGATGATGTGGGTCAAAAGTCACGGGCAGGCAGATCAACTGGGCACCTCAAGCGTTGAGGCCGACCAGCCAGGACCACGCACCGTAGAGAATCAGGGCCCCGGAGGCCACGGCCATCAAGGCCACCACCCACTTGGGGAAACCTTGTTGGTGGAAGGAGATGACTCCCCCGGCCAGGAACGCCCCGAGCACCAGGAGAATGACGGACCAGGTCATGCAGCACCTGCTTGGCGGTTGGCCTGCTCCTGGGCTTCCGGCAGACCGTCGTCGTCATTGCGGGCATCCAGCCGCGCGTCCAAACGGCCCGTGATGGGCAGGGTGCTGATCCAGTTGCGCAGCAACTGCAGTCCGGCCTCCCCCGATTTCTCCGGGTGGAACTGGGTGGCGCACAGCGGACCATTCTCCACCGCGGCAATGAACGGGGAACCGTGTTCGGCCCAGGTGACCTGAGGCGGGACCATGTGTTCGCTGCCCACGGTGAAGTTCCATTCCTGGACTCCGTAGGAGTGGACAAAGTAGAAGCGCTCGTCCTGGATGCCCTGGAAAAGCTGAGTCTGCTCCGGCGGCTGAACCGTGTTCCACCCCATGTGCGGCACCACGGGCGCATTCAAACGCTCCACCACCCCGGGCCATTCCCCCAGGCCCTGGGTCTGCTCGCCGTGTTCAACACCCTGTTCGAACAGCACCTGCAAACCCACACAAATGCCCAGGACCGGGCGGCCACCCATCAGACGCCGTTCGATCAGGCCAACGGCACCCACCTCACGCAGCCCGTCCACCACGGCCTTGAAGGCGCCCACACCGGGCACCACCAGACCGTCAGCGTCCAGTACCGCCTGCTTGTCCCGGGTCAACAGCACCCGGGAACCTGCGGCCTCCAACGCGCGGACCGCCGAGCGCACATTGCCCGCACCGTAGTCCAGAACGACGACGGTCGGCACCGTCTGCGTGGACTGCGTGACCGGGGGGCCCACAGTTTCCGGGGCAGAAATGGTCTTGCCCTCCGGCGTCACACCTTCTTCAGGGCTGCGCATCACAGCGCTCCCTTGGTGGAGGGCACACCCGTGACCCGGGGATCGGACTCAACGGCGGTGCGCAAAGCGCGGGCCAGGGCCTTGAACTGGGCCTCGGCAATGTGGTGCGGGTCCCGGCCCCTGATGAGCTCCATGTGGAGGCAGATCTCCGCGTGGAAGGTCAGGGACTCGAACACGTGCTGGACCATGGAGCCGGTGAAGTGCCCACCGATCAGGTGGTACTGCTGACCTTCCGGCTCCCCCACGTGCACGCAGTACGGGCGCCCGGAAACATCCACCACGGCGCGCGCCAGCGTCTCGTCCAGGGGAACGGATGCCTCACCAAATCGGCGGATTCCGCGCTTGTCTCCCAAAGCCTGTTTGATGGCTTCACCAATCACAATGGCGGTGTCCTCCACCACGTGGTGAACGTCAATGTGGGTGTCCCCGGTGGCCTGCACGGTCAGGTCGATCAGTGAGTGCTTGGACAAGGCCGTGAGCATGTGGTCATAGAACGGAACGGTGGTGGAGATGTTGTTCTCCCCGGTGCCATCCAGGTTCAGTTCCACCACGATCTGGGACTCACTGGTGGCACGTTCAACACGGGCACGCCGACCCTGACTGTTCTGATCGGGTTGCTGATCTGTGGTGGTCATGAATACTCCGCTGGGTGCTGGTGGATCAAAAGTGACGGTGGTGGGTGTGCTGCCCGGGGGACGGCTACCGGGTCAGGTGAGTTTCCACGGCTTCCAAGAACGCCGTGGTCTCCTCCTCCGTGCCGGCAGTGACCCGCAAATGCCCGGCAATGCCGACATCACGGATCAGGATGCCGCGACTCAGCAACTCCTGCCACAACGCCGGGGCATCAAAGTCCCCACCGAAGAACACAAAGTTGGAATCCGACTCGGAGGGTTGCAATCCCAATCGTTTCAGTTCATCAACAATGCGGTCACGCTGCATCTTGATGTCCTCCACATCAGCCAAGAGGCTGCTGCGGTGGCGCAGCGCTGCCAGCGCCGTGGCCTGCGAGACAGCGGACAGGTGGTAGGGCAGGCGGACCAACCGTATGGCATCGGCAATCTCGGCCGCGGCCGCAAAGTACCCGATACGGGCACCAGCCAGGGCGAAGGCCTTGGACATGGTGCGGGTGACCACCAGGCGTGGCCTGCCGGGCAGCAGGCTCAGAGCAGTGGTGGCTGGGTTGCGGGCGAATTCGGCGTAGGCCTCATCCACGATCACGATGCTGTTGCTAGCCTCACCGGCTTGGTACACCGCATCCACGACGTCGTCCTCAAGTGCCGTTCCCGTGGGGTTGTTGGGAGAGCACAGGATCACGATGGACGGCTTGTGTTCACGCACCTGGGCTGCGGCTGATTCTGGGCTCAGCGTGAAGTCCGCTGCGCGTTGCCCGGCAATGAACTCCGTGTTGGTCCCGGCCGCCAGGATGGGGTACATGGAGTAGGTGGGAACAAAGGACAGAACGCTGCGCCCGGGCCCACCAAAAGCCTGCATGAGTTGCTGGAGAATCTCATTGGAGCCATTGGCCGCCCACAGGTTCTCCGGCCCCAGACCCTGGCCCAGATACGCCGCAAGTTCCTCCCGAAGTTCCGTGAACTCACGGTCCGGGTAGCGGTTGAGGTTCAAAGCGGCCATGGAGACTTCCTCCACGATGGCCTGCTGCACCTCAGTGGGGACAGGATGGGTGTTCTCGTTGGTGTTCAACGTGACCGGAACTTCCAACTGCGGGGCTCCGTACGGGCTCTTGCCGCGAAGGTCCTCCCGCAGGGGCAGCGCGTTCAGGAGCTCAGTGCGTGGGTTGGTCTCAGTCACCGCACCAGTCTACGAGGCTCAGCGACTGCCTGCAGGTTCGCTCCGCACCCGGACCCCACCTGCAGGGCCACAAGGCGTCAGTTGACAGGCACCATCAGCTGTTGACCGGTGGTCACGGACTGAGAGGTGAGGTCATTGAGTTCCATGATCTCAGCGATGACCACACGGGTGTCCCGGTCTGAATCGGCAGCCAGCGCCACGTCCCAGAGGCTCTCCCCAGTTGCCACTGTGACCACTTCCGTTCCGGAGCCCTGCACAGGATCCGTGCTGGCCGTGACCGTGGCCGGTGCCACCAAGATCAACAGGGCCATGGCAACGGCTGCAGTGGCCAGCATCACCGGCAAACCCACAAAGAGCAGACGCCCCCGGCGAGTGAGATGCACACGCTGCTTGGCAGCCGCCGCACCCAGCTTCCGAGTGTGCGAGGCTTGGGTGACCTCACGCGGCCCGCGCTGCAGCACCGGCACTGCTGCAACAACTTCTGAGGTGAAAGCACGGCAGCCCGAACGAACGCCGCGCAGCAGCGGGGCCTTGGGGGCCACGTGCGAGGTCAAGCGAGGTACAAAGCTGATGGCTGACATGGGAAGCACTCCTTCTTGCTGAGGTGTTCTACAAACCGTTTGGTCCTGCATGACACCCCGAGGGGCTCGAACAGGTGTTCGATTCCGTTTCGAACAGTTCTAGCACGTGTGTACGAATGATGTCGACACGCATTCGAACATTTGTTTGGTTGCGCCCATCACCTCCCTTATGCTGAGAGGACGTTGACGGGCTGGTTCACCAGCCGATCAACCGCGGGATGACCCCCGTGACTCGACCGGCTTGTTCACCTGGAACCAGTCAACCGAGGGGGTCAGACAACACAAGGATTTGGCCTCGGGCAGCACTAAGGACGGACATGGCACACAAGGACTCAGCCCCCGCAACGGCTGACAGCATTCAGTCGCTTGATGCCCGAAAGCCCTTGTCAGCGCGCCAACAGAAGATCCTGGACGTGATTCGCGCCTCCATTGCCGAGCACGGGTACCCGCCGTCCATGCGGGAGATCGGAGACCTGGCCGGACTGGCGTCCCTGTCCAGCGTGACCCATCAGCTCAATCAGTTGGAGAAGCTCGGTCACATCCGCCGTGATCCCAAACGCCCCCGTGCCATGGAGGTGCTGGATCCCACCGTGGAAACCGGGCAGACCGCTGCAGAGACCGGGCAGACCGCTGCGGAAGTGAACCTCCCGCCGAATGTCACGCCCCTCACGCCGCGTACCCACTCAGCGCAGAGCGAGTACGCGGATGCCGGGGAGATCGCCCTGGTTCCCCTGGTCGGACACATTGCCGCAGGTGTGCCCATCATGGCAGATCAGCAGGTGGAGGACACTGTGGCACTGCCGCGTCAGCTCACCGGCCAGGGCGAGCTGTTCATGCTCATGGTCCGCGGTGACTCCATGATCGATGCCGCCATCTGCGACGGCGACTGGGTGGTGGTCCGCCAACAGAACACCGCGAACAACGGTGACATCGTGGCCGCCCTGCTGGATGACGAGGCCACGGTCAAGACCTTCCGCCAACGTGACGGTCACACCTGGCTGCTGCCCCAGAACACGCAGTACGAACCCATCCTGGGTGATCACGCCACGGTCATGGGCAAGGTGGTCTCCGTACTGCGTAGCCTCTGAAATACCGGTGCCTACACCAACGTGAGGTCAGCGGTCCAGAGTTGGCTCAGGGACGGATCAGGGCCTTGATGGCGCGGCGTTCGTCCATGGCTTTGTAACCTTCGGCGATCTCTCCCAGCGGTAGTTCCAGGTCGAAGACCCTGCCGGGATCGATCTTCCGGTCCCAGATCAGCTGGATGAGTTCGGGCAGGAATCGCCGCACGGGTGCGGGACCACCCAGCAAGCTGACTTCCGCAGCAAACAAGGTCTCACCGGGCAGGGAGACGTCATGGGAGACGCCCACGAATCCCACGTGGCCGCCGGGCCGGGCCGAGTGGATGGCCTGGAGCATGGACTCCTGGGTGCCCACCGCTTCCACCACGGAGTGCGCCCCGTAGCCATCGGTCAGTTCCTTGATCTTGGCCACGCCGTCTTCACCGCGTTCCTCCACGATGTCCGTGGCGCCGAACTCCCGGGCCAGCTTCTGCCGGGACTCGTGGCGGCTCATGGCGATGATGCGTTCCGCCCCCAGTTCCTTTGCGGCCAGCACGGCCAGCAGTCCCACGGCGCCGTCGCCCACCACGGCCACGGTCTTGCCCGGACCGGCCTGCGCTGCCACGGCACCGAACCAGCCCGTTCCCAGCACATCGGAGGCCGCCAGCAAGGACGGGATCAGCTTCGGGTCGGGCTGCCCCGGCGTGGCCACCAGGGTGCCGTCAGCCAGCGGAACCCGGAGCAGTTCGGACTGGGCACCACCGGGGGTGGCGAATTCACCCTGGATGCACCGGGACTGGAATCCGGATTCGCAGATTTCGCATGTGTTGTCCGAGGCCATGAAGGAGCCCACCACAAAGTCCCCCACGGAGACGTTGCGGACGTCGTCGCCAATTTGTTCCACCACTCCCACGTATTCATGGCCCATGGGGCGGGGATCTTGGATTTCGTCAATTCCGCGCCACGGCCACATGTCCGAGCCGCACACACACGCAGCAGTCACCCGGATGATGGCATCGGTGGGCTTCTGGATGGTGGGGTCCTCACGGTCCTCCACCCGTACGTCGCCAGGTCCGTGAATGATGGTTCCGCGCATGGTTGCTCTCCTGTCTCAGGTGTTCGGATCGAGTCGCTTCAAGGCTCCCAGGACCACGGTGCGATCCGCCGTGGTCCACAACGGCGGCAGGCTTGCCCGCAGGAATCCCCCGTACCGGGCTGTGGCAATCCGTGAGTCCAGTATGGCCACCACACCGCGGTCAGAGGCGGAACGGATGAGTCGCCCCGCTCCTTGGGCCAGGCGAACGGCCGCGTGCGTGGCAGAAACGGCCATGAAGCCGTTGCCACCGGCCTCAGCGGTGGCCCGGGTCCGTGCCGTGGACAACGGATCATCGGGGCGCGGGAACGGAATGCGGTCAATCAGCACCAGACGGCAGGAGTCCCCGGGGACGTCCACCCCCTGCCACAGGCTCATGGTCCCGAACAGGCAGGTTTCCGGGTCCTCGGCGAACTCTTTGACCAGGGAGTTCAGTGAGGTCTCCCCTTGGCACAGGATGGGGATCTCTGCGCGCGAGCGCACATGTTCTGCTGCTTCTTCCGCTGCTCGCCGGGAGGAGAACAGCCCCAGAGCAGCACCCCCGGAGGCTTCGATCAACTCCAGGATTTCATCCAGCATGCCAGGGGAAAGTTGGCGCCCGGGCTTTTCCAGGTGCTTGGCCAGGTACAGGATGCCCTGCCGGCCGTAGTCGAACGGGCTTCCCACGTCCACGCCGTCCCACCGCGGGGCACCAGCACCCTGCAGTCCCAGATCACCGGCCACGGAGTCAAAGGACTCCCCCACGGAGAGCGTGGCCGAAGTCATCACCACGGTTCGCTCCGCAAACAGTCCGTCACGCAACTGACCAGCCACGGACAGCGGGGCTATGTGCAGGGTGGCCGGGTCATCGTCCTGGGCGGGCACGTAGCCGCGTCCGGCTTCCCATCCGCCCACACGGGAGAGCCAGAGAACCTCGCGTTGTTCATCGGCCTCCAGCATGCGTTGACACAGTTCCAGGACCTCGGTCACCCGGGAACGCGCCATCTGCCGGCCGCCGTCGGTGTCGGCCTCCTGCCCGGTTCCTCTTTCCGGCTTGGAATCGGTCAACGCTTGCCGGGCGGCGTCACGGATGCGCGCCACCGCTGCTGTCATGGCCTCGGTGAGCCCGCGGGCCAGGAGTTCCGCGGGGACACCGGAGAGGGACCGTTCCAGATCATCGGCACCGGAGCTGAGATCATCGGTCTTGGCCGAGGTGTGCTTGCGGATGGAGGTGGCCGCCGCTCGCACCGTGGCCGCGGACAGCGCCCCGGTCACAGCGCCGGTCACGCGGTCGCGCAGTTCGTGGGCCTCGTCAATGATCACAACGTCGTGTTCGGGCAACACTTGAAGATCTTCAAAGGCGTTGATGGCCAACAGCGCGTGGTTGGTGATCACCACATCCGACTCTGCAGCGCGGGCCTTGGCCAGTTCCGCAAAACACTCCTCCACGAACGGGCAGGAGCGTCCCAGGCACTCGCGTGCCGTGACGGAGATCTGCCGCCAGGCCAGGTCGGTCACCCCGGGCAGGACCTCGTCCCGATCGCCGGCGTCCGTCTTGGCCGCCCAGCCGCGTAGTCGCTGAACTTCTTGCCCCAAGGACGAGACCGGCCCCGACGACGGATGGGAACCTTCCCCGGGGGCGGCGAACAGTGCGCCGTCGTCGTCTTCCGGATAACCGCCCTCCAACTTGTGCAGGCAGGCGTAGTTGCTGCGCCCCTTGAGCAGGGCGACCTCCATGCCCTCCGGCAGCTCGCCCTCCAGAGCGCCCAGGAGCCGCGGGACGTCACGGCCCACCACCTGGGACTGCAGCGCCAAGGTGGCGGTGGCGATCACCACTGGTTTGGAGGCAGCGCCGCGGTTTGCGGCGGCATGGTGAAGTGCTGGCGTCAGGTACGCCAGCGACTTTCCCGTACCCGTGCCCGCCTGGACCAACAGGTGCCGTTTGAGCTCAAGTGCTTCAGCCACTTTGGCGGCCATGAACCGCTGACCGTCACGGCGCTGCCCTCCCAGGGTCTCAACCGCGGTGTCCAGCAACGCAAGCGCATCGGCTGCGCCCGGCAAGGTTTCCGGACGGTCAGTGACCGCCCGGCCCTTGCCGTCGCGAATGCTGTCCGACGGGGAGGCAGGAGCGCTCATGCGGAGTGTGGGGTGGAACCGACCGATTCTGCCTGACCATCGGCCACGGTGAACTCCGGCGGGTTCTCCGGCACGTAGTGCGCCAGTTCCCCGGCCAGGTCCTCACGGACCTTCACCAGAAGGTGCGTGCCCTCGGCAAGGTATTCGGTGCGCAGGATCTCCGCATCCCAGCTGTGCAGGCGAGAGACGACGTCGCCGTCGCTGTAAGGCACCACCATGTCCAGAACGTGATCCGGACGCGGGATGGAGGAGGCGATCAAGTCCTTGAGCTCATCAATCCCGGCACCGGTGTGCGCGGAGACCACAGCCACGTTCCTGTACGTGTTGCGCAGTCGGTCGATCACAAATGGGTCAGCGGCATCAGCCTTGTTGACCACAATGATCTCCGGCAGCGTGGTGGCCTGGATGTCAGCAAGGACCTCACGCACCGCACGGATCTGTCCCTCCGCATCCGGGTGTGCTCCATCCACCACGTGCAGGATCAGATCCGCATCCGCGACCTCTTCCAGGGTGGAGCGGAATGCCTCCACCAGCTGGGTGGGCAAGGATCGGACGAACCCGACGGTGTCGGAGAGGGTGTATCCGATTCCATCCGGTGTGGTGGCCTTGCGGACCGTGGGGTCCAGGGTGGCGAACAGCGCGTTCTCCACCAGCACCCCGGCGTCCGTGAGCCGGTTCAACAATGAGGACTTGCCGGCGTTGGTGTAGCCGGCAATAGCCACTGACGGAACGGAATTGCGACGACGACTGAGCCGCTTGGCCTCACGGGCCGGCTTCATCCCGGCGATCTCCCGCTTCAGCTTTGCCATGCGGGCACGGATGCGGCGGCGGTCCAACTCGATCTTGGTTTCACCGGGACCACGCGAGCCGATGCCTTCACCGGCTGCGGCCCGGCCACCGGCCTGACGGGAGAGGTTGCCACCCCAACCACGCAGACGCGGCAGCATGTACTCCAGTTGGGCCAGTTCAACCTGCGCCTTGCCCTCCTTGGACTTGGCGTGCTGGGCAAAGATGTCCAGGATCAGACCTGTGCGGTCGATGACCTTGACCTTGACCACGTCTTCCAGGGCACGGCGCTGGGAGGGGGCAAGTTCCTCATCCACGATCACGGTGTCCGCACCGGTGGCTGACACGATCTCCTTGAGTTCCAGCGCCTTGCCGGATCCCAGGTAGGTGGCCGGATCCGGGGTGGCACGGCGCTGAATCACGCCGTCCAACACCTCGGAGCCTGCGGTTTCGGCCAAAGCGGCCAGTTCGCGCAGGGAGTTCTCTGCATCCTCGGCGCGGCCAGAGGTCCACAGCCCCGCCAGAACCACCTTCTCCAGGCGTAGTTCTCGGTACTCGACCTCCGTGATGTCCTCGAGTTCCGTGGACAGATTGGCCACACGGCGCAAGGACTGCCGCTCGGCAAGGTCGAACTGGTCTCCGTCAGCTGTGGTGTGAACCGTGCGTTGGGACAGTTCGCGGGCGCGGCCACCCAGAACGTGGGGCTGCCAGTCTCCGGCATCTTGACCGTCGGCGGCGTCCACGATCGTCCCGGAGCCACGGCCTGCGCGGACGCGGGAGAGCACACGCTCCACCACGTCCTCAAGTTCTGACTGGGACGGCTGGTGGCCGCCCCGTGCCGGTGCCGTGGTGTGTTCGGGCGAGTTTTGGGAGTTGGTCATGAATCCTTTTCGTGTTGCAGCCGGCGCTGATCAGGTACCTGCTTGTGGTGTAGCGGCAGGGTGTGGGCCGGCGGGTCTTCCACGGGTACAACGGTGTAACGGTGTGTGTTGTTCCCCGCCGTCTAGGCTATCGGTCATGACGGTGCACTACTTCCTCACCCCGGAAACTCCTGAACAACGTACTCAGATGCAGGTTGAGCTTCGCGGACGCACCGTCTCCGTGGTCACCTCCGCAGGGGTCTTCTCCCCCAAGGCCCTGGACAAGGGCACGGCCGTTCTGCTGGACTCCGCACCTGACCCGGCCGGAAGCGAGTTCTTGGACCTTGGCTGCGGCTGGGGTCCCATCACCCTGGCCCTTGGCCTCTCTGGCGCGAACCTCTCAACGGAGTCAACCGACGACGACGCACCGCGGGTCACCGCCGTGGACGTCAATGAACGCTCTCTGGCCTTGACCCGGGACAACGCTGCCGCCAACGGCGTTCGCGCGGAAACCTACCTGCCGGAGGACGTTCCTGCCGAGCGGCGCTTTGACGTGATCTGGTCCAATCCGCCCATCCGTGTTGGCAAGGAGGCCCTGCACCAGATCCTGTTGCAGTGGCTGCCGCGGTTGAGTCCGGACGGGGTTGCCTGGTTGGTGGTGCAGAAGAACTTGGGGGCAGACTCCCTGCAGAAATGGCTGGTGACGGCTTTGGCGGAGGCCACCGGCCAGAGCTGGGACGTGAAGCGTAGTGCCACGTCCAAAGGCTTTCGGGTGCTTGCGGTCAGCCGAAAGTCCCGGTAGCCACCACCACGGCGGGCCCGGCCAGGACCACGTGTTCAGCCCCGTGCGGGCCCTCCACGAATGTTGCTGAGACCACGCCACCGGGGACTTCCACCAACCATTCATCGGGTGCTGTCTCCCCGGCCCAGAAACGCGTGGCGGCAGCGGCAGCGCAGGCACCGGTTCCGCAGGACTGGGTCTCCCCCACGCCGCGTTCGTGAACACGCATGAGGATCCGACCGATCTCCTCGGAGCCCTCCCCTTCCTCGTCAATGGGCACCACAAATTCCACGTTGGTGCCTTCCGGCGGGGTGGGCCGCACTGTGGGTTCCGTGAACAGTTCCAGTGAATCCAGCTTTTCGCCCTCGGCGAGAGCCACCACCGTGTGCGGGTTGCCCATGGTGATGGACACCGCCGGACGCGGGACGCGCAGCCCACCACCCGTGACCACGGCATCAGATCCGCGGGAGCGAGCGGAATCGCCGTCGATGAATCCCCACGGCCCCATGTCCACGGCGTACCCGTCCGCCGTGCGAGCCACGGTCTTGACCCCCGCACGGGTGCCGATGCGGACCACCTCCCCCTGGGGCAGGTCGATCAATCCCTGTGCGGCCAGCACGTGGACGAAGACTCGGACACCGTTACCGCACATCTCAGCAATGGAGCCGTCCCCGTTGCGGTAATCCATGAACCATTCTGCTTCCGGCGCCTGGTCCAACAACGCCGCGCCCTCGTCCAGGTTGGCCGAACGGGTGATGCGGATGAAACCGTCACCACCGATTCCCTGGTGACGGTCACACGCCAACTGCACGGTCTCTTCCGAGAGCAGCAGTTCGGCCTCAGGATCCACCACCACCACAAAGTCATTGCCTGTGCCGTGTGCCTTGATGAAAGGCCACCCGGTCAGCTCACCAAAAACCTCATCGGCACGGGTGCGCTCAGCGGCGGACAGTGCCTGGGAGCCGGCGTGCGTTGCCGCGTTGGGCTCGGCGTCAGTGTTGGGCTGGGCCTCAGCCCGGGACTGAGTGGATTCTGCCTGCTGCGGGGATTCGGGGTGCTCGGTAGTCACGCGACCATGCTAATCCGCAATTCCACTGCGCCGGATCAGCTCCAGTGTGTGCTTCACCAGCAGCGGATCAGTGGCATCAAGCCACTGCACCCGGGGGTCGCCACGGAACCAGGTCACCTGACGTTTGGCGAACTGCCGGGTGGACACCACGGTGGAGGTCACAGCCTCCTCAATGGTCATCTCACCGTCCAGCACAGCCAAGAACTGCCCGTAACCCAGGGCTCGGGACGCCGTCTTGCCCTCACGCAGTCCCCTGGGAATCAAACGGCGGACCTCATCTTCCAGCCCCGCCTCCACCATGGCGTGCACCCGCTGCTCCAAGCGGTCGTGCAGCTGCGAACGGTCCAGGTCCAGGGCGATCTGGATGGCCGGTTGCACGTACTCCCGAGTGGGCATGAACGCCGTGAACGGCCGGCCCGTGACCTGGTGAACTTCCAGCGCGCGAACCAAACGGCGGTCATTCTTAATCCGCGCCGCAGACTCCGGGTCCACCGCCTGCAACCGCGTGCGCAGTGCACCCGGACCGTGCGCGGCCAGTTCCTCTTCCAAACGACGTCGGACCGCTGGATCCGTACCGGGAAACTCCATGTGGTCCAAGGCGGCCCGGACATACAACCCAGAGCCACCCACCAGGATGGGTACGTGGCCACGCTGCCAGATCTGCTCAAAGCACTGCCGCGCCTGGTGCTGGAACGCGGCCACGGAGGCTTCCTGGGTGACATCCATGATGTCCAACAGGTGGTGGGCCACCCCGGCGCGTTCCTCCACCGTGGCCTTGGCCGTCCCGATGTCCATGCCCCGGTAGAACTGCATGGCATCCGCGTTGACCACTTCCCCGCCCAGCTGCTGAGCAAGCTGGACACTCAGGGCAGTTTTGCCCGTGCCGGTGGGGCCCACCAGCGCAATGACGGGCAGGGAAGCCGGGGACGGCGTCGTCGTGAAATCAGCCACCGTTGACCGGGGCCGCGGCCACAGGCAGGGTGGGCATTCCCAAATTGACCTGGCCGGCTTTGGTGCTTCCGGCAGCGCCCGAGCCGGTCCCGCAGGACTGCGCCTGCTCACGTTCCCAGGCATCGCCCCCACGGGCACGCCGCAGGTGGTACTGGTCCGCGGCAGGATCGGCAATCAGGTGGTAGGCAGCCGCCTGGGTGACGGGAACCGTCACAAAATCACCCGGGCGTGGAGCCTCAGCGCCCTCCGGCACGGAGAAATGCACCAGGCGCTGATCCTGGGCGCGCCCGGACAGACGGTGGGTTTCACCGCTCTTCTTGCCGGCATTGGCCGTCACCAACAACTCCACGGTACGGCCCACCAGAGCCGCGTTCTCCTCCGCGGCAATGCGATCCTGCAATGCCACCAGGCGTTCAAAGCGTTCCTGGACCACGGCCTTGGGCAACTGGTCTTCACGCTCACCGGCGGGGGTGCCCGGGCGCACCGAGTACTGGAAGGTGTAGGCCATGGAGAAACGGGACTCCTCCACCACACGCATGGTGTCCTGGAAGTCCTCCTCCGTTTCCCCGGGGAAACCCACAATGATGTCCGTGGTGATGGCAGCTTGCGGGATCTGATCCCGAACCTTTTCCAGAATGCCCAGGAACTTCTTGGACCGATAAGACCGTCGCATGTCCTTGAGCACGCGGTCGCTGCCGGACTGCAACGGCATGTGCAACTGGGGCATTACGTTGGGGGTCTGGGCCATGGCGTCAATGACGTCGTCCGTGAAGGCCGCCGGATGCGGAGAGGTGAACCGTACCCGCTCCAAACCTTGAATCTCACCGCAGGCGCGCAGCAGCTTGGAGAACGCCTGCCGGTCACCAAAGGACACCCCGTAGGAGTTCACGTTCTGACCCAACAGGGTGACTTCCACGGCACCTTGGTCCACCAGGGCCTGGACCTCGGCCAAGATGTCACCGGGACGGCGGTCCTCCTCCTTGCCCCGCAACGACGGCACGATGCAGAACGTGCACGTGTTGTTGCACCCCACGGAGATGGACACCCAACCGGCGTAAGCCTGATCCCGCTTGGTGGGAAGGGCCGAGGGGAAGGTCTCCAGGGACTCCAGGATCTCGATCTCGGCTTCCTCATTGTGCCGAGCCCTCTCCAGCAGCACCGGCAGGGAACCGATGTTGTGCGTACCGAACACCACGTCCACCACGGGGGACTTCTTGAGAATGGTGTCCTGGTCCTTCTGCGCCAGGCAGCCGCCCACGGCCACCTGGAAATCCTTGTTCTTCTGCTTCTGCGGCACCAGTTGGGACAGGTGTCCGTAGAGCTTGTTGTCCGCGTTCTCCCGCACCGCGCAGGTGTTGAACACCACCAGATCTGGATCCTCACCGTCACGGACTGGTGTGTAACCGGCGGTTTCCAACAGGCCGTTGATCCGCTCGGAATCGTGGACGTTCATCTGGCACCCGAAGGTGCGGACCTCAAAGGATCGGGGCGAATCCAGCACGGGGATCTCCGGGGCCTGCGTGGAGGGCCCGGTACGGGGTGTGCTGGTGGTCTGGGTGTGGGCGCTTCCAGCAGTTACCTGGGCGTCAACGTCGGTCATACTCACCCCACAAGAATAGTGGGGCCGTCAACTTGGCCGACCGGTGGCTCAGTACTCAGAATCCTGGGAGAGCTCACCCAGGACTTCTTTCACGACGTCGAACGCCATGCCCGGCGCATAGCCCTTTCTGGCCAGCATGGAAACCAAGCGGCGCGTGAGCTTGTCCCGTGTGCTGCGTTCAGCCATCTGTGTGGCCAACTGTTCACCGGACGGCGCTTTGCGGCGGACCAACTCAAGAGCGTCCTGGCGCTCCTGTTCGTCAGTTCGTTGCTGCAACGCAGCTTCCGCCACATCGGGGTCAATGCCCTTGGCCTGAAGATCACGCCGCAGGGCCGGGCGAGCCAGTTTGCGGGTCTCCGCCCGCGACCGAACGAATGTCTGGGCAAAGGAGACGTCATCCACCAGCCCAACTTCTTGGAACCGGTCCAGAACAGTCATGGCCACCGATTCCGGGACACCACGATCCGCCAGCTTGTCCTCAAGCTGGCGGCGTGACTTTGCAGAGGCCGTGAGCTGACGCAGCACAATGTTCCGGGCGGCCTCCACCTGACCCGGGTCCATGTCTCCGGAAGCTGTACCGGCGTGATGGCCGACCCCGCCAGTCTCCGCCGGTTGCCCCTCAACGTGCGCGGAGTTGATCTGCTCGGTGCCGGACTGCACGGTGTCCAACTCTGCCGAGTCGTACTCCGGTGATGGTTCAGCACTCCGACCCCTGGCCCGTTGACGCTGCTGCGCGCGGCGTCGGCGCTGTTCGTAGGGTGACTCTGACAAGGGAACCTCTCATCTGGGTCTGGATACTCCACGACCCCGAAAGGAATCATCACTTTCGGGGTCGGGACTACTGGCGGGCCACCTCAGAAGGCAGCCTTGGCGGAGGCATCTTCCGAGCCGAAGTCGGCCACCACGCCGTCGGCATCGACCTCCGGGGAATCGTCTCCCACGATCCCGAGCTTGGTCAGGATCTTGTGTTCGATCTCCAACGCCATCTCCGGGTTGTCCCGCAGGAAACGGCGAGCGTTCTCCTTGCCCTGGCCCAGCTGGTCACCCTCATAGGTGAACCAGGCGCCGGACTTCTTGACGATGCCTTGCTCCACGCCGAGGTCGATCAGACCACCCTCGGTGGAAATGCCCTGGCCGTACAGGATGTCGAACTCGGCCTGCTTGAAGGGCGGGGCCATCTTGTTCTTGACGATCTTGGCCCGGGTGCGGTTGCCCACAGGGTTGGCGCCGTCCTTCAAGGTTTCAATGCGGCGGACGTCCACCCGGACCGAGGCATAGAACTTCAATGCCTTACCGCCGGTGGTGGTCTCCGGGGAGCCGAAGAACACACCAATCTTTTCACGCAGCTGGTTGATGAAGATGGCTGTGGTCTTGGAGTGGGACAAACGGCCGGTGATCTTACGCAGGGCCTGGGACATCAAACGGGCCTGCAGACCGACGTGGGAATCACCCATCTCACCTTCGATCTCCGCCTTGGGCACCAAGGCCGCCACGGAGTCGATCACCACGATGTCGATGGAGCCAGAGCCCACCAACATGTCCATGATCTCCAGAGCTTGTTCACCGGTGTCCGGCTGGGAGACCAAGAGGTTGTCAATGTCCACACCGAGCTTCTGGGCGTAGACCGGGTCCAGGGCGTGTTCGGCGTCGATGAAGGCGGCAATGCCCCCGGCCTTCTGAACGTTGGCCACGGCATGCAAAGCCACAGTGGTCTTACCGGAGGACTCAGGACCGTAGATCTCCACCACACGGCCGCGGGGGAACCCACCGGTGCCCAGCGCGACGTCCAAAGCGATGGATCCGGTGGGGATGACCTCCACCTTCTGCGCGGGGCGCTCCCCCAAACGCATGACGGAGCCCTTGCCGTAGTTCTTGTCGATCTGGGCCAGGACGGTTTCCAGTGCCTTTTCGCGGTCCGATACGGCGTTGCCCGAGCTGTTCTTGGGGGCCATGGTTCACCTCGTGTGGGTTCGTGGTGCGGCCGCTGCGGCCGCCGTGAAGGGGCGGAGAAATCTGAGGCGCTTGAGCTGAGCCTCCGGTGACCACTCCGCCATGAGCTGTCAGAAACAACGCTAGACAGGGGGTCAGACAACACAAGGCTGGAGCACTGCAACCGTGGGGGAAGAACACCGTTGCGCAGGAATCCAGAGCCCTGTGGAGTCTTGAAGGCTCGCCTCAAGCACCACCAGAACACTACACGGTGTTCGAACATTTGTTCGGATAGGAGATCGTGGGCGTGTCATTCACACCAGCCACGCGGTCCCCGCCGTCACGCGAATCAGCGCTTGGGCTCCATGTCCGGTCCCCACCAACGCTCCCGGGGGACGTCCTGGTTCTTGCACAGGGCGAACCACACGGTCTTGGGGTCTTCTCCCTGATTCAGAGCCTGCTCCGGTGTGCGATGCCCCAACTCCCCCAGCACGGTGTCCTGGACGAGCATTCGCCCCTGGCCCGCACCGAATTCATGCTCCAGCATCTGGTAAAAGCGACTCAGTCTCACAGTGGCTCCTCACAACACGACAGCGGGACCCAACGCCACCTGGGCATTGGATCCCGCTGTCTCCGGCAGGGACGCGATCAGCTCATGGCCGCGTGAGTCCGCCCGGGTGGAAAGTTTCAGTGGGCTCGTGCCCCGAATTCGTGCTGGTACTGCTCGCGCAGTTCAGCGGGCACGGTGTCCGGTGCCAGGTTGCCTTCAACCTCGGCAACACGGTCAGCCACCTCACGCAGCATGGCGGAGACGGGGACATCGAGTGCAGAGCAGATCGATGCCAACAGTTCAGAAGAAGCTTCCTTCTGACCGCGCTCAACTTCACTGAGGTAACCCAGTGAAACTCGTGCGGAATGTGAAACCTCACGCAGGGTGCGCCCCTGACGCTGACGGACGGAACGGAGTACCTCGCCAATTTCCTGACGCAGCACAACCGGCTTGGGTTCCGAATGAACGGAATCGTTGACGGTGGTGGTTTCGACGTCCTTCCAGCGGATGACGCCGTTGACTGACACGGGGGTCTTGGTCGTCGTGATGATTGGCTCCTCAATAGTGCGGAAAAACTCCGCGTGGCCCGGAATTTTCACCGATCGGATCAGTTCCGGATGGCCCCTCCCTGGGCCGTCGACGGGTACAACCGCCTGACGGGTCACCATTGTTCCCGATCGGTTCCGGGATTTACTGGGAGAAGTCTGGGAACCGACAGTGTGCTGCAAGATTCTCCAGGGCAGCGGTCACGCTGGCCGTCCGGATCTGGGCACGGGATCCACCTAAATGCAGTTCCTGAACGTGCGTGCCATCAGGCCCGGCCACACCCAGGAACACGGTGCCCACGGCCTTGCCGTCGTGCGGTTCGGGACCGGCAACTCCGGTGGTGGACACCGCCACGTCCACACCGAGGGCCTCACGCGCACCCTCGGCCATGGCTCGTGCCACCGCCGGATCCACAGCGCCCCCACGATCCAACAGATCGGCAGACACACCCAGGGTCCGGATTTTGACCGCATGTGAATAGGACACCACGGAGCCCTCGAACACCGCCGAGGCTCCCGGCACGGAGACCAACGCGGCCGCCACGGAACCGCCGGTCAGTGACTCGGCCGTGCCAATACTCAGCCCCCTGGCCGATGCCGCCGATATGGCTGCCTGGGCCGCTGCGAACACGGTGTCCGCGTGGGCCTCCTCACGACGGTCCATGTGCATCCGCCTCAGCTGTTGTCCACGGGGCGTCCCGCGGCCAGGGCGTCACGGCGCAACTGCCATGCCTTGATCACGTAGTCGATGCCGGTCACTACGGTGGAGATCAGCGCCAGGGCCATGAAGAACCACCCGAGCCACGCCCACCAGGCACCCACCACGGGCACCAGCGGCAGGATCATGACCAGCAACGCGATGGTCTGCAGGACGGTCTTGAGCTTTCCACCCTTGCCGGCTGCCATGACCCCGTAGCGGATCACCACAAAGCGCATGAGGGTGATGCCCCATTCGCGCACCAGGATCATGATGGTCACCCACCACCACAACTCACCCAGCATGGAGAGCACCACGAAGGCCGCGCCGGTGAGCAGCTTGTCCGCAATGGGATCGGCGATCTTGCCGAAGGATGTGATCAGACCACGGGCCCGGGCGATGTCGCCGTCGAGCTTGTCCGTCAGCATGGCCACGGCGAACACGCCGAAAGCTGCCCAGCGCATGGCCTGGGAGTCATGGCCGAAAGGACCACCGGCCACCAGGAACCACACGAAGAACGGAACCAGCAGGATCCGCAACGTGGTCAGCGCATTGGGCAGGTTCCAGTTGGAGGCGTTGGGCGGCTGTGCGTCAGTTCGTGTCATTTCGGTTCATCGTCCCGTCAGCTGCCAGGCGTCGTCGGACTCGGACTCCTCGGCGTCGTCGTCGTAATCAGTGGCAGCCGGGCCCGTGGGCTCGGCCAGGGGGTCCACACCGGCATCCCCGCCGGAACCGCCCGTACCCGCGTGCTCCTGAGCCCCCACCACGACGGCGGTGGGCGGCTCCTCCCCGCGGATCACGGCCAGCGTGGCGGCCAGATCGTCCGGGCGCACCAGGACGTCGCGGGCCTTGGAACCCTCGGAGGGGCCAACCACGCCGCGGGATTCCATGAGGTCCATCAGACGCCCGGCCTTGGCGAAACCCACGCGCAGCTTGCGCTGCAGCATGGAGGTGGAGCCGAACTGGGTGGTGACCACAAGCTCGACCGCCTGCAGCAGAACGTCGAGGTCGTCTCCGATGTCCTCGTCGATCTCCTTCTTGGGGGCCTCCTGAACCACGTCTTCCCGGTAATTGGCCTTCATTTGGGACTTGACGTGCTCCACGACCTCGTGGATCTCGGACTCGGCCACCCATGCCCCCTGGACACGCATGGGCTTGGAGGCACCCATGGGCAGGAACAGGGCGTCACCCTGACCGATCAGCTTCTCCGCACCCGGCTGGTCCAGGACCACACGGGAGTCGGTGACTGAGGAGGTGGCAAAGGCCATGCGGGAGGGCACGTTGGCCTTGATCAGACCGGTGACCACATCCACGGACGGGCGCTGGGTTGCCAGCACCAGGTGGATGCCGGCGGCACGGGCCAGCTGGGTGATGCGCACAATGGCATCTTCCACATCGCGGGGGGCCACCATCATCAGGTCCGCCAGCTCGTCCACGATCACCAACAGGTACGGGTACGGCTTGATCTTGCGTTTGGAACCGGGTTCCGGCTGCACCTTGCCGTTGCGCACACCCTTGTTGAAGTCATCGATGTGCTTGTAGCCGTAGTGCGAGAGGTCGTCGTAGCGGGCATCCATTTCCCGCACCACCCACTGCAGGGCCTCCGCGGCCTTCTTGGGGTTGGTGATGATCGGGGTGATCAGATGTGGCACGCCCTCGTAGGCGGTGAGCTCCACGCGCTTGGGGTCCACCATGACCATGCGAACTTCATCCGGGGTGGCCCGCATGAGCAGGGACACGATCATGGAGTTCACGAACGACGACTTACCGGCACCGGTGGCACCTGCCACCAGCATGTGCGGCATCTTGGCCAGGTTCGCCACCACGAACCCGCCTTCAACGTCCTTGCCCACGCCCATCACCATGGGGTGATCGTTCTTCCGGGCCGCCTGGGAGCGCAGCACGTCACCCAGCACCACGGTTTCGCGGTCCGTGTTGGGGATCTCGATGCCGATGGCGGACTTGCCCGGAATCGGCGAGAGGATGCGCACGTCCGAGGACGCCACGGCATAGGAGATGTTCTTGGACAGCGCGGTGACCTTCTCCACCTTGGTGCCCGGTGCCAGCTCGATTTCATAGCGAGTGACCGTGGGACCCCGGGAGAAGCCGGTGACCTCCGCATCCACCTTGAACTGCTGCATGGTCTCCGTCAGCGCCCGCACCACGGCGTCGTTGGCCTCGGAGCGTTCCTTGGCAGGGGCGCCCTGGATCAACGACGACGACGACGGCAGCGAGTACGCCACATCCCCGTCCAGTTGCAGCTGTTCCGTGCGTTCGGGGATCGGGGTGGCCTGTACTGCCACGGGAGCGTGGGCAGCCGTGGTTTCACCATCGGCTCCGTCAGCGTCGATCACAGCGGCAGCACTCGAGCCTGCGGCAGTGTCGGCTGCTCCCCCGCTGCCGCCTTCCAGGCCCTGTTCGCGGCGCAGTTCCTGGGCAGCCAGCTGATCCCGGGTGGGTCGCTTCTGCCCCGGACGCAGGCCGGTGGGTGCTTGTTCGGCTGACGTTGCGGTGGAACCGGATAGATTCTCAGTCTCGAGTTCAGCTTCACGATCTGTGCGGGCTTCATCCCCGGACTCGACGTCAAAGACCGGCACGCAGGAGCCGCGGCGTCCAACGGGTCGGGTCTGCTCCACCACAGGAACTTGATCCGTGGCCTCGCCGATCACTGCGGTTTCAAAAGCTTCATCACCGTCGTAGGTGTCCAGGCGTTCCCGTTCAGCGGCGTCCTTGCGCTGTTGCTTGGCCTGCTTGCGAGCCGCTCTGCGCGCAGCCCGGTCGTTGGCCGGCTGCGGGTCACGGTCATCCAAGTAGGAACGGTCGTGGTCGGAAGCACTCAAGTCGGCGCCTGTACCGGCATGCCCTGCTCCCACCACGGCATCACATGCGTGGGCCAGCCGGGGTCCGATCTGGGCGAACGGTGTGCCGGTCACGATCAACACGCATAGGGCCAAGACCGCAGCACAGACCACGGCAGCCCCCACGGGGGTGATCACGGAACCCAGCGGCCCGGCCATCAGGTAGCCAAAGGCCCCGCCTGCGGTCAGGCGGGATTCAAAGCTCTCCGTGACGCCGGGGGAACCACCGATCACGTGGGCCAAACCCGCGGCAGCCAGGACGGCCACGGTCAACCCCAGGGCAATTCTGTTGTTGGAAGCGGTGGGAACGGGCTTGCGGAAAACTCGAACAGCAAATCCGATCAGAGCCAGGGGCAGGACCAACGCGGCCCAGCCGATCAGTCCCGCCACCAACCAGTGCACGCCAAAGGCCGCAGCCGAGAGGACTGGGATCCCTGCTCCGTAGAGCGCCCACCATTCGACCACGGCAATCACAAGGCCCGCGACCAGCAGGACCAGGGCGCCGCCGTCGCGACGATCTTGAGGGTCAAGGTCAGTTCGGAGCGTGCCGATGCGTCGGATTGCGCCACCGATCAGGTGCGCAAACCAGAGCCATGTGCCTACCAGTGCGTCAACGGCGCGCTCACCAAGACCCTGCTGCGGGCTGTTCGAAGTGCTCTTCTTGGACTTCGAGGTGGTGGATCCGCGCGACGTCGAGGCACCCTTGCGGGCGGGGGAAGTACGAGTCGCCATACACAAAGGGTAAACGACGCTGCAAAACCGGCTCAGACCGGCGCACCCGGGCCCGCTTGACGATGCTCACGTCCACGGGTGCGCACCGGCTGATTTTCAGGGCTGTTGCGGCCGATCGCGGGCGTCGTCCTCGCGAGCCCAACGACGCCGATTGACGTCATCACGCAGGATCAGGAACCAGATCACGCTGAAAATCATCAGCACGGCACCAATCAAGAAACCGGCCGATGCCAGCCCCATGGTGAGAATTTCCGGGTCCGTGGGCATGCACGCTCGGGAGGTGTCCCCTGCGGGGCAGTCCGACCACGGCCAGACCATGACCAGGATTCCAGCCACCAGACTGGTCAGAGAAATCACGGCACCGAGCACCAACATGAAGATCCGCGGTTTGCCGAACATGGTTACCTCCTCATTCATCAGGTGCCTTATCACTGACCGTACATGCGGGTGGGCCGGACGGAAAATGCAAAGGCTGGGCCGTCAGTGAAGACGACCCAGCCTCAGCTGTCAGCCAAACCCAGCGCGGTCACGATCGGCGCTGCGAGGACCGTGCCGTGTAGGTGATTGACCGCATGTGGTGCCGATCAGACGCGAGTGGTGCCGGTGTTGCGGCGGTTCAGGTCATCGTTGCGGCGATCCACGCCCTCGTTGCGGTTGCGTCCTGCGGCCACGGCACGGGAGCCCAGGAGACCTGCCACAGCGGAGACAATGGCGCCCAGGAACAGGCCGGCAAAGGTCCAACCTGCGGCCTCGGCGGTGGTGTTGGCGGCTTCCTCGGCGCGCGGTGCAGCATCTTCCACGGCCTGCTCGGCCTCGGCGGAGGCCTCATCCGTGGTCACACCGGGGCTCTGCACGGCTTCCGGGTTCTGCACGACCGCAGCCGTCACGTTGTCAGCAGCAGTGCCCAAAGTGTTGCCCAGAGCGCCCAGCACGTTGCCGGCCAACAGGGTGGCCAGCACCAGGGCGGTGAGCAGGGAGGTGGCCCAGGTCAGGAAACCGTGGATCAAACCGGCGCGCCCTGCTAGCAGGCCTGCCACGGCACCGCCGCTGAACAGAGCCAGGGCCAAGGTGATGATGGAAGAGATTCCGGTGGCCATTCCCACGCCTTCACCCGGGTTCTCCGAGTTGAGGTCGGACATGCCCAAGCCCAGGGCAGCGGTCACCAGGGAGAACAAGACGGTCAGGGCCAAAACGGTGACCACACCGGCAATCACGGCACCCCAGGAGATGTTCTTGACGTCTCCTCCGCGGCCATCGCCCAGGACGTCTTCCTTCCAAGACGGCTTGGCACGGCGTTGATCATCGTGGTCATGACGGTCGTTGCGGTCATCGCGATCGCTGCGGACGGCGCGATCATGACTGTTGTTGCGGTCGAGGCCGGCGCGGCGGTCGTCGTGACGCTCGTGGGATCCAGCGGTTCGGGACTCCCCACGCTCGGTGGCGTTGGCGGTACCGCGCCCGGAGGTGGTCTTGTCCTCCACGCGGTCGTGGGAGTTCAAGCCGGTCCAGGAGTCACGGCCATCGGTGCGCCCCAGGTTCTGATCTTGGCCGTCGCGGGGGCCCGGGTTGCCGGAAGAATTCGGGGGGACATTGTTGGTGGACATCAGGTGTTCCTTTCGCGGCCTCACAGTGCGAGGCCGTGGAGGTCAAGTGGGAGCCGCTGATGACCACACCGTCCTGGCCTCCCAAAAAGGGCGGCGAGACGTGCGGTCACACATGCGACCGAATCCACCATAAGGCACCTTATTATCAGCCCCCTGAATAATTCCGCTCTGGGCGCACACATGCTGATGGCCACCTGCTGAGTCGGCAGGTGGCCATCAGATGGTGCAGGGGGCCGCGGATCACATCTGGTGCGCGGCCCGTGAGCTTCAGTTCTTGGAACCTGCCTCAATCACCACCGGCACGATCATGGGCTTGCGGCGCAGCTTGCGGCCCACCCACGGTCCGATGGTGCGGCGCACGATCTGCTGCAGCTGATGCGTGGTGTACTGCTTCTGCTCGTGCAGGGCATCCTCCAGGGCACCGGTGATCTTGGGGATGATGTCATCGAACACACGATCATCCTCAGCCACACCGCGGGCGTGCACGTCCGGGCCGTTGACCACACGCTTCTGCTTGCGGTCGATCACGGAGACCACGGAGACAAAGCCCTCTTCACCCAAGACAATCCGGTCCTTGAGGTCGTCCTCGGTGATCTCACCGACCGAGGAACCGTCCACGTACACGAACTTGATCTCGTGTCCACCCACGATCCGCGCCTGGTGGTCCTTCATGTCCACACAGGTGCCGTTCTCCGTGAGCAGCACATTCTCCGGAGGCACACCGGTGGCTTCTGCGAGTTCACCGTTGGCCATGAGGTGGCGGACCTCGCCGTGCACCGGCATGACGTATTCGGGCTCCACGATGTTGTAGCAGTAGAGCAGCTCACCGGCAGATGCGTGACCAGAGACGTGGACCTTAGCATTGGATTTGTGCACCACGTGGGCGCCCAGTCGCATCAGGCCGTTGATGATCCGGAACACGGAGTTTTCGTTGCCCGGGATCAAGGAGGAGGCCAGGATGACGGTGTCACCATCACGGACCTGCACGCGGTGATCGCCGCGGGCCATCCGGGACAGGGCAGCCATGGGCTCACCCTGGGAACCGGTGCACATGATGACCAGTTCATCGTCCCGGAACTGCTCCACCTTGCGCTGGTCCACCAGGACGCCCTCAGGGACGTCCAGGTAGCCCAGCTCCGCGGCAATGCCCATGTTGCGTTCCATGGAGCGGCCCATCAGGGCAACCTTGCGCCCGGAGGCGACGGCGGCGTCGAGCACCTGCTGCACACGGTGAACGTGGGATGAGAAGGAGGCGACGACGACCTTCTGGCGGGACTTCTTGATCACATCCGCAAGGACTCCCCCAATGTCCTTCTCCGTGGGGGTGAACCCCGGGACCTCGGCGTTGGTGGAGTCCGTCAGGAACAGGTCAACACCTTCTTCACCCAGGCGGGCAAAGTGGCGCAGGTCCGTGATGCGGCCATCCAGCGGCAGCTGGTCCATCTTGAAGTCACCGGTGTGCAGCACGGTGCCGGCCTTGGTGCGCATGAACACGGCCAGGGCGTCCGGGATGGAGTGGTTCACAGCCACGAACTCACACTCGAACTCGCCGAGCTTCTCCACCTGCCCCTCGCGCACGGTCAGCGTGTAGGGCTTGATCCGGTGCTCGCGCAGCTTGGCTTCCACCAGGGCCAGGGTCAGCTGGGATCCCAGGATGGGGATGTCCGCACGTCGCTTGAGCAGGTAGGGCACTGCACCGATGTGGTCCTCGTGACCGTGCGTGAGCACGATGGCCACAATGTCATCCAGGCGGTCCTCGATGTGGGAGATGTCCGGCAGGATCAGGTCCACACCGGGCTGGTTCTCTTCCGGGAAGAGCACACCGCAGTCAACGATCAGCAGCTGACCGTTGATCTCGAACACGGTCATGTTGCGGCCCACCTCCCCCAGGCCACCCAGCGGGGTGACCCGCAAGGTGTCCTTGGCCAGGGCAGGCGGCTTGCTCAAGTTTTCAATCCAATGGGTCATGCGACCCCTCTCTGAGGTAACAGCTCTCGGATCCGAGAGCGGTGATTAGAACGTCAGGGAATCGGCCACCACGGAGGATTCAAGCTCCGCCTTGATCGCAGCCAACTCGGCGTCGGTGGCATCCACGTACGGCAGGCGCACGCGGTGGTTGGGCAGTACGGACTGCCAGTTCAAAATTTGTTTGGCCGCAACGGCACCCGGCACGTGGGTCATGGTGGCTCGCACCACAGGCTCGAGTTCGTGGGCGATCTGCAGGGCTTCCTGCAGGTTGTCCGCGTTGACGGCATCGATCAGACGGCGGAAACGCGGGGTGTCCACATGGGTGGTCACCCCCACCAGACCCACCGCGCCGATGGACATCCACGGCAAGGTCAGGCCGTCGTCGCCGGAGTAGTAGAGAAGATCGGTTTCTGCGATCACGCGCATGCCGGCGGCCAGGTCGGCCTTGGCGTCCTTGACGGCCACGATCTTGGGGTGATCAGCCAGGCGCAGCAAGGTGTCCACGGACAGTGGGATGCCGGTGCGCCCCGGGATGTCGTAGAGCATGATGGGCAGCTCCACGGCATCGGCAACGGTTTCAAAGTGCGCCACCACGCCAGCCTGTGTGGGCTTGTTGTAGTACGGGGTCACGATCAGCAGACCGTCCATACCCGCCTTCTGGGCGGTGGCGGACAAGTGCATGGTGTGCTGGGTGTCGTTGGAGCCAGCACCGGCCACCAGCGCCACACGATCCCCCACGGCGTCACGAACGGTGCTGAACACGGCAAAGTGCTCGTCATCCGTCATGGTGGAGTACTCGCCGGTGGTGCCGCCCACCACCAGACCGTCGCAACCCTGTTCCACCAGTCGAACCGCAAGGGCTTCCGTGGCGGCCAGATCCACCGAGCCGTCGTCCTTGAACGGGGTGACCATGGCGGTGAGCAGTGTTCCGAACAGGGGCTTGTCCTGGTGCGCAGTCATGGCATACACCCTAACTTGCCGCCCGCGCGGACTGCGGCCCGGAACCGGGGTGGCTGACAGAAAGTCGGACAGCCTGACGCATGGCCCCGCGGGCGCGTCGGGTGTCTCCCGAGGCACTGTAGGCCAGGGCCAGCCGGTACCAGGCCCGCCACTGTTCCGGCTGTGCTTCCACCTCGGCCTGCCACCGCGGGAACTGGGCGTCTGCTGCTTCCCGCACGATTCGACCTGACGGGTGACGTGGAAGGTTGTCCTCCGGAAGTCCCCCTTCAGCTGCCAGTTGCCGACCGAGCTGTTCGATCCGCACCCCGAACAACAGTTCACGGATCAATGCCCAGATGCCCAGTACCGGGATCAGCACCAGGGCCGCACCCATGATCTTGCTGACCCACGTTTCTGCGGTCATCAGGATCCACGCGCGTTGCAGGGACAGCGCCAGATAGAAGACCAGCAACGCCACCATGGCAGCCGCCAACGCTTTACCCCGGTTGGTGGATTCCAGCAGTGTGAACACCCCGGCAAAGGCGGCGATCACCAGGACCGTGATTTTGGCCGTGGTGGGGATCGGAAGCAGCCACAGGGTCACCAGAGCCGCACCCAGGACCACCCAGCCCAGCACACGCAGGGAACCCAGACTTCCCGTTCCCGACGACGCCCCCGCGTCCTGCGGATCGCCCGAGTCGGTGGGGCTCACGCGTCCAGGTCCATGAAGTTCTCCAACCCGTGAGTCAGCCCCGGATTGCTTCCCACGCTGCGTACGCCCAGCAGCACCCCGGACATGAAGGAGATCCGGTCGAAGGAATCGTGCCGGATGGTCAGCATCTCCCCCTCGTTGCCCAGCAAGGTCTCCTGATGTGCCACCAGACCGCGCAGGCGCACGGAATGCACGCTGACGTCGTCGATCTTGGCCCCGCGGGCGCCGTCGGGATCCGTTTCCGTGGCATCTGGGGAAGCCCCCAGGCCGGCGGCTCGGCGGGCCTCCCCCACCAGCGCCGCGGTCCGAGCCGCTGTGCCGGAGGGGGCATCCACCTTGTTGGGGTGGTGCAGTTCAATGATCTCCGCCGACTCAAAGAACTTGGCGGCAATGGCGGAGAACCGCATGGCCAGCACAGCACCAATGGAGAAGTTCGGGGCAATCAGCACACCAACACCGGGGTGTGCTTCCAACAACTCGGTGAGCCGGGCCGAGCGCTTCTCATCCCAACCGGTGGTTCCCACCACGCAGTGGATGCCGTTCTCCACGCAGAACCGGACGTTGTCTTCCGTGGCGGTGGGCACCGTCAAGTCAATGGCCACCTGGGCACCGGCAACCAGCAGCTGTTGCAGGGAGTCGTTGTGGTCAATGGTGGCCACCAGTTGGGTGTCACGGGCATTGTCCACGGCACGGACGGCCTCTGATCCCATCCGGCCGTGGGCGCCCAGGACGGCCACCTTGACGGGGTTTGCTGCGCTGCTGTCTTGGCTCATGATCTCTCCTGAAGTCTTTGCTGCTCAGTCTTGTTGGGGTGCCACGATCTGCACCACGGTGGGCCCCTGGGCCAGCTCTCGGGCCAGGGCTTGAACGTGGTCGGGGGTGACGGCTCGCACCCGGTTCAGGGTTTCTTCCAGGTCGTAGAACTCCCCGGTGGTCAGTTCTGCCGATCCCAAACGGGACATGCGGGAACCGGTGTCCTCCAGCGCCAGGACGGTGCCGCCTGCCAATTGACCCACCACCTTGGTCAATTCAGTGTCGCTGATCCCGTGGTGAGCCAATTTGTTGAGCTCATCGGTCATCAACTGCAGCACCTGATCCGTTTTGGCCGGTGCGCAACCGGCGTACATGCCGAAGTAGCCGGCATCCGAGTAAGACCCGGCAAAAGAAAAGGTGTTGTAGGCCAATCCGCGCTTCTCCCGGATCTCCTGGAACAGGCGGGAGGACATTCCACCACCCAGGGCGGCGTTGAGCACAGTCATGTGGTAGCGGCGGTCATCACCGGAGACCAGTCCGGGGCGCCCCACCAGCACATTGGACTGCTCCACGGAACGGTGCAGCTCATGGCGGCCCCACTGGGGCTGCGGCGTGGTGGCATCCACGGAACCACGGGTCCGCCGGGCACGGGCGGTGCCAGGTTTGTAGGCATCCCACCCGGCCGCCGCCATGGAGTGCACCACCATCTCCACCACGGCCTCATGATCCAAGCCACCGGCAGCGGTGACCACCAGGCCCCCGGGTCGGTAGTGGTCCTGGAAGTGCTGCCACACCCGGTCCCGGGGCACTGCCAGGATTTCCTCCGGAGTGCCACCGATCGGACGGGCCAGCGGGTTGCCGTGGAAGACGTGCTCCACAAAGTGTTCAAACGCAACATCGGTGGGATCGTCCTGATCCATGGCCAGTTCTTCCAGGATCACCCCGCGCTCGCGTTCCAGCTCGTCCGGGTCGAGGACCGCTCCGGCCACCATGTCCGTGAGAACATCCACCGCCATGGGCAGCTGCTCGGAGAGCACCCGGGCAAAATAGCACGTGTGTTCCTTGGCGGTGATGGCGTTGGACTCACCACCCACCTGGTCAAAGGCTTCTGCAATCTGCAACGCATTGCGCTTGGCGGTCCCCTTGAACAACAGGTGCTCCAGGAAATGCGTGGAGCCCAGGTGCCCCGGGGCCTCGTCACGGGAGCCAACACCCACCCAGAAGCCCACAGTTGCCGAAAGCAACCCGGGCATGGACTCCGTCAAGATCCGGGTGCCGCAGGGCAGCACCGTGCGGGTGACCACGGCACCGCCGTCGCCGTCGTGGATCACGTGGGTGAAGCCACCGGCAGCAGACGATTCCGTGCCCTCATGACGCCCGGACCCAGCCGGTGCGGTGAGCGGAATCGAGTGAAGCGGTGCCGAGGCGGCAAGCAAGGGAAGGTCAACGACCGTCATACGAGAACTTGTGGCTCCTGTGCAGCGCCAAGGCGCAAAATCAGTGTGGGGTGTGGGGATGGTACCGCGCGGCGCGCGCACCGTCCGCAATGGCCGTCATCCCCGGTGTTCGCAGGGAACACCGGGGATGACGGCGGAACACGGTGGCTGCTGAACCCACAGGACCCAACGGGCCCGGGAATCAGCAGCGCACGTGCGACTCAGGCCTCTTCAGTGGCCTCAGCGTTGTCATCAGCGGCCGCGGACTCGTCCTCGGCAACCACCGGGGACAGCGACAGCTTGCCGCGGTCATCCACCTTGGTGATCTCCACCTGAACCTGCTGGCCCACGGAAACGACGTCCTCGACCTCGTTGACGCGCTTGCCATCGTTGAGCTTGCGCAGCTCCGTGACGTGCAGCAGGCCGTCACGGCCCGGGGTCAGGGACACGAACGCACCAAAGGTGGTGGTCTTGACCACGGTTCCCAGGTAGCGCTCGCCGACCTCCGGAACCTGCGGGTTGGCGATCGCATTGATCGCCGAACGGGCAGCTTCTGCCGAGGGGCCGTCGACGGCGCCGATGTAGACGGTGCCGTCGTCCTCGATGGAGATGTCAGCGCCGGTGTCCTCCTGGATCTGGTTGATCATCTTGCCCTTGGGGCCGATGACCTCACCGATCTTGGACACGGGCACGTTGACCGTGATGATGCGCGGAGCGTGCTCGGACATCTCATCCGGGGCATCGATCGCGGCGTTCAGCACGTCCAGGATGGCCAGGCGGGCCTCACGGGCCTGTCCCAGAGCGGCATCCAGAACGTCAGAGGGAATGCCGTCCAGCTTGGTGTCCAGCTGGATGGCAGTCACAAAGTCCTTGGTGCCGGCCACCTTGAAGTCCATGTCACCCAGGGCGTCTTCAGCACCCAGGATGTCGGTCAGGGCCACGTGGGCGTCCTTGCCGTCAACCTGGCCGGTGACCAGGCCCATGGCAATGCCCGCCACCGGGGCGCGCAGCGGCACACCGGCGTTGAGCATGGACAGGGTGGAGGCACACACGGAACCCATAGAGGTGGAACCGTTGGAGCCCAAGGCCTCGGAAACCTGGCGGATGGCGTACGGGAACTCCTCGCGGGAAGGAACCACCGGAGCCAAGGCGCGCTCGGCCAAGGCGCCGTGACCGATTTCGCGGCGCTTGGGCGAGCCCACACGGCCAGTCTCACCGGTGGAGTACGGCGGGAAGTTGTAGTGGTGCATGTACCGCTTGGACTTCACCGGGGACAGGGAGTCGATCTGCTGCTCCAGCTTGAGCATGTTCAGCGTGGTCACGCCCATGATCTGGGTTTCACCGCGCTGGAAGATCGCCGAACCGTGCACGCGGGGCAGGATTTCCACCATGGCGGTCAGCTCTCGGATGTCCTTGGGGCCACGGCCGTCAATGCGCACGCCATCGCGCAGAATGCGCTGACGCACGGTTTCCTTGGTCAGCTTCTGGTAGGCGTCGTTGACCTCGTTCAGGCGGTCAGCGAACGGCTTGCCCTCACCGGTCAGATCAGCCAGCACGGACTGGTGCAGTTGGTCCGTGGCGTCCTCGCGCTCCTGCTTTCCGGCAATCGCGTAGACCTCTGCCAGGCGATCACCTGCAGCGTCCTTGACGGCGGCAGCGACGTCGTCGCCGTGGCCACCGAAGTACGGCAGCTCCATCGCGGGCTTGCCGGCGCGGGCCTTCAGATCCGACTGTGCCTCACACAGGGCCTTGATGAACGGCTTGGAGGCCTCCAGGCCCTCGGCCACGATGTCCTCGGATGGCGCCACGGCGCCGGAGGAGATCAGGTCCCAGGAGTTGTCCGTGGCTTCAGCCTCAACCATCATGATGGCCACGTCTTCCGTGCCATCTGCGGCAGTCACCACGCGACCGGCAACGGCCATGTCGAACACGGCGTTCTCCAGCTGGGAGTGCTTGGGGAAGCAGACCCACTGGTGGGTGCCGTCGGCCTGGGCGATCAATGCCAGTCGCACGCCGCCGACCGGGCCGCCGAAGGGGGCACCGGACAGGGCGGTGGACATGGATGCGGCGTTGATGGCCACGGTGTTGTAGATCTCGTCCGGGTCGATGGCCAGGACGGTCACGACCACCTGGACCTCGTTACGGATGCCCTTGTCGAAGCCGGGGCGCAACGGACGGTCGATCAGGCGGCAGGCCAGGATCGCGTCCGTGGACGGGCGGCCTTCGCGGCGGAAGAACGAGCCGGGGATACGGCCGTCCGCGTACATCCGCTCCTCGACGTCCACCGTCAGCGGGAAGAAGTCGAAACCATCGCGGGGCTTCTTGCCGATCGCGGTGGTGGACAGCAAGGTGGTGTCGTCGTCGATGGACACCAGGGTGGAACCGGCAGCCTGCTGGGCCAGCAGTCCGGTTTCAAAGCGCACAACGCGCTTGCCGTAGCGGCCGTTGTCAATGACGGCCTCAGCGAACTGAATCTCGGGACCCTCCACGGGTCACCTCCATTTCATGTGGGGTTACTTGTCTCTTGCGCAGTTCCCACGTCTCCCGCGCTCGGCCATCGATCGAAGCCCACGGCGCTCCCCGCGTGAAAACGTGGGATTCCGTAGGCCACTGTCGAGGACCGCCACTCGGGTCTCTGCGGGCTCACTGCGCTGCACGACGACGCCCTGGCGGGTGCCGTCTGCGTCCTCGCCTCACGGCGATGACAGGTGGTGCACTCTCAAGCCTGTCAGGTTGGTGGCGATTCGCCACGGATTTGAGGCTGAGAATTCACTGCGGGCCGCTGAAGTCTCAGCGCCCAGGTAGGGCTCGAGGCGGGGTTCCACCCGCTTCAACGGGCCGAACCCCGCCTCGGCTCAAGACGGTGATCAGCGGCGCAGGCCGAGGCGCTCGATGAGCGCACGGTAGCGCGTGATGTCGGTGTCACGCAGGTAGGTCAGCATGCGACGACGGCGACCAACCAGGGCCATCAGGCCGCGGCGGGTGTGGTGGTCGTGCTTGTGCATCTTCAGGTGCTCGGTGAGATCCGAGATGCGACGGGACAGAACAGCGATCTGGACCTCGGGAGAACCGGTGTCACCCTCGTGAGTCGCGTATTCCTTGATGATTTCCTGCTTGACGGCTGCGTCAAGGGCCATGATGAACTCCTAGTGTTCAGTGCCGTGTGGCCCGGGCACGATTCTTCATGCCGGGTCCCTGATGGCATGGCGTGAGCCAGCATCAGGGGGTCCGTCCACCACGGACTGCAGGCGGACCGCCGACCATCCTAGCAAACATGGCACAGGTGCTGTTTGGGCCGTGGGTCACCCGGGTGGCCTGTCGGAGAAACCTGGGCACGGGAAAGTGCACCATTCCGGCGGTCCAATGCATTTTCCCGTGCCCAAGTCGAGTCGACGACGCTTGAGACAGCTCACTGATGGGCAGAATGGTAGTCAGGACACCCAGCACCGACCGGAAGGCATCCCATGAGTCACTCCACGCACGAGCCAGCACCGCAGAGCAAGGCAGCCACCAACACCGCCCAAGAGCCGGAGATCGAGTACGACCAGGAGAAGATCGACCAAGCAGGCCGGGAAGCAGAGAAGCAGGAGGACTTCTTTGACGATCACGAGTTCAACAAGGACCTCTCCGACCAAGTGGGGGTGGCTGACCGGCGGCACACCCTCCATGACGGCAACACCATCCCTCCCATCGGCCTGGGCACTGCCCGGATGGACAACGGAGTGGCTGAGGGTGTGGTGTACGAGGCCCTGACCGCAGGGTTCCGCCTGATCGACACCGCCGCCAATTACCAGAACGAATCCGGTGTGGGCCGCGCGCTCAAGGACTCCCTGCTGCCGCGCGAGGACCTGTTCGTCACCACCAAGCTCCCGGGCCGGGATCACGGCACGGATTCCGTCCGGCGTTCCTTGGAAGGATCCCTGCAGCGCCTCCAGCTGGAGAAGGTGGACCTCTACCTGATCCACTGGCCCAATCCACAGCGCGGTCTCTACGTGGAGTCCTTCCGGACCATGTTGGAGCTGCGGGAGGAGGGTCTGATCGGCTCGGTGGGTGTTTCCAACTTCACCCCGGAGATGGTGGATGAACTGATTGCCAAGGTGGGTGAGGCTCCTGCGGTCAACCAGGTGGAGTTGCAGCCGCAGTTCCAGCAGGAAGCCCTGCGCGCCCATCACCATGGTCACCGGGTTCTGGTGGAGGCCTGGGCTCCGCTGGGTCACGATTCCAAGGTCATCAACCACGAATGGATCCAGGAGATCGCCGCAGATCAGGGACGCACCCCCGCCCAGGTCATCTTGCGCTGGCACATCCAGAACGGCGTGGTGCCCATCCCCAAGACCTCCAAGCCCGGGCGCATGGCGGAGAACCTGGACGTCTTCGGCTGGGAACTCAGTGCAGAACAGATGCACCGCATCAAGCTGTTGCACACCGGCCTCTCGGCCTCCGGACTCGACCCCTGGGAGCACGAGGAGCTCTGACCTACGCCAGGAACCACTCCCCTGACCACGTACGACGGCGGCGCACCGAGCAACCGGTGCCCCGCCGTCGTAAAT
>NZ_JAAVUN010000011.1:77041-102052 GCF_012163155.1 Kocuria subflava
CCCGGGGGCGGCCGCCCCCCCCCCCCCCCCCCCCCCCCCCCCCCCCCCCCCCCCCGGCCGCGGGGCCGCCCGCGCGCCCCCGGCCCCCCCCCCGTCGTAAATGCGAGACCGAGCAGGTGCGTCAGGATGCCTTGAGGATCTGGCGGGTCTGCTCCACGTCCTTGGTCATTTGTTCGATCAGCTTCTCCACGCCCTCATAGGCCACCATGCCGCGCAGCCGCTGAACGAACTCAACCACCACTTCCTGCCCGTAGAGGTCGAAATCCTCCACGCGCTCCACGGGGCGGTCGATCACGTGCGCCTCCACAACGCGGGAAACGCCCTCGAACGTGGGGTTGGATCCCACGGAGACGGCCACGGGCCACCGCCGATCCGTGGCATCGTGCAGCCAGCCGGCGTACACGCCGTCGTCAGGAACGTAGCCGTCCGCCTCTGAGTCCAGGTTGGCTGTGGGGAAACCCAGTTCGCGGCCGCGGGCGGCACCATGGACCACAGTGCCCCGCACTCTGTGCGGCCGGCCCAGCATGGCAGCGGATTCAGCCACCTCACCGCGGGAGAGCAGTTCGCGGATCCAGGTGGAGGAGATTCGACGGTCCGAGTCCTCCCCCACCAACTCGCCCTCAAGATCCTCCACCACCACCACGTCAAAGCCCTGCTGCTCACCCAGGCTGCGCAGCACGTTCACATCCCCGGAATTTTCGTGTCCGAACCGGGTGTCCGCCCCCACCACCACACACTCGGCATGCAGACCGGCGCGCAGGAAGTCGGTCACGAACTGCTCCGGTGACTGCCCCGCAAAATCCAGGTTGTAATGCTGGACCAGCACCGCATCCAGCCCCAGCGCCTCCATGGCATCCAGTTTGTCCCGGGTGCCCATGATCTTCCCGCGGTGGGTCTCAGGCCGGTGCACCTCAGCCGGGTGCGGGTCAAAGGTCAGCACCACCGCCTGGCGCTGCTGCTCACGCGCCATCTCCACCAGCTTTTTCAGGACCTCTTGGTGACCACGGTGAACGCCGTCGAAATTGCCAACGGTCACCACAGACGGCCCAAAGTCCTCAGGGACCTCGGTGAGGGAGTGGTAGCGGTGCACAGTGCTCCTTGTGGGCGGGTTCTGGTGGGACAGCGGGTTTGGTGACGGTCTGTTTGCTGCACTCAGATTAGCGGGTTCACCACTGCCCCGCCGAGTCAGTGACCTGCTGCAGCCCCTACGTCATGACGACGCCGGAACGCGCCATTCGTAGGCCAGCTCCCGGGAGTCGGTGGCCCGGATGGTGGCCAACCAGCAGTCCCGGATCTCCCCGCGCTGTTCCAGGTATCCGGGGATGAACACGGGCTGGCCAAAGCCGAGTTTCCAGGAGAGCTTCACGGAGGCCCAGTTGCCGTCGAAGGCGATCCAGTGAAGGTGCGTGAACCCCAGGGTGGTGAACGCGTAATCCATGAGGAGTCGGCACGCCGCCAGGGCCGCGCCGGTGCCACGTGCGTGCGGCCCAAAGTTCAATCCGATGTCAGCGCTGGTGCCGCGGATCCGGCCGAGCTCCACCGTGCCCAGCAGGTGGCCGTCGGTGTCGTGGACGGCCCAGTTGAAAGCTGTACCCGCACGCCAGGCTTCGGGTGCGTGTTCCAGAAGGTACCAGCGGGCGGCGTCGGCGTCATAAGGATCAGGCACCGTGGTCCAACGCACTGCTGCCGGGTCCTGGCAGTTGACGACCAGCTGCTCCACGTCCGACTCGGACATCTGGGTCAGGGTGACCACCCCGTCCGTGAGGGTGGGTGGCTGCTGCGGCAGGTCTGTCATGCGTGCTCCTTGACGGTGCGGCGGTTGGCGGCCGGGCGGGTCTTCCACAACCACCACAGGCCGATGAACGGCAGTACCAGCGGCACAAAACCGTAGCCCTGGCCAAAATGGGACCACACGGTGTCATCCGCAAACAGGTCCGGGGCCACGTAGGTCCAGGTTCCGATTCCGATGACCCCCACCAGTTCGATCAACACCGCCACCGTGGCCACCCGGTGCCAGAGGGCACCCGTGCGAGTCAGTGCCACCGCCGCCAGGACGTAGACCACGGCCGCAAACAGGGACAGTAGGTAGGCCAGCGGAGCGACGTCGAACTGCGTACCAATCTGGTAGGCAGCACGCACCCCGGCGGAGAGGGCAAAGATCCCGTAAATCACGATGATCACGCGGCCGAAACCCGAGTTCTTGGCGTCATGCGGACGCGTCTGCTGCTCCTTGGGACCAAAGCGGCGCTGCAGGACTCCCCCGCGGGCAGCTGGATCCTGTCCTGGATCCGCCTTGGCAGCGCGGGCACTGGGAGTGGAAGTGGTGGGGTCGTGACTCACGTCAGGATTCTCCGGTCAGGGTTGGCGGGTGGGAGTTCTGCGCAGTTTGAGCCGCCTTCAGCTTCTGATGACGGCTCAAAGTGCGCAGAACTCATTGGTAGTACCAGATGAAGTTCATGCGGTAGACCATCACGATGATGGTGGGTCCGGTGGCGGCCAGCACCCAATTGGACCAACTGGAGCGCTCCACCAGTGACCAGATGAAGGTGCCAGCCGGGATGATCAACGCTGTGAGCAGGTAGCCCCAGTACTCCAGGACACTGCCGGCGGCCTCCGGCCCCACGAACAACATCACGATGGAGCCCAGCCCGTAGACCAACAGGAACACTTCCTGTAGCAACACGGAGCCTTGGGTGAGATCGCTGGGGGCACGACCACGCAGCGCCTGAAAAACACACACCAGGAAAGACAGCGTGCCCAGCAGCACGGAGGCCCAGAACCATCCGTCATATCCCCACAGCATCAACGCGCTCCTTCACGTTCCTCAACTCTTGTGACCCCCGGCAGCATGGCAGCCCCTGGACCAATCGATGGAGCCACCTGAACTCATCATGGCCCGCGCAGCACCAGTCATTGCTCGCGCAGCACCAGTCATTGCTCGCGCAGCACCAGTCATTGCTCGCGCAGCACCAATCATTGCCCGCGCAGAACCAGTACGGGTTTGGCGGTGCGCTCACCGGGGTTTCCGCGGTCCTCCAGCAGAGCTACCACGCCGCCGTCGGGTGCGAATGCCGCAGTCAATTCTGCCGAACCCGTGGCTGCAATGCGTTTGCCGTGGCCCAGGTCCGTGGTTTCCTGCGAGGTCAGCTCACGCGACGGGAACATGGCACGGGCAGCTGTGTCCGGGGAGGTGACGGGCACGGTGGCGCCGCCGGCAATAATCTGTTTCAACTCGTCCAGATCGGCTGCGTGGGTGAGATCCAATGACCCCACCCGGGTGCGCCGCAACACCGTCAGATGACCGTGAACTCCCAGTGCATCCCCCAGATCACGAGCCAGGGCACGCACGTAGGTTCCGGAGGAAACATCCACCGTGACGGACAGATCCACCACATGGGTGCCGTCTGCCAGATCCAGCGGAGTCATGGAGTGGACGTCAAACCGGGAGACCGTCACGGTTCGGGCCGCCAACTGGACGTTCTCCCCCGCTCGGACCCTGGCGTAAGACCGCTTGCCGTCCACCTTGATGGCAGATACCGCCGATGGCACCTGCTGGATCTCTCCCAACAGCCCACCTACGGCCTGCATGATCTGCTCCTCAGTGAGCGCATCCACCGATTCCGGTGCAGCGACGGCGGTCACCTCACCTTCGGCGTCCTCCGTCACCGTGCCTTGCCCCAAGCGGATCACGGCCTCATAGGTCTTGTCCGCACCCACCAGGTAGGTCAGCAATTTGGTGCCACGGCCCACGCCCACCACCAGCACACCGGTGGCCATGGGGTCCAAGGTCCCGGCGTGACCCACTTTTTTGATGCCGCACAACCGGCGCAGGCGGCCCACCACGTCATGGCTGGTCCAGCCCTGCGGCTTGTCCACCACCACCAGGCCTTCTGGCACCGGCAGGGACGGATCGGGACGCGGAACATCCTCCCGCGGCTGCCGCTGAGCGGAACCACGGGAGGATGTTGGGTCCTTGGACAGGCGTGTCACCGCTCGGATTCCCCTGCGGTGCCTTGTGCATCCGCGTCCGCGGACTCGGGAACATCCACATCAGATGCACCGAGTGCGTCGTCGTCGGCCTCAGAATCGGCGGCTGAGTCCTCCTCTGCCTCTGAGGTGCGGTACGGGTTCTCGCCGGAGGCGTACTGGGCGCCAGCAGCCGCGGCTGCCACCTGGGCATCCTTCTCCTTGGCCCGGCGCAGCACGTCCTCCAGGTGGGAGGCGGCCTCCGGAATCTCGTCCGCCACGAACTCCAGGGTGGGCGTCAGGCGAGCGGTGATGTTCTTGCCCACCTCCGAACGCAGGATGCCCTTGGCGGACTCCAACGCACGGGCAGAATCGGCCTTCTCCTCAGCCGTTCCGTACACGGTGTAGTAGACGGTGGCGTGCTGAAGATCATTGGTCACCCGGGCATCCGTGACCGTCACAAACCCCAGGCGGGGATCCTTGATGCGCCGTTCCAGTGCCTGGGCAACAATCACCTTGATGCGATCAGCCATCCGCGTGGCGCGCTGTGCGTCAACCATGGTCTCTCCTTCATGAAAAGTTCTTGTGCTGCCTCACCCACCAGGGGTGAGGCAGCTTCACTGTTCTTCACGCCGTGCGGCGCAAGAAACCTCTACGGGTGGCAACGGCCCGTACCCGTCCGGTCAAGGACTTTCGGTACGGGCCGTCGCATTCACGCATCACACGTGACGGGAACGCAGGCGATCACGCGCGGGGCTTCTCCTGAAGCTCCCAGGTCTCAATGATGTCGCCTTCCTTGATGTCGTTGAAGGAACCGAGCCCAATACCGCACTCGTATCCGTCGCGGACCTCAACGGCGTCATCCTTGAACCGACGCAGCGATTCGATCTTGAGCTTCTCCTGCACCACGTTTCCGTCGCGCACCAGGCGAGCGTTGGCGTTGCGCTTGATGAGCCCCTCGGTGACGTAGGAACCAGCAATGTTGCCCCACTTGGAGGAACGGAATACCTCGCGGACCTCTGCCTTGCCGAGTTCGACTTCCTCGTACTCCGGCTTGAGCATGCCCTTGAGCGCTGCCTCGACGTCGTCCAACGCGTTGTAGATGACCGAGTAGAACTTCATCTCCACGCCTTCTCGGTCTGCCAGTTCGGCAACACGCTCGGCGGGGCGAACGTTGAAGCCGATGATGATGGCGTTGTCCACGGTGGCCAGGTTGACGTCGTTCTGGGTGATGGCACCCACGCCGCGGTGAATCACGCGCAGCTGCACGTCGTCAGAGGCAACCTCGATCTTCATCAGCGAGTCTTCCAGGGCCTCCACGGCACCGGAGACGTCACCCTTGATGATCAAGTTCAGGGTGTCGATCTTGCCCTCGGCCACAGCGGCGTCGAAGGACTCCAGGGTCACGCGCTTGCGGCGCTTGGCCAGCAGGGCGTTGCGGTCAGCGGCCTGACGCTTCTCGGCGATCTGACGAGCGGTGCGCTCCTCAGTGGTCACCAGGAAGGTGTCACCGGCACGCGGCACGGAGTTCAGACCCAGCACCTGCACCGGACGGGAAGGCGTTGCTTCCTCCACGTTGTGGCCGTCCTCATCGAACATGGCACGCACGCGACCGTGCGAGCCACCCACCACCATGGAATCGCCCACACGCAGGGTGCCGGACTGCACCAGGACGGTGCACACGGCACCGCGGCCACGGTCCAGGTTGGCCTCAATGGCCACACCGCGGGCTTCCTTGTTGGGGTTGGCCTGCAGTTCCAGCGTGCCGTCCGCGGTCAGGACAACGGCTTCCAGCAGCCCCTGGATGTTCTGCCCGGCACGGGCGGAGACGTCCACGAACATGGTGTCGCCACCGTATTCCTCGGGGATCAGACCGTATTCGGTGAGCTGGCCACGGATCTTCTCCGGGTTCGCCTCCGGCTTGTCCACCTTGTTCACTGCGACGACGATCGGCACGTTGGCAGCCTGGGCGTGGTTCAACGCCTCAACGGTCTGCGGCATGACGCCGTCATCCGCAGCAACCACCAGCAGGGCGATGTCCGTGACCTGGGCACCACGGGCACGCATGGCGGTGAACGCCTCGTGACCCGGGGTGTCGATGAAGGTCAGCTTGCGCTCCTGGTCCTCGACCTCTGTGGAGATCTGGTAAGCACCGATGTGCTGGGTGATGCCGCCGGCTTCGCCCTCGATCACACGGGTGTTGCGGATGGCATCCAGCAGACGGGTCTTACCGTGGTCCACGTGACCCATCACGGTCACAACGGCAGGCCGGGGCTCCAGCACTTCGTCATCCTCGGCAGCGGTTTCAGCGGCCAAGTCGATGTCGAAGGACTCGAACAGCTCGCGCTCCTCGTCCTCCGGGGAGACGATGTTGATGACGTAGCCGAGCTCAGCACCCAGCAACTCAAAGGTCTCCTCGTCCAGGGACTGGGTCTGAGTTGCCATCTCGCCCAGGTGGATCAGCACCTGGACCAGTGCGGCCGGGTTGGCCTCAATCTTCTCCGCAAAGTCCATCAGGGACGCACCGCGACGCAGACGCACCACGGTTGAACCGTCACCGTGCGGAACAGAGACGCCACCGATCTTGGGGGCATTCATCTGCTCCAGTTCCTGGCGCTTTGCCCGACGCGACTTGCGTCCCTTGCGGGACGGACCACCACGGCCGAAGGCACCCTGGGTGGCACCGCGGCCACCACGGCCGGGTCCACCACCGGGACGGAATCCGCCGCCGCCACCGGCACCCGGGGCACCGCCGCCGCCACCGCGGCGCGGACCACCCTGGCCACCTGCTGCTCCACCACGACCTGCCGGACGTGCACCCACGGGGGCAACGTTGGAGGTGTGGCCGGGCATCATGTTCGGGCTGGGGCGGGGACCGGACGGACGGGGTCCGCGAGGCGCCTGCCCCGGACGCGGTGCTGCCGGCCGGGGACCGCCCTGGCTGCCACCCTGACCCTGCGGGGGACGCGGGCCGGCCGGACGGGGGCCGCCTTGGCCGCCGCCCTGACCACGCGGGCCGGGACGGGACATGCCCTGCTGGGAAGCGAACGGGTTGTTGCCCGGACGCGGACCACCGGGACGGGGTCCGCCCTGGCCGCCACCCTGACCACGCGGGCCGGGACGGGACATGCCCTGCTGGGAAGCGAACGGGTTGTTGCCCGGACGCGGGCCGGATCCACCGGGCTTGGGGCCGGGGGTGGCACCGCTTGCGGGCTTGGCAGCCGGCTTGGCCGACTCAGCCTGAGGCTGCTCGGCCTGGGACTGCTCCGCCGGCGACTGCTGAGCCTGAGGGGCGCTCTCCTGTGCAGCCGGTGCCTGCGCGGCCTCCGGTGCTGCAGGTTTGCTCGGGGTCTCGGCAGATGCAGCCTGAGGCTTGGCGCCGGGCTTTGGTGCCGGCTTTGCACCGGGCTTGGGGCCTGCCTGCGGCTTGGCTGCCGGTGCTGCCTGCGCGCCGGGCTTGGCGGCGTCGTTCTTGGGTGCGGACTTGGCAGCAGGCTTGGCCGCTGCTTCCTTGGTTTCGGTGCCCGCTGCGGGGGCGCTGGTGCCCACCGCGTCCTTGAGCTTCTTGGCCACCGGGGGCTCCACGGTGGACGATGCACCGCGGACGAATTCGCCCAGATTCTGAAGCTTGGCGATCGCCTCTTTGGAGGTCATGCCAAGCTCTTTGGCCAGCTCGTGTACTCGTTGCTTAGCCACTTTTCTCCTGTCCCGGTCCGCATCCGTGACAGGAGGCGGACCGACTACTTGCCGTGGGGGTTTCCCGGCGCATGGGTGCGCACGGGAACACCGTGTTCAGAGCACTGCAAAGCACTCATCGTTCGGCACTCATCGGGTTTCCATCAGTTTCTGACTCGCTTTCCATGGCAGTCCGCCCCGGAAGTTCAACTGTCCGCCACGTTGACGGCTCAGCCGGTTTGGACGCGGCCACCTGACGGTGACCGTGGTCGGCTCACTTGTGCGCGGCACCCAACGGTTGGGTTGCCTGCTTGATCTGCTGCACGGCCTCACCGGCTTCAACCTGAGCCTTGAAGGCCCTGTTGAATGCGCGGCGTCGTTCGGCTTTCTCCGCACACTGCTGTGTGGGGTGCAACCATGCCCCGCGGCCGCCCAGGGATCGCTTGTGATCAATCACGACGACGATCCCGGCCGCCTCAGCCTGCACGGTCAAGCGCACAAGGTGGTCGGGGTATCCAACGGCTCGGCATCCGATGCAGGTGCGCTGCATGAGGTGTCCCATGTGCTGAACGCGCTCCTGAAGGGGAAGATTCCCTGACACAACTGCATCAAGGCGTGAACCATCGACTTTTCGACCGCAGACCAGTCTAGCGCCATGTCCGTCCACCGGCGCTAATTTGAGGCCTTCGCCACGCGAGCCCGGGGCCCGCGCAGGGTCTCAGGCGCGGGACTCGGCCACGATGTCGATCTTCCAGCCGGTCAGTTTGGCGGCCAGGCGGGCGTTCTGGCCCTCCTTGCCGATGGCCAGGGACAGTTTGTTGTCCGGAACGACGGCGCGTGCCGCCTTGGCACGCTCATCCAGGACCTCAACACTGACGGTCTTGGCCGGGGAGAGAGCGTTGCTGATGAACACGGAGGGGTCATTTGACCAGTCGACGATGTCGAGGTTCTCCCCGCCGAGCTCGTTCATGACCGCACGCACGCGGGTTCCCATCTCACCGATGCACGAGCCCTTGGCGTTGACACCGGAGGTGTTGGCCGCAACGGCGATCTTGGTGCGGTGCCCGGCTTCACGGGCAATGGCCATGATCTCCACGTCGCCGTCGGAGATCTCCGGGACCTCGAACTCGAACAGGCGGCGCACCAGCTCCGGGTGGGACCGGGACAAGGTGATGGACGGACCCTTGGGGCCGCGGCGGGCTTCCACGATGTAGGCGCGGATGCGGCTGCCGTGCGGGTACTTCTCCCCCGGCACCTGCTCATGCGGGGGCAGCAAGGCCTCGACCGTGCCCAGGTCCACCTGCACCATGTTCGGATTGCGGCCCTGCTGGATCTGCCCGGAGACCACTTCACCTTCACGGCCCTTGAAGTGACCCAGGACGTTGTCGTCCTCCACGTCCCGCAGACGCTGCAGAATCACCTGACGTGCAGTGGAGGCGGCAATGCGGCCGAAGCCGGACGGAGTGTCGTCGAACTCCCCGATCTTGTTGCCTTCCTCGTCCAGTTCAGGGGCCCAGATGGTCACGTGACCGGACTTGGTGTCAATCTCCGCGCGGGCGTCCTTGATGGCCCCGGCTGAACGCAGGTAGGCCAGCACCAGAGCCTGCTCAATGGTTGGGACCAGCAGATCCACCGGGATTTCGCGCTCACGTTCGAGCATCCGCAGGGCACTCATGTCGATGTCCATATCGAGCCTTCCTGGTCCTGGTCCACTGTGGTCAACAGCGTCCCGTGATGGACAACAGCGCACCGCCCGTAACGGGTGGAACGCTGTTGATCGTCAATTACATGGTGGTTGTGGGCCCGGCAGCACGCCGTTGTTCACGGCGTGGGGAACCAAGCCTCACATCCTGATTCAGCCTTCAATCCTACACCTCGGCACGGTTCACTCACCCGGTGCCGTGTGCGGTTCAGTCCTGGACGTCCACCTTGGCCCGGCGGATCTGGGAGAGCTGCCAGGTTTCGGGTTCCAGCAGCTTGACCGGCATGCCCTTTTTGACCTGTTCACTGCGCTGCAGAGTCACCGCTGAGTCGTCGTCGCCCGCCGGTTCCACGGAGAGCAGCTGAGCCACGAATTTGCCACCGGTGCTGGTGTCCAAGGGTGTGACGGCCACGTGACGACCCACTGAGCGTTTCCAGTGGCGTAGCTGCTTCAGTTCCCGGGCGGCCCCCGGAGAGGAGACCTCCAGCTCATAGGCAGGTCCGTCCACCGGATCATGCTGGTCCAGTGCATCGGAGATGGCGTGGGAGACCCGGGCGATGTCATCCATGTCCACGCCTTCGGTGGTGTCCTCGGGCAGGTCCACCAAGACCTGGACCACGCGGGTCTCACCGGCCCCGCGGATCTCGATCTCCTCCAAGTACAAACCGGAGTCCTGAACCACAGGGGTCAGCAGGTCACGCAACGTGGCGGTCAGTTCCTGATTGCTCATGCCTCAGCTCCGATGGCGGTCGCAACGGCGTGCCCCACGCCCTCACGGGCGATCTCCTGAGCTTGGCCGGTGGCACGGTCCTTGAGTTCCAGAACACCGTCTGCCAGTCCACGGCCGACCACCAACATGGTGGGCACGCCCAGCAGTTCAAAATCGCCAAAGCGCACGCCGGGGGAAACCTTGGGACGGTCGTCAAAGAGCACGGAGAGTCCCTGGGCTTCCAGTTCCTCCACGATCTTTTCCGCCTCGGCCATGAACTCAGGTCCCTTGCCTGTGGCCACCACGTGCACGTCGGCGGGAGCGACGGCGCGCGGCCAGATCAGGCCCTTGTCGTCGTGGTTGGCCTCCGCCAGGGCGGCCACGGCGCGGGTGACCCCGAACCCGTAGGAGCCCATGGTCACCACAACCTGTTTGCCGTTCTGATCCAGAACCTTCAGACCCAGCACATCGGCATACTTGCGCCCCAGGGCGAAAACGTGGCCCATCTCGATCCCGCGAGCAGCTTCCAGCGGACCGGAACCATCCGGCGCAGGGTCACCGGGCAGCACCTGGGCGCACTCGATGGCAGCATCCCAGGTGAAGTCACGGCCTGCCACCAGGTCATACACGTGCTGTCCGGCCACGTTGGCACCGGTCACCCAGCGGGTGCCCTCCACCACGCGGGGATCCACAAAGTACGGAAGTCCCGTGGCGGACTTCTCCCCCAGCAACGGTTCGTTCAAGGTCAGGCCCGGGCCCAGGTAGCCCTTGACGATCAAAGGCTGAGTTTTCAGGTCCTCGTCACCGGCCTGCTCGACGTCGATCTCACCGGCGATCTCCAGAACGTCCCCCAGGCTGACCTCCAAGCGTTTGAGGTCCACGTTGCGGTCCCCGGGCAGGCCGATGGCCACCAGCTGGGTTTCACCATCCGGACGGGTCACCTTGACCACCACGTTCTTCAAGGTGTCCGCCGCTGTCCACGGCCGGTCCTCACGCGGGTGCAGACTCTGGGACTGCTCCACCAACGTGTCAATGGTGGGCGAATCAGGGGTGTCCAACACCACGGCGTCCGGTGCATCGTCGTAGGGAACGGAATCCGGCACCACAGTGGTCACGGCCTCAACGTTGGCGGCATAACCACCCGGGGAGCGCACAAAGGTGTCTTCACCAATGGCCGTGGGGAACAAGAATTCCTCCGACTGGGAACCACCCATGGCACCCGAGTCGGCAGAAACCGCAACCACTTCCAGGCCCAGACGCTTGAAGATGCGCACATAGGCCTCACGGTGCAGGCGGTAGGACTCGGCCAGGCCGGCATCGTCCACGTCAAAAGAATAGGAGTCCTTCATGATGAACTCGCGCGAGCGGATCAGGCCTGCGCGCGGGCGGGCTTCATCCCGGTACTTGGTCTGCACCTGGTAAAGAATCGCGGGCAGGTCCTTGTAGGAGGAGTACAGGTCCTTGACCAGCAGGGTGAAAACTTCCTCGTGCGTGGGGGCCAGCAGGTGGTCCGCTTCCTTGCGGTCCTTCAGCCGGAACAAGTTGTCCCCGTACTCTTCCCAACGGCCGGTCGCCTCATACGGCTCACGCGGCAGCAAAGCCGGGAACAGCACCTCCTGGCCGCCGATCCCGTTCATCTCCTCACGTACGATCGCCTCGATCTTGCGCAGCACAATCATGCCCAACGGCAACCAGGTGAAACCACCGGGGGCCGCACGGCGGATGTAGCTGCCGCGCACCAGGAGACGGTGGCTGGCCACCTCAGCGTCTACGGGGTCCTCGCGCAGGGTTCGCAGGAACAAGGTGGACAGTCGCAGTGCCAAGGAGAGCTCCGTTTCAGGATTCTTGAAATTCTGGGCCTCGGTCAGCGCGCTGCCGAGCGGATCCGCACCCACCACAACGACGACGGGCCGGACCCGGGCCATCTTATCGCCCGCGAGTCCGACCCGTCGTTTCCTGTGCTGCTGTGCCGATGAGGCTCTGCTGATCAGGGATCAGCCTGTGCCCCGCCGCTCAGGCTGTGCCCCGCCGCTCAGGCTGTGCCCCGCCGCTCAGGCGTCTTGGAGCAGTTCAGCCACCTCACTCAACATGGCCTCGTAGTCTGCCCGCTGACCGTCGTACTCACTCGTAGAAATCGCGGTGACCACAGAGTTGCCGTACACCATGCGCCCGGTGTGCACATCCATGCTGCCGCCTGCGCCCGTGGCGGTGAACGTGGTGGTGATGGCGGTTTCAGCGTCCTCCACGGAGATTTCCTCATCCGTGAGCTCAATGTCCATGGCGGCGCCGTCCAGCGCCATGGTGGCCTGCTCACAGTCCTGAGTGCTGTCACGGAAGCCCTGGAGCTCAGTTTCCGCCTCATCCACGGAGTCATAGGTGTGCACCGTGATGATCACGGAACCGTCCTGATCAGCAGCCACCACCGATTCATCCACGTTGGACTGCATCACACCACCCATGAAAGACCCCTGGACCGGGTCCGAGCACTGGGCCGGGTCCACAGTGACCACACCCATGGCTTCCTGCAGCAGAGCAGGAATGTCGTAACCGGAGGCTTCCATGATGGAGGCGGTGGCGGCATTGACCTGAACCCCGTCAACGGTCTGGCCGTTCATCGCACCCATCACTCGGCTGTTGGTCAAGTCCGTGGGTGCCCCGGATGCGGAAGTACTGGTTTCTGTTGCCGTGGGTGACGGGCTGGAGGTTTCCGTCTCCGTGGGCTCCGGAGACTGGGTGGCCTCTTCCGTCTGCGTGGTGGTGGTCTCGGGAGTTGCGGTGTCGTCTGCCGAATCGTCGTCGCCGACAAACAGGCCGCAGCCGGAGAGTGCCAGCAAGGCTGCTGCGGAGGTGGCCGTGACGAGAGCAAAGCGTCGTTGAGTTGCCATGGTGTGGTGCTCCTTGATCTGAGGTGAACAACAGTCGTTGCCTGGCGGACACAGGGGTCCACCAGGCAACGATCAGTGGGAAGGGGTCAGGACTCGGTGGGGCTGGCCGTGGGGCTGGCGGTGTCGCCCGGGCTGGCAGATTCAGTGGGTTCAACGGGACCGTCCACGAATGCCTGAGCCAAATCACTCATGGAGCTCTGCAGCTCATCCTCGCTGGCGGGGCTGGCAGTGGGTGAGCTGCTGCCTCCCCCAACCACGGCAGCTCCGGTGCCGGGAACCACCATGACCACCATGTTGCCCACGCTCATGGCTGAGGTGCTGAAGGTGTTCTCACCCTCTGCGTCGGGGCTGGCAGTCGAGTCCTCATTGGTGCCGGTACCGGAGAACACCAAGGTCTCCCCGGCCCCCTCGACCTCGGGACTGGACGTGGAGGAGTTCACCGTGGTCCCGTCCCCCATGGAGGAGAGCGTGAATTCCTGGCAGTCGTCCAGGCTGGACTTCAGGTCCTTGACGGCCTGGTCAGCGGCATCCCGGGAATCCATGACTCGGACGGAGATCGTCTCGTCGTTCGGGCCCGTTCCACCCACCATGTCATTCGTGTGCTCCGTGACGCCCTCGCCGTTCAGGGCGCCGGCGGTGACAGCGGTGATCACCGGGTCCTTGCACTCAGCGGGGTCGCTGTCGATCAGTTCCATCATGGCGGCCATCATGGATGAAGCATCCTGAGCCCCGGAGTCCTGCATGCCTTCACGGAGGGAGACGACGTCGCTGACCTCCTCCCCGTCAACCGTGGCGGAAGCCAGCGTGGACTCAGCGGTGTCCACGGTGTAGTCATCTGGGGCCACCACAGGTGTGGGGCTGGGTGATTCCTCACCTCCGTTGCCGCCTCCACCATTGCCACAGGCGGTCAGGGCCAGCACACACACAGCGCCCGTTGCCAACAAGAACTTCGACTTCTCAGCCATGTTTCTCCCCTTGATCGGCCGGCTCCACCTGCAGTGGCACAGGGCGGAGTTCATCCGGCGTTGGTGTGGATCACACTAATGCTTTGCAGATGCGAATTCCAGTCCTCACGGCGGGTTCTGTGTCAGAGTCCGTCGTATGACATGACATGACGGGTCATGAGGAAACCCTGGACTGGCCGGTTGGATTCGGGGACGGTCCGTCCATCAGGCCCGCGGCAACCTCATCGAGCGCACCTGTGATGACAGAGTTCTCCTCCTGCCCCTGGGTGGACCCGCCACTGGGCGATTCCACAGTCCACCCTTCAAGGTCGTTGATCAGAACCACCACGTTGCCCACGCTCATGCCGCTGCCCACGATCGTCACTTCCCCGTCATCCGCTTGGGCGCTCATCACGAACACGGCGCCTGCACCATCAATCTCCGGCGTGAGGGAAGTGATGGTCATCTCCAACTGGGCACCGATGTCATCGGATATGGTGAATTCCGGGCAATCCACGTACGTCTGCGCCATGGATCGGATCTTCTTCTCCGCAGCGTCCGGCGATTCAAAGGCTCGTGCAGCAAGAGTCAAGCCGGAATCCGTTTCCCCTGTCACGATGTCATCCAGAAGCTCTGGTGAGTCGACCGCTTGACCGACCAACCCGTCAGTGGTCAATGGGCCCGGAGCATTGACGTATCGGAGCTCCCCAGGCGCGAATTGCCTGATCAGCCTAACCTTGGAGCAGCAGCGGTGTCCTGTTCATTCACGACGACGCAGACGCCCTCCAGACTTGTGACAACACATGACGTCAGAACAAAACCGTGGCAAATGAACTCACCTGCCGGAATCCGGCACGGTGGTAGGTCTTCAGGGCAGGCAGGTTGTACGAGTTCACGTAGAGGCTCACGGTGGGCCACCTGTGGCGAACGTCCTCCACCACGGAGGTCATGAAGGACGCGGCCAATCCCTGCCCTCGGTACTCCGGTGCCACCCACACGCCCTGGATCTGACAGATTTGGCCGGCCGCAGCGCCGATGTCCGCCTTGAACACCACCTTGTTCTCCCGCATGACCACGTATGTTCTGGCCTTGGTGACCAGATGGGCCACGCGCAGTACGTAACTTGACTCCTTGCTGGTGTCCGGGGCGTAGCCCACTTCCTCCGTGAACATGGCCGCACTGGCCGGAAGAACCTTGGCAAAATCGGAACGGCGCGCCAGCCGGACCTCCGGATGGGGCTGACTCAGGCTCTGCTCACTGGCAACCAGGAAGGGTTGGTCTTCACGCACCGCAAACGGATCAGACCATCGGTGCTTGACCGACTCCCACAAACCCAGAACTTCACGTTGCGGGCCGAAGAAGGATGCCCGTGGCGAGCGTGCGGTCAGCAGATGATCGGCCACCAGCTTGACGCCGTCGTCGTCCAGGGCAACGGGGACCACGTTGCTGCCCACCCAGCAGGCCCCAGTCAGTTCCATGGGCTGCGAGCGCCGCCCCGGCAGGCCCAGACCGCGCCGGGTGACGCCCACCACTGGTGCCGTCTGAGGTGTGGGGGCCGCCCGGAAGTTGCCCACATTCTCGGCAACAAAGGCTGAGGTCACCTGGTGGGTGGCCATCAACTGGTCCAGCGCCCCGGACGGGACGGCGTGCGGTGGAACCAGTCTGGAACCGGTCCCGGAGAAGAACTTCATCCGGCCACGGTGACGGAGGGTGCACCCGTTTCCTCGGCACCTTCAGCGTCCATCTCCTCCGCAATGCGGTTGGCTTCTGCAATCAGGGTTTCCACGATCTGGTCCTCGGCAACCGTACGAATGACCTCGCCCTTGACAAAGATCTGGCCCTTGCCGTTGCCGGAGGCCACACCCAGGTCGGCTTCGCGAGCCTCACCCGGTCCGTTGACCACACAACCCATGACTGCCACGCGCAGGGGCACGGTCAGGTCCTTCAGCCCCTCCGTGACGTCATCGGCCAGCTTGTAGACGTCCACCTGGGCGCGGCCGCAGGAGGGGCAGGAGACGATTTCCAGCTTCTTGGGGCGCAGACCCAAGGACTGCAGGATCTGGCTGCCCACCTTGACCTCCTCCACCGGAGGTGCGGAGAGGGACACCCGGATGGTGTCGCCGATGCCCTGGGAGAGCAGAGCGCCGAAGGCGGTGGCGGACTTGATGGTGCCTTGAAAAGCAGGACCTGCCTCCGTGACACCCAAGTGCAGCGGCCAGTCCCCTTCAGCAGCCAGAAGCTGGTAGGCGCGAACCATGGTGACGGGGTCGTTGTGCTTGACGGAGATCTTGAAGTCGTGGAAGTCGTGCTCCTCGAACAAGGAGGCCTCCCATTTGGCCGACTCCATCAGTGCCTCAGGAGTGGCCTTGCCGTACTTCTCCATCAAGCGGCGGTCCAGCGAGCCCGCGTTGACACCGATGCGGATGGAGACCCCGGCGTCTTTGGCGGCCTTGGCGATGTCGCCCACCTGGTCATCGAACTTGCGGATGTTGCCGGGGTTCACGCGGACACCGGCGCATCCGGCGTCGATGGCTGCAAAGACGTACTTGGGCTGGAAGTGGATGTCTGCGATCACCGGGATGGGGGACTTCATGGCGATGATGGGTAGGGCATCGGCGTCGTCCTGGGACGGGCAGGCCACCCGGACAATGTCGCAACCGGCAGCGTTGAGCTCCGCGATCTGCTGCAGTGTGGAGTTGATGTCCGTGGTGGGCGTGGTGGTCATGGACTGCACGCTCACCGGCGAATCGGAGCCCACCCCCACGGAGCCCACGCGGATCTGCCGGGTGCGCCGACGAGGCGAGAGGACGGGCTGAGGTGCTGCGGGCATGCCCAGGCTGACCGGACTCACAAATGCTCCTGACACGTAGGTGTTGTGTTCTTGGGCAACAGTGCGCGGTTGCGCCGCTGCCGATCCTCCATTGTGCCCCAGGTGGAGCACACCGGGTGCCTGCTCAGAACAATCTGACCGGTTCGATGATGTCCGCCAGCACCAGGACCACGGTCATAACCAGGAAACATCCCACCACCACATACGTGAGCGGAAGTAGCTTCAGGGGGTCAAACGGACCGGGATCCTTGCGGCCGGTGAGCTTGGCGAAGCTACGGCGCAGTTTCTCCCACAGCGCACCGGCCACATGCCCTCCGTCCAGAGGCAGCAGCGGTAGCAGATTGAAGGCGAACAAGGCCATGTTCACGGATCCGATCAACCCCACCAGGGTGGCTGACTTCTCCCTGAGGTTCAGCTGGTCCGTGGTGGCCACTTCACCGGAGATCCTGCCCACACCCACCACGGACATGGGCCCGTTGGGATCGCGCGGGGCATCAGTCACGGTGGAGACCGCGGTGTTCCACACGTTCACCGGCAATCGCCACAGCACGCCTGCCACATTGCTCAAGGCATCCCACACCGCACCGGGAACTTCCGTGACGGGCTGGGGCACCAAGTCAAAACGTGGGCTCACACCAATGAAGCCAACTTCCTGCAAGACGTACTGGCCGCCCTCCACCACCGCATCCCCGTTGTCATCCATCACAGGGCGTTCGGTGAGCAGAGGGGTGATGGTTGTGGTGGTTTCCTGGCCGTCACGCTCATAGACCAGCGGAACTTCCCGGTTGCCCTGCTCCCGGATGATGGTGGTCAGCTCCTCCCAGGAACCCACCTCCTGACCGTTGATGGACACCACCCGGTCCCCCGGCTCCAGTCCGGCGGCATGGGCAGGGGCCTCCGTGTCGGCCTCCGTGCATCGGGTCCGCGTTTGTTGTGCCTGTTCTGCGTCCGCCTCCACCTGGATCACGCACTCATTGACCGTGGAAATCTGCGTGGTGGGCGCTTCCCGACCGAATCCCATGATCAGCACGGCTATGCACACCACCGCGATCACCAGGTTCATGAACGGCCCGCCCAACATGATGATCAGACGCTTGTACACGGGCAACTTGTAGAATGCCCGGTCCTCGTCCCCCGGCTGGGAGTGCAGGTCCTCCTGGCTGCGGGTCTCCGTCACGGCCTGCTGGAACAACCCGGTGGAATCCACGCTGGGCGCCTCGCCCTTGGCCGGAGGGTACATCCCCACCATGGCCACGTATCCCCCCAGAGGGACGGCCTTGAGCCCGTACTCGGTCTCGCCGCGTCGTCGGGAAAAAATGGTGCGACCGAACCCCACCATGTACTGCCGCACCCGCACCTTGAACAGCTTGGCGGGGACCAGGTGCCCCACCTCATGCAGGGCGATGGAGAGCACAAAGGCCACGGCGGCGATCAGCACACCAACCACGTAGAGCAGAACAGTCACGGCGGACATGCAACCACACTCCCCCGGCAGTTACCCACAGTCCACCCGTGGATTCCCAGGGCCGGGTACGGTTTCGCCACCGTCAAGTACGCATTCCGCCAGCTTCCCGGCCACATTCTGGTCATTCCCGTACTCAGCCGTGGTTTTTGCGTACCCGTCTCTTCACAACGACGACGCCACCCGCCATCCGTCGTCGTCGCACCTGCGGTCAGGTGGGGTCGAGAGAATTGAGCGCCTTCCTTGGACTGCTTCGCTTGACGTCCTGCGGAAGGCGCTCAATTCTCTGGCCTGGCGTTGCACGGGGGCCGGGCACGACAAAGCCCCTCCGCAGCGGACCTCAAGCGAAGCAGTCCAAGGAGGGGCTTTGTCGCGCCCGGTTCAGCCAGGTGGATGGCGTCAGCGGCGCATGATCTTGCGGGCCATGGAGTTGCCCACGAACTGCACCAGCTGAACCAGCACGATGATCACGGCCACGGCGGCCCAGGTGACCTCGTCGTTGAACCGCTGGTAACCCAGGCGCAGCGCAAAGTCACCCAAACCACCGGCGCCGATGGCACCGGCCATGGCGGACATGTCCGTAACACCGATGACCAGGAAGGTGTAGCCCAACACCAGGGGCCCAAGGGCCTCCGGCAGGATCACCGTGGTGATGATCTTGGGGCGGGAGACCCCCATGGAACGGGCAGCCTCCACCACACCGGGATCCACGGACATCAAGTTCTGTTCCACAATGCGAGCCACCGCGAACACGGCGGCGATGGACATGGTGAAGATCGCCGCATTCTGCCCCAGGCGGGTGCCGATCACGGAGTCCGTCAGCGGCCCCAGAGCCGCCAGCAGAATGATGAACGGGATGGGGCGAACAAAGTTCACCACCAAGTTGATCGCGGTGTTGACCACGCGACTGGCGTAGAGGTTTCCGGGCCTGGTGACGTAGAGCGCCACGCCAAAGAACAAGCCAACCAGACCCGCGATGATCATGGTCACGGAGACCATGTAGAGGGTTTCGCCGATGGCGGTCAGCAGTTGGGGGCCCATGGTGGACCAGTTCATGCCGACACCTCCTTCACCGTGGTCAGTTCACCCAAGGCGGCAATGGTCTCCTCCACGGCCTGCGGTTCACCGGCCAGATCCAAAGTCAGGGACCCAAAGGACTGCTTCTGCAGCACAGAGACCCCACCGAACACGATCCGGAAGTTCACTCCGCGGGCGGCAGCTGAGGACAGAACGGAACCCACGTCCACGCCGTCGCGAACATCCACCACCACCAAACAGCCCCGACTGTGCTGGCTCAGGTGAGCCAACTCCTCCGCGTTGGGGGCGTCATGGCTGACGGTGCCCACAAAACGCCGGGCGGTTTCGGTCTGCGGGGCGGAGAAGATGCGGGCCGTGGGGCCCTCCTCAATCACTCGCCCGCTGTCCATCACGGCCACACGGTCCGCGATGGAGCGAACCACGTCCATCTCATGGGTGATCAGCACCACCGTGATGCCGAACTCCCGGTTGGCCCGGCGCAACAAGCCGAGCACTTCCTGCGTGGTGTCCGGGTCCAGCGCGGACGTGGATTCATCCGCCAGCAGGATCTTGGGCTGAGCAGCCAGCGCACGGGCAATGCCCACACGCTGCTTCTGCCCACCGGAAAGCTGTTCCGGGTAATTCCCGGCACGTTCCGTGAGACCCACGAACTGCAGCAGTTCCTCCACCCGCGCCTTGCGCTTGGCCTTGTCCCACCCGGCACGGATCAACGGGTACTCCACGTTGCCGGCCACGGTGCGGGAAGTGAACAGATTGAACTGCTGGAAGATCATGCCGATGTCCCGGCGCACCGGAGCCAACTGGTCCTCGGTCCGGCCATCCACCTGATGCCCGTCCACCTGGATCTTGCCGCTGGTGGCAGGCTCCAAGCCGTTGATCATGCGCACCAAGGTGGACTTGCCGGCACCGGAGTAACCGATCACACCGTAAATCTCACCGCGGCGAATGTTCAGAGAAACATCCTCCACAGCGGTCACTTCTCGCCGGCCCTTGCCCTTGCCGGTCACAAACGTCTTGGTGGCGTTCTCGAAACGAACGATCACCTCAGCGTCTTCACCAGGCCTGGACAAGGGGCTGTCCGTTACCGTCGAGGTCACTTCTTGAGGTCTTCCTGGTAGTCAGCCAGGATCTGGTCCATGTCCTCGCGGGAGAGGTCCAGGGACACGGCGGTGTCGCGGGACTCCTCGGCCTCCGCCTCCAGCACGGAGTCCGTGTGGAACAGCTCGGCAACCTTGTTCAAGGTTTCGTCGTCGGCGTTGGCCTCGGTGGTGGTGAACAGGTTGACGTAGGGGTAGGAGCTCTCCTCGCCCACGCCGTCCTCGGCCAGTGCGTCCTGGGGGTTCAGGTCGGCGCGCTCCAGGAAGTCGTTGTTGACCACGGAGGCCGCCACAGAATCCAGGGAGAGCACAGTCTGCTCAGCGGACACAGGTGTGACCCGAACCTTGGAGTTCTCCGTGTCCACGTCCGACTCGGTGGGTGCGGTGGTTTCTGAGGTGAACTGCACCAGATCGTTGGCTTCCAGAAGCAGCAGGGCGCGCGTCTGGTTGATGGAGTCATTGGGGATCGCGATTTCATCGCCATCCTGGATCTGGTCCAGGGAATCGTACTGGTTGGAGTAGATGCCCATGGGGTAGATCGAGGTGGAAACAATCGGCACCACGTCCTCGCCGGAGTTGTTCCGGTAGTCCGCCAGGTAGGCGATGTGCTGGAAGCGTGCCATGTCGATGTCACCGTTGACGGTTGCGGGGTTCACCTGGCTGTAATCGCCGAACTCGCGCAGCTCCACGGTGATCCCCTCTTCAGCGGCAGCGTCCACGATGGCCTGGTCCACGGGAGATGAACCGATCACGCCCAGGGTGATGACCTCGTCGTCGTAGGGGCCTTCAGCGGATTCGGAACCACCGCAGGCGGCCAGGGTGAGGCCCAGGACGGTGGTGACTGCCAGTACGGAAACTCGGTAAGCGCGCATGGGAGGGTGTGCCTTTCATTCGTGATGCGTGGGTCTGGTACCCGAGCACACACGATGAATCACCCCGTGAGGTGCGGAGTTTGATTCCGTGCTTGCCGCAGGTCCGTTGACCGGAGCCGGATGTGCATCTGGGGCACCCCACCACGTGAGAGGGTTGCCGCCCGGCCAGCCAGAGCTTTCCACCGGGACTCGTCATCCAATGTCCACGATGTTAGCACCCGGCGTTCTCACGGGAACGGGGCGGTGGCCTTTTTCTGTTGGCGTGCGCGCAATCTCACAAAACCCTCGATCAACCTCGTGTGTTCACCATGCGAACACACGAAACGCACACGAACACACAGGTTCACCAAGAAACCAACTGCAACTGGCCGACCCGACCTGCCCGGGGTCCGTAGCGTTTTCAATGAAGGTGAGGGCACGTCCGCATCTGGCCATGCCCCCAAATCAAACGTCCGGGACGGCACAACGCCCCGGCCACGTCAGGAGGAGCACCATGACTGCCCAAACCACTGACCGCCTGATCAACGACGATCAATTCGACCCGCAAACCAACCCCTGGCGCGGTTTCGACGGTGGTCCGTGGCAGGACGGAGTGGATCTGCGCGACTTCATCCAGCGCAACTACACCCCCTACGACGGCGACTCCTCCTTCCTGGAGAACGCCACGGCCCGGACCACCGGCATCTGGGAGCAGCTGCTGGCCATGTTCCCGGCCGAACGGGACAAGGGCGTCTACAACGTCGACGCAACCACCCCGTCCACCATCACCTCCCACAAGCCCGGTTACATCAATGCCGAGCAGGAAATCATTGTGGGTTTGCAGACCGATGCCCCGCTGAAACGTGCCATCATGCCCAACGGCGGGTGGCGCATGGTCAAGAACTCCCTGGAAACCTACGGCTACCCGGTGGATCCGGACCTGGACAAGGTCTTCACCACCTACCGCAAGACCCACAACGACGGCGTCTTTGACGTCTACTCCCCCAATGTCCGTGCGGCACGCTCCTCCCACGTGGTCACGGGTCTGCCGGATGCCTACGGTCGCGGTCGCATCATCGGTGACTACCGCCGCGTTGCCCTCTACGGTGTGGACGCCCTGGTGGAGGCCAAGAAGCGCGAGCGCGCCGAGCTGGATCTTTACGCCGCTGACGAGAAGATCATTCGCGAGCGCGAGGAGAACTCGGAGCAGATCCGCGCGCTCCGTGAGTTGCAGGCCATGGCGGAGGCTTACGGTTTTGACATTTCCCGCCCGGCTGCCAATGCCACCGAGGCCGTGCAGTGGCTCTACTTTGCCTACCTGGGAGCTGGGAAGGAACAGAACGGTGCGGCCATGTCCTTCGGTCGCAACACCGCCTTCCTTGATGTCTACTTTGCCCGAGACCTTGCCGAGGGCACCTTGGCCGAGTCGGAAGTCCAGGAGATCGTGGATGACCTGGTGATCAAGCTGCGGATCGTGCGTTTCCTGCGCACCCCGGAGTACGACCAGCTCTTCTCCGGGGACCCCACCTGGGTCACTGAGTCCATTGGCGGCATGGGGGCCGACGGCCGGACCCTGGTTACCAAGACCTCCTTCCGAGTCCTGCAGACCCTCTACAACCTGGGCCCGGCCCCGGAGCCGAACCTGACGGTGTTCTGGTCGGCGGATCTGCCGGAGGGCTTCAAGCGCTTCTGCGCCCAGGTCTCCATTGACACCTCCGCCATCCAGTTCGAGTCCGATGAATTGATCCGCGGTGCCTGCGGGGATGACGCCGCCATTGCCTGCTGCGTGTCCCCCATGACGGTGGGCAAGCAGATGCAGTTCTTCGGCGCCCGCGTGAACGTGGCCAAGTCCCTGCTGTACGCCATCAACGGTGGCCGGGACGAGATCTCCGGCAAGCAGATCGCCCCGGAGTACCCGGCCGCGGCCGGTGAGGTCCTGGAGTTCGAGGACGTCTGGAACAAGTTCCTGGTGCTGCTGGACTGGTTGGCCGCCACTTACGTGGAGGCGCTGAACTGCATCCACTACATGCACGACAAGTACGCCTACGAGCGCCTGGAGATGGCCCTGCACGACCGCAACGTGCTGCGCACCATGGCCTGCGGCATCGCCGGGTTGTCCGTGACCACGGACTCCCTGGCCGCCATCAAGTACGCCACGGTCCGCCCGGTGCGCGACGAATCAGGCCTGGTCACCGACTACACCGTGGAGGGCGAGTTCCCCACCTACGGCAACGACGACGACCGCGCGGATGACATTGCGGTCAAGATCGTGCACGAGTTCATGGAACGCGTCCGCCGTCACCCCACCTACCGGGATGCCGTCCACACGCAGTCGGTGCTGACCATCACCTCTAACGTGGTCTACGGCAAGGCGACGGGCAACACCCCCGACGGCCGCCGTACCGGCGAGCCGTTCGCCCCGGGTGCCAACCCGTCCAACGGGCGTGACACCCACGGCATGTTGGCTTCCGCGTTGTCCGTGGCCAAGCTGCCGTTCGATGAAGCCATGGACGGGATCTCTCTGACAAACACCGTGGTTCCCTCCGGTCTGGGGCGCACCAAGGACGAGCAGGTGACCAACTTGGTGGGTCTGTTGGATGCCCAGAACGTCTCCGACGGGTACCACATGAACGTCAACGTGTTGAACCGGGAGACCCTGGAAGATGCCATGGCCCACCCGGAGAACTATCCGCAACTGACGGTTCGGGTCTCCGGTTACGCCGTGAACTTTGTGCGCCTGACGCGTGAGCAGCAGATGGATGTTCTCTCCCGGACGTTCCACGACCGCGTCTGAGATCGGCTGCACTGACCACATGCCAGGTACGCGAACCACGCACCCCCGGTTCACGCCGTCGGAGGGTTCGGTGGCGGCCATGCGCGCCACCGAACCCGTCCGCGCGGCCTCTGTGACCGAGCTTCCTCAGCCCCTACTCCGCGGAACGGCTGACGGCCTCCCGGAGACACTGGGTGACCTTCACCGGGAGCTGCTCCCACTCGACGACGACGGCCGGCCCCTGCACCATCAGAAAGTGCAGGCGCTGCACGCAGGTCTGATGGGCTCCATCCATTCCTGGGAGCTGGTCACGGCAGTGGATGGGCCCGGCACCCGCATGACGCTGTTCCTCTCCGGATGCCCCTTGCAGTGCCAGTACTGCCACAACCCGGACACCATGCAGTTGAAGAACGGCACGCTGCAATCGGTGGAGGAAGTCCTGAAGCGGGTCATGCGCTACCGCAAGATCTTTCAGGCCACGGGTGGTGGACTCACCATTTCCGGTGGTGAACCGCTGTTCCAGCACAAGTTCGTCCGGCGCATCCTGCGGGGTGCCAAGGAGATGGGTGTGCACACGGCCATCGACACCTCCGGCTTCCTGGGCCGGGTGGCCGATGACGAGCTGCTGGCCGACGTCGATCTGGTCCTGCTGGACGTGAAGTCCGGAGACGAGGCCACCTACCGGGAAACCACCGGCCGAGCCTTGGCCCCCACCTTGGCCTTCGGTGACCGTCTGGCGGAGATGGGCAAACCTGTTTGGATCAGGTTTGTGCTGGTCCCGGGACTCACGGATGCGCCGGAGAACGTCCAGGCGGTGGCCGAGATCGTGGCCCGTTGGGGTTCGGTGCAGCGTGTTGAGGTCTTGCCGTTCCACAACATGGGTGAGGACAAGTGGAACACGCTGGGGCTGAACTACTCCCTGAAAGGTGTGCAGCCGCCGTCGTTGGAATCCACGGAAGCCGCACGAGAGACCTTCCGGGCCAAGGGCCTCACGGTCTACTAGCCCCTCGTTACCTTTTTCATGACGCCGGTGTCCGGGAGGATGAAGGCGTAGGTAACCAGCCGGCCCCGGCATGATG
>NZ_JAAVUN010000110.1 GCF_012163155.1 Kocuria subflava
CGAGAAGGGGGGTGGGGGGGTCCCGGCCCGGCGGGGCGGCGCCGCCGGGTGAAGGATCGTTCGGGCCCCGACGACGACGTCGGGGACCTAGAGCGTCAGTGGTTCAGGATCTTGCTGAGGAAGTCCTTGGCTCGGTCGGACTGCGGGTTGGCGAAGAACTCCTCCGGGGTGTTCTGTTCGACGATCTGGCCGTCGGCCATGAACACCACGCGGTCCGCGGCGCGCCGGGCGAAGCCCATTTCGTGGGTCACGACGATCATCGTCATGCCCTGTTTGGCCAGCGTGGCCATGGTGTCCAGGACCTCGTTGATCATTTCCGGGTCCAAGGCGGAGGTGGGTTCGTCGAAGAGCATGACCTTGGGGCTCATGGCCAGGGCGCGGGCGATCGCCACGCGTTGCTGCTGACCACCCGAAAGCTGCGCGGGGAGCTTGTCCGCCTGGTTGTCAACGCCCACACGCTTGAGCAGTTCCATCGCGCGCTCTTTGGCTTCCGAGGAGGACTTCCCGCGGACCTTCATGGGACCGAGCGTGACGTTCTGCAACACGGAGCGGTGCGCGAACAGGTTGAAGGACTGGAAGACCATCCCGACGTCGGCCCGGAGTTTGGCAAGAGCCTTGCCCTCCTTGGGCAGCGGCTTCCCGTCGATTCGGATTTCCCCGTCGTCAATGGTCTCGAGCCGGTTGATCGTGCGGCACAGGGTGGACTTGCCGGAACCGGACGGGCCGATGATTACGACGACTTCGCCGCGGCGCACGTCCAGGTTGATGTCTT
>NZ_JAAVUN010000111.1 GCF_012163155.1 Kocuria subflava
CCAGGCCACGGCTGCTCACCGAAGGCAGACCGGCCGCAACCGTGGGGTTCTGGCTCTCCATGGGACATTCGAGTGTCGTGGTTGGTCTGTGTCTGCTGCTGGCTTTCGGGTTGTCAGCGGTCATGGGTCCCGTGGCCGATCAGGACTCCCCCTGGCATCACTTCACGGGAGTGTGGGGGCCTTTGATCGCGGGATTATTCCTGCTTGTGATCGCGGCATTGAACGTCCTGACACTGCGGCGAAGTCTTGCCGAGAGGGGCCGTGCCGGGCAGACCGGCACATATTCTCCCGCTCCGGTGGGTGACCTCGCGGGTGGGCCGATCACCAAGGTCATCAACGGGGTCGGCGCACGCATCCGAACACCGCGGCAGATGTACCTGGTGGGCCTGCTGTTTGGTTTGGGCTTCGACACCGCCACGGAAATCGGTCTCTTGCTGTTGGCAGGTACAGCAGGAATGGCCGCCGTTCCCTGGTGGGCGGTACTTACCCTGCCGCTGCTGTTCACCGCTGGGATGAGTACCTTCGACTTGGCTCAAGGGTGGGTGGCTCGTCGCGCATATGGTTGGGCGGAAACCCACCCGAAACGGCTGCTCACCTACAACGTGGCAATCACGTCGGTGTCCGTCGTGGTGGCGTTGGTGGTGGGATCGGCGTCGCTATCCGGGGCCTTGTCCGAATGGCTCGGGATACCTGACCTGTTCGCTTGGACGCGATTGATCGGTGTAGATGCCTGGGGATTCGCTCTGGCCGGGTTGCTGTTGGTG
>NZ_JAAVUN010000112.1 GCF_012163155.1 Kocuria subflava
TTGTACCGCAGCTAACGATCCACGCAGCAAGGTCCTCGACATCTAGGATTGCGGTCGGCTGGGTTTTGTCGGGGACCAGAACATCCGGCCCGGTCCAGTCGCCCCATCCTCCGATCAGTCCAGGTCGGATGATTGTGACTGGCTGGTCCATTGCTCGGTAAGCATCCTCACAGGCGATCTTTGCAGGGCCGAACTGGCTCATGTCTGGCATCCAGCCCGCCGCGAGTGGGTCATGCACCGTGCCGGCCTCTGACTGCTCAGGCGCGGAGAAGTCGGTGTAGACGCTGCTGGAGTATACGTAGACCCAGTGCCTGCTGGAGAGTTCTCCAACTGCACGGACGGCATGCACTGGATGGGAGGTCAGATCAATTACCGCGTCCCAGGCTGTTCTTGCGACCGAGCGCAGTGCATCAGCATTGTCACGGTCGGCTTTGATAAACGTGGTGCCGGCCGGAGCCGGCTGAGAGCCGCGAGCGAGACAGGTCACGCTGTGGCCAGAACTAAGGAATTGGCGTGCGATCTCACGCCCAAGAAACGCAGTTCCACCGAGCAATAGAATGTCCATGACATTCATGGTGGCACTTGGCGAGCCCGTCCGTGGGCTGCTCTGCTCTGAGCAGATTCAGGCGGCTAAGACGACCGCGCAGTCGCTGAGCGTTGCCTCCATGGTGTCGGCAGCCTTGCGTGCCAGGTCGGGGGCTTCCAAACCAAGGGCTCCGGCGGACGCGTGCAACATCTCGGGCGCAGGGTCCGTCATC
>NZ_JAAVUN010000113.1 GCF_012163155.1 Kocuria subflava
GGCGGTTTCAGGGGGTGAGTGCAACACGTGTGAGGAACTCGTTGAGTTTCTCAGCCGGGGTATGGAATCCCAAAGTCGCTCGGGCTCGTCGGTTGAGTTGATCAGCCGTGGCTTGAAGATCCTCATCACTGATGTCGTTGAAGTTGGTGCCCTTGGGGTAGTAATCCACCCGCAGTAACCCGTTGGTGTTCTCGTTCGTGCCCCGCTGCCAGGGCGAATGCGGGTCACACATGAACACCGGTACCTGGGTGGCCACGGTGAACCGGGCGTGGGCAGCCATCTCCGGGCCCTGGTCCCAGGTGATCGAGCGAGTCAAGGCTGCTGGGAGACCCTGGATCATTGACTGCAACACGGTGGTGACCGTGGCCGAATCACGCACCCCGGGAAGTTTGCCCAGCATCACGAATCGGGTGCTGCGCTCGACCAGGGTGATGATCCCGGAATTACCTGGGCCGACCACCAGGTCGCCTTCCCAATGCCCGGGTACCGCCCGGTCCTCGGCCTCGGCCGGGCGGTGAGTGATCCGGGCATCACCGATCCAGGACCGGTTCGAGGCAGCTGGTAGCTTCGAGGCCGGTTTACGGGTTCTACGCCCGGAACGCAGGGCTTTCTCCACGGCCAGTTCGTGTCGTAACCCGCCTTTGGTTTGTACGTAGAGCGCTTGATAGATCGTTTCGTGGCTGATGCGCATGGCCTCATTGTCCGGGAACAACACCTTCAACCGTCCGGTCACTTCCTGCGGGGAG
>NZ_JAAVUN010000114.1 GCF_012163155.1 Kocuria subflava
ATGAGCAGCCCACCGACAATGGGGATCAGCACGATTTGGACCAGAGACATCGCCATGTCCCCGGCCGGAACAATGTATGCGTTCCAGCCGGTGAATGCCCCTGGCAACAGGAATGCTGCCGCGGCACCGGCAATGATCATCAACGGGAACACCGTGACGGCCAGGTGACCACCCCGACGTTGCGAATCAACAGGTTCAGTAGTCCGTGAATGGGGCATGTGGTCCTCCTACCGAGGGGATGAACTGCGCCAGCCAACGTCGCAGTTCGGGGTCGCACACGTAGACGTAGGTTCCGCTCATTCCACGGGTCAGCAACACTGAATAGATGTTGGCGATGTAACGCAGCAGGTCCTGATCGGTGGTGATCTGACCGCGCATCGTGTTGTTGCGCTTGCCCACCGCGTCTCGGTAGCTGCCGCGGTCAACAACCAATTGCTCAGAACTTGGGTCGAAACGCAGGTCCGGCCCGATGATCACTCCCGCATAGTTCAGGTCGTACCCCTGAACCGTGTGGATCGAACCAACTTCCTCGAGGGAATTGCTGGAGTTGATCCAGTCCGTGTCCGTGGAATTCCACCGCAGTCGAACGTCGTCGATCTCGATGTCGTACGCCTGACGGTCCTTACGGCTGCGCCACTCCCAGGCGTACCCGGCGACCATCCGTGACAAGCCGAACTGTTCATCGCAGTCCCGAACACGCTGCACCATGTCCGCGCGTCGCTCGGACAACACGAATTCGTA
>NZ_JAAVUN010000115.1 GCF_012163155.1 Kocuria subflava
GCGCGCACAGTGTCCACCACAACGAGGTACCCCCCACTGGTGGAGAACAAGACTCTGCGCGTCAGGTCTACGTCTGCGTAGCCCTGGTCAGCGACCGTGATGTCCCAGTGGCTGTCGGCCTCTTGATGGGCCAGGAGCGCCACGTCTGCGTTCCGGTCACGGTGCTCGTCCGGGAGATACACCAGGCTGTGACTGGAGTGCGCGATGACGTACTTCCGGATCGGGTCCTCGTGCGTGTAGGAGTACTTCCCTGGATCCGTGATCCAGTTGACTCCCCCGGCGGCGAATGTCAGGGATCCGCCGTCCGGGTGGCCATGGGCCTTGGAGCGTCCGAACGGCATCGGGAAGAACGTCTCCTCTGCCATGTCCCGTTCAAACTCCCCCCACCCACTGCGGCCGAAGGCATACCCGTCGCGGTAGAGCTTGAACAATTCCTGGGGTGGTTCTCCCTCGCTGCCCTGAGATGTCACATAGCGACATGCTGGGTGGTCCACACCGTCGGCCGAACCACCATCGGTGTCCCCGATCGGGACGAACAAGCCGTCGGGACGTGGCGCATGTGCAAGGGCCACTGGCGTGGCCTCCAGGGATTCGGCACCCGCCGGGTAATCCAGCCCGGCCAACTCCAGCCGAGCGAGCAGCCGCTGCCACCAGATGTAGTTGTTGCGGTGGTATGCGATGGCACCTTCTGCGTTGATGCCTTCTGCATCCCATTGTTCTCGTAAGAGTTGCCCGAT
>NZ_JAAVUN010000116.1 GCF_012163155.1 Kocuria subflava
GCTTGCCACCCGGTGGCCGAGCCCGAAGACTCGCAGTCCGAGGTGGTAGCGCTTCGTGGCGTCGTCGTACTCGACGAAATCCGAACTCACGAGGGTGGCCAGCAGACGGTAGGCCGTACTGAAAGGGAACCCCGTGGATTCTGTGACTTCCGCCGCCGTGGCACCCTGCGGGGCATCGCCGAGGACCCGCAGGACTTCAAGACCCTTCCGAACGGTCCCCGACGTTCCGGCCACGGCCCCTCCCTTCCCCGGTTTTCCCGTCCAATGCGCTCCGGTCTCTCGGGCTCCCAATGGATGTGCGGTGACCGCACACGTTGCCACTTGACGTACATGTGTGACACACATCATGCTTGTCCGACAGTTATTCGGCAACAGTTGCCACATAGTGAAAACTACGACGGCATCGGTGGCTGCAGGCTCAACGGCCGGTCGGGTGACACGGCCCGCACCCTGACCTGGAGGAAGATCAATGTCCGAAACCACGGCCCAGGCCGGACCACGCAAGACACCCAAGAAGGCCGCTCTGGCTGCCTGGGTCGGATCGGCACTCGAGTACTACGACTTCGCGGTCTACGGCACCGCGGCCGCGCTGGTGATCAATCACCTCTTCTTCCCCGAGGACGCATCCGCCGGGGTGGCGATCTTGCTGTCCATGTCGACGGTGGGCATCGCGTATGTCGTACGCCCCTTGGGCGCCTTGATCATGGGGCCGTTGGGGGGCCGGTACGGTCGACG
>NZ_JAAVUN010000117.1 GCF_012163155.1 Kocuria subflava
ACGGCGACGTGCAGCCCGGCCAGGTCCACGCAGTGGTCCGGATGGAGGTGACTGATGATCACGGCGTCGAGTTCGTGCAGGTCGATGTGGCGCTGCAGGGAACCGAGGGAACCGTTGCCCATGTCCATGAGCACGTGCCAGACCCGCCCGTCGTGGTCGGTGCCCGTCAACAGGTAACTCGAGGCCGGCGAATCGGGGCCCGCGAACGAGCCGGTGCAGCCGATGACGGTGAGGTTCATGCCTTGTTACCTTTCGAGGTCGAAGGGACGGGCCGCGCTCCGTTGCGGGCCTCCATCAACATTTCCGGGGTGACCTTGGACAGCGATCCGGTGGGGAACTGCTCGGCCACGGAGCCGACATGCCGCACCCGCAGCACCTCCGGGCCCAGGAATCGCCGCGCGAGTTCCTCGAAGGGTTCGGGGTCCCCTGTGGCCAGGAATTCGTGCGGCTCGTCAGCGGGGACAGAACGGGCCAGGTCGTGACCCATGAGGGCGCGGAACACGTCCTTGGCGGTCTCCTCCGCACTCGAGACCAGGGTGACCCCCTCGCCCATGACGTAGGAGATCACGCCGGTCAGGAGCGGGTAATGGGTACAGCCCAGGGCCAGGGTGTCGATGCTGCGCTCCTGCAGCGGAGCCAAGTACTCCTCAGCGGTGGCCAGGACCTCGGGGCCCGTGGTGACGCCCGATTCCACGAACGGGACGAACCGCGGGCAGGCGACGGAATGGATCT
>NZ_JAAVUN010000118.1 GCF_012163155.1 Kocuria subflava
GTGTGCAGCAGCGGACCGCACAACAGGATCGGGATGCGCGAATCGCCCGCGTGGGCGTCGATGTCCGCGTAGCGGGCGCGGGTCACGTTCGATGGATCCAGGGTCAGCGCACCTTGACCGTCGTTGTTGACCTCGACGCCGTGGAGAGCCACCAGGTCGGTCACGACCTTGACGTCCTTGATCTCCGGCACGTTCTGCAACACGGAGGGCGTGGAGCCGAGCAGTGCGGCGACCATGGCCTTGGGCACGAAGTTCTTGGCGCCGCGCACCTCGATGGTGCCTTCCAGCGGAACGCCGCCGGTGATCTGCAGTGCGCTGGTCATGGTCTCCCGATCTGTCGTCGATGCCCTCTGTCCTCCGAGGGCAGTGCCGAGCCTTGCCCCGGATTCAGCACTGCCCCATCTTAGGGGTGATTGACGGGCGTTCGACGACGCCGCGCGTGGGTCGCGGCCAGTTCGCCTACTCACCCGTAGCTTCACCCCGTCCACGTTCTCTCGGAGAGCCAGGTCCGATTCAGGTTCGCGCTGGTAGCGTCCGCGGCAGCCAGGCCGGACGCTGCCGCTCATAAGCGGCGATGTCCTCTTCGTGCTGGAGCGTGAGACCGATGTCGTCCAAGCCCTCGATGAGCCGCCAGCGCGTGTAGTCGTCGATCTGGAACGGGACCGTGAGTGATCCCACGCTCACCGTGCGCGCTTCCAGGTCCACCGTGACCTCGGTTCCGGGCTC
>NZ_JAAVUN010000119.1 GCF_012163155.1 Kocuria subflava
GGCAAGATCCGCGTTGATCCGCGAGACGATGCCGTCGTGCGAATAGGAGCCGTCCTGCCCGAACGAGACTTCGCGCAGGAGGAAGAAGCGCACCTGATCCAGCCCATACTCACCGATGAGCGCGTGCGGGTCGATCACGTTGCCCACGGACTTCGACATCTTCTCGCCCTGGTTGTAGAGGAACCCGTGGGCGAAGACCTTGCGCGGCAACTCCAGTCCGGCCGACCACAGGAACGCCGGCCAGTACACGGAGTGGAAGCGGGCGATGTCCTTGCCGATCACGTGGACGTCGGCCGGCCAGTAGCGGGTGAAGGCGTCGTCGTCCGTGGCCGGGAAACCCACGCCGGTGAGGTAGTTGGTCAGGGCATCCACCCACACGGACATGACGTGGTCGGGGTCCCCGGGCACGGGAACCCCCCAGTCGAAGGTCGTCCGGGAAATGGAGAGGTCACGCAATCCGGAACGGACGAACTCGGCGATCTCGTTGCGCCGTGTCTCCGGGTACAGGAACCCCTCCCGCTCGTAGAACTCCAGCAGCCGGTCCTGGTAGGCCGAGAGTCGGAAGAAGTAGGAGGCCTCCTCCGTCCAGGTCAGCTCGGTCCCGGTCTCCTTGGAGTAGCGCAGCCCGTCGACACGGACCTCGGTTTCGTCCTCGCCGTAGAACGCCTCGTCACGCACCGCGTACCACCCGGAGTACGGGTCCAGGTAGATGTCCCCGT